>JAHOYV010000031.1 GCA_019038745.1 Gemmatimonadales bacterium
TGGTCGGAACCAATGGTTCCCATGGCGAGATAAACAGTGTAGAATCCAGCAAAACAACTCCAACCAGGTCCGGGCCGGCGTCCGGGCCTGATTCAAGATGTCACCTTTGAATTTGCCCGAATAGACAGTCTTAACCCTAAGAGAGGAAAAAACATGAGCAATGACCAGCAACACGGTAGTGGTCAGGGCCCGCAAATTCCGGAGATCAAGCTACCCAAATTCGATGTGGCCAAGTTGCGTCTGATATTTGGAGTAGTGTTGATTCTGCTTTTTGCCATGACCAGCTTCTACACCATCGATCCGGAGGAGACCGGCCTTGTGCTGCGTTTCGGTGAGTTCGTGCGCAGCGCGGACCCCGGCCTCCACTTCAAGATTCCCCTGGGAATCGAACAGGTGCTGAAGGTGCCCATCCAGCGTCAGCTCAAGGAGGAGTTCGGCTTCCGCACCGTGCGGGCCGGCATTCAGAGCCAGTACGCGACCAAGCCCTACGCGGAAGAGTCGAACATGCTGACCGGCGACTTGAACGCCGCCATGGTGGAGTGGGTGGTGCAGTACCGCATCGTCGATCCCTACAAGTACCTCTTCCAGGTGCGTAACGTGAATGAAACGTTCCGCGACATGAGTGAGGCGGTGATGCGCCGCATCGTGGGCGACCGCACCGTCAACGAGGTGTTGACCGTTGGTCGCGCCGAGGTCGCTCTCAAAGTGCAGACCGGCCTGCAGGAATTGTGTGAAAAATACGAGACCGGAATCAAGGTTGACCAGGTCGTGCTGCAGGATGTGAATCCGCCCGACCCGGTGAAGCCCTCCTTCAACGCGGTGAACGAAGCACAGCAGGAGAAGGAGAAGCTGATCAACCAGGCCCAGTCGGAATACAACCGTGAGATCCCCAGGGCGCAGGGCGCGGCTCTGCAAACCGTCCAGGAGGCTGAAGGTTACGCGATGGATCGCGTCAATCGGTCACAGGGAGACGCGGCCCTCTTCAACGCCATCTACGACGCCTACCGGCTGTCGCCCGAGGTGACCCGCACGCGGATGTATCTCGAGACCATGACCGAGGTGCTCCCGCTGGTGGAGAAGAAAATAATAGTCGATGACCAGCTGAAGGGCCTGGTGCCCCTGCTCAATCTGAACGGCGCTGCAGCCCAGGGAGGTAAGTAGCATGAAACGATTTGCACTTATCCCTTTAGTGATCTTCGTCTTGATCCTGTTGAACGGCATGTACGTGGTCAAGGAACCCGAGCAGGCCATCATCACCCAGTTCGGCAAGCCGGTCGGTGATCCGATCCTTACTCCCGGGCTGAACTTCAAGATCCCCATAATCCAGAAAGTTCATCGCTTCGAGAAGCGCTTCCTGGAGTGGGACGGGGATCCCAACCAGCTGCCCACGCGTGATAAGCGCTTCATCTGGGTGAACACCTACGCGCGCTGGCGCATCACTGATCCGCTGCTGTTTTTCCAGCGGCTGAACAACGAACGCGGTGCCCTAACCCGATTGGACGACATTCTGGACGGCGAGACTCGCAACGCCATCGCCAAGTATGACGTGGTCGAGGTTGTGCGCAGCTCCAACCGGGAGGCTGAAGTCGGTGAATTGGTTGCCGATGACGAGACCACTTTGGAACAGATCAAACGGGGCCGCGGCGATATCCGGATGGAGATTCTCGCCAATGCCCAGACCCGTACCTCGGACTTGGGCATCGAGATCCTGGACGTGGAGTTCAAGCGGATCAACTACGTGGCCGAGGTGCAGCGCAAGGTCTACGAGCGGATGGTCTCCGAGCGTCAGCGTATCGCCGACCGCTTCCGCAGCGAGGGCCAAGGCGAGGCTTTCCGCATCCGTGGCGAGAAGGATCGCGAACTTTTGAAAATCACCTCCGAGGCCTATCGCAAAGCTCAGGAGATCAAGGGTACGGCCGATGCCGAGGCGACGAGAATCTACGCCAAGGCCTACAACCGTTCGGCGGATACGCGTTCCTTCTACGAATTCCTCAAGACCATGGAATCGTACAAGGTTACCCTGGACAAGGAAAGTAGTCTGGTACTGTCCACAGAAGGAGACTTTTACCGTTTCCTGAAGGAGAGTAATCCCCGATGAAACACTTGTCGCAGAGCCGTGCCGGGATGTTCGTAGTGCCTCAAGCGCGCTTAATCCGGGTATTTACGGTTCTGGTGTTTCTGGTCCTGGTGGCGGCTTCGGCCGCCGCCGGGCCAATCTTTCAATGGGAAATCAAGTCGGAAACCGCCACGCTAACGCTCGTGGGATCGATCCACGTGGGCAAGGCCGACTTTTTCCCACTGGCCGCCTCGTTCGAAGATGCTTTCACTGCCTCGGATGCCCTGGCTGTCGAAGTGAATATGGCCGATCCGGCCAATATGCAGCAGGCACAGATTCTAATTATGCAGAAAGGTATGCTCCCGGGCGAGACTACCTTGAAGGACCGTCTGTCTCCCGAGCTGATGATCCGCCTGGAGGCTTTCGCGGCCGAGCGCGAAGTGCCCATGGCCATGTACCAGAAATTCAAGCCGGGTATCGTGGCCATGATCCTGGCCATGGGGGAGTACCAGCGCCAGGGTTTCGATCCGGAGCTGGGTATAGACAAGCATTTCCTGGATCAGGCCGGCGAGGTGGCCAAGCCCATTTTGGAGCTGGAAAAGCTTGAGGACCAGTTGGACCTCTTCTTTGCGATCGATGACCAACTGGACGATGTGATTTTGGATCAATTCATGGACGAGGTGGGAGAACTTGCCGAACAGCTTGAAAAAATGGCTAATCTCTGGAAAACCGGCGATGTGGACGGTTTGGATAAGTTTCTTCAGGAGCAGATAGGGGACGATCCGTCCATAGCCGGGTTCTACCGCCAGCTCATGGATGATCGGAACGTCAAGATGGCCGAGACCATAGATACCTGGCTGCATGGAGATCAGGACATTTTTGTGGTTGTCGGCGCCGGGCACTTTGCCGGCCGGATGGGTATTCTCCATCTCCTGGCGGAAAAGGGCTGGAAGATAACCCAGTCCTCGGCCTCGTAAGGATTTCCCCGCCTCTACGGCTGCATCCCGCTTTGGCGGAGCCAGTCGTAGGCCATCTGGAAGATATCGGTACTGGTTTTCAATCCCAGCTTCTTTTTTATGTGGGAGCGATGGACCTCAACGGTCCGCGGGCTGATTTTCATGATCTCGGCTATTTCTGAGATTTCCTTGCCTTGCCCGGTGAGTTGGAACAGTTCCAGCTCCCGGTTGCTGAGAGCGTCCGTGGGATTGGCGCCGATCTGGGCTCCCCCCGGAGCCAGTTGTTCGACGGCGCTTTCGGTCATCTTTGGGCTCAGGTAGGTTTTCCCGGAGATAACGTGCCGGATGGCATCACGGATTTTTTCGGTGCCTTCCTGCTTCATGACGTATCCCTTGGCACCGGCCTTGAGACAGCGGACGGCGTAGGTACGTTCATCGTGCATGGACACGGCCAAGGTCTGGACATTGGGATGCTGTTGCGAAATGTCACGCAGCAGGTTCAATCCGTTACTGTTTTTAAGTGAGAGATCCACCAGGACCAGATCGGGCTTCTTCAGGTTGATCTCGTCCAATGCTTCCAGATGGTCTTCCGCCTCCCCGCAGACTTCCAAGTCGTCTTCGAGTTGAATGAGGGCTTTGATCCCGGATCTGACCAAAGGATGGTCATCCACGATAAGTAGTCGTGTTGCCGATTGTAAGTTTTCCACAAATAGCTCCATTTTTCCCCCAAAAAAATCTAATCACTGGTTTTTCGTCAGCTCCCTGGCAATCCACGTCTGACGGAACTCTTTCAGCGACTCCCATTAGTATAATCTCAACACTTATAGAATATAAAGTGAAATCGCGTAAATTTCTCAAGATTTCCGTTCTCAGTGAGTGAAAACAATATATTATACTTGTACCGGTTGGAGAAGAATCCCAAGTGGATTACGGATGTCTTTTAGTTGAGCCAACATGAAGTGAAACAATATGGTTATGAAGTCAGTTCGACCCGCAGCTATCCTTGTGATCTTGTTAATGGGGCAGGCCCTGCTTTTTGGCTGTCAAGCCAATCGACCCACCCCTAATCTGGAGCCGCCCGACCCGGAAAAGGTACACCCTTATATGCAATTTTCCGGTCCTGGAGGGGTGCCAACGGTGATTTGGACCTGCGACACCGCGCCGGGCACCGTTATTCTGAGAGAGTCAGGAAACCTTGAGACGAAGATTCCGGTGCCTGAAAGCGGTACTTTTCACGCTGTGCCGTTGGAAGGACTGCTTCCGGATACGGAGTACAGTTACCAGGTGGTTTCGGGAGATCGGCTCTCCAGCGAACATATCTTCCGTACTCTTCCCGAACGGCGACCGGATGGTACCAGCGCCCCATTTCCGTTCATAGCCTACGGAGACAATCGGAGCAAACCGGACCGCCACGAGGAAGTGATTGACAGCATTCTGAAGGGCCCGGCGCCTTCCCTGGTCGTCAGTACCGGCGACCTGGTCTATTCCGGCAGTGACCGCAAGCGCTGGTTTCGGGAATTCCTGGATCCGGCTGAAGCCCTCTTCGCCAGGGTGCCTATCATGCTGTCTCTGGGAAACCACGACTTGGACCTGGACGCCCCCAAACCTCGTCCCCTGGCCCCCTTCTGGTTGGAAAACTTCGCCTTCCCGGGCCATCTCGACGATCCCGGTTACGGGCGATGGTTCAGCTTGGATGCGGGCGGTGTGCACTTCCTCATCCTGGATTCGACGAGCGAGAAAAACGAGGATCAGATGCGGTGGTTGCGGGAAGATCTATCTTCGGCGGAATCGCGGGGAGCCGATTTCCGGATCGCGGTTTTTCACCACCCGCCCTACGCAGCCGGCGGTCATGACAGCAGCCTTTCGTTGCGCAGAATCTGGGAACCGTTATTTGTCGAGCACGGGGTGGATTTGGTTTTCAACGGCCACAATCACTACTACCAAAGGTCCTGGCCCGTTGTCGGCGGTGAGGTCCAGGCCCGGGCCATGCACCAGGAAGGTTCGGATATCATCCAGGCGGGCCAAGCTCCAGTCTACGTGGTCACCGGCGGGGGTGGAGCCCCGCTTTACGATCCGAAGGAGAAAGACTTTGTGGCGGTCAGCGCCAAAAGCCACCACCACGTTCTGGTCCAGTACGTTCCCGGCGCCCTGAATTGCAGGGCCATAGATACAAACGGGGTGATTCTGGACGAGTTCACGCTGATCAACGGGGAATGATCCCGTCCTGAGCTTAAGTTTCGAAAGTAGCGGCGATCCAATCCGCCGTTTTCTGGTCCAACTTTGATCCGCGTTTCCGCAAATGATTCACCAGGTTCCGGCGGGATTTTTCCGGAAGGTTCTGACCCATCCGCACCTTTCCGGACCAACTTTCGACCTCCACACGAAACACACCTACGCCGGTGATCGATCGTTCGTACCGTGGATCCTCGTTATCGATAGGGCGATGATTTCCTTCGGGCTGATATTTCTCCATGATGGATTGAAGCCCACTGGCCTTCTCGACCCTATCCTCCACCAGGCAACAGAGACCGCATACCTCGATGCTGATGTAGAGTTGCGTAGCGGGACAGGCGGAACCATCAGAGGTGGCCCAGTAGGAAGGAGTAAGGCTGTAGGGCAGAACCATGGTGAAGCCCACTCGGCCATTAGCAGCAAGGCGCTTGAATTTGTCGCCGGCCAGGGCTCCGTGAAAGTAGATTCGCCCATCCTGGGCGGCGAAGTTGATCGCCACCGCCCGGGGATAACCTTCACCGCCATCAAGGGCCAAATAACCCTCCAGGCAGCGGGTCGCCACTTCATCAAACAGGGCGGGGTCGTTGTTCAGGAATTCCTTGTTCCTCATTCAGAACCATCCTGGATGTGCGGGAGAGGGCGGAAGGGCAGGGCGCCACGGGCCTCAGACTCTCGCAGGTTGCCGGAAAAGAATTTTCATGCTACAGAAGAGTGTGGCTTCGCACAACAACTTGTCGCCGGGTGTTCGATCATCACGCGTAACAGGAGTCGTTAATGTCGTCATTTTCCGCCAAGCCGGCCTGCTTCAAGGCCTATGATATTCGAGGACGCGTTCCCGAAGAATTGGATACTGATCTCGCCTACCGAGTTGGTCTTTCGACGGCCCGTTACCTCGCGGGAAAAGAATTCGTCGTGGGTCGGGATTGCCGGCTGAGCAGCAACGAACTTTGCGCCGAAGTAACAAGGGGTCTGACCGATGGTGGGGCCAACGTTTTGGATATCGGCCAATGCGGAACCGAGATGGTCTACTACACCACGTTCGCGCGGAAACTAGACGGCGGCATCATGGTCACGGCCAGCCACAATCCGATGGATCACAACGGAATGAAACTAGTCCGGGAAGAGGCTCGGCCCATAAGCGGGGACAGCGGGCTGGATGAAATCGGAGTCATGGCCATCGATTGCGACCTGGTCCTGGACTGCCCTCCGGGGACGGTTACTACCGAGGATGTCCTGGATCCTTTCGTCTCCCATTTGTTGTCCCTGGTGGACACCAGCGACATCAAGCCTCTCAAGATCGTTGCGAACGCGGGCAATGGTTGCGCCGGACCTGCGGTTGCGGCCCTGGGAAAGCACCTGCCCTGCGAAATCATTCCCGTTTTCGAGGAGCCGGACGGCAATTTTCCCAACGGAATTCCCAACCCCTTGTTGCCGGATAATCGTGCGGTCACCGCCGACCGGGTCCGACTGGAGGGCGCCGACCTGGGCCTGGCCTGGGACGGCGATTTCGACCGCTGTTTCTTCTTCGATGAGAACGGGGGTTTCATCGAGGGTTACTACCTGGTCGGCCTGTTGGCCGAGGCCAGTTTGGCGGTCCATCCGGGTGCAAAGATTCTTCACGATCCCCGCCTGATCTGGAACACGATCAACCTGGTCGAAAAGGCCGGTGGTATTCCGGTGATGAACAAAACAGGCCACGCCTTCATGAAGGAAAGAATGCGCCTGGAGGACGCTGTGTATGGAGGAGAGATGTCCGCCCATCACTACTTCCGGGAATTCGCCTTTTGTGACAGCGGGATGTTGCCCTGGCTGATGATATTGAAGGAGATGTCGACCAAGGGCCGGAAGCTTTCCGAACTGGTCAGTGCCCGGCAGAAAGCCTATCCCGCCAGCGGGGAGATCAATCGCCGCCTTCAGAATCCCAACGCGGTCATCGACCGGATCCGCAAGAAGTACGTTCCCCTGGCTGAGGGAATCGATAACACCGACGGACTCTCTATCGATATGGGCAATTGGCGGTTCAACCTGCGCCAGAGCAACACCGAGCCGGTGATCCGATTGAATGTGGAGTCGCGCGGAGACCCTGCCTTGATGGCCGAAAAAACAGCCGAAATTCTGGCTTTGATGGATGCCTGAGGCCAGCGCTGTTGAACAACGGATTGACCGAACAATTCCGGCTATAGATTCATCGAAGTGGGATCGGGCAAAGGCGTTTCCGGCGGTTCCAGGGGCAACTCGACGATGAAGCGGGACCAGAGGCCCGGCTCGCTGATCAGCCGGATGTTTCCCCCCAATCGGTAAAGGATATCGTGGACGATGGACAGGCCCAGGCCTGTGCCCTTGCCTGCCGGCTTGGTCGTGTGGAAGAGGTCGAAAATCTTTTCCTGGTCATTTTTGGGAATGCCCACCCCGTTGTCCTGGATCGTTACCGAGATCCGGTTCCGATCGGTGTTGGTGGTGATTTCGACTACCCCGGAGCGGTCCGGTACTTCCTCTATGGCATCCAGGGCGTTTTTAATCAGGTTCACGAAAACCTGCTGCAGCAGCATCGGGTCGCTTGTGAATTCGGGAAGGTTGGTGCTGAACATCCTTATGATCTCGGTCTGGGACCGCCGGATCTCGATTCCCAGTACGTTCAAACACTCGTCCAACAGGGCTTCCAGATCGATTTTTACAAGGCCGGTCGAGGTGTTGCGGACGAAACCCAGCAGACTGTGGGTAATGCTGGTGCAACGCTTGACCTGGTAATGCAAGCGGCCCATTGCCTTGGTCAGGATGTCCCGTGTGGCGGGTTCCAGCGAAGCCCCTTCATCGGCAATCGTTTCTTCGACCAAACCGGCAATGGTGTCGATTACCGCCAGTGGATTATTGATCTCGTGGGCTACCCCGGAGGCCATCTGTCCTACGGCGGCCAGTCGTTCGGAGCGGATAAGATTGTTCTTCAGGCGGAGACGAGTGGTGATATCACGGCACAAGCAGACAACTTCCAGGGGCAAGCCGTCCGGGCCGTCGATTTTGGTAAGGCTGATGTTGCAGATCACAGGCTGGCCACTCTTGTTCATGAATTCAGCCTCATAGCGCGTGGCGTGACCATCCAACAGTGATTTTTCGAAAAGTTTGGCGAAACTGCTGGGCAAAGCGCACAGACTATGGGCCGGAAGCCCCACCACATCTTCCCGCTTGTAGCCCAAGACTTTCTCCGCCCCGCTGTTGAAGGACAGGATGTTGCCTTCCGGGTCGGTCAAGAAGATCATGTCGCGGCTGTTTTCCAGGACCTCGCGCAGGTATTTCTGCGTTTCGTTCAGCTGTTCGTCCACCTCGTGGAGCTTCTGTTCGCTCACGAAGAGTTCGGTTGTATCCTCGACCAGTCCGTACAGCCCCTCGGTTTTTTTGTTTTCGATGATGGGAAACAAAGTCACCTGGACATGCATTTCCAGTCCCCGGACGGGAAGGATCCCGGTAGCGTGGAGGGTCTTGCCGGTGAGCAGGGTTTCCTGTTCCACTTTCTGCAGCCAGCGGACACGACCCGCAGGAAACAGGGCGTGGTCGGTTTTGCCGAGCACACTCTCCTCATTGAGGCCCATCAAGCGAAGGGAATGACGGTTCATTTTCTTGTAGCGAAGATTCGTATCCTTCACGTAAATGGCCAGGGGAGCGGTTTCCACGAACACATTCAAACGCAACCTGGTTTCCTTCAACCGTCTACTGTCGCTACGCAGAGCCCGATTTTCCTCCACCAACCGGATCATCCCCTTCAGGATGCCGGCGGTATCAGGTCCCAAAACGGGTACTCCCTCGGGGAGGATGCGGACCAGGTTTTCATACTCCGAAGCTTCCGCCGAAGTCAGGATGGCCAACTGGGGATGGATATCCTCCGGCAAATCGGAGAGATCGGATACGACAAGAAGGATACCCATTTCCCGGGCAAGCTCCCGGACTTCGGCTTCATTCTCGGTGGTCAGGTCTACCACCCCGATAAGATCCAATTCCAGGAAACGGGAGCGAGTGGACAGGCTTGCCAGCAGATCGGACAATTCCCGGCCGGAGCCTACCAAAAGAGTGCGGATGCTATTCCTGCTCGTATTCACGGCGCAGCTTTTCGCTCTCTTCTATGAGGTCCCGTGGCGATGTCGCGCCGGCCATGAGGGCTTCGAGACGATCCTCAAATTCACAGCCCATCTTTTTGCAGCGGTGGTGGGCTGCCGCGAGAATCAGGTCATAGAGTTCATCGAAGGCGAATGGCTTCAGAAGGTAACGGAAGGCCTGCAGGCGCCCGGCCTCCCAGGCTGAATCGTGGCTGCCATGGCCGGTGAGCATCAGGATTTCCAGGAATGGCTGAATGCTTTTGATTTCCTCCATGACGGTAATTCCGTCCAGGTCCGGCAACTTGAGGTCGACGATGGCGACATGAAATTTAAGTTCGGTTGCCGCGGAAATAGCCTCGGCTCCGCTCAGGGCGATGGTAACGTCGAGACCTCGCTTGCGCAGGCGGTGGGCCAGGAAGGTGGCCAGATCTTCCTCATCGTCGACGATCAGAAGCCGGATCGGAGAATTTTCTTCAGTCATGACCGAATCTTTCTATTTGAGGGCCCGGCTGGAACCTTCACGTGGCTTTTGGCTACCTGAATATTCCATCGGATCGGTACTCTCTGTCAACCCACCTTATTGCGGCCACCATATTGCGGCTATCGCACAAAACAGGGTCCCTGGTGCGGCGGTTCCGGGAACATAACCGCGAACCTCTATAATCCCCTAAGGAACTCCGGTCGCAGCGACGATTCTTCTCGTCGTTCAAGGATCCGGTCCAGGGAGATCATGGCTTTTTCCCGATCAGCGGGCAGGTTCAGACTCAAGGGTACGTAATTGCTGGCGTGGTTGGAATGGAAACGACAGCGCGTGAATTTGGATTCCCGGATCAACACCCGCAATTCCTCCAGAATGCCCCAGGGATCGGGCAATGCGAATCGTCCCGCCTCCGCCTCGGCAAACAAGGGAGTGCCTGGAACCAAGGTAGTGGTCAAGGCCCCGACGAACGGGGGGTCCATCAGGGTGAGTAACGCTGCCGTTTTGGCGGCATGTTCGGCCGAATGTTCGGTACCACCCAGACCCAGCATCACCATCACTGAATGACGGATTCCCGCTCCAGCCAGGAGGCTGGCAGCTTCGGCGGCTTCGGCGGCAGTCGAGCCCTTGTTCATCCGGCGCAGCACATCGTCATCGCCGCTCTCGGCTCCGTGGTAAACGATGCCGAGACCCAATTCCCTGAGCAGGGTCAGCTCAACGGCGCTCTTGCGCAGAATACTGCGGGCATCCCCGTAAATTCCTACTCGCCGGACGCTGGGAATCTTCTCCCTCAGGGTTTCCAGGATTCGGGCCAGATAATCCGTGGGCAGGATCAGGGCGTCCCCGTCACAAAGGAAGACCCGGCGGATGGCTAGCCCGTTTTCGCTCCATGCGGCGGCTTCGGAGATGTCCGCAGCGATGGTTTCCCAGTCCTTGATTCTGAATTTCTGCTCGGGAAGGTCATACATGGCGCAGTAGGAACATTTATTGTGGCTGCAGCCTAAACTGACCTGGAGCAGAAGACTATCTCCCTCGCTGGGAGGGCGAAAGATGCGGCCAACCTGGTCCATGACTTCCTCTCGAAATCGATTTTGGGTAAAAGCAAACCCTCCGGGAAGGCTGCTGGTGGAATACTAGAAAAAAATGAAAGTTTCCTGAAATGGCCAGAAGTTCATTTAAGACAGCGAATTTTTCTTACTTGAGAGGCTAAAGTCTTTGGAACTAATTAAGTAAATCTTTACACGACTTCTAAGGTTTTTCCGCTTGTTTCTTGTGATTGAAGAAAAGCCCAATTGTTAGTAGCAATAATCCTTAAAGTATTTTTTAATGAAACCGAAGATTTACTTAGAGCGTTTACAGGTATGAACGCTATCAACCACGGGCCGAGATCAAAACGTCAGAATGTCTTAGGGCGAGAGGCATTCACCGACAGATCTCGGCCTTCCTTTATTTCCCCGAAGAAAATCCACAGGGTAAAACCCGGCGCTGGCCCCATGCCTCCAGGCAGAGGTTTCCGGTTTATCGGTCCAAGCCGATAAAAAGCCCCTTCTTGATAATAATCTGATCCAAGTCGGGCCCGAGTAGTTTGACTTCTTCAACGGTCACCAGGGGCTGGGTTTCCCGGATGTACACACGATCCAAATGAATTACCGCATCGGGCCCGGAGAAATCATCTGGTCCGACAGTGCCTCCAAAATGGTCACTGCGTCCGAAGGCGATGTGTAATCCAAGCTTTTCATCCAGGAGGATGCTGCCGACCGGTTTCAGACCGAAATCACCCAGGACACCCAATCCCAATTCCGCCAGGTTGGCGTAGGCCGGTTCGTTGGTTATGCGTTCCTGCTCTGTTCTACTTTCTGGCCCTTCAGAAAGGACGGCCACGGCTCGATTGTTCTTGATTTCATAAAGGACCACTTCATTCCCGATCTGAACCGGTAGCTTTCCCTCGGAGCCGCTGGGATCATCCGGATTTTCACCCTCGTAGGGCACGATGTAGGCCTCACCCGAGGGGAGGTTGCCGGCTATGCCGTTGTTGGGAAACAGGCCGCCGGAGGCGTGGCCCGGTCGATGGCGGAGGTCCAACTCCAAGTCGTGCCGCTCCTGCCCGACAGTGAAGTGAAGTCGGGCGAGTTCGGCCCGGTCCAGGAGTCCGCTCAGCAAATTCACCCGCCGGTTGATCTCTTCGTAATCCAGCCTCAGGGCAGGAATCATGGAGGCCAGGAATCCGGGCATGGTTGCCGCCCGGAAGGCCCCGGTTCGAGTGGCCACCTTCAGGGGAGCGGTCGCCGACAACTCGGTTGGAGCCATTACAAGGCTGTGACGGCCGAACAGGTCATTGAAGGCTAGGCTCTCACGGCCGACCAATTCCCGGGAATGGGACGGTACGAAAGCGTCATCTCCCGGGTAGCAGATTTCCGGCAGATCAGCGTTGTTGCCGCCCACGTTGGGGTACCAGACCAGTGAAACGTGATCCAGACCGAGGGCCGATTGTTCCTTCAGCAGGGCTTGGTGCCACTGGGCGGCCAGCCTGCGGCGCTCGGCCCAGTCGGGGTTGTCCGGCAGCTTGTCGTCGGGTACGTCGACGATGATGGCCAGAGCGCGATCGGCCTCAGTCGGTTGGAATACCCGGCGGACGAGTTGTCCCAATTCACTGGGAGTGAGAATTTCGGCCATGTCGGAATTTCTCCTGTTCAAGGGTCCGAGGTAATCGATGGTCATCCGCTTAACTTTATGCTTAATTGTTGCCGATGCCCCGGCCTTTTTTCCGGGCACTTCCGGCACGCTCTTGCAAGGAGGCCATCATGGGCCAGGACCGGGAAACCAAAATCGCACTTTTGATCGATTTCGACAACGTCGCCCTGGGGGCTCGGGACGCAGGACAGCGCTTCGACATCAAGTTGCTTCTGCAGCGGATCCTGGAGAAGGGCAAGGTTCTGGTCAAGAAAGCATACGCTGACTGGCATTTTTACAAGGAACACATGTCGCCCCTGCACGAGTCCGCCGTCGAATTAATCGAAATCCCCATGCCGCGGATCTCGGGTAAGAACAGCGCTGACATCAAGTTGGTTGTAGACGCCATGGATCTTTGCTACTCCAAGGATCACATCGACACCTTCGTCATCGTTTCCGGGGACTCTGATTTTTCACCACTGGTATCCAAGTTGCGGGAGAACAACAAGTGGGTGATTGGAGTGGGGGTGAAAAATTCCAGTAGCCGACTGCTGATCGGCAACTGTGACGAGTTCATTTTCTATGACGACATTTTTCGGCACAATGCTCGTCAGTCCAGCCGGACGGTCAAGCACGTTCCTTCGGAAAAGCGAGAACTGTTCGATTTCCTGCTCAAAACCACACAGAGCCTGCTCCAGGAAAGCCGGGGAGTTCTCTACTCCTCACTGATCAAGGATACCATGACCCGAAAGCAACCCGACTTCAACGAGCGGGCTCACGGCTATTCCAACTTCGGAGATCTTTTGGAAGACGCCCGCAACATGGGCTTGTTGAATGTTGAGCGGGATGCCCAGGCCGGCGGTACCTGGGTTGTTCACGGCATGGTAAACGGCGCGGCAACGGAGGCTACAGCCGAGGCGACCAGTTCCGGGACGAGCCGATCATCCCGCCGCCGCCGCAGGTCCTCTGGCCGGGGACGGGGCAGTGGTGGTGAGGCTGCTGCAAAGGAAAGCGTCTCCAAGGAAGAACCCAGCAAGGAAGAACGCAGCAAGGAAGTTACAGCTAAACCCATTGAACCGGTCCAGGGCTCCAAAAAACTGTCGAGTTCGGATCAAGTAGGAAAACCAACTCCCGACGGTGGGCGAGTAAGTGGAGCGACTGACCGCGGTCCCCGATCCGCTTCCCAGGCGGAAAGATCTCCGGAGAGTTCTGAAGTGAAGAAGAAGACCAAGAAGGTTGGCAAGAAAACGGCTGGAAAATCCGCGGAGAAGGTGAACAAAAAGGTTACCAAGAAAACGAGCAAGAAAGTGGTGAAGAAAGCGGTGGCGAAGAAAACAACCAAGAAAACAACGACGAAGACCGACGGAAAGCCCATCAAAAAAGGCTCTGCAGGAAAGAAAGTGGGTAAAAAAGCCAAGAAACCGGCCACCAAGTCGGTAAAGGAGGAATAGTCAGGAGATTGATGAAAGCCTGCCGACCGGAAAAACTGTTCAATGATTTTTTTTATGAACCGATATACAAGACACGGAAGCTCAAGCGGTCCTGCAGGCCAGGACCAGAGGCTTGTTCGGTGGGCTAATTATTATTAATGAGGAGAATCCAATGTCCCAAGAAGTCCAAACCATCGAGAGCATTCTTAACCTTCAGAGTGCAATGGGGAATCTGGATGGTGACGTAGAGTTACTTCAGGAAATTATGGAGATTTTTGTTGAAATTGCTCCCGAGCAACTGAATGATCTGTATTCCCTGATCCAGGCAGATAAAGCTGCCGAAGTGGATATTCTTGCTCACGGTCTGAAGGGAAGCGCTTCTAATTTCTGCGCCTCGAAATTCGTCGGCACAGCATTCAAATTGGAACATTTGGCCAAGACCGGATCCTTGGTTGGGGCCGAGGAATTACAGCAACAGCTCAGGGCGGAGTTCGTCGAAATCCAGGATTTACAACTCACCATCGATTGGAAAGAGATTGCCCGGCAGTGGAGTCCCTGACTCCTCAAGCCTTCTCTGGGAATTCCATAAATCAGAAACCGCCGCCCCTTCGGGCGGCGGTTTCTGTCTTACCAAACGGCCCAGTCAAAAGGCCCTTACTGCTCTGCGTTGTCGCCGCTGGCTACTTCGAGGGACCCGGTTGAATCAACTGGCCGGACCTGATCGGTGGTGAAGGAGGCGGCTATCAGGTCCAGATTCAGATTCCGGACCGGACCATCGGCGGCAACTTCCATGGCCTTGATCCGCTCAAGGCTCTTTTCGGCCTTGGCGTATTGTTGATCGGCGGCCAGGGCTCGTTCGAAAGCCAGGGTGGAACCCTGGATATACCCGCTGCGCTCCAGGGCCACGCCCAGATTGTTCTGGATGCAGGCGATGTTCTGATTCAACTGGACGGCCTTGGCCAGCGGAGGCAGGGCATCTTCGAATCGCTCCTGCTCGATGAGGATAAGCCCCAGGTTGTTCAAGGACCAGACGTCGTCGATCTTGATGGCCAGGGCTGCTCGATAGCTGGCCGCCGCTTCTTCCTGCAATCCGAGGTTGTGATAGGCTCGGCCCAGGACCCGGTTGGCGTCCACGCTCAGGGGATCGATCTCCAGGGCCGCTTCAAGCTGAATCCTGGCCTCGTCCGCCCGGTCCATCTCCAACAGAATCCGACCGTAATTTACCAAGGCCTTCAAGTGATCCGGCTTAATTTCCAGGGCGGCTATGAAGGCTTTCTCCGACACTTCGGGATCCCCAGCCTTCCAGTTGGACAAACCCTCCATATAGTGGCCCCAGGCGTTGCCGGGATGCTGTTCGGTGTAGAGGGCGAACAGGTCGGCGGCCTCTTCAAAATCCCCGGCCAGGTATTTTTGTTCGGACAGATCGTAGGTAACAACCCGGGGTTGTTTTGGGCTCGAATCCTCGATGGAATCTTCAATCCCGGCCGCAGCCTCGGTGGCCTCAAGGGGTTCAACTACACTGCTGGGTTCCACGACGATCTCCTCGGCCACTGGATCGAAGTTCTCCCCACTCGAGATTAATTCGGCTGCCGAATCCTGGGCTGAGGCAAGGGCTGGTTCCTGGTCTGAACTCCTTGTTGCGACCTTGGTGCCCACGAAAAGGACAATACCCAAAATCAGGACAAAAAGAACTCCGGCCTCGGCAAATTTGAGCTGACGCTCGCTCCGTGGGTTGTTTACTTGCTTTCTCATGATCCACTCCCTTGGTCTGGTTTTATGAGGAAGGTTGATCCTTCACTCCAGGTTGCGGGCGATTTCTCGTACCAGGGGAATTGCAAAGCGGGGCCCGGGTTCAAAAAAGATTTTAAAAATCACAAAGTATTAAAACTAAACAAGTTGGGGCTATTATGGGCAGGCAACTGGTTTGTTGTGTGTCCTTCTGGACACGCTTGGTTTGTGGGTTAAAGAACACGATTGAAATTTCGGCCTACCCATTGCATTGGAATCAACCGAGATATAGTCCGTGACCCATGACACCGACCGGGAGAGCTGTGATGATTGCTCCGAGGCCGCTTCTTTCGATTGTTCTAGCTTCTTGTAACCAGTTGAATTCATTAAAAATGACCCTGGGGTCGTTGGAGTCCAATCCACCTGGTGTTCCGTTCGAGGTTCTGGTCGGGGATTGCAGCGTCGACGAGGCGACTGGACAATTTCTGGCCGCGCAGGCTGAAAAGGGAACCATCCGGACTCTTTCATCCATCAAAGGTGAGGGACGGACGGCAGCCAGAAATCGAGCGGCCGGTGCAGCCTGGGGACGATATTTGATGTTTCTGGACCCGGGAATGATCGTCGGTCCGAGTTGGTGGCGCTCACTGGTTCGGACCCTGGAAATGGATCCGGTGGTGGGGGCGGTGTCGGGGAAAATTCTGGTAACCGATGGCCGGATCGACCACGCGGGACTTGCTCTCCTGGAATGGCGGCAAAGGACCTCGCACGAAGAGGGGCCACCGCGCCTTACTGGCCGCAGCATTCATGCCGGCAAACCAGCCGAAACCTTGGGGTCCAATCGGGCCTTGCGGGTGCAGGCTTTGGCCGGCGAAGGGCTGCTTGTAAGAGCCGACGCTTTCGCTTCGGTTAATGGCTTTGATACGGAGATCGGCGGCAGATACTGGTCGGGCAAAGCCATCGCCGATGGAGACCCGGCCGGAATGGATCTCTGTTTCCGGTTGGGCAGCCAGGGCTGGGATTGCATTTTTCGGCCGGAAAGCGTGATGACGAGATTGCGTTCCAGCGAAGGGCGGCCGGAGTCGCAGGACACGTCGGACCCATCAGCGAAGCGGCTGGCCGATACGTGGGCCGATTCCATGCAGGCTGATTTTCTGGTCGGGGGGAAGGAGGGTGTGGTCCCTCTGGAAAATGGGGTGATTCGCCCCTACATCGAGCCGGTGTTGAGCTTCGCCCGACAGGAAGGCCAAGATTTCGCTTCCATCATCGTTCTGACCCACAACGCGCTGGATTACACCCGGGCCTGTTTGAAGTCGGTGCTGGGGAACACGGACCCCCGTCACGAATTGATTCTGGTGGACAACGGCAGTACCGATGGTACCCAGGATCATTTACGCCAGGTGGCTTTGTCGCGTCCGGGTTGCAGGCTGATCCTCAACGAGGAAAACTCGGGGTTCGCCGCGGGCAACAATCAAGGTATGGCCCTTTCGCGGGGAAAAAATATCATACTGTTGAACAGTGATGCGATAGTAGCCGAGGGCTGGCTGGAGCAATTGATCGGGGCGGCGGAGGATAATCCGCGGGCCGGGCTGTTGGGGCCGGTCACAAACAATATTTCAGGGATGCAGAAGCTCACGAGTGTGGGGTATGATGAATCAACACTGACCGGGTTGAAGGGATTCGCCGCCGAGTGTGCGAAGGACCATCCCGGGCGAGTGGAGCGAACCATGCGGTTGACCGGGTTTTGCCTTCTGATCAAGAGGGAATTGCTGGCCCGTGTCGGCGGTCTGGATGAAGGATTCGGCCAAGGCAACTACGAGGACAATGATTACTGTCTGAGGGCACATCTGGCCGGGTATGAGGCGTTGATTGTCCGGAGTTGTTTTGTTCACCATTTCGGAGGGGCCAGCTTCAAGGCCGCCGGGGTGGATTACTCCAGTCAGATTCGGGGGCAATGGGAAATCTTCCGGCAAAAGTGGAATATTCCCGATGAAGTGGCGTTCAACGATTCGTTCAGCATGGGAGACATCCTGGGCGGAGGATTCGATCCGGCGCTACACTTCCATCCCTTACCGGAGGTGGCTTCGGTCCGGAGCGGGTCGTCCCGGGAGTTGGTAGCCAAGGCTTGAGGCAGGAAGGAATACGACCCAAAATGCAGTGGGTAAAGGCCGGGAACAGAGCTTTGAACACTGCGGTCGGGCGTGTCTTTCTGACCCTCCTGTTTTTGGCCAATGGAGCCGCTTTTGCGCTTGAGGGCCAGGACCCACCACGGGAACGAACTCCTGCTGACCGCGTGCCCTGGTTGAGGGATCTGGATTGGCAGACGATTCTGGAGCGGGCCGAATCCGGGAACTCGCCCATATTGATCGATTTCACTGCTTCCTGGTGCGCCCCCTGCAAGCTTCTCGACGCGATGGTATTCAATGACAGAAAAGTAATTTCCGCCCTGGGTGGCGCGGTCACTTTCCAGGTGGATATCGACCAGCCGCGTTACCGGGATCTGAAGGAGCGGTTCGACGTTCAGCGCCTACCAACCCTGGTCTGGTGCGATAATACCGGTCGTGAAGTGGACCGGTTCACTGGTTATCGTTCGGCGGGGGATTTCCTGGTCACCCTGGAAACCTGGCGCGAGGGAAGTGATACCTTCCTGGCGGCCGCAACGCGCCTCGGTTCACACCCGGATAATCCTGACTTCCTGTTGGATCTTGCCGAACGTTTCAGGCGACGCGGCGCAGATCAGCGGGCTGAGACCCTTTATCGCAGGTTGGGAAATCTGGTAGACCGGACCGATTACCTGACCTTGGCGCGAGGGCTGTTGGGTCTTGCGGATATCGCCGGTCGAACGGGCAGAAAAAATCTGGGTCGGGACTTGGCCCTGCGCACGGCCCGCTTGCTGGGTGACGGAGCCACGGGTGGAACCGAAGGTCTTCGACAGGTAGTAGAATGCCAGGCGGCGCTGGGTGACACGGCCGGGATGATGGAAACCTGGCGAACCCTGATGCATCTGGACGACCACGACGTGGAAGCTCTGAATGGATTCGCCCGGGCTGCGGTGCAGCAGAAGACGGAGCTGGACGAGGCGGCCCGGGTAGCTCTTCGTGCGGCGGTCCTGAGCGACCTTGATCCGCTCATGGTCGAAACGTTGGCCGAGTGTTATTTCTGGCAGGGGAAATACAGACGAGCCATTCGTTGGATTCGAAAATCAATCGAAAAAGCTCCGGACGAAGTTCAGTTCCGCAGCCAGCTGACTCGTTTTGAAAAATCGCTGGCTGAGGACCCCTACGGATATCGAGGAATCAAGCACTGAAAAAAAAGGACCGGAGACGTATAACGTCGCCGGTCCAACGGCATGCCGGTGGGGGATTGGAGGGAGATACCGACAAACCGCAAATTTGGTAGAACCATGGTCGAACATTCAGCCGAATAACCGAAAACCACAATCCTTACATTTAATAGAATAACTTATTCTATCCCTGAAAGCAACGGAAAGTTTACTGAAAACTGCCATTAACCCTGAAATTTCATCATATTAGCAGTGTTTTTTGACTATTTGGGCCTGTTTTGTATCCCGAAAAAGTGACAATTCTGTGGCCCCCCTTAATTGAGTCCCTCCTGGGTCCATTTTTGCTTTCATTAATGCTCGCTAAAGGAATCCGTATTTCTCATCCTTTATTTATTTCCCTGGATCTTCAGCTTGTACAAATAATAGGCTAGGGGAATCACCACAACAGTAAGGACGGTGGACAGCAATGACCCCATCATCAACGAGATGGCCAGACCCTGGAAGATAGGATCGAAAACCATTACAAAGGAACCGGTGATGACGGTCCCGGCCGTCAAGGCGATCGGCAACAGCCGCACTGCTCCGGCCTCAATCACAGCTTCCTTGAGTTCGAGTCCATCCCCCAGGCGAGCCTCTATGAAGTCGATCAACAGAACACTGTTCCTTACCATGATTCCAGCCAGGGCGATCACCCCGATCATGGAGGTGGCGGTGAAAAAGGCACCGAACATTAGATGCCCGGGTATGATGCCCAGGAGGGTCAACGGAATGGGAAGCATCATCAGGATGGGCACTGTGAAGTTCTGAAACATGGCGACGATCAGGAGATAGATGATCACCAGTACGACGGCAAAGCTGATCCCCAGGTCGCGGAAGACTTCGTAGGTTATGTGCCATTCGCCATCCCACTTCATGGCATAGGCCTCTTCGGTCAAAGGCTGAGCCGTGGAGAACTGTTGAATTTCTGTTCCGTCGGGAGCCGTCAATCCGGCAATTTTCTTCTTCATGTCAAGGATCGCGTAGACGGGAGATTCCAGTTCACCGGCCACGTCCGCGGTGACGTAGATCACCGATTTAAGGTTACGCCGGTGACGGCTCTTTGGAGCTACCGATTCCTCGACTCGTACCACGTCCGACAGGGGAATCAGCGCCCCGTCCCGACTGTAGACATACAAGTCGTTCAGACTCTCTACGCTGGATCGATCGGCGATCGGCAAACGCAGGTTGACGGGCACGGGATCGGCGGACGGATCCAGGTGGACCGACCCACCGTCGTACCCGTTCAGGGCCACGCCCAGGGTCATGCCGACTTGCTGAGTGCTGACGCCACGAACGGCCGCCCGGTCGGTGTCGACGACGAAATGGTAGCGCGTCTGGTCGTCCTCGACGAACCAGTCAATGTCAACGACACCGGGGGTCGTCTCGAAAATCTCTTTGATCATCCGCGCAGTTTCAATCCTGCCCTCGAAGGACGGACCGTAAACCTCGGCAACCAGAGTGGACAGCACCGGGGGTCCGGGCGGAACTTCGACGATCTTCACGGATGCGCCGTACTTGTCGGCAGCCGCCTTGATCGGTCCGCGCACGCGTTTGGCCAGGGCATGGCTCTGGTCATCGCGTTGTCCCTTGTCCACCAGGTTAACCTGGATGTCGGCCACGTTGGCGCCCTGTCGCATCATGTAGTGGCGAACCAGGCCGCTGAAGTTTACCGGAGCGGCGGTGCCGGCATAGACCTGGTAGTCGGTCACCTCCGGCTGGGTGGCAAGGTAGTCGCCGATTTCCCGGGCCAGTTGGGTAGTGGTTTCCAGAGTGGTACTCTCCGGCGTGTCGATGATGACCTGGAATTCGCTCTTGTTGTCGAAGGGGAGCATCTTGACCTGGACGGTCCGGGTGACGAACAGGAAGGTCGACGCCACCGTCAGCAGGGCCACGACCACCAGGGCCGTTATGCCCTTGGCCGGAGTTTCCACAAGAGGCCGCACGAACCGATTGTACATTTTGTAGATCGGATCCTTGTGCAGGCTGTAGCTGTCGGCTCCCTCGCCTTCCAGTGAACCATCGCCATGCATGTCGTCACGCCAGCGGGCCTTTGGTTTCAGCAGCCGGATGGCCAGCCAGGGTGAGATGGTCAACGCAACCAGGAGCGAGAAGACCATCGCCAGCGAGGCGCCGATCGGCATGGGAGCCATGTAGGGACCCATCAGTCCCCGCACGAAGGCCATGGGCATCATCGAAGCGATCACGGTCAGGGTGGCCAGAATGGTCGGGTTGCCCACTTCCTGGATCGAGCCGAGTGCGGTCTTCAGCGAGTTGTTGCCCTTGATCTGGAAATGGCGGTGCATGTTCTCGACGATGATGATGGTAGCGTCGATGACTATACCGGTCACCAGGATCAGGGCGAACAGCGTCACGCGGTTCAGCGTATAGCCCAGAAGGTAATAAACGAACAGCGTCAGGCTGAAGGTGGTGGGAATGGAAAGGAAGATGATTGTCGCCCCTCGCCAGCCCATGGCGAAGAAGACCACCAGTACGGCCAGGAAGATGGCCAGGCCGAGATTGGAAATCAGGCTCGAGGCTTTTTCCTTGGCGGTGGTGCCGTAGTCCCTGGTGACGGTCACGTTCACATCGCCGGGAATGAGGGTGCCCTTGAGATGGTCCACCTTGCCCAGGATTTCGTTGGCTACCCGGGTGGCGTCGCTGCCGATGCGTTTGGCCACGGAAATAGTCACAGCAGGGTATTCTGAGCCGACGGGGAACTCGTCGGCGATTCCCTTCTGTTCACCGGCCGGCCCGACTCCGAAGAAGGAATAGCTGTCGATTTCCCCTGGACCGTCGGAAATTTCGGCTACGTCCATCAGGCGCACGGGACGGCCCCCGAAACTGCCCACAACCAGGTTGGCCACGTCGTCTGCAGAGCGCAGGAAAGCACCCGTTTCGACGGTGAACTGCTGGTTGTTCACGGCGAATCCGCCTGACGGCAGCTGTTGGTTCTGCATCTGCAGGGCAGGCAGGATGGAAAGGGTGGTGATGTTGAAGGCAGCCATGCGTTGAGGATCCAGCTGGACCTGCACCGCGCGCCGCCGCCCGCCGATAATCTCGGTCACCGAGACGTCGGTGATCGACATGATTTCTTTTTTGAGTTCACTCGCCAACTGTCGCAGGTCGTAGCCCTCGTAGTCATCGCTCCACAGGGTGAGGGTGAGCATGGGCACGTCGTCGATGCTGCGCACCTTGACCAAAGGTGGAGTAATGCCCTGGGGCCAGAGGTCCGAGTTGCAGTACATCTTGTTGGTAAGCCGGGTGATGGCTTCTTCCATGTCGGTACCGACCAGGAAGCGGGCCGTGGCCATGGCGAAGCTGGGGAAGCTGGAGGTGTAGACGTATTCAACGCCTTCGATCTCCCACATCTTCTGCTCCATGGGACGGGCAACGAGGTTCTCGATTTCCTCGGGGCTGGCGCCGGGCATCATTACCATCACGTCGATCATGGGCACGACGATCTGGGGTTCTTCCTCGCGGGGAGTCAGGCTCAGTGAGAAGAGGCCCAAGAGCACGGTGGCGATGATCAGCAAGGGAGTGATTTTCGAGTTGATGAAACTCCGGGCCAGATTTGTTGCTCCGCTGTACTTGGGCAACTCCTCGTTAACAGGTCCATCCTGGTTTCGGTTCAGATTCTGGTCCATTTCAGTTCACCACCCTGTCGCCCTCGCTCAGGGGCTGGTCTGCTGAAAGAACTAGGGTCTCCTCTCCAGTCATACCGGAGAGAACTTCCACGAAGTCGCCCTGGGGACGGCCCAGTCGAACCCAGCGCAGGGCCGCAATCCGATCAGGGCCGACGATCCAGATACCGGTCAACTGTCCGCGGTTGATCACGGCTTCCTTCGGTACCAGGATAGCCTGACGATTACCGACTGGGATCGTCATGCGGGCAAACATGCCGCTTTTTATGCGACCGTCGGGATTATCCAGGTAGGCCTCCACATCATAGGTGCGGCTGCCGGGATTGGCGGTGGGGATGACCCTCGCCAGCTCGGCCTGGAAAACGGCACTCCCAAGGGAGGAAATTTCAATGGTGACCGAATGGCCGGCAGCGATGCTGGAGACGTCCTTCTCTCCGACATGAGCGATAACCTTGACGCGGTCGGTTTGTTCCAGGATCAGCAGCGGCATACCGGGATTGGCCATGTTCCCCTGCTCGATCATCTTGCGGGCGACTACCCCATCAACAGGAGCGGTGATGTCCAGGTAGCTGAGGTGAGCATTCACCTCGGCCAGGCCGGCCTTGGCCATTTCGAGCCCGGCCTTCGCTTGTTCCCGGCCGGTCAAAACGTCGTCCAACTGGGCCTTGGAGACGGACTTCTCCGCATACAAATTCTCGAAGCGACCCGCCATTTTTTCCGCGTTGTCCAGCACAGCTTTTGCCGCGGCGATACCCGCCTTGGCCTGCCTCTTCTTGGCCAGCAGGTCCGTGTCGTCGACGCTCAATAACCGGTCGCCCTCGGCAATAGTCTGACCTTCTACGACATGGATCTTTTTAACCCAGCCCATCATTCGGGTGGAGACCGTTACGCTGGTATCGGCCTCCAGGCTGCCGGTGGCCGTTACCACCATGGGGATCAAGGTCCGGCTGGCATCGGCCGTTCGGCAGGCGATGTTCCTGACCGGGGCCTCCTCGGTTTCCGGTCCGGATCCGCAGCCGGCGATCAGCAGCAAAGTGGCCGGAATTATCAGCATCAGGCCCGTGGTTCTGTTGTTATTCAAGAAAGCCATGGCAGGCGTCCTCCTGTTGATCACTATTCCGCGTCAGCGGGGTTTTCGTGGCTGATTTGAGCGGACCCGTCAGTGGATCCGAAAGATGAGCTCCCGGCTCCGGAGAACTCGAGATTGGCCAGGCCCAGGTTGAAGTCGTGACGGGACTGGACCAAGTTGCCTTCGGCCATAGTGGCGGCCGCTTGCGTGTCCAGCAGGTCGACCATGCCGGCTAAGCCTTCGCGATACTGGTTGGTGACGATACGCAGGCTTTCCCGGGCCGCGATCACGGCTTCTTCGGCCACTTGCACCATTTCCCTGGCGGCGTTGGCTTCCAGCCAGGCTTGCCGGAACTGGACCCCGGCTTGCCGGGACTCGAAGTCGGCCATGTGGCGGGCTGCGCGGTGTTGGGCCTTGGCCTTCTTGATCTCACCAAGATTACCGACACCGAAACCCATGGTTGCGTAAACACCCAGCGACCAACTTTTGGCGTTGGTGCCGAAGGGGTCTTCCAGGTCGAAATAATCGCGTTGCAAACTTAGATTCACGTGAGGCAATACGGCTCCACGAGCCACACCCACCATCTTGCCGGCGGCCTTTGCTTCCTCGAGTCTGGCCAACAGGTCGCTTCGGCCGGTCGTGGAGGCCGGGCCGGGATCAGCCCAGTCTTCATTGGCCAGGACCTCCGACTCGTCGGCATCGACCGACAGTGGCAATTCACTGTTCACCGCGGTCAGCAATTTGATGTGTTCACCGGCAATGGCCACGTAATTGCGGGTCTCGATCAGCTTCTGCTTCAGGCCGCTCAAGTAGACCTTGGCCTGGAGAAGATCAGCCTCGGTGGCCATCTCGTTGTCCACCATGGATTGGGCCTGGCGCACATGACCTTCGGCTGAAGCTACGGCAGTTTCCATGACCCGGGTGAAGGTCAAGGCCAACTTCAGGCCTTCGTAGGCCTGGTGGCCGTGAAAGCGGATCGATTCGGCGGCGCGCTGGTGTTTGTAGGCAGCGGCGCGGCCGGCTGCATCGGCGGCTTGCTTGCCGTAATAACCCATGCCTCCGTTGAAAATCGGCTGCAGGAGCTGTAGGCGGGTAATAAAATTGTCGGTCTGTCCGGGGTTGTTCAGTAGATCGGGATGGAAGTCCATCTGCGTGACGGAACGGTTCTGCAATTTGAATCCGAAACTGCTGAGGGCATCATCAGAGCGAAGGAAAAATTCGCTCAGTTGGACTTGGGGCAGGAACCCACGCCAAGCGCCCAGGGCCTCAGCGTTCGCGGCGTCTTTCATGGCCCCCGAGGCGGCGAGCATCTCGTTGCCTTCCAGCGCGGCGGCGATGACCTTTGCCCGAGTGACGAACAGGGTGTCTCCCCGAACAATTCCGATTCGGGTATCTCGTGTGTGGGCGACAACCGGTTCGCTTGTGCCAGCTATGGCCGGAGCGGCGGGCAAGAATGGGATGGCCAAGATTATGGCAAAAGCTATTATGGCCATTACGATAGCCAAGACAATGGGTGGCGTCTCGGTTATTATGATGCGGTTCATGGACCAACCCTCCCAAGGGTTCTTCGAGCAAGTTTCAGGTTAATTATGTTTACGGTTGCGCATACCCGAATATTATTTACCTGGCATATAATAGGACGTGTTTTCCACTTGTCAAGGATTTGGTTGTTTCAGCAAAGAGGCGGAACAGATGACGCAACCCCAAAGCCGTAAACTGTTGATTGTCAATCCACGAGGATTCTGTGCTGGCGTTGAACGGGCCATCGAAGTGGTGGAACGCCTTCTGGCCGGCCACGGATCCCCTATATATGTCAGGCGGGAAATTGTCCACAACCGTGCCGTGGTGGAGGATTTTCTCTCCCGCGGTGTAATTTTTGTTGAGGAATTGAACGAGGTTCCAGACGGCAAGATGGTGGTATTCAGCGCACACGGGGTGTCGCCTGCCGTTTGGGCGGAGGCCTCCCAGCGGGGGCTTAAGGTCGTAGACGCCACTTGTCCCCTGGTCACCAAGGTGCATCAGGAAGTAATTCGCCACGTAGCCGCGGGCAACGAACTGGTTCTCATAGGGCATGCGGGACACGACGAAGTTCTCGGTACCATGGGCGAGGCTCCCGGTCGGATTGCACTCGTTACAGGCGTGGCTGATGTGGCGAAACTGGACTTCATTTCCGGCTCCCAAGTGGCTTACGTTTGTCAAACAACGTTGAGCGTGGATGAGACTTCCGAGATTGTTACCGCCCTGCGGGCCCGCTTTCCGGGCTTGATTGCGCCGCTGAAAAGCGATATCTGCTACGCCACCCAGAATCGCCAAGACGCGGTCAAGGAGTTGGTAAAGTCCGGAATCGGACACTTGCTCGTGGTAGGCTCGCAGTCCAGCAGCAACAGCCGCCGTCTGTGCGAGGTAGCGGAGAAAATGGGAGTCCGAGCCAGGCTGATCGATGGGCCCGATGACCTTGATCTGAAGGAATTGGTTGGGATTCCTATCCTGGGGCTGACCGCTGGAGCATCGGCTCCAGAGCATCTGGTTCAGGCCGTAAAGAGTCTCCTGGCTCAGGCTGGTTGGCCTGCGGAGGAGAAAATTACCTTGGAAGAGAACGTCAAATTCCAGTTGCCGGCGGAGTTGCTGGGCCAAGAGCCGTTCGGTAAATAGTTAATAAGCTTTGAATAAAGTTAATTTTGACTATAAGAGATAATAGTATTATCCTGTTTGCAGATAGACAACTCGGTCGCTGATGGCCGGAGCGTCGTTTTTTCGCACCTAAAAGAAAATTCAGAGGTTGAAATGGAAAAGAAACTCTACGAGATGCAGGCGGAACTCTGCAAGACTCTTTCCAACCCGAAAAGGCTGGAAATCCTGGATATTCTTAAGGAACGTGATGAAATTTCGGTGAATAATCTGGCCGATATTTTGGAGATTCCCAAGGCGAACACGTCCCAGCACTTGGCTGTTTTGCGGCAGGCCGGAGTGGTTAACACGCGCAAGGACGGGATCAACGTCTATTATAGTTTACGCTCCGATAAGATATCCAAGGCGTGTTCTTTAACCCGGCAGATTCTGCTGGAGCGCCTGGAGGACCAGGTTAATCTTTCGGATTTGATTCGCAAGACAGGGGAATAAGCCTGCTCAGGCATCTTTTTTCCACCTGTGTCAATTACCCGCTGAGCCGGACCCGCTGGAATTTACCGCGTGCCGGATCTGTCCCACCAGTTTGCGCACTTCCTCGCTGGTCAAGGTGCCGCTCACCAGTGACGCGGTTACTGCGCGACGCACTTGAAGCAACTGTTCATCTTCTGTTAGACAGGCCCGTAGGTCCAGGCAGCCGGCTAGGGTCAACGCTTCCTCGAAGCGGTTCTTGAACTCCGTCTTCAGATTTTTTACCTTTTTTTCTCTCAAACCGGTCATCAAAAGGGTCGCGTTTCCTCCAACTTCGCGGTTCAACTCCAGAACCTCCGGCAATTTCTGTTTGGTGAAGATGTCCTGCTCCCGGATCCAATCCGAGGCGACGGGCCTACCCCTGCCATGGCGCCATGAATCCAGAAAAGCGCCGAAGGCACGTCCGGTGTTTTCCAGTCGGTCGGCCTGGGCCGTGCTTTGGGTGCCGCTTGCAATCAGGTGTTGGCGCTGGCCTCGCCAAGCGCCGAGACGGTGCAAACCCGCGGTCAACAATCGGTGGAGTTGGGGGAGATCTCCGCGCAGGAGATGAAAGAGGTGGATGTTATCCTCGGGTGCCCAGGGATCGATGCCCGGAACCTGGAGTAGTGCGCCATAATCGGCCGGGGACAGATTGCCCGGAGGCGGAACCGGCTCGTAAGACGGCGGATTCAGGGCAGGTAGTGGACTGGCGGCACTCCATCTACGTTCCTTCAGTAAATCAATAACGTGGACCGGTTCCAGCCCTTCTTCCCGCAGTGCGCGGTTCCAGGCTTCCTGGTCCATCGGGTCGCAGCTCATGTAGAAGATCTGGCGGCCCTGGTCCCTGGCGATTCGACCCAGAATTCCGGCAATGGTATGGAAGCGAACCGGGTCGCTGGCGGCCAGGGTCTGGTCCAGGAACAGCGGTGGGCGGGGCCCATTTTCGGCATGGGTGAGGAAAGCCACTCTGACGGCCAGCATCAGTTGAGTGCGGGCACCGTCCGACAGCTCCGACAACCGGCGGTCTTCCCGCAGATTACTGTCTTCGGCCATGAAGGGATCTTCATCGGGTCCGCTGGTGGCTCGCAGGCTGTATCTGCCCCCAGTGAAATCAGAGAACAGGGAACGCGCGGTTTTCAGCAATGGTGAGTCAGCATCCGTGTCCTGCTGAGCAAGGACATCCTCGCAGAGCAGTCGTCCCAGCTCTTCCTCCTGTACGGCGGCGCGGATTCCTGCCAGGTCCTGCAGGCGTTCCTCCTGAGTGACCATGGCCCGGGCCAGCTCCCCATCCTTTTCCGCGTGGGCGATCTCGGCTTCGAGTTCCGTCCTTCGGCGAACCAGATCCTCTACCGTGGCGGCGGCATCCCGCTCCGAATCGATTCGTTCGTTCAGTTCTTTCAGTGTCAGTTCAGCCGGGTCGAATCCATCCAGTAGGATCAGGTTGCGATCGAGGTCAGCGGTCTGTTGATCGATATCCCGTTGGGCTTCGTCGCGTGTTGTAACAGCCTGGGTCCAGTCCGGAAGGTCAGCCAGGAGATGGGTGGCGAGATCTGTCGGGTCCTGGTCCGGCTTCAGTCCTATTCGCTGTGAGATCTCCGCCAGATCACGCCGGCGGCCGGCCAGGTTTCGGGTAACGGTTTCCTCGTTTCTGGCGGCCTGACGGTCGGACTCCATCATGCTTTCCCAATCGTTCCGCCGGCGTAGAAAGGCGTTGCACTGTTCTACTGCGGCGCGGGCCTCGGACGCGGGAGGCAGTTCCAACTGGTCGAACACAAGGTTGAGCCCGGCAAGCTCAGAGGCAAGTTGCTCTTCCTGTTCCGCCAGTTGGGCTGCAGATCCGGCCAGTTCCCGGCGTGCATGACGGCGCTCTTCGGTTGATTGCAGCAGATCCGCCAAGTGAGGGTCTTCAAGGTTCAGGTCCAGGCCCAGTTCATCCTTAAGGGCTCTCAGTTCCTTTCGGGCCTGGCTCAGTTTTTGCCGGGACTCGGCCAGCTCTCGGCCCATGCGTTTGTCGGCTTGTGAATCCGCAGACTTGCCGCGCCGATGCAGGCCCCAGCCCAGCAGCGCCAATCCGGCCAGGATCGCACCCACCAGCCCGATGTTGGACATTGAGCTTCCGGACCAGAGCAGGGCTCCGGCAACACCCAGCAAGAGTGCAGTTCCGGAGAGGGTGGCGGCCGACCAACCGGTGGAGCCAGCCGTAGCTTGTTGGGTGGCTTGGCAGGCCTCCAATTCTTCGATCAAGGCCTTTTGGGTCAGCAAGCGTTGTTGGAGACTGATCAACCGGGTCATGGTCTCGGCATCAACCTGTGGCAGCGAGTCATGATGGTTGTCGGCTTCAGAGGATAAAACTCCCCAACGAGCTTGGAGTTCGGCGTGCGTTCGGGCGACTTGGTCGCAGCCATCCTGAAGGGTGGACAGCCGATTTACCCGGTCTTGAAGCCCGGTCCTATCCAGATTAGAACGAGCCGCGGACGGTAAATCAAGATCCGCCATTTCCCTGGTCAGTCTTTCGCGTTCCGAGCGCAGATCGGCCAGCTGTTCCTCCTGCTGGCTGATTTCCTTTTTCAGATCCGCAGTCTTGCGGGGATCCTCGCTTCGAACCCGGGAAACACCGTCCGGATAATTCGCCAGGATTGCCTTGACGCGCCCAAGGTCTTCCAGGCGCTTAACCCGGTCCCGAAAGGTTTCCAGGATTTGGGCCCGATCGCCGGCTCGCCGGACATACTTCAACTCGGCCATGAGGCCGGGCAGGCCCTCTCTTCGGCGGTCAAGATCTACCTGTTCCCTCAGCAGCTTCCGGACTTGATCCCGGGCCTCTTCCAATTTTCGGCGCTCGGTTCGGCCGGCGTTGGGTCCGCTGGCGAAGAGTTCCTGGGTGGTGCGCGGCAGATTGTAGCCGCCGGCCAACTGCTCGACCATGGCTGCAGCGAGATCCCGGTCGTTGTCCCTGATTTCCTCGTCGAGCAGATCCGGAAGGGTAAGCCGGTAACATTGGGCCAGATGGAAGGGCGGTAGTATGGGGGCGGACACAGTGCTGTTGTTCCGGGCCCAGATCGGTGGATTCCGATCTTCGCGGGCAACGGTCCATTGACTTTTATCACTTTCAAATACGGCGCGGACAGAGAATGGACGGTTGCCGGGTTTCTCGGCCCAGAGTAGATGTTCCACCGCACGGCACACGGAACTTTTTCCCGACCCGTTCGGTCCCAGAACCAGGTTGATTCCGGCGGCTGGTTGCAACTGGAACGATTGGTCGATTCCGGGCAAGCGGTCAACTTTGAGTTCAATCAGTCGCACGGTCGCCTGCCTTCTGGCCAAGAAGCCTATCCAGGGTGCGGCGCGCGACATGGGCCAGGGCGGCTTGGACCGTTTGCCGAACTTCTTCTTCGGACTGACTTTCATCTCCCCACGTGATCCGGTCCAAGGCTGGGCGGTGATCTACTTCCTCCAACCGTGCCCGGGCCATGGCGACCAGACGTTCTGTTTCTTTTGCTGAATCCGAAACTCCGGGCACTGGTTCCCCTGTTTTTTTCCCCCCTGTGTTTTCCAGGACCAGGATCCGCCGGGCCAGAAGACCGGCCGGGTCGTTGCCGCGGGCGAGATCCATCAGATCCCGCTGAATCCGCAACCCGGATTGGACCTTCTGGATGAAGACAAGCGCATGGTCCTGCTCCACCTTCAGGTCGTCAAAGTCCAGCGCTCGGCAAGCACGGTCCCAGGCATCCGGATCCTCCACCTGGCCGGTCAAGGTGATTCGCAGCCCAAGGGCGAGCAGATCAGGATTTTCATTCTCGATTTCACGCCGGTGTGAAATGGCTCGTGCCAGGAGCAGGGGTTGGAGGTCATTCCGGGGGTCGGCGGCCTGGGGAACAGGGAGTTCAAGGTTTTCCCACCGTACCGGGGCCAGAGGCAGACGTTCCGCAGTGGGAGAATGTCCGGCACCGGGAATAGTGACCAGAACCGGCCCATGGGAACCGGTTTCGGAAGGGTCCAAGGGAGTCAATGACCCCAGGTAGAACGGGCCGCCAATGGCCGGATCGCCGGGGATATGTTCGTGACCCAGAAACCAGCCGTCATAGCCCGAGGTGCGGAATTCCTCCGCTGTAACCGGGGCATACTTGCTGCGGGAAGCGCCCAAGTCACAGTGCAGCAGGCCGAGTGTAATCAGCTTCGAATCCGCAGCGGGCAGGGGAGAATTGAAGGGAGACTGTAGGTGGTGCTCCCGAGGAAAGGACCAGCCAACCAAACGCACCTCGGGCCGGGATTCAGACGTCAGACGCAACTCCGACCAAGTGCCGCTGGATCCCATCAGCGTGAAACCGGCAATATTTTCTGCCAGGGACGGCAAGGTAGACGCATCATGGTTACCAGCCACTGCGCACACAGGAATGCCGGCTTCGGCCAGCCGCCGGACACCATTTTCCAGGGGTCCATAAGCACCGAAAGCCGCATTGTCCTGGTGAACAAGATCGCCAGCCAAGGCAACCGCCTGAACCTGATGTTCGATGGCGATTGTCACCACCCGTTGCCAGGCTTCGGCCGGTCCCAGGTCTGTTCTGGCGGACAAGTCACCGGGTAGGCCCGAGGGTCGGCGACCCAGATGCATGTCGCCGACGAAGAGAATCCTGGTTGTCGACTCGCTGGGCATGCGGAATCTCCAGTTGGACAGCGGGGGGTGGAAGGATCAAGGCCATGGTAACGCAATTGGGGCAGGCTGGGCAATTATTCTCTAAATCATTATTCCCTAAATCATTAATCCAGAAGCTTCAAAATCTCAAGGGAGGACTCCATCTCCTGCTGAATCTGATCGTGGAAATCTTCCACTTGTTCCAATTGCAGATTCAACAGCTTCAAGGCCTCGGGTGGGCATTCCCGGGGAGGGAAAGCGCCAGGGGCTCCGTATTCCAGCTGGTAGGACACAAAATTAGCCACTTGGACCAGGGCAACCAGTTGGGGATACTTGGCCGTCGTAACCGAGGAGTGATGCAATTGGACAGCTTCCACTACGGTGGGAGGGAAGTCCCACATCCTGAACACGGCCTTGCCGATAATCGCGTGATTTACCTGGAAAAGGGCACCCTCACCCTCAATCCAGGACATTTGTTGTTCCTGGGCCGCTCGGCAGAGTTCCTCGAAGTCCTGGGGGAAATAATGTTTCTCGATCAATTTTCCAACATCGTGGAGTAGTCCGATTGTGAAGGCTTCCTCAGCCTGTTTGACCGGAATCCGATCGGCAAGGACCTTGCTGATGGTGGCAACGGCAATGCTGTGCTTCCAGAACTTTGCCATGTTCAGTTCTTCGGTGGAGTCCTCATCATTAAAAAAATCGAATACGCTGATGGCCAGCGCTGCGCTGCGCACGGCCTTGAAACCAAGGATGACAACGGCGCGGCTGATGGTTTTGATTTGCTTGTTGAAACCGTAGAAGGCCGAGTTCACCAGGTGCAGAATCTTGGCGGTAAGAGCCTGGTCCTGGGCGATGATCTCAGCGATTTTCGGGACCGACACTTCCGGATCCTGCATCATCCGGAAAAGCTCCTGATAAATCAGGGGCAGAGTGGGGATATCCTTGATGATTCCCTTTAACTCGCGGGGGTGAATATCCAGAAGTGATGATTTAATTTTCGCGCTCAAAAAATGACTCCCGTTCATACGGACAAACCTCTGCTCTTATAATGCTATCGGCCGGAAAACCAAGACTTTAACATCGAAGAATTCATTATTTTTGGGGAAGTGGGGATGCTTGGATGGATCTGGGAGAGTCCAGCCGTAGTCCAGTCCGTTATCCACCTGGCTCTCTCAACAACGACCGCTTCCCCCGGGGGAAGCAGCCTCACTTAAAATTTGGTATGCCTCATTTGGAAAATTCCAGCCAAGGTTCTCCGGCTGTGTGGGATCGGACTGAGCCGATTTCGGCGGCGGCAAGGGTTCCGGAAGCAAGGATTGCGGTTTTCAATTCAACGACGCGGTCAGCGGGAACGGCAACCAGAAGGCCGCCACTGGTTTGCGGGTCGTTCAGCAATCCCATCATATCTTCACCAACGCGCTCACCGTAGCCGACTCCTTTACCCGTAAAGCTGGCGTTGGCCTGGGTGCCGCCACAGGTGAATCCTTCGCCGCAAAGTTTCACTGCATGGGGCAGAAGGGGTAGGGCGGAGGTTTCGATCATCAGTCGGCAATCTGATCCGGTGGCCATTTCCAGGGCATGGCCGGTCAGGCCGAAGCCGGTGACGTCGGTGACCGAAGTGGCTCCCAATTCGAACAAGTCGGCGCCGCAAAGGTTCAAGGTGGACATGCAGGTGACCAGGGCTTCGTAGCCGTCCGCATCGACCCTGTTTTTTTTCATTGCCGCCACCAAGGCTCCGGTGCCCAGGGGCTTGGTCAGGATCAAGCGATCGCCGGGTTGGGCGGTGCAGTTGCGTAGGATGCGATCGGGATGGACAGTGCCGGTCACGCTGAGCCCGAATTTCACCTCATCGTCGCGTACGGAGTGACCGCCGCCTACGGCGCAGTCCGCCTCAGTGCATACCTCGGCGGCCCCTAGCAGGATCTCGCCCAGAACATCGTTCGGAAGGCCGACGGGTGGGTAGCCCAACAGGTTGAGGGCCATCACGGGCTTGGCGCCCATGGCGTAGATGTCGCTGAGGGAGTTGGCTGCGGCGATGCGGCCAAAGGTGCGGGGGTCGTCGACTACCGGGGTGATGAAATCAGCGGTTGAAACGACGGCCAGGTCGTCGCGCAAACGATAGACGGCGGCATCGTCCGAGGTCTCGAAGCCGACCAGCAGATCGGCCGGAGTCGCGGCGCGCAGTGGATCAAGGATTTCCGACAAGTCCCCCGGACTCAGCTTTGCAGCTCAACCGGCGCTCTTGGCGAAGCGGGTCAGGGCAACCCGTTCATCGAATGACATTTCATCACCCCCTCATGGTTCTTGACCTATTTCTTGGCTTCGATCTTCGCCCAGCGGTCCTTCAAGGTGACGGTGCGGTTGAAAACCAGCGCGCCCGGCTTGTTGTCCACGCTGTCGGTGCAAAAGTAGCCGTGGCGCATGAACTGGCAACGAAAGCCGTCTCCCGCCTCGGCCAGGCCGGGTTCCAGCTTGCAGCCGGTCAGAACTTCCAGAGAATTCGGGTTCAAATTCTCAAGGAAGTGTCCGCCCTCCTCTGGGAAGGGTTCGCGGAAGAGATTGTCGTAAAGTCTCACCTCGGCTTCGACCGCATGCCGGGTCGAGACCCACTGCAACGTGCCTTTGACCTTGCGACCGTCGGGTGAGTTTCCACCGCGGGTTTCAGGATCGTAACTGCAGCGCAATTCGATCACGTTGCCCGCATCATCCTTGATCACTTCGTCGCATTTGATGAAGTAGGCGTGCTTCAGCCGCACCTCGGCTCCGGGCTTCAGGCGGAAGAATTTGCGGGGCGCCTCTTCGCGGAAGTCGTCCTGCTCGATCCACAACTCCCCGGAGAAAGGAACCATGCGTGTACCGGCCGATTCGTCCTCGGGATTGTTCACGCATTCGATGTCTTCGACTTGTCCCTCGGGATAATTCGTGATGACGACCTTCAGTGGCCGCAGCACAGCCATGACCCGGTCGGCGGTACGGTTCAGTTCCTCGCGCAGGGACCACTTCAACAAGTCCAGATCCACCGTGGAATCCCGTTTGGCCACACCGATTCGGTCACAGAAACGGCGAATCGATTCCGAGGTGTAACCCAGTCGACGCAGGCCGCAGATCGTCGGCATGCGTGGATCGTCCCAGCCGCCGACGCGGTCTTCCTCGACCAATTGCAGCAGCTTGCGCTTGCTCATCACCGTGTACGTCAGGTTCAGGCGTGCGAACTCGATTTGTCGTGGTTTGTAGGGCACGGGCAGGTTCTCGATGAACCACTCGTAAAGCGGCCGGTGCACTTCGAATTCCAAGGAGCAGAGCGAGTGGGTGATGCCCTCGATGGCGTCGCTCTGGCCATGGGCGTAGTCGTACATGGGGTAGATGTTCCAGGCGTCGCCGGTCCTGTGGTGGTGGGCCTTGCGGATCCGGTAGAGCAACGGATCGCGCATCAGCATGTTGGCGTGGGCCATATCGATTTTTGCTCGCAGGGTGTAGGCTCCCTCGGGGAATTCACCCGTTCTCATACCTTCGAGCAATTCCAAACTTTCTTCGGCCGGCCGTTCCCGATCAGGGCTGGGGCGGCCGGGTTCCTTAACGGTGCCGCGGTACTCTCGCATCTGCTCGCCGTCCAGGCTGCAGACGTACGCCTTGCCTTCGCGAATCAGGTGCTGGGCCCATTCGTACAAAGTCCCGAAGTAGTCCGATGCGTGGAAGAGTCGGTCCTCCCACTCGGCTCCCAACCAGCGCATATCCCGCATGATGCTGTCGACGTATTCCACTTCTTCCTTCTCGGGATTCGTGTCGTCGAAACGCAGGTTGAATTTGCCGCCGAACTGTTGGGCGATCCCATAGCTGATCAGGATGGCCTTGGCGTGACCGATGTGGAGATAGCCGTTGGGCTCGGGAGGAAAGCGCGTTTGGATACGGCCCTCGTTCTTGCCCGCCTCCAGATCCGCGCTAACGATTGTACGAATGAAATCCAGACTCTCGTCACCCGTTTCCGGGGTGTCGTTTTTTTGATCTCGCTTGGACTCGCTGGTCATGGAGCGGCAACCTTTCAGGATATGGACCAAAACCGGAGGTTGGAGAAATCGGATTCCGCCAAGAACGACCGATTTGAAGAATATAACCTAATCTTCTCCAAGGCGGTTGTAAACCCCTGGGGGAAGAGCCCCGACCATGACGCCGCCCCGGCAGAGAATTCCGACATGGGTTGCTGACGAATCCTTCCCCAGGGTCTATTCTCCAACCAGGAATCAACGAATGACCGGAGGTTTTCGCCCGTGTCTCTGGAAACGATAACGAAACCCGGCTGGACCGAGATCGTGCTCAACCAGCCGCCCCGCAACGTGCTGAATCGGGAAATGCTGAAAGCCCTGGTACAGGCCCTGGAAGATCTTGCCGGGGACGATGCGCCGTTGTTGATGCTTCGCTCCACCGGTCGACATTTTTCCACCGGCTATTCCATTCGAGATATTCCCGAAGAGATTTTCCACCGGGACCCGAAGGTGAGGGCCACTGATCCTTTTGAACAGGTGATGAGTGGGCTGATCAATTATCCTAGTCCGGTTGTGGCCGTGGTACAGGGTGATGCCTACGGTGGTGCGGTGGAACTACTCGCCTGCGCGGATTTGCGGGTAGCGGCGCATGGAGTGCGCCTGGGAGTGCCGCCGGTTCGGTTGGGATTGGTTTACAGTCATTCCGGATTACGCCGAATGATAAGGGCCTTCGGTTCAACCCTGGTCCGGGAGATGCTTTTGACGGGGGAGGCCATCGAAGCCGAGCGAGCCTTTCAGGCGGGGTTTTTCAACCGCTTGGTGGCTGCGGAGGATCTGGCTTCCACCGCCGAGGAATTGTTGTCCGCCGTGGCGCGGGGTGGACCCCGGGCGTTGCGGGGAACCCGCCGCATCTTGAACCTACTGGAGGAGGCGGAGGTCTTGCCGGATGAGACTCTGGAGGAGATCGGCCGTTTGCGCCACGAATCCTGGTCCGGCGAGGAATTTATCCGGGCCCGGGACGGGTTCCTGGGAGGCAAGCGCACCGGTTCGAATTCAAGCAGGGAAAGAAGTTGAAAATGAAAGCTCCCAAAACCCTGAGCACTTCGATATTTCGAAACATGGCCGTTATACTCGGCGCGGTTTGCCTCGGATTGGGCGTAGCCTGGATCGCCGGGGATATCGACCACCGGACCGAGGACATGGGAGCAGCGGAGAACGCTTTCATCGAGGGCAGGAAAGCAGAAGTACGGGCCCTGGTTTGCCAACTGGTTGATGATGTTGAGTACCAAATTGAAACCGCAGAGCAGACCCTGCAATCATCATTGAAAGAGCGCGTAAACCAGGCAGTGGCTCTGGCCTACCACATGAATGATCTGAATGGAAAAAAGCTCACCCGGGAGGAACGGGTGGTCCTGGTTCGGGAGGCCGTTCGCTCCCTGCACCTCGACGATGACAGTGGATGTTACTTCATTCTGGATCTCCAGGGTCGGGTGATTCTTCACACGGATCACACGGATCACACGGATGCGGAAGGCATGGATCTGCGTTCGGTACAGGATCCCGCGGGGCACTTCGTAATACTGGAAATGCTGGAACTGGTCGCTGAGAAAGGGGAGGGTTCCTATTCCTATCTGTGGACCAAACCCGGGGTCGAGGGGAATGATCACAGGAAAACCTCCTTTATCCGTCTGTTTGAGCCATTGGGCCTGATTATCGGCACCGGCCAGTATTTCGAGGATTTCATTGCCCGTGAACAGGCGGTCATCCTGCGTCGGCTCGAAGAGGTGACCTTCGGCGAGGGTCGCTACGTTTTCGTCAACACCTACGACGGCACTGCCCTGGTCATCAGATCCGACAAGTACAAGCCGGGAGACAACCTCTGGGAGCTGACCGATGCCAAGGGGTTGAAGATAATGCAGGAGGAGCGCCGGGCTGTTTCCAATCCCGAAGGTGATTTCATTTTCTACTCCTGGCTTGAGCCGGGATCTACGGAGCATGAGCGCAAAATATCCTTTCTCAAAGGAATCGAGCGGTGGCAGTGGATGATTGGGTCCGGAGTTCATCTAGATGAATTGGAGTCGGCCACTGCCCGCCAACGCGAGGCCGGTAGGTGGGTAATCATTCGCGTAGTGGCCCAGATTTTTCTGGCTTTCTTTTGCGCGTTCCTGGCTGCGCTTTTTATGACCAGACGGTTGTCGCGGAAAATCCAGGGAGAACTGGGGACAGTCGGAGCGCTTTTCAATGATGCAGTTTCCCATAATCGCCAGATAGACACTCCCAGCTTGGACTACACGGAATTTCGAGGATTCGCAGATTCGATGAATGAGATGATTGTTGAGCGCAGGAAAATAGAGCAGGAACTGCTCAATGCCCGTAACCTGGAATCCATCGGAGTACTGGCCGGAGGAATCGCCCACGACTTCAACAACCTCTTGACGGCGATCCTGGGCAACATTTCATTGGCAATGGAAGACGTGCCGTTGGGTGGTCCCGCCCATGAAGCACTGGAAAAGGCGGAAAACGCTTCCGAGCGTGCACGCGGCCTCACGGGGCAGTTGTTGGCTTTCGCCAAAGGGGGCTCACCGGTCCTAAGCCTGGAGAACCTGGGTGCCCTTATCCGGGAATCTGCGGAGTTTTCCCTTCGGGGTTCCAACGTGCAACTGGAGTTGGATATTCCGCAGGATCTTTGGCCCGCGGAAGTGGACACCGGTCAGTTCTCCCAGATAGTCGGGAACCTGGTTGTCAACGCCGACCAGGCCATGCCCACGGGGGGAATCCTGAACGTAAGCGCCATGAATGCGGAGTTGGAGGCCATGGAGGGTTCTTCCTTGCCCGGAGGCAACTATTTGGCCATTGAGTTTGCCGATAACGGGCAGGGAATCTCTTCGGAGAACCTGACCCGCATCTTCGATCCCTATTTCACCACCAAGTCGGACGGGAACGGGCTGGGCCTGGCTTCGGTGTACGCGATCATCAAGAACCACCAAGGGGAAATCAAGGTGGATTCGCCTCCCGGCAGCGGGACAGTAGTCAAAATATTGATTCCCGCCAGACGAGGGGAACAGACCAGCGCCAAAATCCCAGAGGAAGGCCCCGAAGCATTCAACGCCAGGGTTCTCGTGATGGACGACGATCCGGATGTGAGCAAGGTCTGCGGATTGATGCTGGAGCGGCTGGGATGCGAGGTGGAATTCGCGAGGGACGGGGAGGAAACCCTGGCATCCTACGATCGGGAACGAGCTGTGGGACGAGGATTTGATCTGGTCATCTTGGATCTCACCATTCGCGACGGCATGGGCGGGCAGGAGACCATTGCGCACCTTCTGGATCGAAATCCCGAAGCCGTGGCGGCGGTCAGCTCCGGGTATTTCAATGACCCGGTAATGGCCCAGTATCGGGACTATGGATTCAAGGGAATGATCCGCAAACCCTACAACATGAAAGAATTGAGGTTAGCTCTGGGCCAGGTGTTGAAGGGATGAAGTAGGTCGGGGATCAGAAGGTCATCACATCGCCGAACTCGAAGGACCAATCGCCGCCCCTGGTTCGGGCCGCCTCGAACCTGATCTGCATCCGATCAATGTTCAGATGAATCCCCGTGCCCCAGCTCTGCATGGCCTCGGCCGGGTCGGCGCCGTGGAACCAGGTGTCCCCCGCGTCCGCGAAGGCGTGCACACCTACTCCGGCAAGATCTCCCTGGGGTGAGATGCGCATCATGGTGATGGGCAGGCGGTATTCCGCAGTGAGAAGGTAGGCTTCATCGCCCTCTCGTGAGTCCGGGTGATACCCGCGCACGGTTTGGGATCCCCCGAAAAAACAAATATTGTCGAGTTGGGTGGGAGCGTCGGTCAGGCGTCCCCAGGCGCGTAGAGCCAATAGGTGATGGCCCTTGGGCAAGGGTAGGAAGCCCCGCAGGTCCAGGCTGCCTTCGGTGTAGGAGGTAAAATAAGAGCTTTCCCACCGCTTGACAGTGGCCTGGGCAAACACTCCCTGGCTGGGATACCAGGGATTGGAACGCGTATCCATCCCGATAGCGGCCCAAAGCGCCAACCGGGGTTGGGTTTCGATTGCGAACGACTCATCCCCTGCCGAACTGCCGACGCCCCGGTACGGCAGCTGCCAGCTGAATTCATCCCGGATCTGGAAGATCCCGTAGTCCATTTCGGTGACGAGAAAGAAAGGTTGTCGCGCGGTCCAGCGCAGGCTCAGGTCCAGGTTGGCCTTTCGATACCGAAAGGGCCTATAAACAAAATCCGCCTGTTCGCCCCGCACGACGGCCCGCATTTGAAGACCCTTTTTCCCCAGGAACCAGGGTCTGGTCCAGGCCAGGCTGGCTCTCTGTATGTAGAGCATCGACAGATCGGCCCGCAGGGTTTCGCCTTGGCCGCGGAGGTTCGTATTTTCGGCCCAGGCCCCTACATAGTATTTATGACGTTGGCTGTAGCGTAGAAGTGGGCCGTACCCGAGAGTGTCTTCTTCCTCGAGCGTGACGATCAAAATGACTTGGTCCGGTTCGGAGTCGTCGTATTCCATGTCCACAAAGGCGAAGCAGCCCATGTCCTCAAGGTGGTCCCACACTTCGTCCATGCGTTCCCTGGTAAATGGCTGCCCTGTTTTCAGGCCCATTTCCCGCAGGATGAAGGTGTCGTTCGTCCTGGAATTTCCTTCGAGTATTATTTCCACCAGAACCGGTTCGGCTTCCGATTCGGGCCCGTCACCGAAGACCGCAAACGAGGGAGAGGGCAGACAAAAACAACCAACGAAAACAGCCAAAGCCAAGACCAGGCAAAAGTTTTTGGCCCAGCCTGGCTTGACCCCGACAGGGGAAAATTTCCCAGCGGGAGATTTGGGAAGGATCAGCATCAAGTACGGACTTCCTGGAGGTTCCTAATCCCTTACGAATTCATTACGAACCGATTAAGGCTCAATTATGAACCAACCCGGAAAATTGTCCAGTCCTCTCGCTCGGATTGTGTTCAATCGGCGGGGCTGCCGTGTAGACAGCCAACTGGGAACACTTCAACCCGTGTCCGGACAGGCGCTCCGTAATTTCCTCCACACCGGCGTGCATCAGCCTGGATTGAATTTCCACTTCAGAAGCCTGGCCGTCGGGAAATGATGACTCCAAGGCGGTGGACAGGGCGCCACGCGTTGCCGCGTCGATCGACTGGTTAATGGATTGTTCATCCCAGCAGGTGGTTTTATCAAGGAAGGAACGGTAAAAACGGGCAGGAGCATCAATTTGCAGGGAACAATGTCCGATTGTATCAAGGCAATGCTGGTTTTTCCAGTTGACCGGATCCAGCTTGGTCCAGCGTAGCTTGATGGTCTGGTTGGCAGCCAGGAAGATCAGGCTTGAGGAAGTGGAGATCTGCTTCCGGCTGTTGCCGATTTCCAGCTGGTGTGAACCCTCGAGGTAAACGGCCTGAAGGCTGTTGTCGTCGACCAGCAGGGCAAATTGTCCAGGCTCAAGAGAAAGCCGAATACGCTTGCCACGCAGAAATTCCAGGTCCAGGGGACCCTGAACGAGTCCGCTTTCCGGGTCCACCGACCACTCCATCCCGTTGTCCTGGGCAGGGAAAGCTCCCCACTTGCGGCCGCTGGTCAGTCCCGTACGGTCTTCATCAGCCCTGTTCATAATGATTCTCTCCCCGGCCAGGTAAATTCGGATTCCCACCCTAATCCCAACAGATAATTGCGTTCCTCGGTCATCTCGCTGAAGATCGACAGGTCCCGGCCAAGCAGATCCGCCTCGGTCTTGAACCAGATGTTCGCGGGAATTCCCGACTCCAGCTTGCGCACTAATTCGGTGGCCTTTTCTATGATCAGGATCAGCCTGGTATCAAGCTCTTCCAATTCATGGATGGTGTTGTCGCAGTGGCCGACCAGGCAAACATCGCCTTCGCGGTCCAGACGCCGGAAGATCATCCCGATTCGATCGACCAGCCCGTCAATTTTGACTTCCTGTTCCGAACTCAGGAGTTGGGATTGTTTCTCGGCGATTGTCAGCAGACGGTCTCCACATTCCTTGAGCATGGTGCCCAGGGCCCGGCGGAAGGAACGCTCTGCTTCGGCAGCCCGGTCGTCGGTGCGATAGCTGGTGTACCGGGGCATCTTTTCCATCAGAGCCGTCATTTCGGAAAAGCTTATTCTGGCTGAGGTTCGCATGTCTGTTCTCCGAGTGTTCCGTGCTGTGTTTCCATTCCGGGGATGGCCTGGTTTTGTTGCGGCCTGCCCGGTTGATGTCCTTACTGCACAGGAAACGGCAAGGAACGTTCCACCCCCTGAAGGCAGGATGGACCCAGGGAAGGAAAGATAGGAATCCAGGAGGTTTAGGACTGATTTAGAAAAAGCATAAAACAGCTTAAGGCCCTACGTGAGCCTTGAATGGGGCTGTTCGCTCCAGGAAAGAGGGCATTTCGCAAGAAAATTGAAAAGATCCTAAGAATTATGCAATTACAGCTAGGTTTGGGGTTTCCAGCGCTGAACCGGATTGCTAAGGGTTCCAATACCCTCGATTTCAACTTCCACCACGTCGCCGGGTTTGAGGAATATCTGGGGATCACGGAAAGCACCGACCCCGCCTGGAGTTCCGGTCGAGATGATATCTCCGGGCAGGAGGGTCATATTGGCGCTGGCGTGGCGGATCAGCTCGTCCACCTGGAATATTAGCTGTCCGGTGTTGCTCTCCTGCATGATCTGGCCATTCCAACGGCAGCGAATATCCAGGCCGGCGGCCAGGTCGGGCAGCTCATCGGGCGTTACGATCCAGGGTCCGCACGGTCCGCCGGTGTCGATACTCTTGCCCCGGAAGAACTGCTTGTCCGCGTATTGTGCGGCACGGTCCGAGATATCGTTGAAGCACGTATAGCCGGCGATGTGGTCGCGAGCCCGCTCTCGAGTGATACGCCGTCCGGGTCGTCCGATGACGACGGCCAACTCGGCTTCGGCGTCCACCTGGTCCAGGTCCTCGGGCAATTCGATAGGTCCGCCGGGTATTTGAAGACAGGACGGTGCTTTGCTGAAAAGCATGGGACGAGGGGGAAGGGGCTTATTCTGCTCTTCGGCGTGATCCCGGTAGTTCATGCCCACCGCAATGATTTTCGAGGGCAGGACGATGGGGGAAAGCAGGGTCACCTGCTTCAAGTCAAAGAAGGGTAGTGGCAGGGGGTTGCCTACCTGGCAGATCGTCTCCATCTCGGCCAGTTGTCCGGTGTGGCGGTTGAATTCCAGGCGTACCTGGTCCAGTACCGGAAACAGCGCGTGCCAGTTGCCCGGCAGGGATGGGTTGGACGCGATCAGGTCCAATCCCACGAATTCGCTCAGGGCCAATCCTGGACGGATATTGGACCCCTGCGTGTAGGTAATTAGTTTCATGGGGGGATAATGGCAGGGCTGACCGGGTTTGGCCAGCCCCATCATTCACATATTTGCTCCACCATGCATACCGGAGAAATGTCCCTGTCTACTTGATCTCGATCCGCCGCGGCAGACTTTTCTCGGATTTGGGAAGAACCAATTGCAGAACGCCGTCGTTCAACTGGGCGGATATTTGGTCCATCTCAACTGCATTGGACAAGGTGAAGGAACGGGAAAAGGCGGTGTGGTCAGCTCTCTCGCGCCGTCGGGATTCGAATTCCTCCGGGATGTCCCATTTGCGTTCGGCCTTTACTACAAGCAGCTGGTTCTCCAAGTTGATATCCAGGTCCTCGCTCTTGATCCCGGGCATGTCCATCACGATGCGAAATTCGTGAGCGCCTTCGAGGATATCCGCCCTGGGAGATGCGGTGTGGACAGGGTCATCTTGGCCAAAGGCTTCGAAGTGGTTGTTCAGGGCGGCATCGATCATACGGCTCATGGGAATCATTGTGCTCAGCGTATTCATTTCTGGTCCTCCTGGTTTTCTTGTGCTACTGGTTTTCTTGTGTTAGTAGTTGCGCCATCATTACGGCGATTGATTGGCTTTAGGCTCTCTTAATCAATGATCATGCCCAAGGAAAAATATTTCCGCGGGAAACCTTCAACTTGTTGAATAGTAAAGAGATAAACAAATTCAAGCTGGTTCCTGGGCGGATCAGAAGAAGGCGGGAAGCAAACCACGTGGCAGAAAAACCAAGACAAAATGACACCACTGCCAGTCGACTTGTCCGGTTTTTCCTGACATCAACCCTCTTGCTCTTGGGAAACATGGGATCACTGGCCGCCGATTCACCTTCCGGGACGGATCTCGTGGTGGGAAGTATTCAGATCGAGTCTCGGGATATTTTCTCCCAGCAGGAAGCACACCAGGCTCCCATACTGTTAAGGGCTATGCGGCAGGGAATGAACGGGCTTCATGTCAACACCCGCAGGTGGGTAATCACACAGGAGCTGCTTTTCGCCGAAGGTGATCCCTTTGTGCCTGAGGCTCTGGCCGAGACCGAGCGCAATCTTCGCTCCCTGGGTTTTTTGAACGAAATTCAGGTCACGGCGATCGATACCACGGATCAGGGCCGGGTCAACATCCTGGTCAGCGCGAGGGAGTCCTGGTCTCTCAACAGCGCCGTGGCCTATACCCTTGCCTCGGGTGGGAATCAGCGTTGGAGTTTAAGTCTTTCGGACCGGAACGTGCTGGGTTACGGCTTTACCATGGGGGCGGGGCTGGGCGCCGACAAGATCAGCTCCTTCAAAAACGTCTGGTTTCGAAAACGACGTGTTCTGGGCTCCCGGATGCTGGTCGGCGGCCACTTCGGCCAGCCGGTGTATGGGCACAGCCATGTAGTTACGGTGTCACGGCCGTTCTACGCACTTGACGACACTTGGGGATTGGAATGCCTGGCCTGGGATTCCTTGTCCCACAGTCGATATTTTTTGAGCAACGCTTCCACGCTGGGATCCGACCCCACGCAGGAAGCCAGCCTCTACGCGGATCTTCCGGCGGATCGTACCGGCATCGAATTCAGTTTCCGATTCCGGCTGGGCGGTTCCGGTCCCGTAACGGCAACCGAGTTGGAAGCCGATCCACCGGTGGATCGCAACGGAAGCCGTATCTGGCGATTGGGCGCGGGTGCGCGAATCCTGAAGATCGCTTACCGGACCGGGGACCAAACATCCTGGTTGCTATCCGATGGACGTTGGGCGGATCTGTCATCCCTGCTGGATCCGGGGCAGCCGCTTACCCGTACCCAGGGAACTGAAGTTTTTCCTTATCTCCATCTGGGAACCCGGGGACGCCATTGGGCGCAGGGCCGTTTCGTAAACAACTACGGCTCGATCGAGGATATTTCCCTGGCTTGGCTAATGGATTTGAAGCTGGGTCCCAACGGCCAGGCGATCGGTTCGAACACCGCAGCCGGAGGATCATCCTACCGGGCGGAATTGGGATTGATTCGCTTTCTGCGCCTGGGTGGTGGTTTCCTGAGACTGCAGGGGGCGGGTTTGGCCCAAACAGGCGCCAAGGAGAACCGAATGTATCACTACAATGTAATGACGGGATGGACCCGGGCCACCGGTTCAGATAGGGTCCCCTGGTTGACCAGGATCCACGCCGAATACGGGCAAGGGGAGAATCTAGCACCTAACAAAGTCTTTCTGCTGGGCTTGGATCGCGGCATCAGAACCCTGGAATTCGACGGAATGGCCGGTGACCGCTTGGCCCGGTGGAATGCCGAGCAGGGCCTGGTTTTGCCCTGGACTCCACTGGGGCTTTTCAAATCGGGCGCCGCGGTGTTTTATAGTGGTGGATGTGCCTGGTGGAATGACGAGGACCGGGACCTTGGTGATGCCCGGCATGAAGTGGGCATGGGGTTGCGTTTCGGTCCGACCCGATCTTCCCGGGCCCAGACAACCCGCCTGGATCTGACCTGGAACCTGGACGATTTTTCTGCCGGTCCGGTGCTCACATCGGTGACCCGCGGCACTTTTTAGGAGATGGTGGTGGGAGCTTCCCGAAGTGTGGCGAAGAACACCTTCCTGTTGACGATCGGTCTGCTGTCCGGTCGGGCTCTGGGTCTTGTTCTAATCAAGAAGATGACTCCCATCCTGGGTACCGACGGAATAGGGATCTGGGTTACCGCCACCGACCTGACCGCCATCCTGAGTGTGGTGGCCAACTTCGGATTGAGCACATTGTTGACCCGGGAGATCACGCGCGCTCCTGTTCTGACGTTGCCGCTGTTCTGGGCCACGTTGCGGATCCGGTGGTTGATCGGGTCGGCCTGCTATCTTTTCCTGTTGGGTTTTGTTCACGTCTCAGGTTACACGGAGTTGGCGCGGGCCGCCGCGTTGTTGACCGGTCTGGCCATCTTCATCGAGTCGACCAGCATGGCCTGCGATTCGGTTTTGCAGGCCCACGAGAAGGTGCAGTACCAGTCGATTGGACAGATGGTCTCGGCCGTGGTGTATTTCGGTCTGGGCTGGATCTGGCTGGAAGCCGGCCACGGCCTGATGGGCGTGATCTGGGCCAACGTCGTCAGCCGAATCGTGCGTCTGCTCGTCATGGCGCCCCTGATGTTCTGGAAAACCGGTCCCTGGCGCTGGCGTGATCCCGATGGAGCCATTCCGCCGGACCTTCGTTGGATCCTTAAACTGGGGTTGCCGATTTTTCTCTCCTCGACCTTCGGTATCATTTACAACAAGGTCGATACGATCATGATCAAGGGCATCCTGGGCGATTCTTCCGCGGGGATCTACGGGCTCGGCCATCGAGCCCTGGACATGATGGTCATCGTGCCCAACCTCTTCGGCACGGCTCTGTTTCCGGTTATGGCGCGCTACGGATTGCGGTCTCCGTCCGATGCGGTGCGGCTGGGTGAACGCGCCCTGCGTTTCATGTTGATTTTGATGCTGCCTCTAACCCTCTTTCTGACCTTCGTCGCCGGGCCGATTATCCACTGGTTCGATCCGAACCGCGAATTTCCCGATTCCATACCGGTGCTGATGATCGTGATCTGGGGACTGCCCTTATACGCCTCCACCATCATCTTCAACCGGTTGCTGATCACCGCGAACCGGGAGCGGGCCTTTGTCGTTATCAGCCTGGTTTCCATGTTGGCCAATATCGTGTTGAACAGCCTGTTGATCCCTCGATACAGTTATTTTGGAGCTTCGTGGGCCACCATTGCGAGTGTTTCCCTCAGTTTCGTACTGCACGTGCGCTACTTGGCGGCTACGGATTACAAGCTGCCGTTGTTGAGGGCTTTGGCAGGTCCCGGGGTGGCCATGCTGATGGCCTGGGGTGCAACCGTTGCCCTGATTGGATTCGCCTTGCCGGACTGGGGGATCTCCTGGTTCGGGTTACCCCTGGACCGGGGTTGGGGACCGTTCCTGGGTAGCGTGGGGGTGATGGCTGTTATGTATGCCCTGGCCATCGCGGGACTGCGTGTTGTGCGAGGCAAGGATCTTGAACTTTTGAGGGAATTGGGTGGGTAGTTAATCAGGAGCGATGTATTCAAGCGAGCTTACCGGTTGTCGCTACTATTTATTTGCTTGGTAAAATGCATGTATGCACTAAGCTGTTGTTTTTCAAGGCGGGCGGAACATTTCGGTAGGGACAACTGCTCGCCAGGGAAAACAATGTTGGAGCGAACTAGTCGAATCAGAATTTTCTCTTTTATTACTTTCTTTTGAAAGGATAAACATGATAGCTCGATTATTTATTATAAGCATTTTGCTCCTCACCGCTGACTTGGGATTCGCCTCTGACTGTGCGGTGTATGAAGGTCATCTACACTGGCGCTCCACTCTCAAAAGTTCGGGAATTGAATACTGGGAGAAGCACGCCAAGGCTGAGTCTTTGATATTAACCCTGACTTCGGATAACCGTTTGCTGATCTCGGATGTTTCCAATCCGGACTTGCCAATATCTGCTGCGGAAATGAGCTTCCCGAGTGGTGGCCATTCTGTTTGGTCCAGGGGGTCAACCGCCTTCGTTGAGTGCATATTGGATGGACTCCTTGTCCTTGCGGTCCTGGATATCCAGGATCCTCAACAACCGGTTATCACCCAAACGATACCCTTGGATGCTTGGATATCAGATCTGGGATTTCAAGAAAACCAAGTAGTTTATGCACTTAATAACCGGACAATGGCTATCTATGAAATCACCTCTCCAGGGAATCTACAGCACCTTAATACCATTTCCACCGATTACCAGATCCGCGACCTGGAGTTCCATGCCGGCTTGGTCTATGCCGGTACGGAGGAAGAGCTGATTATCTCCGATTTCTCTGATCCCATGGCCCCGGTTGAACTAAACAATATCCCTGGATATTGTTTGGACATGGTTTTTGACGGCAACATCATGATGAAGACGTCCTCATACCCCGACAATCGGTTACGATCCTATGATGTCTCCGACCCCCTGGTCCCGACACTTTTGGACGAACTGCAAATTCCGAACCTGATCGAATCAATCGACCTTAGTGCCGGCCTTGCTGTGGTAGCAACACCTTATCCCACAAGCCTTTACTCGGTCTCTCTTGACGGGAAAATTGATTTCATTTCAGAGATTTCCCAAAGGGGTGTTTATGGTTCCAGGACGTTTTTCGACGAGGAAAATCTGTTCTATTGCAATGATGCTGGCATCAACATAATGGAATTGGGCAACAGCCTGCCTACGCCTTTGAAATCTTCAACTTTTATTAGACTTGGCATCAGTAGTATTGAATTGAAGGGCGACTTCGCCTTCTTGGCGTATTATTCCGGCCTCAAAGTCTACGATCTAAGCGATCCGTTTGAGCCGGCTTTGGCAGGATCCTTAACTACTACTCACAGTCTTTCTAATATCGAGATTCAGGACAACCATGCTTTTGTACTCAAAAATGGGGAAATGACGGCAATTGATATTTCTGATCCTACGATACCTCAGGCGGTGGGGACTCTTACGGGTCTGTATAATGGATATATTAGGTGTACAGCTCTGGCGGACAATACACTATGGATCTACCACGATTGGACAAATCTGGAAGCGGTGGACGTCAGTGATCCAAGCAATCCACAACTGCAATTCAGCATGGAGTGGGATCATATAATCACAGACATGGAAGTGGTCGGCGATCTTTTGCATGTCGTAGATAGGGACGGCGATTATAGAATTTACTCAACAACAACTTTCCCGCCTTCGGAAATTGCAGTCCTTAATGTTTCAAACTGGGCAACCGGAGTCTCCGTGCAGGACAACCTTGCTCTGGTTGGCTGTCTCTTCTATGGTGCCGCCCTCGTGGATATTTCAGAACCGGATGCTCCAGTTCTGCTAACTCACCACTCCCTAACCGAAAACACATCAGGAGTTTTGTTGAAGGATAATTTAGCATTAATCGGCTCGGAAACTTCTTTGCAAGTGTTGGATGTCTCCAACCCCCAATTTCCTGTTTCCGTGGGAACGGTGTTGGAAGAAGCGCATGAGCCACGAATGCTGGACAATGGTGGCATTTTGGTTTGGTCGGAATATTTCCAAATGATGAATGTACTCCACCATCCTTGCGAAATGTTGACAATGGTGGAAATACCTCCCGTTGCAAGCGAGGTCCAACTTTCCATCTACCCCAATCCCTTCAATCCGAGTACGACGATAGTTTTCAATATAAAGCAAGCCGGACTTGTGGGTGTCGCTGTTTACGACTTGTCTGGGCGGCGGATTCGAACGCTGTACTCGGGCTTGCTGGAGGTTGGCGCTCACGAGACGGTCTGGGACGGTCGCAATGAGCACGACCAAGTAGTAGCGTCGGGAATGTACCTTGTTCAGCTGGAATCTCCTCGGACGGTGAGCAGTCGCAGGGTCGTATTGCTGAAATGATATGGATGCCCAGTGCTGCCAAGATCAGGACTGAGATTTTTTGCCGCAGAGGCTAACCGTCAAACTACGTTGGTCCGTCGAAGCGGTGGTTACCGAAAAACCATCCTCGGCGGTTTTAGGATAATGTCTCAGCAGAAGATTCAAGAATCCCACAACCGTTTTCCTGAAATCCCATGTTGATTTTTATCCCCAATGTCGTGTTGAATGTTCCCTGATCCGAGCCAGGGTTTCCCAGGGCGGAATCCGCTTTGCCACCGAGAGATAACGCTGGGCCTGTTTTCAAGTTGTCCGGCACTCCCGAAAGGTTCCTATGGATTTTCTAAATAATTTCGCATCCGGGCTGGCTGGCACGGTCTGGGGCTGGCCGGAAGTTTTCCCGGTGATGGTGGCGGCTCTGCTGATCACGGGTTTGTTCACCACCATATCGCTGCGGTTTATTCAGCTACGCAAGCTCAAGCACAGTCTGGATGTGGTCCGCGGCAAGTACGATGATCCCAGTCACGAGGGTGATCTCAGCCATTTCCAGGCCCTGACCACGGCGCTGTCGGCGACCGTGGGGATAGGCAACATCGCCGGGGTGGCAACGGCCATCCATTACGGCGGCCCGGGCGCCCTTTTCTGGATGTGGGTAACCGCGGTTTTCGGCATGGCGCTGAAGTACGCCGAGTGCACACTCGCCATCAAGTATCGCCAGATCCTACCGGACGGTAGTGCCTCAGGCGGACCGATGTACTATATCGAGAAGGGGCTGGGCAAGAACTGGAAACCTCTGGCCGTGGCGTTCGCCGTGTGCGCGGTGATCTCCAGTTTTGGGTCTGGCAACAGTATTCAGGCTTTCACGGTAGCCGATCAGATCCGCAGCGACCTGGGAGTATCCACCTGGATAACAGGCCTGATTTCCGCCTCCTTGGTGGCGCTGGTAATTCTGGGCGGGATCAAACGCATCGGGGCGGTGACGAGTAAACTGGTGCCGTACATGGCGGTCATCTATGTAGTCAGCGGCGCGTTGATCCTGTTGCTGAACCTGTCGGCCTTGCCCGGGGCCATCACTTCGATCTTCGCTTCGGCTTTCAAGCCCGCAGCCCAGGTAGGGGGCTTCGCCGGAGGCACGTTCATCTTCATGCTGACCTGGGGTGTCAAGCGGGGCCTGTTCTCCAACGAGTCGGGACAGGGTTCGGCCCCGATCGCCCACGCGGCAGCCAAGACGGACGAGCCGGTTCGCGAAGGTGTGGTTGCCATGATGGGGCCGTTGATCGACACGTTGATCATCTGCTCGATCACCGGATTGGTAATTCTGTCCACCGGGGCCTGGCGGGACAAGGTCGCCGATTCGGTTCCGGTCAACACCCAATCCGCGCTGACGGTTATCCAGGAAAACGCCCAGGTACTCACCGACGGCAAGGTGTCGGACGAGATGAAATTTACCGGTGAGGTCGAGTGTTTGTCCGGCCGGCCCCAGGGTGTTTTCATGGTGCGCAACCACTCCCTGGTTGAGATGCCGGTCTTCTCCGGCGAAGACGGCACCTTGTTCGAAGGGATTTTGTCGGTGGAGGATGGAGACATCCAAACCGATGAATTGGCTGCCCTGACGTTATCCGGCCACATGGCCCAGAACGGATCGCCGTTGACGGCCATGGCCTTCAAACGTGGTCTTTCGCCCTTCGGCGATTGGGGGCACCTGCTGATCACGCTGAGCGTGGTTTTGTTCGGCATCTCCACGGCTATCAGCTGGAGCTACTATGGTGATCGGGCGGTAGTGTACCTGTTCGGGCCGAAATTCGTTTTTCCCTACAAAATCATCTTCTGCGTGATGAACTTCCTGGGGGCGATTTTCACGCTTGAAGTGGTCTGGAATTTCGGGGACAGTGCTCTGGGCTTGATGGCTTTGCCCAATCTCATCGCCCTGATCTTCCTGGCCAAAAAAGTCCGGGGAATGACCGGGGAATACTTTTCAAGGGACCACAAACCCTATCGATGATTCATGTGGATCGCAACCGGACCAGGCATCCAACAGGAGACCGCAACATGGCGACCAGGGAAATGAAAGTGAATATAAAAACCACCGTGCCGTCCGAGACGGTGGCTGACCGCATGGAGAATCTTGCGGCGGCCGGCAAACTGACCGCCCGCAACGCGGATCTGCATTGGCTGTACGAGCAGTCGGTTCAGAATGTGACTTTCGAAGTGAAATTCATCGACCGGGTTTTCCAAAGGGAATACGGAAACAAACCCACCTTCCTGCGTGAGGATTTCTGCGGGACGGCCTTGTTGTGCGGCGAGTGGGTCAAGAAGCGGTCTGCCAACACGGCTCTTGGGGTGGATTTCGATGGTCCCACGCTGGAGTGGGGCAGGATAAACAACATCGAACCGTTGGGTCGGCGAGCCTCGGCCGTCACCCTGGTGCAGGACGATGTGCGCCAGGTGACCGGACAGCCGGCCGACGTAGTCGCAGCGATGAACTTCAGCTGGTGGGGATTCAAGACCCGTGCCGAGTTGAGCGAATATTTCCGTACAGCCTACGGCAATCTCGGCCAAGAGGGCATGTTGGTGTTGGATTGCTACGGCGGTCCGGAAGCCCAGGTGCCGCAGATCGAGGAGCGGGAGCAGAACGGATTCGATTACCTGTGGGACCAGGATCACTTCAATCCGATCACCGGTGACGTCCGTTGTCTGATCCACTTTCGTTTCCCAGACGGGAGTAAACTGAAGAAGGCTTTCAGCTATGATTGGCGGCTGTGGTCACTGTACGACACTTGCGATCTGCTGGCGGAATGCGGGTTTCGTAAGACTGAGGTTTTCTGGGAGGGCACCGACAAGGACGGAGAGCCCAGTGGCGTGTTTCGGCAGAGCAGAAAGGGCGACCTTGCGCCGGCCTGGGTTGCCTATATAATTGCATTCCGGTAGAGGGTAAAATTCTTCTTCAGGGGAAAAAAAACCGGGACGATATTGGGCGGGGAGCGAGAGTCATTTCCGATTTCATGGAAATCGAAAATTTTTATGGAGCGTGAAGAGACGATGGATTTCAAGATATGTAAACAATGTGGTAAAGAAATCGAAGGGAACGGGGTTCTGTTCCGGAGTAAAGTGTTCTGCGGGGATGAATGCTGCGATGAGTTCGAAGATGAATTCTCATCCCGGGATATTCCTTCCCTGGAAGATCTGAACAAAGATCTGAAGGAAGAAGATGAAGGTCCATTGGCCGATACCCAGGAGGATTTGGGCTATCGTGACGGTGATGATTTGGATGATGACTTGGATGACGACGATTTCAATATCAGCAACGACGATTTTTGAACCGCCCGGGAATTAACCGGGCGGTTTGATGACTATGCAGTCCGGATGCCCCGAAAGGAGCCCGGTCAGGGCAGCCGGTACTCGATTACCTGGGGCGCCACGGTGTGAGCCGGGTAATAGAAATAGGAGTGCAGGAATATCCGCCCCCCAGCTTCATTGAGCCACCAACCAACAGGCACATCCACTTCTGTTCCGGCTGGAAATTCGATCTTCCGCACGAAAAACCGGTCTTCGGGGAAATCCACGTTATAGGTGTAGCTCCAGCTTTGGTCTCCGGAAGACTTTGCTGCCTCTTTACGGATGGTTTTCAGGTTCAAGCGGACAGTTTCCATGGGCGCCACCGGCACGGGAAGTTGGACGGAAATCCGGTACAGGCCGTTATCACCGGGGGATATATCCACCGGTAACTGGTTACCGAACTGGTCCCTGATATCATAGGAGTTGCCGCTTTCCATTTCCCATTCGGTAGCCCCCCAATTCACTGATTCGATCAGGTCAGAGCCGGTATTTTCAACGTCAAGGTTGGTCCAGATTTCAACCTCGCCATTAGGTCGGATTTTCTCGTACAAGGAGGTCTGGATGAGGCGGCCCTCGCCTAGATCATTCCGGTCGGGTGACTTGTTCCCATTAACGCTTACAAGCTCTTCAGCGTTGAACTGGTAGAATTGCCCGTCGCTCTGCAAAATAAAGCGGGACTGGCTGATTTCTCTCAAATAGCCGGTGATGGGTTCGATTTGACCCTTGAGCACAACCTCAACGGGTTTGGCGGCCAAGACCGGACCAGCAACCAGCCAGGACATAACCAGGCCGATCAGTACGATTTTGTATTTCAAGACATTCATAACAACCTCCTCAAAACAGTCGCCCGGAAAGGGACAAACTGCCCGAGACAAGTGGAGAGTCAGGACTCAGAACCTGGCCGCCGGAAACAACGGCCACCTGGCCCTGATCGGTAAACGAATCATCATTGCCAAAGGAAAACAGCATTGGCGTGAAGTGTACAAACAGCAGGATGCAGGCGACCATGGCCGCTATCCCCAACCATTGCCGTGGTGAACTGTTGCGGGTTGCCGCCCAGCGCACGATTCTGAGTTGGGTGTCTCGGCTCAACCGGTTTTCCTGCGTTCGATCACCAACGGTGTCAGCCAGGATCTGCGCCCTCAGGTCGGCCGGCGCCTCCCGATCCAGAAACGAAAGCAACGCCTCGTCCCAGAATTTCTCGCCTTCGATCAAGCGGCAACACTCTTCACATTCGGCCAGGTGCAGACCCACCTCTTTGCGGGTTTGGGAATCTACCCGACCGTCGATGAATCGGCTCATAGTTTCACGAAATTCAGGGCAACGCATGGCCCAACCTCTCCAGTTCGTCGCGCAGGACGCGGACAGCAGTGAATTTCCTCGAAGCGACGGTGCCGGGGCTGATGCCAAGCACATCAGCGATGTTTTCGTACTTCATGCCCTCCACTTCCGAGAGCAGGAACACCGTGCGCTGGTCTTCGGACAGACAGCCCAGGGCTGATTCCAGGGCCTGGCCCAGGTCCTTTTGTTCCACCGAATTCGAAGGGGAATTTCGATATTGGGGTTGTGGCCCGATCCCTCCGGTCTGGTGGGAGGTAGAATCATTTTCCTCTCCCCAGGCGTGGCGCTTGGCTTCTTCACGTTTGTTGCTTCGCCAGTTGGAAAGCGCGGTGTTTCGCGCGGTTGTGAAAATGTAGGCTTCGGAAATTTCTACTCCCGATTTACTCTGCCTGTGCAGGCGCAGGAAGGTCTCATGGGTCAAATCCCGGGCCGAGTCATCGTCACGAGTGAGGTTGTGCAGGTAGCGATAAACCCGGTCCAGATACGTGTCCACCAGATCGACAAATGTTTGGTCTGGGTTGGAATGCCGGGTCATTCTCTACCTTGGGGGTGGGCAACCTTGAGCGGCCAAGCAATAATTACCTAGCTTCGAGAAGGTAGACGCCGGGGGAGGGATTTTCTTCAGAAATTTTTTTACAATATGGATGAATGGGAAAAAAAGACCGCAGGGTAGGCTGGCCTACCCTGCGAAATGAAGCGGAAAAACCTTCAACTAACCGCAGCCGTCACAGCCGCCGCTACTGCAGTCACTGGCAGCGCCCAGGCTCAACATATACCCTTTTCGATGGGTCTCGTTCAGGTAGTCAAGCTTCAGGCCGCCGTTTTGGCGTAACACGTCCGTTGTCTGGGAATCCAGCACGAACTTGATGTCGTTGTTTTCTATTACCAGGTCATCATCCTTTGGCTCATCCAGAGCCATTCCTATGCTCGGGCCGCCTCAGCCAAAGCCCTGGATGAAGAGCCGGACACCTTTACCGTCATGCTCGGACCAGTCGAAGCCCTTGAAGGCTTCGTTGGCGCTGTCGCTGACGGCGATGAGATTTTCGTTGCTCACGTTGACGTCCCCTTTGCTGGGTCTGAACCTGACCACGCCTTTTGTCAAACCGGCGCGGCCTCTTTCCGGGATGCGGCCCCGATCGTTGGTCCGACTGCGGGGTGGCATCCTTCTCTACTTATTATCGGCCTAAATCAAATATAATTTAAAAGTTTTGCAACCATCCATCTGTTGAATGTTGTGGTTGAATTAACAGGTTAGGATTCCCCCTTGCCCAATCAGCAAATATTTGGAACATTGTCAGGACGGATTTCGTCTGTCGATCCGGAGGATTTCCAATGTCCCATTTCAGGAGGTTGCTACGTTGAAAGGGTTCCTGCGTTCGTTTTCCGCTTCCCTGCTGGCCCTGGTGGTTTTGTTCGTCCTAATCGTTGGGAGCGCCGCACTGAAGTTCGATCAGAAGAGCAAAATTCAGGATAATAGCTGGCTGCACCTCGATTTGTACGGTGAGGTCCTGGAATATGACCCCCCCGGGGGAGTGCTCGGCCAGATAACCGGCGGCGATGCCTTGACCCTGCAGAAGATTCTGGAAAATCTGGATAAGGCCGCGGTGGATGAGCGCATCGACGGAGTGATTCTCCAGATGTCCGCCAGCCACAACGCTGGCTTTGCCAAGTTGCAGGAGATTCGCCAGGGGGTCAAGCGAGTGCAGGCAGCCGGTAAGCCCGTGTACGGCTACGCCGATGCAATGGACGCGAAAACCTACTTTCTGGCCTCGGTCTGCGATTCACTCTATTGCCCGGGTTCGGCCTACATTGGCTTCACGGGATTGGGTAAAAGCTCAACCCATTTGAAAAACATGTTGGATAAACTGGGGGTCAAACCCGAGCTGCACGCCATCCGGCACTACAAGGCGGCCGCGCAGCTCTTGACCCGCACGGATCTGACCGCAGAAGCCAAGAAGAACTTGGTCGCAATGCTGGATGAATACTGGGATGTGGTAGGGGAAGCCCTGTTGGAAGACCGGGGCCTGGATGAGTCGAAGGTCATCGAGCTGATGGAACACGCCCTGTTCATTCCCGACGAGGCGGTTGCGATGGGTTTGTTTGATCGGTTGCTCTACTGGGACGAACTGGAAGCCATGCTCAAACTGGAGGATGATGATAGGCTGCGTATCGTCAAGCACTCCCGTTATGCGGATGAGGATCCGGCCGACCTGGATCTGAAGGGCGACAAGAAAATTGCCGTGATCCA
>JAHOYV010000098.1 GCA_019038745.1 Gemmatimonadales bacterium
TATGGTTGACCTGTGCAAAAGCAAGAATGTGGTTTTGGCAAATGACGCGGCCTACCTTGAAGTATCTTCTCCGGGAGTTCGGCCAGTCAGTCTTCTTTCAATGGCTGATCCGGAACGGGATCCGGTTCTCGAGTTCCACAGCCTTTCGAAGATGTTCAACATGACCGGATGGCGTATTGCCTTCGCGGTCGGGAATCCGGAATTGATAGACGATTTGGCCCGCGTGAAGGAGAGCATCGACAGTGGTGTGTTCACGGCAGTGCAACGGGCTGCAGCCTATGCTCTGGGACCGGCCTTTCCCGGTCTTCTGGAGCAGGTAATGGCTCCCTACGCGGGGCGACGGGGGAAAATCGTTCCCGTCTTGGAATCCGTCGGGATTGAGGTCTTCCCCTCTCCGGCGACATTCTACGTCTGGGCGCGAGTGCCGGGCGGGGAATCATCCATAGATTTTTGCGGTCGTGCCTTGTCCGAGGCGGGAATTGTTCTCACTCCAGGATTGGGTTTCGGCCCTGGCGGAGAGGGCTGGTTCCGCATCAGTCTGACCGCCCGGGATGAAGATATTGCCGAGGGAGCCAGGCGATTGGGAGAATGGTTATGAGTGATCTGATCAGCCTGGTTGGAATCGACGTTTATGCCCACCACGGAGTGCACCCCGCCGAGAGGGAGTTGGGTCAGCGCTTCATCATCAATGCGGATCTGTATCTTGATTGTTCGGCGGCTGCGATGTCGGATTCCCTGGAGCAGGCACTGGATTACAGCGTTGTCCACCGACGGATTCTTGAATTGGCCGGTGCCGAGTCCTTCCATCTGATTGAGGCTTTGGCTCATTATTTATGTGTGGGACTGCTCAAGGAATTTCCTTTGGATAAAGTGGTTCTTACCGTGCACAAACCAAACCCGCCGTTGCCCGATTTCAGAGGATCCGTTTCGGTGACCCTGGAACGGGACAAGACCTGGTTCGACAATTTGTCGGCCGGACATCCATGATCGGCGGAGTGGTTTCATTCATTGGTTTGGGCGGAAACCAAGGTGATCGCGCTGGGCATCTGCAAGCGGCTTTGCTGGCTCTGACTGAACATCCTGCGGTACGGGTGATCAACGTTAGCCGGGTCTACGAGACCGAGTTTCTGGGTGAAGGGCAGCAGGACGCCTATCTCAATGCGTGTGCCGAGGTTTGTACAACCCTGCCTCCGTTGGCTTTCTTGGGATTCCTGCAGGGAATTGAAATCGCTGAGGGGCGTCGGCCCAATACCCATCTCCAGCCTCGGCCACTGGACCTGGACATTCTCCTCTTCGGGGGGTTCGTGCAACGGGATCCCGGACTCTTTCTACCTCACCCAAGGATGCGGGAGCGGGCCTTCGTGCTGGTACCACTGGCTGAGATCGCGGGGTCTGAAATTTTTCCAGATTCCAGGGAGACAGTGACCGAGGCGTGTGCGAAGATAAGGCGTAAAGACGGGAGTGGAGTTGCTCTGCGCCCTGAGATAGAGATTTGGGCTGGCCCGTGAGCCCAGGACTGTACGAAGGAGGATGCGCTTGCTGCCGTGGCGGTACATAGTCGTTGAAGGAGTCATCGGGGTTGGGAAGACCAGTCTTACCAAACTGCTGGCTACACACACAGGGGGTCGGCTGAACCTGGAAGTGGTCGAGGAGAATCCCTTTTTGGCCAAGTTTTACCAGGATCGATCCGCTTTCGCCTTCCAAACACAGATTTTCTTTCTACTTAGCCGGTATCGACAGCAGCAGAAACTATTCCAGCACGAAATGTTCAGCTCGACCCTGATCTCAGATTATCTTTTCGCCAAGGACCGGATTTTCGCCAACCTGAACCTTGCCGATGACGAGTTGGTTCTTTACAACCAACTGGCCTCGATCCTGGAGCAAAGGGTACTCAAGCCGGATCTGGTAATCTACCTTCAGGCCCGGACACAGGTCCTGCTCCAGCGGATCCAGTGGCGAGGACGCAACTTCGAGCAGGACATGGATCCGGCCTACCTGGATGCGCTTAATGGGGCGTACAGTTATTATTTTCATCATTACAAGGATTCTCCACTCCTGGTGGTCAACACCGACAGCTTGGATTTCGTAAACGTGCCTCGGGATTTCGAATTGCTTTTTGAACAAATCACCGAGGAATTCTCCGGTACCCGCTACTTCGCTCCGGAATCCGGTTTTCAGCAACCCTGAGAGTCCACGGTTTCCGATCAGGCCACTGGAATCAGCGGGTACGAAAGGAAGGCTCATGAAAAGCGAGGGCAAGGCCCTGACGCTGAGTGTTTTCACCAAGCGGAAGGAACAGGGGCGGAAGATAGTGGTTCTTACCGCCTACGATCTGACCAGCGCCCTGATTGCGGCAGCCGGGGGCGTCGATGCCATCCTGGTCGGCGACTCGGTGGGGATGGTTGTTCTGGGACACGAGAACACTTTGCCGGTCACGCTGGAAGATATGCTACACCATTGCCGTGCGGTAACTCGCGCCCGGCCCGGTGTGCCTGTCATCGCCGACATGCCCTACGGTACTTTCCATGTCTCGCCCCAGGAGACGGTTCGGAATGCTCTGCGCCTTATCAAGGAGGGTGGGGCACAAGCGGTGAAGATCGAAGGCGGGCGACGGCGGGAGCCTATGATCGCCGCCCTGCGGGATGCGGAGATTCCCGTCATGGGCCACCTCGGCTTGACTCCCCAATCCGTGCACCGGTTGGGCGGATACAAGGTTCAGGGTAGGGGTGATGAAGCAGCCGAGGTGCTTCGTGAGGAGGCAGCTTTCCTGGCCGAAGCGGGCTGTTTCGCTATCGTGCTGGAATGCATACCCGCTGCTCTGGGTGCGACTATTTCCAAGGATTTGGCTATACCCACCATCGGGATCGGCGCCGGTGGTGGCTGCGACGGGCAGGTTCTGGTGTTCCATGATATGCTTGGGCTTTTCGAGGGTCTGAAACCGAAGTTCGTCAAACAATACGCCGATCTGGGAGGGCTGGCCGTTGAGGCGGTTTCTCAGTACGCGGGCGAGGTTCGGGACGGTGTGTTCCCGGGAGCCGAGCATGTGTACGGTGATAAACCGAACAAGCGCCAGAACAACGGGAATTCGAGTAATGTCAAGCAGCCTGCAGAAGGTGTTGCCGAACCTGCTTCGTCGGGCCTTGACGGGGCGGGTTATCTGAAGGAAATCCAGGAAGGCAAGGATTGACCGGATGGAGGTGTTGCGGGACAAGGCGGATCTGGAATTCCTGCTGGATTTGAAGCGGGATGGACCCATGGTACTGGTACCCACCATGGGCGCGCTTCACGAAGGGCATCTGAGTCTGGTGGAACTGGGTAACGGGCTGGGGCCGGTGGTGGTTTCCATTTTCGTCAACCCCACCCAGTTCGGACCCAACGAGGATTTCGAGTCCTATCCCCGGGTTCTGGAAAATGACCTGGACCTGTTGGGATCCCTGGATGTGGCCGCTGTTTTTGCCCCTGATGTATCCCTCATGTACGGGGATGGAGTTGGGGTGAAGGTGCACCCGGGTTCAAGATCCACAGGGCTTTGCGGCGAGGATCGCCCCGGACACTTTGCCGGTGTGCTGACGGTTGTTGCCAAGCTTTTTGGTCTGATACAGCCGGACATTGCGATCTTCGGCCGTAAGGACGCCCAGCAATGCCTGGTAATCGATCAGATGGTCCATGATCTGGCGATGCCCGTCAGTCTGGTGGATGGTCCCACTCTGAGGGAGCCTGATGGTCTGGCCATGTCCTCTCGCAACCGGTATCTGGATCAGGAGCAGCGGGACCGGGCCGGCTGTCTGGTGAAATCCCTAAGGGCCGGACGGACCCTGCTTGAACAGGGAGAGCGAAATCCGGCGGTTCTCAAGGCCATTATGGAAAAGGAACTGGCTCCAGCCGACGAAATTCTTTACGCGGAGGTGCGCCGGGTGCCGGATATGGAGATTTTTCCCTCGGTGTCCGGCCGTGTCCTGCTGGCGGTGTCGGCCCGGGTCGGAGTGACCCGACTGATCGACAACTTCGTGCTGGAAATCAATGGTGATGAAATTCGTGAAGGTTTTCTGCTGGGGACCGTTAGTTGCTGAATTAGTTGCTGAATCAGTGGCTGGACCAGTACCCGACAAAACTTATTGAGAGAGGTTTTGATGAACAACTACAACAATGCGGTAATCAAGGCCGTGGTCTTGGCTGCCGGCAAGGGCACTCGCATGAAGTCGGATCTAGCCAAGGTGTTACATCCTCTGGCCGGAAAATCGCTACTTGGGCATGTTCTGGAAACGATCGCAGAGGCAGGTATCGGCCGAACAGTGGTGGTGGTGGGTCATCAGGCCGCCGATGTGGAAGCTTCCTGCACCGGGCCCGGACTGGATTTTGTCGTTCAGGAGCCCCAATTGGGCACCGGGCATGCGGTCCAGATGGCGGTTCCTGTCCTTGATACTTGTGGTTTCTGTGTTGTTTTGGCTGGAGATGTGCCGCTCCTGCGGGCTGAGACGCTGAGGCGACTGGTTCGGGAAACCCTGGACAAAAAAGCTGCAGCCGTTGTTTTGACCTGTGTCGTTCCCGACGCCGGGGCCTATGGGCGGATCGTCAAAGATGAAACCGGGCGTGTCCAGAAGATCGTCGAGGCCAAGGACGCCTCGTCTGAGGAACTGGCTATCGGGGAGTACAATTCCGGTGTTTTCTGTTTTCAAACCGATCTGATGATCGAGGCTCTGAGCAACCTGACGACGGACAATGTGCAGGGCGAATACTACCTTACCGACACCGTGGCTTGGCTAGTGGAACAGGGGTACCCCGTTTTGGCGACCTCTACCGATGATCCTGGTGAAGTGGCCGGAATCAATACAGTGGATGAACTGGCCGGAGCCGAACAGTATCTGAAGTGCCGGGAGGCCTGAGCTTGGAACGAATGTATGCTCCCTGGAGGTTTGCCTACGTGACCGGAGAAAAAACGGAATCGGGCTGCGTTTTTTGCAACCGCCTGGAATGTGACGAGCAGGAAAATTTTGTCCTGCATCGCGGAGACCATTGGTACCTGATCCTGAACCGTTACCCCTACAATAACGGGCACATCCTGTTGGTTCTCGGACGACACAGCGCCACCTTGGCCGGTTGCACTTCCGCCGAATTGGCCGAAATGGGTAATCTGTTGAGTGTCATGGAGAAAGCCCTTCTGGAGGCTTTTCAACCCCAGGGAATCAACTGTGGTTACAACGGGGGGCAGAGTGCCGGGGCAGGGATCCCGGAGCATCTCCATCTGCACATGTTACCCCGGTGGTCCGGAGACACGAACTTCATGAGTACAATCGGTCAGACCCGCATAATGCCGCAGACCCTGGAGCAGAGTTACGAGAGACTGTTGCCGGTGGTGCGACGGCTCATTGTGGATTCCTGATGGGGCGAAGACTTAATCTGTGGTTGCTGTTGGTGGTAATTCTCTGTGCCGTCTCGTTGTGGGTTGGTCTCGGTGATCCTGGCTCCTTTCGGCAAGAGTCCTCAATATCGAAGCCTGCCGCTGGTCTGGACAAGTTGGCTGGTTCCGATAATCCGGCCGTCCATCTTTTGATTCTCAACGGAACCGATCGGAGTGGCTTGGCCAGGGAGGTTGGCCTGCTGGTGTCCAGGGCCGGGTGTGTCGCGCAGGATATAGGGAACGCTCCGGCCGGAGACCATCCTGTATCATTCCTGATCAATCGGCGTCTTGAACCCGGGCGAGCCGCGGAATTGGCCGTTCGGCTGGGTGGGATACCCGTTTTGCTGGAATGGGATGGTCGGGGGACAGAGGACGCGGTGCTGTTGTTGGGCGAGGATCACCAGGAAGTTCTTTCTTCCTTGGGCCGTTGAAGGTTGTGGTCCGGCGCGGAATTTGGTGGTTCCATGGGCCAAGAGAGGCTATTATTCCGGCTGGCGCCTGCGGTGAAAGGCGGTCCTGCGTTTGCAGCTTTGTTGGCGGGGTAATTTTGACAGTTTATGAAGAAAGTGCGGATTGATGCGTAAGTCCCTGGGAACAGTAACCCTGACTTTGATTTTGGGGGTGCTCATCGGTGCGGTGGTCAGCGAAGTGATTGGCCTTTTTCTGGCCGAGGGCAGTGTGGCCGAACAACTCTTTGTACGTTATGTTTCCTTTGGACCCGAGGTAACCCACTGGAACCTGGTGATCATTGATGTCACCTTTGGGTTTCAGATTCATTTCAACCTGATGAGTGTCATAGGGGTTTTTACCGCTTCTCAGATGCTCAGGTGGTACCGTTAAAACTTTCACTGGAGGATTCTGGAGATGATCTCTTTACCCGCAATCATTCCTGGCGTGACCGGCGGCTGGGAGTTACTGCTGATTCTGGCCCTGGTCCTCATTCTGTTCGGCCCCAAACGGTTGCCCGAGATCGCCGAGGCCATGGGGAAATCCATCCGCAAATTCAAGTCGGCAACCAGCAACGCCACCGACGAAGTGAAGCGCGAGATCAACGACGCCGGCAAGGTCTTGAAGGATGATGCCGAAGAAGAAAATTCCAAGGGCTGATCCGGGCGATTCCGGACGGAGGATTGCTTGAATCTTGAACAGCTTCTGCATCAACTCAAGACCGATGATCGTTTCCTGCGCAATGTAACGCGTTGGGAGAACCTGCCCGCTACACCTGCCCGGTATGCCGATTTCCCTGATCATTTGAATTCCCGCCTGGTCTCGGTGATGCGGACCCGGGGGATAGACAAATTGTACAGTCACCAGGCGGAATCGCTCCGGCTTGCGGCCGAAGGAAAATCCTTCGTCGTTCCCACCCCGACGGCCAGCGGCAAGACCCTTTGCTACAACCTGCCGGTTCTCGATACGATCCTGGCCAATCCTCAGGCTCGGGCCTTGTATCTGTTTCCCACCAAGGCCCTCAGCCAGGACCAGATGCATGAGGTGCACGAAGTGGTCGGCGATCTGGGAGAAGATATCAAGGTCTACACCTTCGATGGGGACACTCCCGAGACCGCCCGTAGGGCCATCCGCAGCAGCGGCCATATCGTGGTGACCAATCCGGACATGTTGCACCAGGGAATCCTGCCGCATCACACGCTCTGGGTGAAACTTTTTGAAAATCTGGAATATATCGTTGTCGACGAAATCCACCACTACCGGGGTGTTTTCGGCAGTCACGTGGCCAATGTTCTGCGACGTCTGCAACGTATTGCCCGTTTCTACGGCTCGGCTCCCAGGTTCATTTGCTGCTCAGCGACCATCGCCAATCCTGCGGAACTTGCCCAACGTTTGACGGGACGTGAGGTAGTTGAGGTAGTCGGTAACGGCGCTCCCGGGGGACAGAAGCACTTCATTTTCTACAATCCGCCGGTTGTGAATCAGGAGTTGGGGATTCGCCAGTCGGTGGGCAAGTCCGCTCGTTCCATTGCTGAACGTTTCATGGCCAGTGGGGCTCAGTTGATTGTATTTGCCCGTAGCAGGATGCGTGTGGAATTGCTGTTGACGTACCTCGAAAAGGCGGGGCACAGGGTTGGAATCAAGAGCGGGGAGGTGCGCGGATACCGCGGAGGCTATCTGCCCCTGGAACGACGGGCCATCGAGGCGGGCCTGCGCAGCGGTGCTGTCTCAACGGTTGTTTCGACAAACGCGCTGGAACTGGGTATCGACATCGGTCGGCTGGACGTTTGCGTGATGGCCGGGTATGCGGGAACCGTGGCCAGCACCTGGCAACAGGCCGGCCGTGCTGGACGTAGACAGAATCTCAGTGTTGTGATCCTGGTCGCCTCCAGCAGCCCCGGTGACCAGTACATCATCAATAATCCCGATTTCTTCTTCGGGCGCAGCCCCGAACACGCCACCCTGGATCCGGATAACCTGGTCATCCTGATGAGTCACCTGAAATGCGCCGCCTTCGAACTGCCTTTTATGGAAGGAGAGGAGTACGGTGGGCAGGAGGTGAGGGAGATTTTGGAATATCTGGTCGAAAGTCGAATCCTCCACCGGAGTGCTGATCGCTATCACTGGATGGCCGACACCTACCCCGCCGAGGACGTCAGTCTGCGCAGCGCCGCTCCGGACAACGTGGTCATCATCGACCAGTCAATATCCGGTGGTCGTGTCATCGGAGAGATGGATTTGTTCAGTGCACAGGAGATGTTGCATGACGATGCCCTCTATCTGCATGGAGCCCAGCAGTTCCACGTCGACAAGTTGGATTGGGATCGACGGGAGGCCCATGTCCAGCCAGTCCAAGTGAACTATTATACCGACGCCCAGCGCAAGAGTGAACTCAAGACCTTGACCGCCGAAATGGAACGATCGCTGCCCTACGGCCAGGCTGCCGTGGGGGAGGTCGGACTGGTGAGCAAGGTGACGGTCTACAAGAAGATCAAGCTCGGCACTCACGAAAACGTTGGGGCCGGTCGTGTTCACCTGCCGGAGATGGAGATGCACACGATCAGTTTTTGGTGGGACCTGCCGGGAGGATCGGCCGAGGGAGCGACCGACGATACTGCTGACGAAATGGCTGCCGTTGGTCTAGATCTGGGTGATGCTCTGAAGGGTTTGGCGCATTTGCTGGGCCGCGTGGCTCCGGTTTTCATCATGGCAGACCCTTCTGATCTGCATGCCACGGCCATGGTTCGTTCGCCTTTCACCGGTCATCCCACTCTCTACTTGTATGATGCTTTTCCAGGGGGCGTAGGTTTCGCTCGGCGCATCTACGACCAGTTCGAGGAAATTTGCGAATCGGCTCACAGTCACCTGGCGAGTTGTCCGTGTCCGAGCGGTTGTCCGGCCTGCGTGGGGCCTGCTCTGGAGTCCGGAGGGACGTCCAGACGTGGGGCATTATGGCTTCTGGAGCGGATGGGTGGGTCTGGTCCGGTTTCAGGTGGGATTTGAGCATGGATCTTCGCCGGCGTTTATCCCAACTGGACCGCTTGACCCGCCGCGCTTCCCTGGTAGAGACCGTTTCCGATCCCGTTGATCCGGCGCGTATCGAAGACACGATGGTTTCTCTGGGCCTGGAAATGAGGCAGACTTCCGCAGGACCCATTTGGACCAGCCGGATGGTGGACCCGGTTCCCGTTCCGGAAAGGTTGCCTTCGTTTGCCGGTTTCTTTACCCACGCAGGCGATGCTGATCCGGCTCCAGGGGATCTGTTTTTTCTGGATGCCGAAACCACCGGTCTTGCCGGGGGGACGGGAACACTGGCTTTTCTGGTCGGTGTTTCCTGGTGGACCCGACAGCATCTGGAAACCCACCAATTCTTTCTTTCCTCGCCGGCTCAGGAGGCTGCCCTGCTGGCGGTCCTGAGTGAACTGGCGCAATCTTTCAAAGTGGTCGTCACCTTCAATGGTGCTTCATTCGATTTGCCCCTTTTGCGAACCAGGGCGTTGATGAACCGGGCTTCCGATCCTCTGGGCTCCCTGGTCAGCTGGGACCTCCTGGTCCCGGCCCGGCGGTTGTGGGGAAGGAAATTGGTGAATTGCCGTCAGCAGACCCTGGAAGAATCGATTTGTGGACTTTCGGCGAGGGTCGGGGATATCGATGGTTCCCGGATCCCTGCCACCTGGTTCGAGTTTTTGGCCGGAGGGGAGCCCGGTCTTCTGGATCGGGTCTTGCACCACAATCATCTGGATATGCTGGGAATGGCGCACCTCTTTAAGGATGTGGCCGTCCGGGCGAGTCTGATTGCTCAACCAGAAAGGGTCGCTGTTTCGGGACTTGATTGGTATGAGGCCTGGTCGCTGGGCCGCATTTGCGAGCGGTTGAAGGATGTGGCGAGTTCAGTAATCTGGTTGCGGAGGGCGGTCGAGTCGATTACTACCTCAAAAACGGGAATTTCCACATTTCCGGACCCGCGCTTCCTGGCTGACGCAATTCGGATCCTGAAGCGGAGCGGAGACTGGCCCCTGGTAGAGAATCTTATTGTCTTGGGTCTGGGCCACTCGCCTTCCACAGAGTGGCTGCATCGGGAGGCCGCCATCCTTTTTGAGCGCCGTCTGGTCAATCTGGAAAAGGCTCTTGCCCATGCCCGTCTTTGCGGTGAAGATGGTCGGGTGGAGAGATTGCAACGGAAGCTGGCGGAGGTATCAAATTGACCAAAATGACTCGAAACGAGGCCCACCTGATCCTGGCCGGGATTCGGGTTCTGTCCCACCTCAAAAGCATTCCCCCAACGCCGGAGGATGTGGCCGAACTTCTGGAACAGCCTTCAACCCTTGTTCGACTACAGCTGGTCTTCCTGAGCGAGTTGGGGGCGGTGGCCCTGGTGGAGAGTGCATACCAGACGCACACTGAGATAAGGGACTATCTTGCGGTTGAGGGTCTGAGTGACGTTTCGGGCCCCAAGATTTCCGAAGACCTGAGGGCTTTCGATGAGCGAAAGAAAGCCGAGGCGGAGAAGATGGCCAATCTCTTTGAGTCGGGAGAGAGTGAAGTCGCTCGGCAGGAAAAACATGACCTAATGGGTCGTGAGTTGGAGGATTTCAAGAAGAAGCGACCGGCCAACCCTTTCGGGGACGAGTGAAGAGACTAGCAATCGTCTGGAAGCAAAGAGACCCGGAATCTGCGAGGATTCCGGGTCTCTTTGCGGTCAATCGAAAAAATCAGATTCCCTGCGAAAGAGCGTGCCGCTGATCGATGATCTCAGCATTATCCCTGCGTTCCTGGAACCACTGTTCCAGAATTTCAGCCCTTTGGCGGTTAACCAGAGCCGCACGGATTCCATCCTTCCGGTCCACGAAATCCATCGAATCGAAAGGTTTGATCCACAAGGGTTTCAGTGCGAACAGACCCCGCAGGGTTTCCACCTCGGGAATCAACAGGTCCACGGTACCTTCGATGGCTGCCTTGTTGAATTCCGTGCCATACCCCACGTTTGTGATGTTATCATTCACGTTGAAGGTGTCGGTCACCATGTAAATGAAGCTTTCGTTGTTGGCAAATTCCTCAATGGAACTCCCCATCTGGATCTCCCCAACGGCCGGAGCCAACAGGGCTCGGGCGACTTTCCTGTTATTTTCCTTTTGGACAGCCAGGCGAATCTGTCCCTTGACCTCATCCAGCGGTCTTGTTCCCGCCGGTATTGCCTCTTCGGCCAGGAGGAGATAGAGGAAATCATCCGTATCAAAGATCTGACTGACTTCGCCGAGTCCGGCGTGAGACAACCACTGGCTGCCGGCCAGAGTGAACGCCAGTCCGGGGATGTCCCGGCCCTCAATGAAGGGGACGGGATCAAGGAGATCGTGCGCCTCGGCTTCGGCTGTGGAGGCGAAGCTTCCCCCATCAACACGTGCCCGGAAATCCTGGGCCGAATCACGTAACTGATCCAGGGTGTCTATCCCCGGAGCGACCTTCAGCAGGATATGGCGAGCGTGAACCTGAAACACTTCACCGGTTTCCATATCGATTTCCTGCTCCAGGATTTCGATGAGGTGCCATCCGAATTTGGTCCTGACCGGCTCGCTAATCTCACCAATCTTCAGGTCAAAGGCGGCTTCGGTGAAAGGTGCCGCCATGCGGTTGCGGTCGAAGGTGCCCAAATCGCCGCCGGTTGTGGCGCTGGAGTCCTCACTGTATTCGATGGCTGCCTGTTCGAAAGTCAATTCCTGATTGACGATCCTGGGACGGATCTCCGTCTGCATAAACTGCAGGACTTCCTGGTAGTCGGCATCGGAGGGGCTCTTTTCGAAACGGACGGCCTTACACTTGATTTTGGATGGGCTCTGATAGTCATCCGTATGAGAATCGAACCAGGCCTGAATGTCGTCCCCGGAAGGTTCCTGGCTATCCAGATCACTGTAGAGGATGCCGATATATTCGGCGACTGCACGGCCGGACTGGCGAATATATTCGGAGCGGACATCTTCGTCCGAGACAAAGGCGTCCTGGGCAATCATGGTCTCGAGTTTCTGGCGGGGAAGCAGGGTGCGAATGTATGCTTCGGCTCTCGACCAGTCGTTTTCTGGATTTTGCAGATCAGCAAAATAGCGGTTCAAATCAACTTGGCCGTTCTCGTCCACGTAGGAGTTCAACAATTCAGGAGGAGGATTGTTCTGGAATGTGTCGAGAACTTCCTCGTCCGTGACCGTGATGCCGAATTCCTGGATGGCCTGGTCAAGGAGAATGTCGCGAACCATATAGTCCCAGGCCATCTGTCTTGCAGACGCGTATTGGTTGGCGTTCAGGTCCCGGGTTGAAGAACCCTGGCGCATTTGGGCCAAAGTCTGGCGATAGGCATAATCGTATTCCTGCCCCATTATCTTGGTTCCGTTGACCGATCCCAGGACACCTGCCTCGTAGTTATCGGCTCCCGGCGGTTGGCAACCCCGGCCGGTCATGCCGCCAAGAAAGAGGAAAAGGATGAATGTGGCCGCGATCACCCAGTAGAATATCTTGGCCTGAGAACGCAGGTACTTGAACATTGTAAACATCCCCTTGGAGTGAACCGGCAATCAAAGAGTCCGCCTCCTTGGCGCAGGGGCGTGACAGAGAGCCGGGATTTTTGGAATCAAGCTACTTAAAATGGCAGATCAGACACGAATCCACAAGTTACTCATTTGCCATTTTCTCGAATTTTGTTATCGTGATCCGCGCCGGGAGACGATCTTGAACGATCATTATGGTCCAACATTAGCTCTAGCACCAAATTAAACATTTGTTCAAAATTGCAGGGAGGACGAAATGTCAGGGGAATTCAATCGAAAATTTCCGCCGGGGGCCATTGCCAGTGATGAGGACCAGCAGAAACTTTTGAGTGACATGGAACGGACGGGGCTTCAGTTCCTGCGCCTGATTTTCACCGACATCATGGGGCAAAACAAGAACGTGGAGGTGCCGGCCAGCCAGTTTGCCAAGGCTCTGCGGGGCGAAATCATGTTCGACGGCTCGTCCATCGAGGGATTTTCCAGGATCGAGGAATCGGACATGTTGCTGGTTCCGGACCTTCGGACCTATGCAGCTTTTCCGTTCGTTGATGAACGAGGAAAAGTCGGGCGATTGATCTGTGACGTTTATAACGCCGACCGGACTCCGTTTGCCGGTTGCCCTCGTCTGACCCTGCGCCGGACGTTGGCAAAATTCTCCGCAGAAGGGTTGGTCCCGGTATGCGGTCCGGAACTCGAATTCTTTCTCTTTCAAAAAAACGGGGACGGCGATCCCACCACGCGAACCCACGACACTGGAGGTTATTTTGACCTGTCCCCGGTGGACAAGGGTGAGGATGCACGGCGAGATATCGTCAATGTCCTGGAGGCCATGGGTTTCGAAATCGAAGCCTCTCATCATGAGGTGGCACCGGGCCAACACGAGATTGCTTTCAAGTATGCTGAGGCCCTGGAGACCGCTGACCGGGTGACCACTTTTCGCATGATCGTTAAGAAGGTTGCCGCCGACTACAACCTGCACGCGACTTTCATGCCCAAGCCCCTGAGTGGAGTCAATGGGTCCGGTATGCACACTCACCAGTCCGTATTCCGGGAACAGGACGGCAATTTGGAAAACATGTTTTTCCAGGAGGATGCTGAATCACAGCTCAGCGATGTTGCTCGTTGGTATATCGGGGGGCTCCTGCGGCACGCCCGGGGTTTTGTCGCCGTGACCAATCCCCTGGTTAATTCCTACAAGAGGCTGGTGCCGGGCTATGAAGCTCCTGTGAACATTGCCTGGTCGGATCATAACCGATCGCCTTTGGTGCGGGTACCTGCCCGCCGGCGCAAGGGTACTCGTTGCGAGGTCAGGGTTCCCGATCCATCCTGTAATCCCTATCTTGCCTTCACTGCGATGTTGGCCTCGGGGCTGGATGGAATGGAAAACAAGGTGGACCCGGGCTTGCCCGTGAATCTGAATATTTTCGACATGAGTGAGACTGACAAATTGGAGCGGGGAATTACTCAGCTACCCCAAAATCTTTTTGAAGCCCTTTATGAATTGGGTCAGGATGAAGTTTTGAAAGAGGCCCTGGGTGCTCACATCGTGCGACATATCATCGCTGCCAAGACCGAGGTCTGGCAGGAGTACAGCGCCCATGTCAGCCAGTGGGAACTGGATCGTTACCTGGGAGCCTACTGATGCACCTTTACAAGTCCCGGACCGCTAGCTCCGGGTGCCCTGGTTTTTGTCCAGCGCATGTTTCGGGAGGATGCACGGCGTGGTTTTGAATTCCGGTTTGATAGCCCTGATAAGTGGTTTTCTGGCTCAATCGGCCAAAGTGATCGTTGAAGCGGTTTTTCGCCGTCGCTGGCAGCCGGGTCTTATCTTTGCCAACGGGGGCATGCCCAGTTCTCATGCCGCGACTGTGACCACTCTGACGCTGGTGATAGGCAACCGGGAAGGAGTGGATTCCTCCCTGTTCAGCATGGTTCTGATCTTCAGCATTTTTGTTGTTTTTGAGGCGACCGGGTTGCGTCAGGAAATCGGAAAGCAGGCTCAACTGTTGAACGACCTGATGGACAGCGCTCTGTCCGGGCACCGGATCGAAAGGGAGCGGCTTCGAGAACTGATTGGTCACACCTGGGCTGAGGTTGCAGTGGGAATTGTTTTTGGTGCTGTTGTTTATCTGTGGCTTGGACGGGTTTAAAACTTCGAAAAAAAGTACGGAATTCTTTATTTTTCTTTGTTGACAGGGTGTTGGCGTAGGCTACAATCCTCTTAACAGGCAAGCAGTCCCTTTCAGAACTGCCATCCTTTTGAAATAGATTTCAATTGCAAATCAGGCAGCGCCAAAATGGCGTTGGGTTGCGTGACAAGATTCTACTTCGAAAGGATTCGATATGAGAGTCATCGCTCTGGCCAACCAGAAGGGTGGGTGTGGAAAAACCACAACGGCCACTAATCTCGCAGCTGCACTAGCCCGCCTTGATAAACGAGTTCTCCTGATTGATAACGATCCCCAGGGTCACGCCACTTTGGCCTTCGGCTTCCGCGAACGTGATTTCAGCCTCAGTACCTATGATCTCTATCTAACGAGCGATATCCTGATTGAGGATGCTTTTCTGGAAGTGCAGCCCGGTTTCCATCTGGTACCGGCCGGCGTTGAATTGAGTGCTGTTGAACAGGCCTTGGCCCGGGAGGCGGGGAAGGACGTGCGTCTACGCAACAATTTGAGACGCAGTGAGATGGAATACGATTACGTCCTTATCGACTGCCCGCCCAGTGTCAGCCTCCTTACGTTCAATGCCCTACTGGCCTGCAGCGAAGTCATCATTCCTGTCGACCCCAGTTCCTACGGTCTTCAGGCGGTTCGCAAGATGCGCGAAACGCTGACTTTGTTGCGTGAGAAGAAGGGCCACGACATCGTGCCCCACATTTTGATGTCTGATTTCGATACCAGGCCGAGGTTCGTCCGTTCCTTGATGGAGGAACTGATTGAGATCTATGATGGCGACCTGCTGGAGACGATCGTGCACCATACAGTCCGGTTCAAGGAAGCGGCGGGAAATGGAGTGCCCGTGGTTGCTTATGATCCCGATTCCCGAGGCGCCTTGGATTTCCGAAACCTGGCCATGGAGCTATGTGAACAGGAAGTCGAAGTAAGTGTTGCGGCCTTGGATCACTGGGTTGCCATGTTGCATGGGCCGCAGGTCTCGACTGCGGGTGTCCGTTTCGAAGTGGATTTCCCCAGGGCCAAGACCGTGCGCATTACGGGCTCCTTCTGTGATTGGTCGGCCAAAGGCCTGCCACTGGAAAAACGCAGGGACGGAATCTGGGAGTGCCACCTCGCCTTGGAATCCGGTTCTCATGCCTATCGGTTCGTTGTTGACGGGGCATGGCTTCCCGATCCACATAACAGCAACACACAGCCCAATGAATTTGGTGGAGCAAACAGCCTGGTCGTCGTTTCCTGATTGGAATGGCGGGCGTTTTCGGGAAGATGAGCAACCATGGATCCACCCCGATCCCGATCTGGCGTAAGGCGGTTTGGCCGCCTTCCCCATCATATATCGAGTATTGCGCACCACTTCCTGCCGGGATCCGAGTCCGAAGGCATTGAAAATGCTTGGCCTGTTCTGGAGTTGGCTGTGGCATCGCCCGGAGATTGTCCTGCCAGTGCTTTTGCCACCGCAGGTGTGTTGGCCGGCTTCTCGAATTTCGGGTCGATGGCAGGGGACAGGGATCTCGATCCACCCTTCGGAACAGCTCAAGATATATATTTGCACGAAGTCTCCGATCCAAAGTGGTCGGCTCGATCCTATTTGGATTCCGCCCTCTATCGAAAATGTGAGGACAAAGGTTCAGGGGAATACCTCAGGCCCGGCTTGGGCTCGGGGGGATCCTGGCAATTGTTGAACGAGGTCGATTCGAGGGAAAGGCCCTCCCATTCGCCGAGACGGAAAATTCATGTGCATCATCTCGGCCAGATGACCGGGGCCCTTTTGGAATGGGCCGACACTCTGGGTTCGTTGGATCCGATTCCAAGCGACCGTAAAGGAGTCAGGACCGGGCTTGTTTGGTGTATTCAAGATCGGGAAGCCGGCTCCTTGTGCCAGGCCCAAACTCTGGGGCGCTTGTTGGCCGTCCTGAATCCGGATTGCCTGGAAATCCTGTTGTTTCCCGGCTTATGGTCGGAAAAGACACTACCGGGTTGGCTTGGCCGAATCCAGAATGCGGCTCGTGGTGGAGTTACTTCTACACGTCCGGATGTGGTGGAGATAGGAAAATTGGTGGGTTGCCTCCAGCCAAGGATTGAGGCCAACGTCACGCTCCTGGATACTGCCGGAGACGGAAAAATGGCCGCCGTCTGCTCGCCAGGGATGCTGGATGTGGCCCGACGTTTGACAGCTTCCTAGAAATCTGGGAACATCAAGTTTGATTTTTCGATGGACCTTCCCCTTTCTCTCCCTTTAAGCTCGAAGAAACAATCAAAGAGATTGTCATGCCTGTCCTTGGAGAGCAGATGATCTATTTCGTCGGCCGTGAGGAGTTATAATGTTTGGATTGTACTCTACTGGGAGCATGGGATGAGGGCTCTGATTAGATTCAGGTGGTTACTATTTCCGATCGTTCTGATCATAGGTCTGAACGGGACTGCCTGGTCCAACTCTGCCCTACCAGGTGACCCCGCCACGCTGGGACACCCAGGATATGTGATCATATCAGCTGGACTGGATTCCACCATGGGATTCAAGTGGCAGCTCGGCCCGGGGCCCGGGCAAAGATCCTTGACCTGGCCTCACGGAGTTCTGAACCTTCCGGACAACTTGGCTTTGGAATCACTGCGGGGTGTGGATCTGGCCATACCGTGCAATGGATCTCTCGCTGGATTGGGCCACACCGGACAGCTCTTTTTTCAAGAGGGGATTTTCGAAGTTTCGGAACCTATTCTTCTTTCTGATGGAACCTTGTACCTGTACCTGACTGCTGGAGAGCTGGAACTTCTCGAACAGAGAGTTCGATACACAGCCCCGATTGATGAGAGCAAGGATCCCCGGGCCGGATACATGTTCTTGGGCGGAATGGTCCTTCTGATCCTGATACTTCTGCGTCGAGCCGCCATGAAGTCCCGGAACAAGAGCTGAAACAATGTTTCAACGGACATCCCATCTATTTTACGGGTCTTCTCTGTTCACACTGCCCTGGATCGGCTTGGGTCTTATCAAATGGTCGACCGGGGTCGATGTAGGGGCGGGTCTTCAAATCTCCTGGTTGTTGATGTTCTTGGCAATGATTCTGCTGGTGATGGACAAGACCAAGCAACAGGGTATTATCCCGTCTTTGTCGGAATTTTGGGCGGGGATCCCATCCCCCTGGCGAATCGGGGCCGGGCTGACGATTCTGGCGGTCCTGGTTTCAGGATGCGGCCTCCTGGTGGCTCGAGTTCAGGAATCTTCCTGGATTGTTTGGAGCCGGTATATCCGACAAATCATTCAATTGTCCATAATGGGCTTCTTTGTGCTCTGGCCTGCCCTATGGACAAGGGGTTCTATTCGATGGCGTTGGACTGTTCAAATTTTGGTGATTTCCGCTTTGGTTCAGGCGGCGTACGGCCTGGTTCAGGGGATCAGTTTCTACCAGCCCAACGGGTTGTTTTTCCAACTGGAGAGTGTTTTTACTTCCAACCCTGCCATCCTTTCCGGATCCGAGCAGTTGCACCTGGGAAACCTCTTCCGGGATGTGCCTCGATTACGAGGAACAGCTTGTGAACCTCTTTACCTGGGGAGCTACATTTTGATGGTCATGCCCTGGGCCCTCCTGGGCGGACTGGGCAGTAGGATACGATGGACAGCGGGTGTGATTCTGGGGATGTTGATTTTGGCCACCTGGTCCAGGGGAGCCTGGTTGGGCCTGCTGATTCAAATAGTGGGGTGGCTGATTCTGGTCTTTCTGGCCCGCAATCATCGTTCCCCTGCCAGGCCCAGCATCTCGCTGCCAGGATTGACCCGGATAGGGTGGATCGTTGCTTCAATTTTGCTACTGCTGTTGGCTCTGGATATGCTCCTGGGCCGGGAAGCATTGTTCATGCCCTTGGAAAGGGTCATTCAAAGCTTCAGTAGGCAAGATTGGTCCAACCTGACTCGGCTTTATTCCATGCAGGCGGCCTGGCGGGCCTTTAACTTGAGTCCCTTGGTTGGCGTGGGGTGGGGGCAGTTCGCCTGGCATTTTCCTGTTCTGGCCGATCCGGTCGGGCTTCAGAGCCAGTTCGAATGGCCTATGGTCAACAATTTTCCCCTGAAGGTTCTTTGCGAAACGGGAATTATTGGCTTCATGGTTTTTATCGGCTCGGCCTTGGGATTGGGGAGGGCGGTTCTACATCGGCTGCGGGACCGGGATAGGGAGAATGGAATGGTGATCCCGGCTTCCTTGGCTGTCATTGGAATTTGGACCCAACTCCTGACGTTTTCCCAATACAACTTGCCCCACATCTGGATTGCTCTAGGGCTTTTGTTGGCCGCCTTACGTGACGAGTCCTTACCGCAGCAGGGTTCGAGTCCCGGGCAAGGGGGAGCCGGGTAATGAGAAGTGGGTCAGATGTCATCAGTCCGGAAATCATAAATAAAGTGGGTCCCGTGGTTCTGGATGCCCTGGTTTTACGGGAGCGGCCGACTGGAGTGGGACGCTCGGTCCTGGAACTGATTCGGGCCTTGGCCGGCACCGAACGGGGTCTGGATTTCGTGGTTTTGACTACGGTTCCGGGGATGTTTGATTTTCTGGCAGGCAAAAAAGAATGGCAAGTAAAGGAGTGCCCGGGGGCAAAAGGAGGCCTTTTGCGAAAGGCCTTTTTTACCCAGTTTCAGGTCCCTCGACTGTGTCGCCAACTGGGAGCCGGCCTCCTGCATAGCCTGCAGTTCGTTGCCCCGCTCCGTCTTGATATTCCCGAAGTGGTTACCGTGCTGGATCTAACCTGGCACAGCTATCCCCAAACGATTGAGCAGCCTCGGCTCGGTTATTACCGTTTCCTTGTCCCTCGGGTTCTGGAAAGGGCAGACCGGATCCTGGCCATTTCCGAGGCCACCGGGACTGAACTGGCCGCGGCTTATCCCAAAACCGCTGACAAAATTACTGTTACGAGATTCGGCACCCCTTCCTGGGTATGGGCTACGCGTGATCGGTTCCTTAGTGGGGAGGCTTCCAGGAGCCGGTCTGTCAAGTCCTTGACCGGAAGACCCTATTTTCTTTTCGTCAGTACGCTCGAGCCACGCAAGAATCTGGGAGGGCTTTTACAGGCCTATGAGATATTCCTTGAAAATGCCAGGACTGCTGGCCGGCCGGAGGGGGAAATTCCGGATTTGCACCTAGTGGGTTCCAAGGGTTGGAAGGATTCCTCGCTACGTGATTTGTTGGCCCGGTTGCAGAATGATGGCCGTTTGCATCTTTTGGGTTATCAACTAAAGGATGATGATCTCTGGGACAAGTATCGTTTGGCACAGGGGTTGCTTTTTCCTTCCTTACATGAAGGTTTTGGTTTTCCCATTCTGGAAGCCATGGCTGCGGAATTGCCGGTCCTGACCTCCAATCGGGGCGCTATGGCCGAGGTAGGTGGGGATTGTGTGTTGTTGGCGGATCCTGAGCGGCCAAGGGAAATAGCGGCCAAGTTGGAAATTCTGGCCTGGCAGAGGGCAATAGTGGATGATCTTCGTTTGCGAGGGTTGGAAAGAGCCAAGAACTGGACTTGGGAAAGGACTGCCCAATTGACCAGTGAAGTCTATTCTCAAATAATTGGGTGTTAAATAATCATTGCCTCGGAGAAACATTTGGAATAGCTTCCGCAAATACTATAGTGTCTTTGCCCCTTTAGCAGCAATTTTTTGCTGGCTTAAAGTCGTGGATATTTTGGGAGGAATTGTGAATCTTGGTGTCATCGCCGCTCTCGGTTTTGTTGTGGCGTTTCTTATGTCCTGGTTGGTTCAGCCCCATTTTCGCAATCTCGGTTTCCTGACCGAGATCGTGGACCACCCGGGGTACCGTCGTCCCCACCGGGAACCCGTTCCGCGAACCGGCGGGATGGCCATTTTCATTTCCTTTTTCTGTGCTCTCTTCTTTTTGGAAAACATAGTTCTGCGCACCCCTTTGCCCTGGTCCTGGCTGGGAATCCTGATCGGTGCTGGACTTGCAATCCTGGCATTGGGTGTGGGTGATGATCGCTTTGGTATTCACGCCGAGAAAAAGTTGTACGGTCAGCTGGTTGTTATCGTAATCTTGATGCTGTTCGGGCAACGCATAGAAACCCTGCTTTTGCCTGGCATTGGTATAGTCGAGTTGGGTGGATGGGCTTGGCCTTTCACACTTTTCTGGTACCTTGGCTTTATCAACTCCATGAATCTGATTGATGGGCTGGACGGTTTGGCCAGCGGTATCAGTATCCTGGCCTCCTTGGCCCTGGTCACGATTTCAATGGCGGTGGGCCAGATGTTCTCCATGCTCTTCGCCTCGGCCCTTTGCGGAGCGACAGTGGCTTTTTTCTACTGGAATATCAGTTCACGGAAGATCTTTCTGGGTGATTCGGGGAGCATGTGGATGGGGTTGGTGCTGGCCAGCTTGACCATGAACCTGGGCAAACAGGTGGGGCTAAGCCTGCCGGTGATGTTGGCGCCCATGATTGTACCTATTTGGGATACGGGAACCACGATTTTCCGGCGTTTCCGAAGTCGTACTTCCATTTTTCAGGCTGACGATTACCACCTGCATCATCGTTTGCTACGCCTGGGATTTTCTCCCCGGGGGGCTGTGATATGCTTGCTGGCCATTACCGCCGGAACCATCCTTTTTTCCCTGAGTGGCTTTCTTAATCAGACCTGGTTGGGACTGCCGGGAATGGTGGCTTGGATGTGGGCGGCACAATTGGGGGCCCAACGACATTTGAGCAACCGGGAGTTGGGTCTGGATCTTTTTACCGAGATCCTTTACGTCCTGGGTTTCACTGATCGCCTGGATCAGATTCAAGGGGACGTGGGACAGGACGTGGCGGACATTATCGATCTTCAATCCGCCCGGCGTGAGGTGGCCCGTCCGGTCGTTCTGGAAGGAACGACCGGAGAGTCGACTGGAGAGCCGACCGAAGGCCCAACTGGAATTGAGCTGGTTGATTCGGATCGTGACCGCCTCTGAACCTGGAATATTCGCTGGATGTGACTACATGTCCTTTGCTCCCTTGCCAAAAGTTTTTCTGGAGTATTTGGAGGATTGCAATCAGCCGTCCGCGCGGATCCTGGATCTGGGGTGTGGTGACGGTGACTTCTTTACTCCCCTTCTGCCGTTGAAGGCACAACTTATCAGTTTGGACCGGGTCAAACCACAGGTAGGTACCTCCCCGATTTTGGTCGCTGATGCCAAACACCCCCCTTTTCGACCTCGTTCTATGGATCTCATAGTTGCAGCCAACCTTTTTCGCCATATCCTTTTCGGAGAAATGAAAGCGGATTTTCTTGAAAATTGGTGTGGATTGTTGCGGCCCGGTGGAGCTTTGTTTTTGTTTGAGGATGAACCGACCGTTTTTCCGCCCGCAGCCCGGAACTATGGCCAAGTGCAGGATTTTTTACTTCGCCTGCTGCCAGGGGAGCGGGGACCACTACTGGCCCGGGCTGATTTCGAGGGTTTGATCGGGAGAGGGACTGTGGGTTCGGAATGGGTGTTGGGTTTGGGTCGAAACGATTTGAAACCGGATTTGGAGGCGATTCAAAGCCTTTTATCCAGTAATGGTGTCGCTCCTGGCAGTGAGGTTTCGCAATTGTTGCGGGCCTTGGATCAGGACGGATTGGCCTACGGAGACTTCTGGTGGGCCTGTTGGCGGGCGGATTCCGCTTGAGGGAGAATATTCACGATGAGGGGACTACTCTGGGCCTTGCTAGTTCTGGCCTTAACCGGTGTTCTCGGCCTTTCTCTAATTCTTGGGAAACCTACCAGTGCTGTCGATTGGCGCCCCCTGCGAGCGGTCGCTTTTGAGAGCGACGATTGGGGCCTGCAAGGGTTCATCCCTGCGGCGGGCGCGTGGGAGGGATTGGACAGGGCTTCAATGGGTTGCGGCTCCTTCCCCGAGGTGTACTGGTCTTCCACCCTTGAGGACAGCACGATGGTGGCTGACCTGTGCCGCCTTATGAATCGCTTTCAGGGGCGGGAAGGATTACCCCCTGTTTTTCAGCCTAATTACGTGATGTCGGGGTTGGGCTTGATAGCGTTGGTAGATGGTAAGAAATCATGGCACCGCTTCGATCTCCCTGATCTGGATCCACGATACTCTAGGCCTGGACTATGGCAAGCGGTGGCCGATGGGATTGAATCAGGGGTTTGGTGGCCCGAACTACATGCCACTTGGCATTATGACCCGCTCAAGCGAAGGGAGGCTGCCCTTCAGGCCGGGGTTCCCGCTGCTGCAACTGATAGGGGAATCATGCTCTTCCCTGGGAGCGAGAGAGCCCGGGAGCTGGGAAACTGGAGAGAATTGGAGGAACTGACAATTGAACTGGATCATTCCCTGGCGGTTTTTCAGGGTTTGTTCGGGCGTTCCCCCATTTCAGTGATAGCTCCAGACTATCACTGGAATAGGAAACATGAAGAAATGTGGAATTCCCGGGGGTTGAAGGTTATCCAGGCCAAAAAGGAACAGAAAAATCTTGCCTGGGGCCGGGGTTTGCGAGGTCGGTTAGCCAAGATAGCTGACCGGAGTGTTGGACGCCTCCTGCACCCTGGCCGGGTATATCTGGAGAGGAACTGTCGCTTCGAACCCGTTCAGAACCAGGATCCGGGGGCGGTGGTTACGGCTTGCCTGGAGGAAACCCGTTTGGCGTGGGACCGCGCCCAGCCTGCAATTGTGGAGACTCACCGCGTTAACTTTGCCCATGTCCACCCTGCCGTGGTGTCAATAGGGCTGAAATGTTTGGCATCCTATTTGGAGGAATTGACCAGGCCTGCGGAACTCATGCCTACCTTCCTTACCGACTGGGAGATTTCCCAGTTGCAGAATCGAGGCACCAGTTGGAGTGTAAGAGGGGGAAGGATCGTAGTTCGGAACGGGACTCGCAGCGCTCGGCTGATCACCATCCCTGCTGAGGACTTGAATCTGGCCAGGGAACGGGCTGGTTTGGGTCCGGTTCCCAATAAACCGCATTTACTTGCCTTGAAAGCTGGAGAAACCCGCATCTTGGCCCCAAAATATTTCGATTTTGCGAGGTATTAATGTCAATTTAGGACGAGTTATTTGTCCATTGACTAAAATTTTTGGGTGTGGTACTCTTAATGTATGGATCCTAAGTCGAATTTTTTGCAATGGTTTGGGCTAGGTCCAAAACAACCCATCATTCCCAGGGTTTGCCTCGTTTCGTTTTGGCGATATATTTGGTGACAGAAACTGTGTCGATTTTATTTTAAAGTTCAGTTTGCTGGAGTGTTCAGAAATAGAGCCACGGAATATGATGGGGAGGTTTCCAGATATACAATGGCTAAATTGACACCTAAATCAGGGCTAATTTGATGATTCCGGTGCCCTGGTTTTGACTGACATTGTATTCCATTGTGAGGCGTTACCCTCTATCTGGGAAATTAACCCCGACCGGTCACGTAAAAAGCAATGTCGTGATTCGGTTGACTTTTCTGGAGGCTCTTCATGCGCGCGATTCGTGTACCTTCCTTGATCCCTCTGTTCCTGGTTCTATTTCTCTCCTGCCTTTCCTTTGTTCCATCGGTTCAAGCTGCTTCCTCGGGGACCAAGGTTCTTTATGAAGGCGGTTTTTCGGTTCAGGACTTGGAGTGGGGTTTGAATCCGGAAGGCGGTGCGTTACCCATTCTGCCGGATACCCGGTATCTGGCCGATCCGGGGCTGGTAGATCTGCCGGTCACCGAACTGCTGCTGCTTATTCCCTTGGATTCAAAGGTTCGGAGTGTGTATGTGGAACCGCTGGAGGTCCATTCCGAGGTGGTCCCGGGGGATTTGGCCATCGCTGGGCCCAAGCGGACCGATAGCGGCGAATCGATTGTAGCGGATCCGGCCAAGAGCTCTTTTCCTGCACCAGTTACCACTTGGGGTGAATATGCCGGGACGCATACCTGGCGCGGATATCGACTGCTTTCGGTTCGTGTCTCCCCATTGAGGGTAGCTGTAGAGGGTGATGTGACCCGCCTAGAATTCCTTGATCGATACGCCATACGTGTGGATTTGGAATCAGGAGCCGACATCTCGGACCTGGCCATTCGCCGGCGCCAGATTCCGGGAGAAGCCCGTCAAGCCCAGGTTGTATTGGACCAACTGGTAGCCAATTCTGATGTTGTTTCCACATATATCCGGGATGACGGTCATACAGTGGCCGAACCGATAAAGGGATTCCAGCCTACTTCGGCACCCAGCCTGGTTGGTAGCTCGGTGGCTTTTCTTATCATCACCAACGAGGATATGGCCTCTGAATTCCAACGTCTGGCCGACTTCAAAACCTCAATGGGTATGCCGACCGTGGTGGTCACCACCGAATTCATCCAGGCCAATTCACGCCACGGCTCAGATCTGCAGGACACTATCCGGCTATTCACCAAGGACGCCTACGAAATGTGGGGGACGGAATACCTGTTGCTTGGCGGCGACACGGACATCATTCCCGCCCGCTACGTGAACAACAGCTACTTTCCCACCCTGGGGTCCACCATGATCCCCGTCGATCTGTACTTTGCCGGGCTGGATGGGAACTGGAATGACAACGGTAATTCCTCGTACGGTGAACCGTACGGCACCCTGGATGGGGATGACCTGGTTGATTTTGCCGAAGAGGTTTATCTCGGACGTGCCACCGTCAGCACTTCGACTGCCGCCCGGTCTTTTGTCAACAAGGTGATTGCCTACGAATCCACCGGACCCGATGGAGAGTGGGCCAACCGGGCGCTGTTCGCGGCTGAAGTATTGTTCCCTGATGATTATCCTATCGACCCTGTTATCGACATGGACGGAGCTTTATTCTCTCATGGGATCATCGAAGATTCCCTTATTCCGTGCACCGATATGGAATACACGAGGATGTATGAGACTGATGAGGGTTATCCGATGGATGCGCAGCTTACCTTGGCGGCCCTGATCGACACCCTCAATACGGGCCATTACGGAATCTTCAATCAGATCGGGCATGGATTCTATTTCAACATGTCCGTGGGCAACGGCAATTTCATGACCAGCGACGCGGATGCTTTGGTTAACGGGGACCATCTGTTCCTGATGTATTCACTGAATTGCGCTTCCGCTGCTTTCGATTATTCCTGTCTCATGGAGCGTTTTGTCCAAAATCCGAATGGAGGTTCCATTGCTTCCATCGGTGCTTCCCGGGCAGCTTTCCCCACGACCTCCAACGATTACCAACAGGAATTCTTTAATCAGCTACTTTGCCAAAATGAACGTCGGGTCGGGCGACTGCTGGCGCTCAGTCGGTTGCCGTTCCTCGCTGCTACCTACGAAAACAGAGCCGACCGTTGGACCTTTGAAAACTACACCCTGCTGGGCGATCCCACCGTTCGCATCTGGAACGGTACTCCCGAGGTGGCGCTGGTCGATTGTCCTTCGGGAATGGGCCTGGGGCCGGAAACCGTGGCAGTGACGGTTAGCAATTCCCAGGGTTTTGTATCGGGTGCGAGCGTTTGTCTGAGCAAAGACGGTGATGACTTTGCGTACGGAACGACGGATGCCTTGGGCCAGATCAGCCTGGACTTCCTGGCTACGAGTCAAGGTCCGGTTGAGTTAACCGTCAGCGGTCAGAATTTGGCTAAGACTCAAATTGTGATTCCCGCCACAACCGGCGATCCTTACTTGGCCTTGTCCGAAATGGTGGTGGCTGATGACGGCAGCGACGGAAGTGCCGGCAACGGAAACCTGGTGATAGAGGCAGGAGAAGTAGTTGCTCTTTGGCCCACTATCCTGGAGACAGGAGGTTATGGGGCCAGCAGTCTCAGTGGAACGTTCTCAACCTCCGATCCAGGAGTAACCATCTTGAATGGTGCAACCACCTTCGACAATGTGGCTGCTGGTGGTTTCACTACTGGAGTGACCCCACTGTTGGTTGCTTTCGATTCAGACTTGGGTGACGGCACCGAAATTCAATTCCAGTTCTTGGTTTCCGATTCCGTTGAGGGCACCTACTTGTCTGAGTGGAGTGGCCGGGTCCTGGCTCCGGAAGTCGAAATGACCGGCTTTAACTGGAATGATACGGTATACGGAAACGGTGACGATTTCGTCGACGCCATGGAGCGTTTGAGCTTATCTTTGCGGATCAAGAACTTTGGGGCCGGAGCGGCCGACTTCCTCACTATCCGGCTCCGCACCATGGATACGAATGTCGTATTCTACGGAGACACGGTAACCACGGTCACCAATCTGGGCCTGGTTCAAGAGGTGGAACTGAACAATTCGCTCTCTATGGCTATTTCCTCAATTTTCCGGAGCAGCAAATGCTGGCTTCTGGTGGAAGACAACCATGGGCGAACAGTTCGGCATGATTTCCGCATTCACCGACCCGAGCCCCCTACCGATCTTCAATTGGACACTTCACTGGGGGCGGATGTAATTGCAATTCGCTGGGAAAACAGTGTCTCTGCTGATGAATACGGTTACGATGTTTTCAGAAGCCAAACCGAGGGTGGAATATTTTCCCGGATCAACACTGATGTGATTGTAAATACGGCCTTTTTCGTTGACACCGGGTTGGAACAGTTTACCAAGTATTTCTATAAAGTCGCCACGTTGGACACGTCACTGACTTCGAGCGACTTTTCCGAAGCCGTGGGGCAATCCACGGCTCCTTCGGAGATAACAGGATTCCCTATCCCGTTCGCTACCGAAACCAGCGGGCCTCTTGCAGTAGGGGATGTGGATGGAGATTATGGGCTGGAGATCGTACTCGGTAGTGACGAGGTCTACGTCTGGCACGATGACGGAAGCGAGTTGATGGATGGGGATGGGGATTCTCAAACCCTTGGTCCCTTCACCAATGATTCAGCCGAATTCGGTCCCGCAGCCATCGCTCTTGCCCGGTTGGATGACCAACCAGGCTTGGAGATGATCGTAAGCAGACGTTCGGACTTCACCATCCATATCTATCGTAAAGACGGAACGGAAATGCCCGGTTGGCCCCAGTCGACCAACGGTCTGGCCGGGGCAGACTGGAACTGGGCTGCTCCCTCCGTTGGGGACATTGACGGGGACGGTGAGGAAGAGATCGTGGTGAACACTCTTAACGGCGTTACCTGGGCCTGGAATCTGGATGGGTCCGAGGTGCTGGACGGTGACAACAACGTGGCTACCCACGGCGTGTTCCTGCTCCGTGCCGGAGCCGAATGGGAATGGTCCATGTCTGGTCCCGCTCTGGCGGATCTCGACGGAGACGGTGCCAAGGACATTATCTTCGGCACCAAGAGTGATTCCAGTGGGCTCAAACGCCTAATGGCACTTCGTTATGATGGAACGAACGTGCCGGGATTTCCCTATATCGCCACTGGGAAGATCGCTTGTCATCCTGCAGTGGGTGATCTGAACGGCGATGGTATTTTGGAGATTGTCTTCTGGGATTCGGTGAAGATTATGTACGCTGTTCAGCAGGACGGATCCAATTATCCCGGCTTTCCTTATAATACAGGGATCGGAGCTTCGATGGCATGGATCACCAGTCCGGCCCTGGGCGATATGGATGGTGACGGGGACCTTGAGATTGTCTGGACTGCAAACGAAACAGGCGACCTCAGCAGGGTAGCGATCATCGATACGGACATCGATGGGGGGACCTCGGGTACGATGCTTCCCAACTGGCCGGTAGTCCTACCGGGCAGCTCGGAAGGTAGTCCCATCCTCGGAGATATCAACGGTGATGGCAGTCCGGATATTCTGCAGGGTATCGGCGGCGGATCAGAGGATGCTCCCAACAACCTTTACGCCTTTAATGCCGACGGCACCGATGTCCCCGGTTTCCCGATCACTTTGGGTGGCCCGTTGATGCCCTCGGTTACAATTTGTGACTTCGATTACGATGGTGACGCGGATATCGTCTACGGCGGATGGGATATGCAGATTCACGTCTGGGACATGCCCTACCCCTTCGAAATGGCCAATACCCCTTGGCCCACGTTCCATGGTAGTTATAAACGGGACGGCGTTCTCCTCCTCGAACAAGTGGGAGTTGAAGAGGATGTAGACCTGCCACCTTCCAGTTTCCAGGTGGGTTCTCCTTTCCCCAATCCCTTCAATCCAATTACCAAGGTTCGTTTGTACGTTCCCGATGCCAACGGTGGGATGGGCGCGCTGGATCTGTCCGTATTCGACCTGAAAGGCCGTCGGGTGAAGCTCCTTCGTTCGGGCGCCATTGAAGCTGGCTGGCACACGATCACCTGGGATGGTACCGATGACAGTGGTCGGACCCAGGCGAGTGGAGTCTACTTCATGCAGGCCAGCAGCGGGACAAATGCCCGCATCCACAAGATGACGCTGATCAAGTAGATCAAGTAGAGCGTTTGACTCGTTTGTTCTGCTCCGGTATTTTGAATAGGCGCGGCCCGCAGTGGCCGCGCCTTGGTTATGGGTCTTTATTCCGGAACAGGGGGCATGGAGTGGTTATTGGGGCGACGTCTACTATCTCCAGCGGCAAGCGGCGATTCGGATGCGTGACATTCAGCTTGTTTCTGGCCTGGTTTTACTGTGTGACATTGTCAGGCTGCAGTCCGGGTGGACCGGATGGCGAGCCTACTCCTTCGTCCTCCTCCTCTGGGATCACGCCTGGTGGGACCGCCGTCATTGCCCTTGCCGGCGATCCGGATGTTCTGAACAGCCTGATTCGTGGTTCCTCCTACGCGGGCGTGGTCCTGGCCGAGTTGCAGGACGCCCTGGCGGAACTGGGAGAGGACCTGGAATGGGAACCGAGAATCGCCTCGGGCTGGGAACTGGCTGCTGACCGGCTGTCTATCACCTATCAACTTAAACCCTGGGTCTGGTCCGATGGGGAGCCACTTACCGCACGGGATGTCGTAAGCTCCTTCCAGCTTATCCGGGATGAACGGGTTGCAAGCCATCTGAGGGGATTCCACGAGGCTGTAAAGGAAGTCGTCGCCCTGGATCCTTCCACGGTGCGTTACTCTTTTTCCTACCCAATTGCCGACCCGGTAGTCCGTACGATTCACCCCCTTCTGCCGGCTCACGTGACTGACCTGCTGGATCCGGGAGAGATTCGCAAGTGGTCTTTGAACCGGCAACCTGTTTCATCCGGAGACTTTCGTTTGGTTGGCTGGGACCACAACCAGTCCCTGGTTTTGGTTCGCAACGAACTTTACCCCGGACCCGCTCCAAATTTGGACAGGGTAGTGTTTCGGATCATACCGGAGGAGAGTTCGAGGGTTTTGGCCCTGGAGACCGGAGAGGTGGATCTGGTTGATGGACTCCCCCCCGTTACGGCGAAAAGGTTGACCCTCGGTAACCAGGTACGGGTTGTTGAGACCAGTGGACGGCAATTCTATTACGTAGTTTGGAACTTGAAAAATCCCGTATTCAGGGATGCGGTCACTCGACAGGCGCTTTCCCTGGCCATGGATCGGCAAAGGATGATTGATACCCTGATGCTGGGATATGCGTCTCCTGCTGCTTCCTGTATTCCTCCGGCTATGTGGAATCATCATCCAAGCCTGGTCGCGGACCCATGTGATCCCAAGCGGGCTCGACTACTTCTGGCCTCCGTCGGCTGGGCTGATACGGACGGGGATGGGATTTTGGATAGGGATGGCCATCCCCTTCGATTTACCGTTTTGACTAAACACGGGGATCCGGTTCGGGAGAACGGTTTGGTGATTCTGAGGGAAAACCTGCAAGCGGTTGGGGCAGAATTGGTTCCTCAGGTTCTTGAACATGCCACCGGGTTGGATCGTTTGCGTGAAGGTAACTTCGACGCTTATTTTGGGCGTTTTAACGCCAATCTTTACGGAGATCCTACGGGTTTGGTCCATTCCAAATCTACAGACCGGTTCAACAGTGGCCATTACGCCAATGCGCGAGTCGACTCCCTGATCGAATTGGGGATGTCCCTGGTCGAGCACCCGGACGCCTTGCCGGTTTGGCTGGAATTGCAGGAGGAATTGACCAGGGATCCGGCTGCCGCCTACCTTTTTTATCCCCGTCGACTGGTTGGAGTGAGCCGACGACTGCAGGATGTCAGACCCCATCTGATGTCTCCGGTCAACAATCTTTCAGAATGGTGGGTAGCTCCTCAGGACAGAAAATATCGATCTGAGCAGTCAGGAAAATGAGAGTCTTTATACCAATTTCTTCCGGGAGTGTTGTTGTTGGTGCCCATATTTCGTAGATTTCAGGTAACATGAAGCAAAAAACCTACAAAGGCAATAATGAGCCCAGAATTGTTTGGGCGTTCGGTGTCGGGGCCGGAATGCTTACCATTTGCTTGCTGGCGGTCCTAACACTTCTAGCCGGATGCTCTGACTCCTCTGACATTACGACTCCGGACCAGGAGCCCCAGTTTTCCTATCTCCCTGAGGCGGAGAATCTGGCCCTGGAATTCCCGAACAAACAGTTCTTCCGGGTGACGGTTTCTCCAGACGGGGACTACTCGGTGAATTGGGTCGTTCAGGGGCAGGTAGTTGGGAATGAGGACACCTTCAACTATTCCCCCAACTTGGTGGGATTGGATACTGTTCGAGTGGTGACCAACTACGGGGATCATACGGACGAGCACGAGTGGGTGATTACTGTTTCCTCAACGGCTGATGATATACCTCCGGAGGTGACTGGATTAGCCCTGGAAGACGGTCTGGAACCTGGAATATTATCGCTCCGTTGGGGGAGCGTTCCCGGATCCATTTACCCGATGCAGGATTACCTGGTGGCCATGCGCTATGACGGCCCGGTCTCGATAGAGGACTGGGATAATGCTACCCTGTTGGAAGTAGTCCCCCATGACCAGTCGGTTATTCAGTACGCGAGGAACTACCCGCTGGACCCCGGCATGGATGTGTGGTTCGGGGTCAGGGCCAGGGATGAGGTGGGGCAGATGTCCGACATTTCACGGAGTTATCGCCACACCGTTACCTATCCATGGACCTTGGGTATTACAGTCAAGGATGAGTGGGGAGAGCCGGTTCCCTTGGTAATATTGAAATGGACGGCAAACGGAGTAGCGTATTCCGGTAATACTCCAACCGACGGTTTTTTGGAAATCGGTCCGTTTCGCAATATCGATGAAATTTCTCTTGAAACACAAATCAACCATGGAGGGTTTTTTGGTGAATTTTATGATTTCAAAGACCCTGCGATATCCGACGCCGACGGCATGGATTTGGATATCATCCTGATTCCCCGTTTTGGTTCGGATGAGACTTGCCCTGATTTCGGGGGAGAGTTTCTGGAGTACTTCCGATACATGACCGGTACTGACACAATATTTGATGATCTGCGTCCCGACAATTGCCTGTGGAAGTGGGACAGCTACCCCTTGCGTGTCTATTTGCCGGAATTTACAAGAGGGGACGACCTTAATCTGAAGGAGGTTTCCCTGGATGGGATCCAGACTTGGAACTCACTCATGGGCGAGGATTATTTTATTATTGCAGAGTCCGAGGCGGAGGCGGATGTAGTTCTCAGCTTCCCGGCGATGGTAAACGATTTCGGATTGGTTACGTGGCTCGAACCTTCGGACGAGGAATACTTCATCGGCAGCACGGTGCCGGAAAAAATGAAGGTGGAGATAGATTCCTCAAGGGAACAGAGTGGTGCTGAATTTATTCAAATTACCGTCATGCACGAACTCGGTCACGTACTTGGTGCTTATCGCCATGCTCCCTGTTCCAATTCAGATTATCTAATGTATGTAGCCGTATCCAGCGACTTGGATGACGAGAACGGTGGTATCCATCCGGACGAACGAAACCTGGTTCACATGATTCGTCATCTCCCCCAGGGTGTGGATATGTCTCATTACCTTCTGGATTGAAATCCTGAAAAATTCGGAGCGTCAATGTTGAATTTTCATGTTGACGGTTGATGCAAGGTGAGTGAGTTTCTGTTTGTGTAGATTATATATTTTCTGCCCAAGTTATTTTATTCCGCCCAGACGTAATGGGAGAACCCCCAATTGGAGGTAATAATGCCGCGCACAAAATCTTCCTTGCTGAAAACTTTGAGCACCGCTGATTTCAAGCGTTTGCTGGCGGCCCGGGAACGGATCGACACGCTGGAAAAGGAAAAGGCACAATTGGTGAAGTCCCTGTCTGCCATCGATGATGAACTGGCCAAGTTGATGGCCGGGGAACCGGGGCAGACGAGGAAAAAGCGGGCCGCCAGCAAGAAGGTCCGTGGCAAGTCGACCGGGCGAAAAAAGACTGCTCGGGTCAAGGCGTCCGGGACCAAGACCCTGAAGAAAGTCGTTAGGAAGAAGGCCGCCAAAAAGAAGGCAGCCCCCAAGAAGTCTTCAGCGCGGAAAGCTGCGGTCCCGGCAAAGGGCAAGATCAAGCTGGAGGATGTGGTGGTGCGCATCATCAATAGGAAGAAGGGCCCTGTGGCTTTCAAGGACCTTTACTCGGCCATCGTAAAGGGAAAGCTTTTTACGTCCAAGAGTAATAACTTCGACAACGTTCTGCGTCGAACACTTTCCACGAGTAAGAAAGTCAAGCGAGTGGGCCGCGGTTTGTACAATGTGGCTTGAGTGAATCGATGGGCGCGGGCGATTCCGTTCAACCCGGAGGCCAGGCCAATGGACGTCCGCCCAGAATATGCAGGTGCAGATGGGGAACTGTCTGGCCACCGTCCTGCCCACAGTTGATCACGAAGCGGTAACCGAGTGCAGACAGGTCTTGTTCGGCCGCGATGGCGGTGGCGGTCAGGACCATACGGCCCAGCAGGTCGGCGTCTTCAGGTTCCAGGTCGTTCAATCCCGCTACGTGGCGACGGGGAATAACCAGGATATGAGTGGGAGCCTTGGCGTCGATATCAGCAAAGGCCAGGAAATCCTCGTCGCTGAACACTTCCGTGCTGGGTATCTTGCCGGCGGCAATGTCACAGAACAAGCAGGAATCCATTTCTCACCTCGCTGGCGGGAGTGCTGCATTATCATCGAGGCGAGGATAACACGGGCCGGTATGAACAACAAGGAGCACTAGGGTGGCGACAAGGGATCCGAACATCCTGGTCGTTGGTTATAATGCCTTCGATGTTGTGGTCCCGGTAACGGGATTTCCCCAACCGGACACCAAGGAGTTGGTGGAAGGAATCATGGTCGGGGGTGGTGGTCCGGGGGCGACCGCGGCGGTAGCCCTTTCCAAGCTCGGGGCCCGGGTTCGATTGATCACTCTTTTAACCGATGACCTGCCTGGTCAAATGCAGAGACAGGAACTGGAACGGGCGGGTGTTGATCTTTCCCTCTGTCGAGAAGCTCCCGGCGAAAAATGTCCCAAAGCGGTTATCCTAGTTGATTCCAACCGCGAAGAGCGAACCATTTTTTGGTCACGTGGAGGCTTGCCATTCCTTGATTCGGGGTTTGTCGACCCGGACTGGTTGGACGGAGTGGATCTTCTCTATTGTGATGGCCATGAGTGTCCTGTCGCGACTCGGCTGGCCCGTTCGGCCCGGGAACGGAATCTGCCGGTTGTGATGGATGCCGGTTCGGTTCGGGAGGGATCCCGGGAGTTGGTTGCCTTGTGCACCGACGTGATCTCATCCGAGCATTTCGCTCCTGAATTGACCGGGAAGAACGATCCTGTCGAGGCCCTGGTGGCCTTGACCGCGCTCGGCCCAAATCGGGTGGGTATGACTTTCGGGAAGGAGGGAGTCCTGACCCTGGTCGAAGGGCGGCCTGTGGCTGTTCCCGCATTCGATGTGCCGGTCACTGATACGACGGGGGCGGGGGATGCCTTTCATGCCGGTTATGCCTTTGCTCGGGTGGGGGAATTGCCGCTGCCCCAGTGCCTGGAGTTCGGGGCAGCGGTTGCCGCCTTGAAATGCCGGGATTGGGGAGGGAGGAGAGGGTTGCCGGACCGGGGTGAAGTTGAAGAATTGATCCGGTGTGGCTTGCGGCTGTCGTTGGGAACCAGGCTTGTCCGGGCGACTGAATTGTAAATCTGTTTTTCGAGATATTTTCGCTGGACTTTCGTTTGTCTTTCGCCTATGATTTCCCACCATGGAGCCGTAAATCAAAACGGCTGGCATAATCCAGGTTAGTACGGGAGGCCAACATGAGACTGACCCGCAGGCAGGCGGAAATTCTTGCCTACATCAATCAGTACAGCGAGATCCAGGGCTATGCGCCAACTCTCCAGGAGGTGGGGAAGCGGTTTGGCCTGTCCTCGGTGGCGACGGTGCATAAGCACATCAGCCACCTGATCGAGAAGGGATATCTACGTCGGGGACGGCGGAATACCAGCCGGGACCTGGAAGTGATCGACCAGCGCTCGGGGGAGGAACGGATCGTACGCATACCCCTGTTGGGTACCGTGGCGGCGGGACTTCCGATCGAAGCGTTGGACGAACACGAGGAGATCGTACTGCCCGAGGAGTGGTTGGGTAGGGGGCGGACCTTCGCTCTTAGGGTCCGCGGAGATTCCATGATTGACGAGCAGATCCGGGATGGTGATACGGTTGTAGTTGAGGCTCGGGAAATGGCCCGCAACGGAGAAACCGTCATTGCCCTGGTGGACGGCGACTCGGTAACCGTCAAGCAATACCACCGGGAAGGCGCCACCATCCGTCTTCAACCGGCCAACCCTGCCGTACCTGTGTTGACCTTGTCTGAAGAGAGGGTGACGGTGCAGGGTGTGGTGATCGGCGTGCTGCGTCGTTTCTGAGTGTCGTTTCTGAGTGTCGTTTACGATCTACCTTGATGTGAGGAGGGTCATGGATAACAGGACCCTTCTCCATCTGCGAACTCGGACTCGTCCCTCAACGACCGGTTCTGGTGCGATCCGGCAATTGCGTGAGTTCTGCTCCCGGATCACTCCGGCCTGGGAGTGGGGTGTTGATGGACTTTTCCTGGATATGACTGGAACCGAGCGCCTGTACGGGCGGGGGCTGGACGGGTTGGTCCGTGTCTGCCGGGATGCGTGCGGCCACATGGATCTACGCTGCGCTGGAGCAGGTCCTACCTTGCTGGCTGCCCGCTTGGCCTCGCTGATCGCCTGTCGCTCGTCCATTCCGGGGTTTTTTGCCGTCAGTTCAGGCAGCGTTGCCTCCTTCTTGGCCCTCTTTCCCATCGACCTGCTCCCGTCCTCCAACTCTGAAACGGAGCGTCTGCGAACTCTTGGTGTGCGGACGCTGGGAGATCTGCAGCACATTCCCCGGCCCCTGTTGAAGGCGGTGTTCGGTCCGACCGGAGCCCACCTGGCGGATGAGGCCTGCGGGTTGGTGAGCCCCCCTCTGCAGAGGGGGGATGAGCCCTGCGGCGGTTCGGTGCTGGTTGTCGGTGTTTGTCTGGATCGTCCCCTGACTTCGGATGTGGGATTGTCGGCCCTGCGGCGGGCCATGGCGGTCAGGGCCTTGACTGTTTGTCCCGACGGCCCCGCTGGCCGGGCGCGCTGGATCCTGGTTTCCCGCTGGTCCGATAATGGACGCGCCTCGGCCTCAGTGATCGGGGTTGGGAGTGACGGGACTCTCGCGGCCTGGCGGGGGCTCTTGGAAAAGCTATGGGCCAAATTGCCACGTCGGCGTCGGGGGCCGGTTCGCCTGGAATTGCGGGCCGACGGGCGGGTCGGTTTGGGTCCCCGCCAGGCTTGTTTATTCCCGGCTGACGAGGCGGAGCATCGCCTTACCGAAGCACTACGTAGAATTCGATTGGCAGATGATGATTCCATCGGGCCGGCCAGTGAGAGTTTGCTGGCCGCATGGGGTGCTTGTTGGTACGGTGGGTCCTCCGGGGAGGGCTCTGTTGTCCCGGGCGCCGCGTCCGGCATGGGTTTGGTTGACGGTCCTTGTCAGGACGGGTAGCATGGCCCACATTCGTAGAGAAACGAGAAGCCTATACTAGGGGAGATTTCGCGCATGAGTAAGTCGGGCCGGATGGGAGACCTGGAAGCCATCTTCGAAATTCTGGTGACCTCCTACGCCCACAAGGACGGCTCCTTGCCGGCCGAGGGGGATCTTTGTTGGCGGCCTGCGACCGATGCCTATGAGACCGATGAATTCTTTATCGTGCAAATGGACTTGGCCGGACTGGACCCCTCTCAGGTGGAAGTGCTGGCCGATGAGGAGAGTCTGCTGGTCAGGGGGATTCGGGAAGAAGCAGTGAGCGTCGGCAAGAAACATTTCCACAAGATGGAGATAAGGGTGGGTCCCTTCGCGCGGCGCGTGCCTTTGACCGTGACCGTGGATCCGTCCAGCGCGGAGGCCCGTTACCGAAACGGGTTTCTGTGTGTGACCTTCAGGAAGGGTTCCGGCAAGCGCAGGAACCAGAGCCAGATCGCCATCAACCGCTGAACGAGGCGGGATACAAAAAACAGTGATCCGTAAGGGGCCGCTGGACAACTTGGAAGGAGCGGGGTTGCATGCCGGATAGAGATCGGGACCTTTTGGAGTTTGGTCTGACCGAGGAAATCGTTCTACCCAACGAGATGCCAATCTTACCCATCAGCGAGGCTGTGGTTTTTCCGGCCATGATGGTTCCCCTGGTGTTGAGTGACACCAATCTCGTGCGCTTGGCTGATGATTGTCTGGCTGGACAGAAGATCCTGGGGGCTTTTGCCCAGAAGGATCTTGAAGTGGATGAGGACGACGAAGTCGCCGACCGGGATCTGATATACCACGTGGGCACGGCGGTCAAGATTCAAAAGATGCTCCGTTTCCCCGATGGCAGCATGCGGCTGTTGGGGCAGGGTATCGCCCGCTGCCGGATTACAAAATTTCTGGGTGATGAGCCCTATATGAAGGCCCGGGTGGAATTGATTCCCGAGGAAGAGCAGGAAGATTCCCGGACGCTGGCCTACATGCGCGGAGTCGCCAACAACTTCCTGAAGATCATCGACGCCAGCGAGACCTTGTCGGAAGAACTCAAGGTTGTCGTGATGAACAGCGACGACCCGGGTCGCCTGGCGGATTTGATCGCCACCAACATGGATATCGAGGTCGGTGAGAAACAGTCCATCCTGGAGGAGAGCTCTCCGCGCAAACGCCTGCAGATTCTTTCCAAGGTGGTAATGCGCGAATTGGACGTTTTGGAACTTGGTCAGAAACTGCAGACGCGCGTGCGCAAGTCCATCGACAAGGACCAGCGAGAGTATTACTTGCGTCAACAGCTCAAAGCCATTCAGCGCGAATTGGGTGAAGCGGAAGAAGGGTCGGTGGAACTGGACGAGTTGCGGGCCCGCATCGACGAGACGGATCTGCCCGAGAAAGTGCAGGCAGCCGCCGACAGGGAGTTCGACCGTCTTTCGCGGATGTCTCCCGGGGCCAGTGAATATACCGTCAGCAAGACCTACCTGGACTGGATCCTGGATCTGCCCTGGTTGGAAAGCAGTGAGGACAAGCTGGACCTCAAAAGGGCGGATGAGATCCTGGAGCGCGACCACTACGGCCTGGACGACGTGAAGGAACGGATCATAGAGTACCTGGCTGTGCGCAAACTGAAGAAAAATCACCGCGGGCCGATTCTCTGTCTGGCCGGGCCCCCCGGTGTAGGCAAAACTTCCCTGGGACGCAGCATCGCTGAGGCGGTCGGTCGCAAATTCTTCCGTTTTTCCCTGGGGGGGATGCGGGACGAAGCGGAGATCCGGGGCCACCGGCGCACCTACGTGGGGTCCATGCCGGGGCGTATTATCGCTGGGCTGAAGGAGTGCGGCACCAACAACCCCTTGATCATGCTGGACGAGATCGACAAGCTGGGACAGGATTTCCGGGGCGATCCGGCCAGTGCCCTGCTCGAGGTTCTGGACCCTGAGCAGAATAGTGATTTCACCGATCACTACCTGACATTACCCTTCGACTTGTCCAACGTGATGTTCATCACCACGGCGAATATGCTGGACACGATTCCACGCCCCCTGCTGGACCGAATGGAGATGATTCATTTACCGGGTTACACGAATATGGAGAAGCTGCAGATTGCCAAGCGCTACCTGGTACCGCGCCAGGTACTGGAGAACGGACTGACATCAAAGTTTATTCGTTTTACCAATGCTGGTTTGATGCGAATCATCGAGGACCATACTCGGGAGGCCGGTGTACGGGGTCTGGAAAGGGAAATCGGCGCTGTCTGCCGTAAGGTTGCAACCGCCGTGGCCAAGGGGAAAAAGAAGAAGCAGACGGTCGGCGCCAAAAACCTCGAGGATTACCTCGGATCGGCCAGCTATATGGGTGACCGCCTGAGGAGGCACCTCAAGGTCGGGGTCGTTACGGGATTAGCCTGGACCCAGGTCGGGGGCAAAATCCTGTACATTGAGGGATTGGCTCTGCCGGGAGGAAACGGGCAACTGAAACTTACCGGCCAGGTCGGCAGCGTTATGCAGGAGTCGGCCTCTGCTGCCTTGAGCTATCTGCGCAACCGCTTCGGCGGGCGGCAGGAGTTCCAGGAGTTTTTCCTGAAGCGGGATATTCACATTCACCTGCCTGCCGGGGCCATCCCCAAGGACGGGCCCAGCGCCGGCATCGGCATGGCCACGGTTTTGTTTTCCCTTCTGGTCGGTCAGCCGACTGATCGACGTACTGCCATGACCGGCGAGATAACACTCACCGGCGCGGTTTTGCCCATCGGTGGTTTGTTGGAGAAGGTTCTGGCCGCCCATCGGGTGGGAGTGCGGCGCATCATCATTCCGGCGGATAACGAAAGCGATCTAGAGGTTATACCCGAGGAAGTTCGGGAGGCAATCCACTTCGTTCCCGTCCGCCACGTGGAAGAAGTATGGGAAGAGCTTTTTCCCGACGTCCTGGACTGAGGTGAGGATTCTGGAATGAAGGATGCAACTTTTGTCTGAACACGGCATGATCACATCGCTGATGCGGCCTTTCTTCAACAAGAGCGAGGGCGAGTCGTTCTCCTTGCCGAACGCGGTGCGGGACGGGTCGCGCATTCTATGCATCGACCCGGGGGACCTGTCCGAGGTATTGTTCTACATACCCCTGATTGCCGCTATTCGCCGTAGATACCCCGGCTCCAAGATTGATTTTCTTCTGCCCGAGAAACACGCAGCTCTTGTAGTCCCCAGCGGGCTTGCCCGGCAGTGCATACTCTACAAGGAAAAACAGCTCAGTCCATGGCGGCCGTCCTTTGCCTCCCTGCTTCGGCAACTGGGTGCCGGCGATTACGACATGGCCGTCGTGATGTCCTTTCAGCCACGTCCACGACTGGAATTGGCTGCTCTGGCCAGTGGCGCATCTCTGCGACTTGGGCCTTCCCATGAGAATTCCTGGCCAGCGGTGAATTTCGAGATGCGTCCTCCCAGCGGGGACGATGGGTATTTGGGTGACAAGGTGGCGGGACTCGGATCCTTCTTCGGGTTCGTGTTCGGAGAGCTCCGCTCCGGCTGGCCTCTGCCTATGGACAAAGTGCGGCAGATGGCGCAACAGGTGCATTTCCATAAACCGAATCCTGAGCAGCTTTTGCTTGGAGTTGATCCCTGCCTGGGGAAATCCGGGCACATGGTGGCCAAAAAGAATCTTTTGACCATAGTCAACCATCTGGTTCGCCAGTTACAGTGCCGCGTTATTCCCCTTGGACATCCCGATCAGATGGAACGGATCACACAATTCGAGCAGAGCCTTGCCGACGTGCCCCATGGACTTGGCCGTGAAACACTCTTGGAAATGGCTCTTTTGGTTTCCCAGTGTGATCTCTTTCTGGCCGGCAATACGGATTTCTTCCATTTGGCGGTCAATCTGGGTATTCCCACCATCGGACTCTTTTCACCCAAGGATGAAAACCGATGGGTTCCGACCCAGCGGGACAACGTAAAAGTCCTGACGATAAAGAAAGGGGCTCCCCTGGATTTCGACAGGTTGATGGAAATGGTCCAGGATGTAACAAAAGGTCGGGCTAAACGCTCGACTCCGCTGGAAGTTTCAACTGGGGCGGAGGGTGAAGTTACTGCCGAGGTTGAAGTGAAGGTTGAGGCCGTAACCAAAGTTGATCCCAGAGCCGAAGCCGAGGGATCGGAGATTACCGAACACAACCATTCCGCCGCTGACAAAAACCCCGCCAAGCCCGGGGTTGACCCACCTGATCATGATTGAGAAATTCTGTAACCACTCGTTGCGGAGGAACCTTGTCCTGGCTCTGGAAGTGCCGGAGGGTCTTGGGGTAGGGCCCGTGCGTGGGGGTAGGGGCTGATGGCTGCGGTATGGAAGGAGCCGGCTGAACTTTCCAATTCGAAAGCCCTTCCCACTATTTTTCTGGATCGGGATGGAGTCCTGATTCGTGAAATGGATTACCTGGACGATCCAGACAAGGTGGAAATCCTTCACGGTGTGGCCGAAGCCCTAACCCTGGCCCGTGAGGAGGGATTCCAATTGATAGGACTTTCCAATCAATCAGGAATTGGGCGAGGGCTGTTTTCCGAGGTGACTTTCGGAAAGGTGATGACCCGAATGGAGGAAATCCTGGCCGAAGCAGGAGCCTTCCTGGACGGGTTCTATTTCTGTCCCCACGAGCCTGCTAAAGGGTGTGCCTGTCGCAAACCAGCTGGCGGTTTGTTGGAAGAGGCATCTGCCTCGTTCAACTGGGATCCAGCCCGGACCTGGGTGATAGGAGATAAATGTTCTGACGTGGACTTGGGACGCCGAGCCGGCTTTGGAACGTTCCTGGTCCTGACTGGTCATGGGGTTGAACAGGAGGAAGAAGTGAGGGCAAGGTTCTCCAGTGATCCTCAGGTGCGGATCGTGGCAGATCTTTCAACAGCGGTGGCTGTCATCCTGGGGAAATCCGAAGCCGGGAATCCGCCATGACGTGGATGATCGGCGGGAAACGGATTGGTTCGGCCCTGATCTCCCGGCAACGCTACCTCGGTGATATCGTGATGGCCACTGTTGTGTTGGATGTGTTGCGTCGGGGAGATCCCGGGATGCGTCTCGGTTTCCTTTGCGAGAACCAATATGGAGCGGTCCTATCAGGCCAGGACGGCCTGGATGATCTCCACCTTCTGGATCTTAAACGTAAAGGCAAGGATGCCCGGGCCCGCGGACCTGCTGAACCTTACCCAATCAAATCAAAGCACGGCCAAAACGGACCCAACCTTCATAAAGGGCAGGGTACGGCAGGGATGATCAAAACACTGAGGGCCTGCCGTTACGATCTGGTTGTTGATCTTTTCTTTAATCCCTTCAGTGCCCTGCTTTTTCGGTTGACGGGAATTCCGCACCGGATCGGAGGGACTCCCAAGTGGCGCCGGTGGCTCTACACGGACACTGTTTGTCTAACTGATCCGCAGGTGGAAGAAACGGGTCTGGAACAACTGGCTCCTGGCGGTTTAGGTGAGCACCTTTGCCGGTTGGCTCCACTGTTTCACGCTGAAACCGAACTTCCGTTTCTAAGTTGGTTGGATCGGGAATGGGGGACTGGGAATATTCTACCCAGACTTTCGCCAACTACACCACGGGAGAGTACGACAAAGGCTCTTCGCGGGGTTGGAGTGAAGAATGGAAGAGGATTTCTGCTTCTGGCTCCAGGTGCAACCTGGCCCAGCAAGGAATGGCCGGTGGAACGCTGGCGGGAATTGATTCGATTGCTTCTGCCTAAAGTATCCTTGCCTCTGGTTTTGTTGTTACCGCCTAATAGGCCGGAGTTGTGGTCGGTTCTGGCTGAGGATATCCCCGCAGGGCAGGGAGGCGCCCTGCCGGTGCAGCCTTTGCCTGAAGCGCTTGACGTGATCGGCCGGAGTTCGGGTCTGGTCACGGTGGATGGAGGTACTCTCCACGCGGGCGTAGGCCTGGGTCGCCCAACGCTCGGGCTCTTCGGTCCTACTGATCCTGAAATCTGGTTTCCCTACCAAGGTGCCGGCCCCTTCCGGGTGCTTGCGGAGGCTCCCCACTGTCACCCCTGTGATTTGCACGAATGCGAAGAGTTCATTTGTCTTCCGCGGCTGAAAGCAGAAAAAGTGGCCTCTGCCATTCTGACTATGCTTAGTGAAATGGTGCCCCTTGCCGAGCCACCGGATGACCATGATTGAGCGAGAGATAAAAAGGATCCTGCTCATCAGAAGACGGGCAATGGGCGATGCCCTGGTCACTCTCCCGGCCATCGCCCAAGTCAGGGAAGCTTGGCCTGAGGCCAGGATAGATCTGGTAATGGACCGTCCTTTCGCTACCCTGCTGGCTGGATTGCTTCCGGGAATTAATATCCTGGTTTTTCCCCCACCGCCTGGTTCTTCCTGGCTGCACGTTCTGCGCTCTGGTCGTTACGATCTGGTGATCGATTGGCTGAGTAATCCGCGCACCGCCCTGTGGACGATTTTGACTGGAGCTCCCTTGCGGGTGGGATATGATCTGAGGCGACGCTGGTGGGCGTACAACATACGGGTGGCCCGCAAGCGGGAAGCGGGAGAGAACCTGAGGTCATTCGCCGGGGAAAATTTTCTTGATCCTCTGCGGTCACTCGGTTTTCTGCCGGCTCCCTGGAGGGGCGGAATCTGCGCGGAGCAGCCTCCGGAATATCCTTCCGGCGCGGTTCGGTCCTCAATTTTGCGCTGGATTGAAGAGTGGAACAGTCGGCCTGGTTTCCGGGTTGCAGTGGTTATGAGCGCCACCTGGAGTGCCAAGGCCTGGCCCAAGTGCCACATCCGGAAACTCATCGCGCGGATGTCTGCCGAGGGGATGAATCCCGTACTGGTGACTGGGCCGGGGGATGAGGCGCTGGCAATGGCCTTGGAGTCTGATTTGGAAGCCAGGTACTGGGCTCCCGCCACTAATCTCCCGGAGCTTTCTCGGCTCCTGCAGTCGACGGAACTGTTCGTGGGCACGGATTGCGGCGTCCGCCATCTAGCGGCGGGATTGGGGGTGCCTACCGTGACCCTGTTTGGGCCGACGGACCCTGGAAATTGGAACCCAACCACCCCCGAGCATGTTTCCTTGCACGTAGGCTGCGATTGTTCACCTTGTGACCTCAAGACGTGCCCTTTGCCTGGCCACCCCTGCATGTCGGACTTGTCTCCCGACATGGTTATGGAAGGTGTTTCCCGGAGCCTGGCCAGGTGTGAGACCGAAAGGACCCTATGATGGTTTCTCCCAAGAGGCTACTTCTGCGTAATCTTCACCGTGGTTCCCTGCATTTGGTATTCTGGGTGCTCCTTGTTTGTGGAATGGGGATTGTTTCCGGATCCCTAGCATCTTCGGCTATACCCGACAGCAACAGAATCCGGGGCCATCAGTTCGGTCCCGGTGAGAAGATGATTTTCAACATCACTTATGGCATCGTAGTGGCCGGAGAAGCAACACTTGAAATTGCCGGGATGACGGAGTACCAGGGCCATTTGTGCTACAATATCCAGAGCAAGACCAAGAGCAACCGCTTCTTTTCCTCCATCTACAAGGTAAGGGACAAGATTGTCAGCTACATTGACTTTGAGCAGCTGTACAGCCGCTACTTCTACAAGCGGCTGCGGGAGGGGGACTACAAGAAAAATGTCGAAATCAGCTTTGATCACGAAGCCAAGCTTGCACGATATTCAAATGGGGATGAATATCCTACGGTAGCCGGGGTCCAGGATGTCCTCTCGGCCTTTTATTATGTGCGGAGTCTGGAGTTGGAGCCGGGTGGCGTGTATGCTGTCCCTGCCCATAGCTCACGTAAAACCTACGACCTGAAGGTTCTGGTACATGGTCGGGAGCGAGTCAAGGTTCCAGCAGGAGAATGGGATTGTCTGGTGGTCGAACCCGTCATAGAGGGTGAGGGCTTATTCAAACACGAGGGCAAACTTACGTTGTATTTGACGGACGATGAATTCAAGATTCCGGTAATGATCAAAACCAAGGTGCCGCTCGGAACCATTGACGTGGAACTGAAGGAATACCGGCCCGGCCACTCGGCGCCGGTGGAAAATGATTCGTGAGGTCCATCCTGATGTCAAATGTTGCCGACAAATCAGCCTTCGTCCCTGAAGGGGACTGGTTGCATGAGCCGGGTCAATCGAGTGGACAGGGAGTAGGGACTCCTTTCTTATGGGGAGCCACCCTGCTGGCCGGCATCTTGCGGATATACGGTCTGATGTCTCAGTCCTTGTGGGTGGACGAGCTGTTGACCTGGCAGACTATAAGGCCGGATGTGGGCTTATGTTTTTCGGAGCAGATTTTTGACTCTATCCAGGGACCACTTTACTTGTCTGTGCTTTGGCCGCTGGTCCGTTTCCTGGACCCGGCTCTGATGCTGCGCCTGCCGGCGGCTATTGCCGGTATTGCCGCAGTCCCCTTGTTCGGTTTGCTCGTAAGCCGGTGGTGGGACCGTAGGGCCGCCCGTCTGGCTGTCCTACTGTTTGCCTTGAATCCTTTTTTGGTCTGGTATTCCCAGGAGGGGCGCGGCTACAGCTTTTTGATTCTTTTTCTGATTGCCCAGGCATTGGTGTTTTCCAGGATGACTGAACGTGACCCCACTTATCGGGGCGCCTTGTTTTTCGCCTTGTTTTCAGCCTGTGCGGCGCTGAGCAATCTTTCGGGTCTCTTCCTTTGGCTGGGGATGGGGTTAAGTGCCCTGGTTTTTTTTCGTCCAAGGACAAAAAAGGCCTGGTCGGTTTGGATCCTTGCTTTCGGGCTCGGTTTTCTCTTGATGCTGCCTTGGTTGTTGAAAGCTTCCGGAATTTGGGCCGTGGACCGGCTTATTCCCGGTTCCGGCACTGGTCCGGTATTGCGTGGTGATACTACTTTCACCTGGCTCGCTTTGCCATATTCCTTCTTCACTTTCTTTTTCGGTAATAGCCTGGGGCCGTCCCTCCGGGAACTCCATCAACCGGATCGTATAGCTGTTGTTCGTTCCTATCTTCCTCTCCTGGGTTTGGGGGCCCTGCCGGTTGTTATCGGACTGGTTGCCGGCTTGTGGCGATTACCCCGGCGGCAGTATTTTCTGTTGTTGTGGGTTATTGTCCCAGTGGCCATTCTGGTCTTTCTCGCCGTTAGAAACTTCAAGCCCTGGAACCCCCGCTACGTGATCGTGATCCTGCCCTGGGTATTGGCGCTGACCGGGCTGGGCTTGTCCCGACTGCCTCACAGGATGGGTTTTGGTCTCAGCAGCATCCTTGTGGGTTTGACCCTGTGGTCCCTGGGGAACTATTATTGGAACGGGCACTACGCCAAGGCTGACGTCCGGGACGCCGTGGCGCTGGTTGAAGACCAAAACCTGGATGCCTTTCCTGTTCTTGTGCCGGTGATAACGGGGGTCTACAGGTTTTACCATGAGGGTCCGGCCGAGGTTCTGGGTACCTTCGACTGGGGGACACTGGATGCTCCCGGCACTGCTGATCTTTTTTGCAACGCCAAATTGGCAGGCGTCGATGAATGCTTTTTGGTTTTGGGGAGGGAATGGTTTTTTGATCCCAAAGGTTTACTGCTCCCTGCCCTATCCAGTCGGGGCCGGTTGACGCTGGTTGAAAAATTAAACGGTATAAAAATTTATCATTGGAGCAGGTCCGCTCTTCAAGGATGAAAGATGAAATCTGAATATTTTTTCTGGGGTGATCAGGGTTTTCCTGAATTCGTCGGTGGGGTAAGAGAGAAATTTCATTATCCCATGGGGATCGGTTCTGCACTCGTGAAGCGGTTGCTTGATCTGACAGCTTCTTTTTTTGGATTGCTGTTCTTGCTGCCTCTTTTTCCTTTTATCGTCTTTTTGATTCTGTTGGAAACCCCGGGGCCCATATTTTTCCGTCAAGTACGCGTGGGGCTGGATGGCAGGCTCTTTGCCTGTTACAAGTTCCGTTCCATGGCTATCGATGCGGAGCAGCAAAAAGACCAGCTCAATCACTTGAACGAAGCAAGTGGCGCAGCTTTCAAGATCAAGGATGACCCGCGTATTACCGGAGTCGGCCGCTTTCTACGGCGTAGCAGCCTGGATGAATTCCCCCAACTGTACAATGTTCTCCGTGGCCAGATGAGCATTGTGGGACCACGTCCGCAGATTCCTTCCGAGGTCGGGGAATACATACCGGAGCAGGCTTGCCGTCTTTTGGTGAAACCTGGTTTGACTTGTTTGTGGCAGGTTTCCGGACGCAGTCATCTGGAATTCAAGGAGTGGATGCAACTGGATTTGGAGTATGTCCTGAGTCAGGGTTTGATGACCGACTTGAAGATTCTCTTGCGGACCCTGCCAGCGGTAATTGAGCGAAAGGGAGCCTATTGAGCACTCTCGGGGTAGGCACAGACTTAGTGGAGGTGGATCGTATCGAGGCTCTCTTGGGACAGCATCCGGTTCGCTTTCTGGATAAATATTTTCGCCCGGGTGATCTGGCCAGGAGCTCCGCCAACAGCTCCACGTCTGTTGGCAGTATGGCGGAAAGTTGGGCGGCCAAAGAGGCTTTTCTGAAGGCCTTGGGAACAGAAGTCCGGAAGATTCCATACCGGGACGTAGAACTTATCTCGAGTTGTGGTGGAACTTTATCGCTGAATTTGTATGGGATGGCTGAAAATGCAGCCCGGCAGTCCGGTGTTTGTTCTATTCGAGTGAGCGTTTCCAGTACCCCTGCTGCGGCTGTTGCCCTGGTTGTCCTGGGTACTTGACCCAGATTTCCATCCTTCATAACCTACCAAAGGAATTTTGAAGAAAGGGCGCTTAACCCCTTGGCCACGGGGTTACCGTATGATAAATTGACCATTCTGTGCGGTTGTGCGAAGCTTAACCGTTATGCTGCTTGGAACCTGGAATGCTCAGGGGTGATTTTCCACGCTATGGAACTTGAATTTCTGTTGATTGATGTTTTTACGGACCGCCATTTCGGGGGGAGTCCGCTGTACTTGTTCCCCGATGCGGGCCAGATCCCTGAACGGACCATGCAAATGCTGGCCAACGAACTCGGCTTCGGCGAAACTGCTTTTATTGTTTCGTCCGGTTCAGGGGGGGAGCGCCGCTCTGGCTTGCGGGTTTTTACTCCTGCCGCCGAAATCCCATTCGGAGGGCACTCGGTGTTGGGTGCGACCTTCGGTCTGGATCTTTTGGGGGTTCGCAAATCCGGGGACAAGGACCTGCCTTTCACATGGGAGTTGGAGGCAGGGCAGTATCAGATTACTACCCGCCAGGAGGATGGTCTCTCGATCTATAGCCTGGCTCAGGACGCTCCCGTCTTCCTCGGACAGTACTTTCACCGGAAGAAGGTGGCTCGCACTCTGGGAATATCCGAGGACGAGATCGCCATTACCGGATTGCCATGCGAGGTGATTTCAACGGGATTGCCAATTCACATTGTTCCTTTGGGATCAATGGATGCGATGGAACAGATCAACCTTCGCCGTCGTGACGCTGATGCCATCGCGAGGGACATCGGGTTCGGAGACCTTTTTGTATTTACTTGTGAAACCATTAATGAGGGTTCCACAGTGCATTGCAGGATGTTCGCTCCTCATTTCGGCATTCCCGAAGATCCCGCCAGTGGAGCAGCCACTGGGGCCTTGATCGCTTATTTGGTCAAGCATCGGCTGATCAAATTTACTGATCAGGTACGCATCGTCAGTGAACAAGGACTCGAGATGGGGCGCCCGAGTAGACTGATTGCCGAGGCAAAGGTATTCGAAGGCCGAGCCACATCCGTCCACGTTGGTGGCAGTTGCGTAGCCATGGGGTCGGGCAGGATCGTAGTTCCCTAATGAGCCGAAAAGTAGGGAATCCCGACCGACTCTGGTTTCTGATTGTTTGCTTGAATGAGTAGTCTTTGTGGTCCCGGCAATACTCTGGACCCCGGATTGAGTTACGGCCTGGGACAGGTACTCCCCGTGGAGTTTCCCCAGATCGACACATTGGGAGAGAATAGCTTGATGAAACAACCTGCCGGACTTTCTGCTGAGATGAGCGAAATGGTAGTGCAGACCCTGAAGCAAGTCATTGAAAGGGAACTCCCCGACAGTCGGATGTTGGAACTCGACGAGAAGGATGAGTTTCCTACCGAAAGCATTAAGAAAATGCTCTCTCCAGACGTGGGGCTGCATCTGATCTTTCTTCCCGAGGACGTGGGTGGACTCGGTGGAGGGGCTCGGGATATTTGTAGGGTAAGCGAAGAAATGGCTGCGGGAGACCTTGGTGTGGCCACTTCCTTCCTGGCCATTTGCTTGGGCACGGACCCGATCCTGGTCGGAGGGTCTGTTGAACAGAAACAGAAATGGCTGAAAAGGATCGCCAGCGAAGGCATGATCGTGGCCTACGGAGTTACCGAACCGGAGGCTGGAAGCAATGTCGCGGCTATCCAAACTACCGCTGATCCCATCCAGGATTCTGAAGGCAATGTTACGGGCTACCGTCTGAATGGGACCAAACAATTCATCACCAATGGTGGCGTGGCCAAACTTTATACAATCCTCGCAAAAACACCCGGTGGGCTCAGTTTTTTCGTTGTTGAAAGGGATACCCCCGGGTTATCGGTCGGCAATCACGAGGACAAGCATGGGATTCGGGCCTCCAATACCACCGGTGTGGTGATGGAGGATGCAGAGGTTCCCTTTGAGAACCTGATCGGCTTGAAAGAGGGTTTGGGCCTGAAGCAGGCTAACGCGGTCTTCGGCTACACCCGCCTGATGGTCGGTGCCTTCGGGTTGGGTGGTGGACAGGCACCTTTGAACCGGGCTCTGGCTTACGGAAAGACCCGTGAACAGTTTGGAGCTCCTCTGGTCGAGAAAGAGGGCTATTTGCTCAAGCTTCTGGTGGAGAACTGGATAGACTTGGCCGCCGGCAGGGCCTACAACGAGCAGATTGCTCTGGCCATCGATATGGGGAACCATGACATGGGTACCGAGGGCTCGATCTCCAAGTACTGGTGTACTGAAGCAGGAAATCGCGCTGCCGACGCTGCGATTCAGGCCCATGGTGGATATGGATACATTCGTGAGTACATGGTGGAGAAGGAGCGCCGGGATGTGCGGATTACCACCATCTACGAGGGCACAAGCGAGATCCAGCAGAGCATTATCGGCATGTACCGTTGGAAGGAAACTGTTCGCAGCAAGGGTTCCTTCTATGAAAATTTGGCCGAAACCATGGATGAAGTACACAGACGGAGCGGCAAGGTCGGGGCCGACCTGGTGGCGGCCTCCATCCGCGGGTTGAACGACATCATTCGTTTTATGCATGTGTCTCGTTTGACGCGGCACCAAATAGTCATGTTTACTTTGGCGGACATGATCACCGTTTGCGAAGTGGCGACCGCCTTCTGCGACAAAGCTGCCAGCTTGTTGATTGAAGGTGATTCAGACGGAGAATTCCAGGCTGCCATGAGTCGCGTATTGGCTCGCAAAGCGGCCCGCTCTGTTCGCGATGGATCCCGGCGTTGCCTGGAGGGTTTCGCTGCGGATGGAGATGGGATCGATTTGGTTGCCGGCCAGAAGCTCCTGCTGGAATTGGAGGGGCGTTTGCCGTTGGCAATGGCGGTCGGACTGTGGGATGATATGATTCAGGTTGGTGAGAAGTTAAAGGCGATGGATTGACCCGGGCTTGTTCCGGATAGGTTCTGGATTGGTAGGCTGTTTTGGAAAGTTCCAAGGATCTTCAAAATAGGATTTCGCGCTTCAGGAGCCTGCATGAGCAAGCGCCTGAGTCACGGTATTTTGTCCCCTTGGCTGATCTGTTGCGACAAGACGGGCGGCACGACGAAGCGCTCGACCTGCTGGAAAATGGGTTGGCTGTCCACGCCGGGTACAAGGCCGGGCTGGTAATTCAGGGCCGAACGTTGCAGGAAGTAGGCCGACAGGAGGAAGCCCTGAAGGTTTGGGGCGAGGTCCTGGGACTGGAAGGCGAGAATGTCCTGGCTCTGGAAGCAATGGCCTTGGGGGCTCTGGACGGCCGAGATTGGGAAGGGGCCATACCCCTGCTGGTACAGCTATGTCGGCTTAAGGAGGAGAACTCATCCTGGTCCGATTTGCTTCTGGAGGCTCGTGGATATCTGAAGCAAAGCTCTAAACATCTCTCCAAAACCACAGGGGCCGATATCGATGATGATCGCTCTTTCGATACCTTGACCCTTGTGGATATTTACCTGGCACAGGGTTATCGGGACCGGGCTTTGGAAGTACTTCGCCGAATGCTTCCAAGAGGCGGAGGAGATTCCGAAGAAATCCAGAGACGACTCAAGTTGCTGGAAGCGGGGGAGAGCGAAGGAAAAGAGGCTGCCGGACCAGGGAGTATGACCGAGGAACCAGGGGCAATGATCAGGCCCCCCTCTAGTGATGCATCCGAGGGCCAATTGATATCGGAACCCGAAAGGACTGCCAGGGAGCAGGAGCGTTCCGAGCGCAGGGCCTCTGAGCAAAGGCAGTTCGAAGAGTGGCTGGAGAAAATCCGTTTTAACGGTGGGCATGGGACATGAAACCTTTTCTCGTTATCCTGGGTGGGCCGAACTTGGCTCTGCTGGGGTTACGGGAACCCGAGATTTACGGTAGCACCACTTGGGTGGAACTAGAGGAAATGTGTTCGGGCTGGGCCAAGGATTTGGGTATTCGAATATCCTTTCTCCAAACCGATTCGGAGGGAGAGCTGGTCAGTCAGATCGGGAAGTGGGGGTCCGTGGCCGACGGTCTGATCCTCAATGCTGCAGCCTACACGCACACTTCAATTGCAGTACGAGATGCCGTTTCGGCTGTAAGTAGCCCCGTTGTGGAGCTGCATTTGACAAACCCGGCTGCCCGTGAGGATTTTCGAAAGCGCAACCTTCTGGAAGATGTGGCCGTGGCCGGGATCAGGGGTTTTGGTGTCCAAGGCTACCGGTTGGCCATGGATGGCTTGGTTCAAATATTGAGTGGAGTGGGGAAAGACTGAGTGGGGATGGACAAATTCCAGACCTCTTTTGTTTCCCTTATTTTGCAGCCCACACCAGTTTACGACTTTGCGTTGCCTTTAGGGGGGCAACATGTTATCAATAGTCGGGTTTATGATTCCCCATTCGGGGTGGAATATGCCTTGTAGCATTTGGATAGTACGTCTGCGAAAGAGAGACTTGAGTTGGCCGACACAAGTGATTTCAGAACCGGGTTCACGATGCGTCACCGAGGTGGCCTTTGGAGCATCGCCGAGTTCCAACACGTCAAACCGGGCAAAGGCCCAGCTTTCGTTCGGACCAAATTGAAAAATGTTGAAAACGGGAAAGTAGTTGAACACACTTTCCGCGCTGGAGAGAAAGTGGAGGAAGTACGGCTTGAGCGGCGACCCTACCAGTTTCTTTATCCGGACGGCGATTTTTTTGTTTTCATGAACACCGAGACCTACGAGCAAATACAGTTGCATGAGGAAAGTCTTGGCGATGTTCCCTTGTACATCAAGGAAAGCGATATCTGTAGCATGTTGTTGCTTGAGGGAAATCCCTTGAGCGTGGAAGCTCCCCTGACTGTAGAGTTGAAGGTTAAAGAGACTGACCCCGGTTTACGCGGGGACACGGCTCAGGGCGGTTCCAAGCCTGCCACAATGGAGACAGATCTGGTGGTCCAGGTGCCTCTTTTTATTGAGGAAGGCGAAGTTCTTAAAATCGATTCCCGCACGGGGAAGTACCTGGGAAGGACCTGATATGAACAGCAAAACCAGGGCAGGAAAGGCTGAAATGGATATCAAAAAGGTTCGCGAGTTGGTCAAGCTTGTTGAGGAAAGTGGTATAGAAGAACTGGAGATTAGCCACCAGGATACAACTATTCGGATCCAGAAGTCTCCGACCGGCTTGGTCTCTCCCGCAGCGGTTCTATCTCCAGGAATGCAGGTTCCCGCTTCCGTTGCACAACCTATCCCCGTTGATGTCCCCATGGCCGCAACCTCCTCCGAGCCGGCGATAGACCCTGTCCGGGCCAAATACAAGGACGTCCGTTCACCTATCGTGGGAACAATTTACCGAGCTGCTTCACCGACGAGTGATCCCTTCGTAAACGTAGGGGACCACGTGGCAGTGGGTCAAACCCTCTGCATCGTTGAAGCCATGAAGGTTATGAACGAAATTGAGGCCGAATTCAGCGGGACGATCCGGGAAATTCTTGTCGAGAATGGTAAACCCGTGGAGGCCGAAGCGGTTCTGTTCCTGATCGATCCCGACTGAACCTGATTTGATCTTTTTACTCCCTGTTGTTCGCTACACTCCCGTGATTTTGCTTTGGCGTATTGGGTGGCAATGCTGGGTTGGCCATTTCACGGTCAGCCCTGGTTGGGTGCAGCAATTTTT
>JAHOYV010000077.1 GCA_019038745.1 Gemmatimonadales bacterium
GAAGATGTGTTGCGCGGCATTTCCGAGCACATCCTGAATCTGGTCGACAGCGACCCCGAGTTGATACGCCTGATGTTCAACAACAGCCTGGAGAGCGGTGACTTGGCCGCAATCCTGTTCAAGGAGGTTCGGCTGCCTTATATCGAATTCCTGGCCGAAGAGCTGAAGCACCGCATCACTTCCAACGAGGTGCGGCCCGTGGATCCCTTCATCACAAGTCGCTGCTTCGTGGGCATGGTCATGGACTGCGCCCTTAACGTCAGCGTTTGGACCAAAATCCAGGAAACCAAATTCGTGGCCCATAAAGTCGTCTGCAACAACGTACCCATTTTTGCTCGTGGTCTGGCAGCTGACGGCGCCGTTTGATCGGCGCGGTCCAACACAGGAGAACCTGATGAAAACCATGATCTCAATCTGCGTCCTGCTACTGCTGGCCCTGTTCGGCCTGTGGGGATGCGAAAACGAAATTTCCAACCGCCTGCCCACGGACGTGGACGGGCCCGACGGCACAATTGTGGTGACTGAGGTGACTTGTCTCAGTTGTCACTCCAGCGAGGCCCTGTTGAAGGAAACCTTAGGGGTCGTTGCCACGGCAAAAGTTGCAGTGCCTTTCAAGGACGACGGTTGAGGCGGCGAAGTTGCCCCGCTGGAAGCGTGGGAATTAGCCTTTATCGATACCGAAAGTAGCAACGGCAAGAAGTTCCTGGCTAGCACTCACGGCGGTATGGACTGCCAGGATTGCCATGCCGGACAACCGGATAATACATTCGCCACCATGGCAGAAGCTCATGTGGACCTCATCGTCGATCCCAGTGCTCCGGATTCGGAGGGCAAAATTGAATCCTGTGGCAGCGCCGCCTGCCACCCGAACGAGGTGGCAGCCACGGCCAACAGCCTGCACACCAACCTCTGGGGTGAAATTGCCGCCATTGAGGCTCGCGGCGGCGCAGGCTGCACCGTTCTTGGCACCGACCTCGAGGACAAATTCAACGCCAAGTGCGCCACTTGCCACACCACTTGCGGCCAGTGCCATGTAAGCCGGCCCAACAGCGTGGGCGGCGGGTTCCCCGTGATACGAGGGGCGTACCGCTCTCACTTATTCGGCGAGCCGGACATGAACGAACAGTGCACCGCTTGTCACGGCAGCCGCATCGGTGTCGACTACAAGGGTGACCTGGAGGGCAATACTCCAGATGTTCATCTCACCAAGGGCAATTCCTGCAAACTCTGCCATACAAAGGATGAAATTCACGGCGACGGTCAGCGCTACAACCATCGCTACGAGATGGCGTTGATGCCGCGCTGCGAGGATTGTCACGGGGACGGCATGGCGCAAGGCTGGGTAAATAACACCTTCCACGCGGAGCACGTGAATGGTCCCGAGGCAAACCTTCAGTGCCAGGTCTGCCACTCCCAGCCATACAAGAACTGCACCAACTGCCATAATCTGGTCGACGACAAGGTCGTGGAAAAGTACACCCTCGGCGAAGAAAGTGTAGTTCAGTTCAAGATCGCCAAGAACCTCTTCAACCAAAACCGTACAGAATACGACATAGTCGTAGTCCGCCACATCCCCGTTGATCCAGGCACCTACGACGATTGGGGCCTAAGTCTGACCGACTACCTGGATTTCCCGACTTGGCAATACGCCTCACCGCATAATGTGATTAAAAACGCTCCTCAAACCACCGCCCTCGATTACGACCCCGAGGTCGATGACGAAGTCAAAACTTCTTGTGACACTTGCCACGACACCCCCGAAACCGCGGAAGGCTTCTTCCTGCGGTTGTCGGACCTGGAAGAAGGAGGTAGTCAGCTGCCTGATTACAATGCCAACACGGACATCGTGCTCCCGACCGGTTCCCCGAGCACGTGGTAAGTCCGAGTTGATTGATCGTTAGCTGTAGAGTCGACTGAAGTAGAAAACAACGAGCCTCCGGGCTCACAATTGAGGAGAGAGAAAATGGAAAAACGCTGGATTTGGCTGGCTATGCTGCTGGTCGCCCTGGTTGCCTTCGCCGGTTGCTCGGATGATGAAGATGACCCGATCGTTGTTACCGAGGAAACAGCCTTTGACGTGATGGTGGCAGCCGGAGCCGCCTATATCAACGACAGCGCCGACTGCCCAGGCGTCATGGCAGCCTCCAGTGTGGTCGGTAGTGAAGCCGATTACACAATCATCGATATTCGAAGCGAAACCCACTATTTTGAAGGTCACATTACCGGCGCCTACCATTCAAGTCTGGGCACTCTGGTTGATGATCTGCTCGTATTCCCGAACGACAAACCCTACGTTGTCACGTGCTATAGCGGCCAGTCGGCCGGCCACGCCAAGATCGCCATGGAGTTGTTGGGTTATGAAGATGTCAAATCCATGAAATGGGGCATGTGCGGGTGGAGCACCGAAATCGACAGTAGCTGGGAAAGCAATGTTGACGACCTCCTTGTGGATCGCGAAACGACCAGTAACAACGGTGACCTGGCGACCCACAGCCACCCGGTTCTGACGGAAGACACTGGCTCCGTTGTAGTGGATCGCGTGGAAGCCATGCTGCAGGGCGGTTTCAAGGGAATCTCCTACATCAACGCTACCGACCCCGCTTCCCAGCTCAAGGGTAACGAAGATGACTACTTCATCCTCAATTACTGGAGCGAGGCGGATTACCTGGGTGAGGCGGTCGAGGGTGTTGTCCGGACCGCAGGTCACATTCCCGGCGCCTTCCAGTTTACCCCGTACTCCACCCTGGGCGTCGACGAGAACCTGGATAACCTGCCGACGGACAAGCCCATCGTGGTTTATTGCTGGAGCGGCCAGCACTCCTCACAGATTGCCGCTTACCTGAACATGCTGGGTTATGAGGCCTACAGCCTGAAGTTCGGTGCGAACAACCTGTTCCACGCCGACTTGGGGTATGGCAAATGGACCGTCGATGGAGCACCGGACTACACTCTGGTCGACGCGCCTCCCGCCTTGCCGGCCTTTGCGGCTCTGCAAACTGAGTTGAACAGCTATTTCAACGCCGGTGGCGACTGGTACATCACCGCTACCGAGCTTGCCGGCGATCTGGCATTGGACGATGGAGCCTACACGATCCTGGACGTCCGTAGAGATACTGACTTTGACGCCGGCCACATCCAGTACGCCATCAACGTTTCGGTGGCCGATATTCCGGCTCAGATCGACGCCGGCACTATTCCAACCGACCTGCCCTTCGTAGTGACCTGCTACACCGGTCAAAGCGCCGGTTACGCCACGGCCTACCTGAATCTGGAGGGCTACAACTCCAGGTCTCTGAAGTTCGGGATGTGCTCCTGGAATTCCACCCTGTCCACCAAATGGAACGACGCAACGGCCAACGTGTTGACCGACCCTGAGACAGAAAACAACAACGACAGTCTGCATGGCAACTGGTACCCCGTCCTGGCGGACTACACCCTCGATGCCCGCCTGACCGCCATGATGACCGAGGGCCTGAAAACCATCTCCTACATCAACGCCACTGATCCCACTGCCCAACTCCAGAACAACGAAGAAGATTACTTCATCGTCAACTACTGGGGTCTGAACGACTACCTGGGAGAGCCACTCGAAGGGACGGCGACGGCGCGTACACCGGGTCACATTCCCGGCGCCTTCCAGTTCACTCCCGGCAGCAGCCTGAAGCTGGACAGCATGCTGACCAACCTTCCCTCCCCGGTGGATGGCGATCCGATCGTGGTCTACTGCTGGACCGGACAAACCTCCGCCCAGATCACCATGTACTTGAGGATGCTTGGCTACGACGCCTACAGCCTCAGTTACGGCGCCAACTCGCTGTTCTATGATGATCTTGATAACGGAACATGGTCGGCGCCCCTTGTCGACCAGGACCTGTATATCGACGATGACGGGAGCCCTATCAAATAGGTTCACTTGGAAAAAACGACCGGCTCCCTATCGATTCGGTCAGCAAGAAGAGGGAGGGCCAAACGGCCCTCCCTTCTCTTTAAGTATTGTCCGACAAGCAATCAGGCGAGATTACTTTTCTTCAGGAAATGCTTCTTCAAAAATCTGATTTAATTCATGAAGCCGGACCTGAGTCCTCAGTCGGGCGCTGTCCGCTTCTTCCATGGTGTCCGCTCCGTTGATGGCTTTCAGGCCATCTTCCAAAGTCTTCTGAATACGCGTGAAATGAACTTCCCGCGCTTTCTTAATGTCCAATCCCATGAAGGCCCCCTTGTCTGCTGTTCCAATCCGTCAGTGTATCTACCCTCATGTTTCGGCTTTTGCCTCCGGTTGTTGAGAGAAAACTTCCAGCAACGTCTTTGTGGGAAAACAACCAGGAAAACAACCAATTCTTGACACCGGACGAACCAGACTTTATCCTGCCTCCAGTTCCTTTAACCGACGACGGTGAGCGTCAAAAGGAGATCGACATGATTGCCTCAGCTTGTTTCAACTCTGCCGATGGCCTGGTGCCGGAGGCCTCCCGATTTCAATCCGCGATATTCCAGTTTCCCGGTCGTCCCCTGCCCTTGGCCCGGCGCTTGGCTGTTTACAACCGGGTCAAACGCATCCTGCGCACTTTCATGGACGAACAGAATTTCAATGAAGTGCCCGCGACCGCCGGTGGAGTCGGATCATACCTCAGCGGCATGATCGACCGCGGCTTTCCGTTGGTATGGAGCGAGTGCCAGACCGACGAGGTCAGCGGCAGCCCTACTGGTGGTCCCCGGAGGGAAATCATCGCCATCATGGGGGCTGGATTGGACAAGGATGATCTACTGGGTTTGCAGGGTGATCTGTTGCGAACCGTGGTCGAACATTTGAGCGCTGACATGCTGGGTGGGCGTCAAATCACTCGTTTGGACCGTGTGCTGACCTGCGAGCATCCACACCTGGAGTACGGTCGGGTCCGTGAGATTTTGGCTGAAAGGGGCCAACCCTTGCAGCCGAACGCCGTCCTGGACCCGGACGCAGAAACCACTCTGACCCGCTACTGCAACAATCAGCCGGTAATGGTCACTGGAATTCCCTTTGATACGGCCTCAATTCCGACTGTCGACATGGTCTCCGGGCCGGACACGCAGCATCTGGCTTGTATCCTGCCCTACTCGGGTCTTACCATCACGGGAAGCGTGATTCCCGGCGAAAACGTCCGTGGTGGGCTGGCCCTGAACCTGGGGCGGTTGCTACAGTTCCTGATGGGGTTGGAATCGGTGGGGGACACCGAGATCAGCCCGCGACAGAGGATGATGACCGCCTGATTTTCCGGTCAATGAGCAGGCAGTAGTCATCAATTCATTTCCAGATCCCCTGCTCGTAGAATTGCCGCTCGGCGGCCTCTGCCCAACCTCGGTTGGCAGCCGGACTGGCCGGACTGGGGTGCAGAATGACACCGATGCGGGTGGCGCCGACCTTCTGCGGTGTCGGTTGACCTTTTTTCTTCGGACCCGCACCGAACAGGATCTCCAGTTTCTTTTTAGCGAAACCGCCGACGCCGACCAGCCATTCGGGCTGGAACAACTCCACCGCTTTGCGCAAACGCTTGTCGCAGGCAGTGAAAAGAGGCGCAGCCTCTGCCGCCGGCAACTTGTCCGGCGTGCGGTTGCGACCGGTGTCTTCCAGAAAAACCAGCGGGCAATAGTTGAGCACGAAATGCTCGGCAAAAAATCCATCGGGTGATTTAAACTTGTCCGCGAAGTAACCCCAGAGGCGTCTCCCGCTTACTTCACTGCGTGTACAAGCCAAACCCATCACCGGACGCTTGGGATGTTCCCCCTCGGGCCTCGAAACAGAAGCTTCGAGTTGCAACCAGTCCCGCACCGCGGCGATCTCCCCGAAAGGAACCCCGGTCTGAGCCATCCCCCAGGGCCCCGGATTCATGCCCAACAACAATACACGCCGCGGGCCCGTGCCATAGCGACGCACGTACGCTTCATGCATTGGCCAGGCGTAGCGCAACGGATTATAGACATGAGCCACGGGCTCGGAAAATTTCAGCCTGTCCACCTCGTCTCGCAACACGGCTCCGGCGTTCAGAATGCGGCCGGCGAATTTCGGATCGGGAATGATTTCCTTCAAGTGTAATTCTCCAAGATTTGGGAATCTGGTCCTTTGAGTTCCTTACCCGACTAATTGGCCCGTCATGTTAACGTCGGGCAAAAAGCTTAAAAAAACTGGGTTTTGCGACTTCCCCCGGGGGAAAATCTCCAGGGTTGAGCACCAGTCAACGGTTTAGACCGAAAGTGTGCGGTCATTATTAAAACAGATTACCAAATTTGAGCCTGGAGGAAAGCCGGGAAAATCTAAGTTTGCCCTTCTGGCCGGCCATTTCCAGCCAACACTCCTTGGTCATGCCCTAATTACTCCCGCCTACGCCAACAAATGACCACAACGAATGAATTGCCACCAGAGCATATTTCCGGGATTATGGCACCGATCAAAAATCCACTCCTTGGAAGGATCTTTTCCATGCGCTTTTTCCGCTTGCTGTATTCCGCCCTGCTGGTTCTGGCAATCGTCGGTTGCAACTCGTCCGAAACGGACGGCGACGCCAAGCTGGCTACCCTGGTTCTGACCGGCGGTACGATCCTGACCCTGAATACCCGCGAGCCCAATCCCGCCCCGACCACCGTGGCCATCGCCGGGAACCGCATCCTGTACGTTGGTGACGAAGAGGGCGCACGCTCCTTCGTCGGGTCTGAAACAGTGGTGGAAGACCTGCAGGGGGCCGTAATCATTCCCGGATTCTGCGACAGCCACGGCCATCTTTACGGCCTGGGCAAAGCGCTGGCTGAGATCGATCTGGTCGGGACTCCCTCGGCGGCGAAAGCCGTGGATCTGGTTCGTGCTGAAGCGGAGGCCAGACCCGAGTTGGAGTGGCTGCAAGGCCGAGGCTGGGACCAGAACGATTGGGACGGCCAGAAATATCCCGGCAGGGAATTGCTGGATGCGGCGGTTCCCGATCGTCCGGTCATGCTGCGGCGAATCGACGGTCACGCGGCCTGGGTAAACAGCGAAGCCCTGCGACTGGCAGGGATCGGCAAGGATACGCCAGACCCCGAGGGCGGAGCCATCCTGCGGGACAAATCCGGGGCTCCGACCGGAATCCTGGTCGACAACGCGGCGGATCTTGTACGCAAAATAATCCCTGAAGTCAGCGACAAGGAAACCCGGAGGCGTGTCCATCTTGCAGTTGAACATTGCCTTGAATACGGCATCACGGGCGTCCATGAGGCCGGCGTGACCTGGCAGCGGGCGCAACTTTACCGTCGGATGGTCGACCAAAGTGAACTGCACCTTCGCTTGTACGGCATGTATGACGATCTGGCCGAAACCCTGGAGCACGGCCTGGCGGCGGGCCCGGTTTCCACTCCTGACGGAATGCTGACCATCCGGGCGGTCAAGCTCTATGCCGACGGAGCCCTGGGCAGTCGGGGCGCTCTGCTGCTGGCCGGCTACAGTGACCAGCCGGGAAACTTCGGGTTGGCCGTCACTCCCAGGGATCATCTGGTAGAGGTGGCGCAGCGGGCCGGCAAAGCCGGATTCCAGGTTTGCACGCACGCGATCGGTGACGGCGGCAACCGCCTGATGCTGGATGTGTACGAACAGGTCCTCGGCGAGCTCAATCCGACCGACCCGCGCTGGCGCATCGAACACGCCCAAATCCTGGATCCCAACGATCTTCCCCGCTTCGCCAAATTGGGTGTGATCGCCGCGATGCAGCCCACCCACTGCACCAGTGACATGGATTGGGCCGGCCAGCGCCTCGGCCCGGATCGATTATCCGGCGCCTACGCCTGGCGAACCCTGCTTGATTCCGGAGCCCGACTCAGCTTCGGCACCGATTTCCCCATCGAACACGTCGATCCCCTGGCCGGATTATACTCCGCACGCACGCGAACCCATCCGGACGGAACCCCGACAGGCGGCTGGCAGCCACAGGAGATCCTGGATGGTCGTACGGCCCTTGAGTTGTACACGGCCGGCGGCGCCTACACCTCCTTCCGGGAAAACGAGCTGGGCCGCGTGGCCCCAGGCTTCCTGGCCGATCTTACCGTGCTGGACGGCGATCCGGTAGCCTGTCCCCCAAAAGAGCTGTTGGACATGAAGGTGAAAATGACCATTGTGGGCGGCAAGGTGGCCTATCGGGCAAATTGAGCAAATTTATCAAATGAATTGTGGAACAACCGACCGGTTCAGGCGTATTTTCCCACTTGTCGACTATGCCTTGATTCCTTTCGCATTGATGCACCCAGACTCGATGACCCGGCCCAGCCCAACAACAGGAGAGTACCATGCTTTCAATCCGCAGAACCGCGCCTGGCTCCATCCTGGCGATAACAGTTTTGGCCACCCTGGCCGGCGTGATCCTGACCGGATCCGCCCTGGCCTCCGACGAGGCCCCGATCACCCTGGACGATTTCACCGAAGCCCTGGCCCGAGCCCAGGCAGAGAACAAACCAGTAGTCATGGATTTCTTCACCGACTGGTGACCCAGTTGCAAGGTTTTCGCCCGTGCGGCGAAGAGCGACGAGAACGTCATGGCCGCCATTGCCGGCGTGGTCTTCCTGGATGTGGATTGCGAAAAGGGTGATGGTCCCAAGCTGGCCGAAAAATACAATATTCGCGGCTATCCCACCTACATAATGGTCGATCCCCAGGGTGAAGTGACCGACGCCTGGATCGGCTATCCCGGCCCTGAAAACTGGGCCGCGTTCGTGACCGCCGGCAGCAAGGATCGCCGGACCATCCCCCAGAAGAAAAATGCCTACGAGCAGGAGTCCACCCTGGCCCTGGCTCGCTCGCTGGCCAATCACGCGGCGACCTCCTCGGACTACCGGGCTTCGGTTGAGTACTTCAACAAGGCCCGTGAGCTGGATCCGGCTGGTGCCAAGGATTACACCCAGGAGATCCTCTACAATCTTTACTATGGCTCCGGCGAGAATATCTTCACTGCCGACGAGATCAAGGCCGAGGCTGATTTCGTCCTGGCCGGTGAGGGTGCCACAGCCGAGGACAAGGTGGATCTTGCCCAGCTTATCACTTCCGTGGCCGAAAACATGAATGATCCGGAGATGGCCGTGCCCTACATTGAGGCGGGATTGAAAGCCAGTGAAGGAGCTACCGACGAAAACGTGGTCGCCGGTCGCCGGGAGCTGGAAATCAGTCATGCCCTGATCGCGGAGAAGGACAAGGACAAGGCGCTTCGCCTGAAGCGCGCCTCCCTGGACGAAGACTGGCAGAGCGACCTGCGCACGGTGAACAGCTTCGCTTACTGGTGCTTCAAAAACGACCTGAACCTGGTGGAATCCGAGACGCTGGTAACTGCCGGTATCGAACAGGCCGAGGACGACACGATGCGAAACCGGTTCCTCAACACGGCCGCCGAAATCTGCAACGCGACCGGCCGGACCGAGGAAGCGGTAACCCACATCAAGCGCATCCTTGAGACCGATCCGGATCGCGGTTATTTTCAACGGCAGTTGACCCGATTCGAGGAGATCCTCGCGGAGTCGGCAGGACAATAATTGTTAGCCGAGGGTGGTTGGAGATGGGGAATTGATCGTCCTGACAGACACCAGGGAATGGTCGGACATCCTTTTGGCTGATCTGAAACAAGGTCCCGCCGAATCTCCCCCCGGGGGGAACTGGCGGGACCTTTCCCAATCGCAACTATCCAATCCCGAACAGCGGCTTTGGGCTTCCATGGGCCCCGACTCCACGCTTTCCCGTTGCGAGATTACTCCCGTTCCCGGTCTCTCGGCATGGGATTACCTGGTGATCATCGACCAGGCTTCCGGCTCCCAATTCGACATCCTGCGGGGACTGGATCCTGCGAAGCTACCCGGGGCCGTGGCCAGCGTTGCGATCACGGGGCGCGGCTTCCACGGACATCATGCACGGCCCTGGGAAACTCGGCGCGGCAATCTGCACCTCAGTACCCTCTGCGATCCGAATCTTGACGCTGCCCGATGCGGTCTGGCCATGACCACTCTGCCCGCCGTGGCGGTGATCGACGCCCTGAGTGCCTGCGGTCCCTGGAGTTTCCCCCCGGGAATCAAATGGGTGAACGACATCCTGATTGAGGGAAGGAAAGTGGCCGGAGTGTTGACGGCCACCCAAAGCGTACGCGGGCGACTTACCGGTTTGACCCTGGGAATCGGATTGAACGTCGAATCAACCCCTGAAGTCTCGGCCACGCCTTTCGTGCCGGCGGCGGGATGTTTGGCGGACCATCCGGCCGGCCATCCTTCTCCAACTATTGGAAACATGCTGGCCGGTTGTCTACGGGCCCTGTCCTCCAGGCTGGACGTCGTCCGCAAAGCGGGTCCTGAATTGTTGATCCAGGCCTACCGGGACAATAGTCTCGTCCTCGGGCGCCGGGTTGTCATTTGGCCGGACCATCCTGGCCTGGACCAAAACGAACCACTGGCCCGGGGTGTGGTACAGTCCATCGGGCCGGATCTCTCTCTGACCCTGGAAGGCCATTCTGGACCGATAACCCGTGGGCGGTTAGCCTTTCAGTCCGACCCCGACCCCCATTGAATCGCTGTGTTTTAACACCCTCTGTTTTTCCATTTTTTTTAATCAACGAAACCTTGCACTGACGCCCCAGTGGTGTGACTCTATCAGGTACATGATTCGCATCGCTTAACTTTCAAGACGTTCATGTTATTGGACAATAACCTGGACGGAAAGGTGGTCCCGTGAATCTACTTACCGCGTGCGGCATTGCATTCCTGGCAGTCTTCCTCCTGCTCTCTCTTCTGGCGGGCCTGATGCAACTGATCACACTCATATTCCCGGAACGAAAGTCTTCCGTCGACCCCATTCTCGCGGCGGCGATTTCAAGTTCCGTCGCAGTTCTAATTCCCGGAGCCCAGGTCACGAAAATCGAGGAGAAGTCATGATATTCACAGATAAACCCAAGAAAATCAGGGTGATGTTCACCGCCTTCCGTGACGGCCTGCAAAGCTCCTTCGGCGGTAAGGTCAGGCTCAAGGACATCCTGCCGGCCATGGAGTTTTCCGCCCAACGGGCGGGGATCCGCCACTTCGAATTCGGCGGCGGCGCCCGGTTCCAGGCCCCTTACTTTTACGTGGGAGAAGACCCTTTCGAGTGCCATGACAAGATGCGGGAGGTCGTCGGCCCTGACGCTGACCTGCAGATCCTCACCCGCTCGGTCAGCGGCGTAACCCTGACCACCCAGGCCTTGCCCGCCCTGACGATGCAGGCACAGCTGATGGCCAAGCACAACACGACCTGGGACCGCAACTTCGACTTCATGAACGACGTGGACAATCTGGTCAAAACCGGGCAGCCGATTATTGACGCCGGCATGCACCATCAGGTCTGTGTAGCGATGATGGGCCTGCCCTTCGCCGACGACAAAGTCCACACTGCCGAGTTCTACATCGACGTAGCACGGCGCCTGCTCAAAAGCGGCCTGCACTTCGACTCGCTGTGCATGAAGGATGCCTCCGGCACCACCGATCCCCTGACGGTCTACAAGACGGCCAAGGGCATCCGCGAAATCCTTCCCCCCGAAGTTCTGCTGTGGCAACACAACCACGACACGGCCAGCATCTCGGTGGCCCAGTACATGGCCGGTATCGAGGGCGGCGTGGACGGGATCGACCTCTCGGTGCGGCCCATGGCCAGCGGCACAGTCCAACCGGACGTGCGCTCGATGGCCCACGGTCTGAAAGGCACCGGTTATTCCCTGGATCTGGACGTATCCCGTATGGGTGAGATCGAGAATCTGCTGCTCGAGGGGATGCACGACTACTACTTCAACCCCGTGACGACCACCGCCGATGCCCGGGTCGTTGGTTTCCCCATGCCGGGTGGAGCCATCGGACCCAACGTGCATATGATGAAAGAGGCCGGCATCCTCAACAAGTATGACCAGGTGCTGGCCGAATTCCCGGTCGTGGTGCAGGCCGGCGGGGCCTGGACCAGCGTCACGCCCGGCAGTCAGCAGTACTGGCTGCAGGCCTTCAACAACGTTCTGCACGGCCGTTGGAAAAAGATGGATGTAGGCTACGGCAAGTCGGTCCTGGGCTACTTCGGACGCACTCCGCTGTCCCCGGATCCCCATGTGGTGAAGATGGCATCCGAACAGCTGGAGCTGCCGCCATTCGACGGCGATCCTCTCGTCGCGGCCCCGGACAGCCTGGCCCCGGCCCGGCAGGCCATTCACGAACGCGGCCTCGAGTTGACCGACGAGAACGTCTTCCTGGTCGCCGCGGCCATCATCCCCGGCAAGAACATGGACCTGAACGAGGGCATCCGCCTGCTGACCGGCAAGCCCAAGATCGTCCTGCCGCTGAAGGAGAAGGAAGAGCCCAAGGCTGCACCAAAAGCCGCAACCGCGGCCGCCCCTGCAGCTTTCACAAGCCCGGTAACGACGACCTGCACGGTGGTCGATGGTTCGACGACGCGTAACTTCCAGATCACCATCGCGCCTCCCGGCGGAGGAACCGGAGGTGGCGCTGCGGGCCCCGCGGGAGCGGCGGGACCGGCCGGAGCCGCTACGGGTGGCACACCGGTCTTCTCACCCTTTGAGGGCAAGACAGAACTGGTGGAGATCAACGTGAAGGTGGGCGCTACGGTCACCGAGGGACAGGTCGTCGCCGCGGTGGAGGCCATGAAGGCCAAGCACGACGTTAAAGCCCCCTGCGCCGGATCCATCGCCAGCATCGATGCCGAACTGGGTGCGGACATCGAAGCGGGACAGGCCATCCTGACCATTACGGCGAACGGGGGATGACATGGAGTCCCTGACGACTCTCCTGTCCGAATCGGGTTTTGCCGGCCTCTGCTGGCAGAACCTGGTCATGTTCGCCATCGGTGGCCTGCTGATCTTTCTGGCCGTCAGAAAACAGTACGAGCCACTGCTGCTGATTCCCATCGGGTTCGGCGCGATCCTGGCCAACCTGCCGGCGGCCCACATGTCCGCCGGACACGGGTTCGTCCAGGATCCGGTGCATCCTACCCACTTCCTGATGCAGATGATCTACGATGCGGGAATTCGAACCGAGTTCCTGCCCCCCATCATCTTCCTGGGCGTGGGCTCACTGACCGACTTCCGCCCGTTGCTGGGCAGGCCGATCACCTTTCTGTTGGGCGCTTCGGCTCAACTTGGTATTTTCGTGGCGGCGCTGGGAGCCTACTATCTCTTTGGAGATACCTTCACGATCCAGGAAGCAGCCTCGATCGGGATCATCGGCGGAGCGGACGGACCGACCTCGATTTTCCTGGCCAGCAAGTTGGCTCCCGAGTTGTTGGGTGCCATCGCGGTTGCAGCCTACAGTTACATGGCCCTGGTGCCGGTCATCCAGCCGCCCATCATGCGCCTGTTGACCACGAAGAAGGAACGCGCCATCGAGATGAGACAGGCCATGCCCGTGTCTCAAACCGCCGTGATCCTCTTCCCCATCCTGACCGCCGTTTTCGCGATTTTGGCCGTACCCACCTGCGCGCCGCTGCTGGGCATGCTGATGTTCGGCAACCTGCTGCGCGAATCCCGCGTGACCGACCGGTTGTTCAAAACCGCCGGCGGGCCGTTGGTGAACATCGTGACGATCTTCCTGGGCATCGTCGTGGGCGCGACCATGGAGGGACATTCCTTCCTGCAGGCTCGAACGATCTTCATCCTGGTCATAGGCGCGATCGCCTTCAGTTTTTCCACCTTCGGCGGCGTGGTTTTCGCCAAGACCTTGAATCTGTTGTTGCCCAAGGGAAAAAAGATCAATCCCTGCATCGGGGCAGCCGGAGTCTCGGCGGTGCCGATGGCCGCCAGGGTAGTTCAGTCCTTCGTTTCGAAGGAAACCGGAGGCAGAGTCAATCCTCTGATGGCTGCGATGGGTCCGAATGTCGCTGGAGTCATCGGCTCGGCGGTGGCCGCGGGGGTGTTCCTGCAGTTGTTTGGGTGATCAAGAAACTGCAGGACCCCATATTGTCCAGAATATCAAGGCCCCGGGTTTTTACTCGGGGCCTTTTCCGGCCGCAGGATTGATGAAAGCCTTGGCCACGCCCAGCACGAGTATTACAATATTCCCAATCCAAGGCCAATTCCCTGCAATCCGGAGCCTCGTTACAGTGAACGATAATCAGACAGATAACATCATCTCCGCCCAGGGCCCAGCCACCTTGGATAATGTAGTCGTGGTTCTGAGCCGAACCACCGAACCAATGAACATCGGAGCTACGTGCCGGGCCATGAAGACCATGGGCCTGAAACATCTGCGCCTGATTTCGCCTCTCAACCCCAAGGGCCGCAGCGCCCGCGCGCTGGCCCACGGCGCCGAGGACATCCTGGATACCGCCGATGTCGTCGAAACCCTTCAGGAAGCCATCGCCGACACCCTGGTCGTAACCGGCACCACCGCCCGCATACGTCAGCTTCGTAAACGAGCCTTGTTGTCGCCGTCTGTTTTGTCCGATCACATCGCCGACCATTCCCGCTCCGGGAAAGTCGCCATCCTCTTCGGCACGGAGCGAACAGGGCTGACCAACGACGAAGTGGACATCTGTCGCTACCTGTCAACGGTGGACACGGCCCCCGAGCAGCCTTCGCTGAACCTGGCCCAGGCCGTAATGTTGTTCAGTTGGGAAATCAAGCAGGCGATGGATCGGGCCGCTGGGGCTGAAGCCGTTTCCGTAAATCCGGCGGCGAAGAACGACCAGACCGAGACCCCGAAAAACGTACGGCGGCCCGAGATGCGGGTCCACCATCCACATCGTTCCACCCGCCTGCCCACGCAACTTGAACTGGATTCGATGTACGGCCACTTGGCCACGACCATGGCCTCGGTGGGATATTCAGCGGAAGAGAGATTGAAGTTCCTTACCTATCTGCGGCAATTGCATATGCGGGCGGGTATCGTCAACTGGGAGACTCACATCTACCACATTTTCTGCAGGAAAATTCTCAAGGCGGTGGACGGGCCGAAATTCCTGGGTATCGACTCGATCGATGAGGATCCGCTGGACTGATTGCAACCCTTACTTAATCGCCCCCACGCTACCGATTGACGAAAACACGCTTTCGTACTCCTCGGTCAGCAACGCCAGATTTCCCAAAGCGGTTTCAGTATCTTCAGCCTTGCCGAACTTCTCGAATTCCTGGCAAACCATGGCCAATCGCGGGGCACCGAAAGTGGCGCAGGCCCCTTTCAGACTGTGAGCGTCCTGGGCCAGCTTCAAAGCATCCCCGTTGGCTACAGCCTCCAGAATCGAGTTGTACAGCGGTGGGACATGTTGCAGAAACAGATCCCGCAGCTCGGCCAGAATCTCGGCATCTTCGCCGAACTCGGAAATCAGGCGAGACTCGTCGATCACGGGTATTTCCGGACCGGGAGCAAAAAATTCCGTGCTCACGATTCATCCTCTCTAAACTGGGTAAAGGTTGCCGACCCCTTCCCTTATCGGCAGCTGATTTCCCACATTAACTGGAATTTTCTCCTTGGGAGGAATTGCCTTGCGGGTTGTCTTGGTCTGGTAGGGGTATTACAATATCTTTCATGAAATTTTCCTTCGTCGCAAGGTCCGAAACCGGGCCAGTCCGAAAAACCAACGAAGATCAATTCCTTGTCGATGCGGACTTGGGCCTCTTCGCCGTATGTGATGGAATGGGAGGACACCGGGGCGGCCGGAGAGCATCCGAACTGGCCTGCGAGACCATCCAAAGCGCCTTGCCAGATCTGGCAGGCAGTTTTCCCTCCTCCAGCGAACTACAGGAACGGATCGAGGCCGTGATCCTGTTGGCCCACCGGCGGATATGCGACGAGGCCGATCACAACTCATCCCTGGCCGGCATGGGCACAACCTGCACTATGTTTCTAATGTCGGCCCCTGACCTGGGAATCATGGCCCACGTTGGAGATTCCCGTCTCTACGTGTTGGAAAACGGCATCGTAAATCAACTTTCCGAAGATCACTCTCTGGTCAACGAGCTGGTCAAGGGCGGTATGATCTCCCCCGAAGAAGCGCTGGTCCATCCCCAAAACAACGTCATTATGCGCGCACTGGGCACCACGCCAGACCCCCTCGTATCCATCGAGATGATCCCCATCAATCCCGAGCAGACTTTTCTCCTGTGCTCAGACGGATTGTACCGTTATTTCCCAAAGGCCGGGGAGTTCCAGTCCGGTCTGGAGAATCCCGACCTCCAGGCCGGAGTCGATTCAATGGTGGAAAAGGCCCTTGCAGACGGTGGAAGGGACAATATCACCTGTCTGGTATTCCGGCTGGAGTAACTGGGGATACAGGAATGGTCTAGGGAAATGAAACCCGGCAATGGCAGGTCCCATATTCAATCACGGCAGCTTCCCGCCGACTATATGGGCGATCCCGAAGGTTTGCCGTTCCACGAATGTCTCGACAAATCCGTATTCGGCCAGTAAATCCACAAATTGTGTTGTCGTCAGGAACTGGTCCATACTGCTCGGCAGGTAGCTGTAAGCCTTGCCGTCGCCTCCGAAAATCCGCCCCAGCAAGGGGATGAATGTATCCAGCATGACCCGGATGGGGTAGCTCACGCCTTTCCTGGACCCACTACCATTTTTATCATCTCGAAAAAATTCAAGCACCAACAGCTGTCCGCCTGGACGCAGAACTCGTTGGATTTCCTCCAGCCCTCGACGTACATCGGCAAAATTCCGCACGCCGAATCCCACCGTAACCGCGTCAACACAAGAGTTCCCCAGCGGCAGGTTCAAGGCGTCGGCAGCCGTGTACCATAACTTGTCCGCGCCTGGTTTGCCCTGGGCCCCACGCAGCATCTCGGGACAGAAATCGGCTGCTATCCATTCGCGACCCTTGCCCGCCCGCAAACAGGCCAGGGCCAGATCTCCCGTGCCGGCGCAGAGATCCAGTACCTCCCATGTATCCGGGTCCAAACGGGAAGCCACCCGGTCACGCCAGGCGCGGTCCCGATTCAAGCTCAACAGGTGATTCATCAAATCGTAGACCCCGGCGATGCGGGCGAACATCGAGCGCACGGCTCGACCATGGGCCCGGCTGTCGTGCACCGCCCAAGTGCCGTTATCTCGACCGTGAAGTTCTCGAAAATCGTTCAATGCCATCCCTCTTAAATACCTGACCGGGCTAAATCATTAATACCCTGCCCGGAAAAATAGTAAGGGCCCAGGCAGGCAGCAAGAGATCCCGGTCAGTAGTCCGCCCCGTTGTATGTCCCGTGATCTGACTTTCTCTGCGGAATTAGTTCAAGCGACACCGCAACTGAACGATATTTCTGGGGTATTGTCCGGACTCTTATACGGCCGGCAAACGGAGAAATCTTCATTTCCAAATTTTGACTAGGGGCCCACGTGCAACTTGTCCATGAATCCATCTTGACGGAGCTGAAAGCTTCGGGGAAATTGCCGACTCCCGCCGGAGTGGCTCTTACCATTCTGGACCTAACCCGGAATCCCGATTCCAGCACTGAAGACATCACCTCGGTCATGAAGGGGGATCCAGCCCTTTCGGGACAGGTTCTGAAATACGCCAACAGTGCGGCCTCCGGCGTTCGTGAGGAAGTAACAACCGTCAACCAGGCCTTGGTACATCTGGGCATGAAGGTGATCCAACAACTCTGCCTGGGAATATCCGTTCTGTCGAACGCCAGGACGGGCCTGTGTCCGAATTTCGATTACCCCCGTTACTGGGCCCGATCCCTGGCCCGTGGAGTTGCCGCCCAGATCCTGAGCAAAACTATCCCGGCGGCCAGCCCCGAAGAGGGTTTCACCTACGGTTTATTGTCGGGCATCGGGACTCTGGGCCTGGCCAACGTCTATCCCCGTGAATATTCCGAAATCCTGAGTTCTCGACAGAGCGGATCTCGACAGGAGTTGACCGATCTCGAGATGAGGGAACTCTCGATCAATCGCCATCAGGTTACCTGCGCCCTGTTCGAGGACTGGGGCCTGCCCGAAAATTTTCAGAAGGCGGCCCTGCTACAGGATCTTGAGGAATGGCAACCACTACCAGATGATTGTTCCACACTTCCTCAGGAAAAATATCTTGCCCGGCTCCTGGTTGTGGCAGAATTGATAGCCGACATCTTCCTGGCCACCGGGCCCGAGCAGGAGCAATTGGCCCTTCGTTTCCTGGAAATCGGCGACAGTCTGGATATCCCCGAAAACTCATGGGGCGAAACTTTCGACTTGATCAAAACAGAGTGGAATTTGCTGGGCCAGGGGATGGATATCCTCACTGAACACATCCCCTCGCTGAAAAGCCTGAAACGCGGAGCTGAAAAATCTGAAAAACTGGGGGAACTGGGGAAAACCGCCCAGCAGCCCGACGAAACGGAATCCTCCCCCAAGCCCGACCAGATTTCCGGGCGGGAAATGGGGGATAAGCAGATCGGGGAGACTTCGCTTGCAGCGGAGAACCTCTTGGCTGCGACCGAAGCAGGCATGCATATCCTCCTGGTCAGCGACAACAGGGTCGAGCAGAGAATCCTTAACAAAATGTTGTCGTCAGCCGGGCATACACTGACCCTGGCCCAGGACGGCCACAAAGCCCTTGAAATGGCCCTCCAGGATAGCCCCGAGCTGATCATTGCCAACTGGACCCTGCCCAGCATCAACGGGCTGGAACTGGCTCGCATGATTCGCAAGTCCAAGCAGACGAGTGGTACCTACTTCATCATAATCACCAGCCATGATGGTCAAGACCAGCTGGTCGAAGCCTTCGAAGCCGGCATCGACGACTACCTCCTCAAACCCCTGAACCACGCCGTAGTGAACGCGCGCCTAAAGGCCGGCAAAAGGATCATCGAACTCCAAAAAAAATCCGCCCAGGACCGGGAAGAGTTGCGCCACAATGTCACCACTCTCGGCAAACTGAGTCGCCAAGTGGAGAGAATGGCGCTTGAAGATCAGCTCACAGCCTTGCCCAATCGCCGGGCCGGGCTTGATCGCTTTGAACAGGAATGGTCCAGATCCAACCGCAACAAGTCCTCCCTGCTGTGCATGCTTCTGGACATTGATCATTTCAAAAACGTCAACGACACCCACGGCCACGACTGCGGGGACATCGTCCTGATGGAAACCGCACGAGTGATGAAGGCGGCTCTCAGGGATTCAGATGTAATCTGCCGATTCGGAGGGGAGGAGTTCCTGGTCATCTGCCCCGAGGCGGATTTGAGCATGGCGATGAAGATCGGAGACCGAATCCGTCAGGCTGTCCAGGACAACGAAATCCAGTGTCCCGGAATCGATCTCAGCATTACAATCTCGATCGGTGTGGCCCTAAGAAACGGCAATCAGGAGTCCCCCAAGGACCTGATCAAGGAAGCGGATCTGGCCCTCTACGCAGCCAAGGACAGCGGTCGAAACATGGTGTGCATCTACTCCGATTGAAATCGCCTCATCCTTTGGCCTCAAACCTGCGGTGCAGATCCAGATGGTACTCTGCCATCGGCTTCAGTCTCTGATCCACATCCAGGATTTCCAGGGCCTGTTCATAATCGTCCGGATGAACGTGCATGATATAGCGATATCCGCCTCGACCATCAGAAACACCATTGGCACTGGTGATGTTGATCTCCGCGTCGCAGAGTTCCTGGTGTACATTCACCAGGGATCCGAGTTGGTCATCCCCATGCACAATGAAGGCGTGGTGCGGCCCAACCAGGCGCAAGCCCTCCTGCCGGGCCATATCTCCAAGCCAAAGGGAATTTCGGGGATAGATGACGAGCTGAGTGCGATCGCGCCCGACGGGGAATGCGTTGAATGCCAAAAGATTGACTTCCTCGGCTGCAAGCAACTTCAGAAACCGACACCCCTGTCCTGGTTTGTCTTCGACCGTGGTGTAGAAATAATCCACACTGTAAATGTGCGCCTCCATGGCTGCCCTCCTCTGTTACAGGATGCCACCCTTTCTTCCGAAACCGAGTGGGGTCGGTCCCAGTCGAGGCGAAACCCGTACCGTGTGATCATGGCGGCCAACCGAGGCGGGCCTGGTACCGGTCCAGAACCCATTAACCCGGAGTATTCAAATAGTCCAGGTTATCCTTCCGATGTCGATCTCGTTATTCTGAATGCCGCCTGCGACCTTTGCAGATACCGAGTACGCCGGAAAATGTTTCAACTCCCTCTACCCGATCCCGGTTTTCAAAACCAGCCCGCAACAGAGGGAACATTTATTGTACCACATAGCCGAGAAAACCCACAGACCTGAATTGACCACATACACAACAAATTGACATATCAGGACTTAGAGAAACGCTGAATCGATCGTTGTTCTCTGCACTCCTGGATGTTTCCCCGCAGTCCTGTGGTGTGCCTTGTCGGACTAGTTAGTCCAATCGGCGAATCCGTCCCTCAATCCCGGCCGAAATGGGTCCGGAGGCTTCGACTGCCTCAATGATTGCCTGGGTCATGTTCACCCCGACTTCATGCACCTGCGGCGGCTCGATCCCCAGATAAACGTTCCCCATCATGGCCACGTAATCGGGCATGGCCACTGTATACGTGGAGCCCGGGGCCACAGGTTCTCCCCCAACGAGAATTTCCATAACTTCAGCCGATTTGCCTCCCCCCGCCGCCCGGAACTCGTATTGGATTCCCGAAACCTGCAGGATCCCGTGATTACCGTCGACCTGGGAATCAGCGTTCCTCTGAACCACGGCGGCCAAATCATCGCCCGTCAGTTCCATCGTCACCAGTGTATTCGAGAAAGGCAACATTTCGTGGATGTCCAGGGCGGTGATCGGTCCCGCGTTCAAGCCCTTGCGTATGGTTCCCGAATTCAACAAGGCCACTTCGGTCTCGGCGCGGATCCGGATCTGGTCGGCCAACCAGCTCCCGACATTCGTTTCTCCTCGGCCCCTGCGCCAGTCCTGAACCAGGGTTCCAATCCTGCGCTTGAATTCCCGGTCCATCATCGCCTCGTACCTGCCAATCACCTCCGTCAAATCGGGTCCGGCACTGGTCCCGTCAGCCCAGAGGGTTATCAGCCGGCCGCGGTAACGAACGATGCGGTCATTTTCCACGACCAGATCCAGCCGACCCAGATTCGTCCAACCGGAACCGGCCTGGACGATGAGAATCCCAGCCTCAAGCTCCGGTTCCTTCAAACGGGTATGGCTGTGCCCGCCCACGATTACATCAATTCCCGAACCGGCAAGCTCACGGGCCAATTTCCGGTCCCCATCCACTCCGTTATGGGTCAACAGAACCAACAAATCGGTCCTCGGATCCAGTTTCGCGGCCTGAGCCCTGACCACCTCGGCCTGCGGGACCAGGCGCACGCCCTCCAGCCTGCTCAGGGTAACGACTTCCTCCATGCCCGCGCACGATACACCCAGAATTCCCACCCGCAGTCCTCCCGATTCCAGAAGAACCGGCTCGGACCGGAATTCCGGTTCACCGGCCTCGTTCATAATGTCGGCGGCCAACAAGGGGAAATTGAATCTCTTGACCAGGGCTCCGAGATTCCGGCGGCCGATATCGAACTCGTGGTTTCCGATCAAACCCGCAGTATACCCCAGGCCATTCATCATCTCGGGTATGGCTCCACCCATTACTCCATCGACGACCATCGTACACACCGGATTGCCGGTCATGAAATCCCCGGCATCGAGAAATATATCAGCCGCTGTCGTCTCCCTCTCTCTTGCCAGATGCCAAGCCAGGGGGATCACCCCGCCGACCAGCCGACCATCGTCCCGCCAAACTGCCGGACGCGGCAGAAAGTTGCTGTGGCTGTCGTTAGTGTGAAAAAGGGTCAGATTGTAGGGCCCCGGCCCCACCTCCGGCGGGGGCAGTTCTTCGCTTCCGGCGGCGGCCATCGCTGGGTTCGGCCCAAGGCTCACTCCTGCCCAAAACCAGGCCAAAACCAGCAACAAGACAGCAACAAACGCGAAAAGCCTCCCGACGTGAATATTTTCCCGAAACAGGGAAGGTTTTCGAGCTTTATCCATGTTATAATTCCTTGGTTGGAGATACGAAACGGACCTCATTGAACCATCCGGTTATTCTGGGTCCAATTCGTGGATTCGGCAAGCTCCTTGGTAACAGTTTTCATCATGCTGTTTTCACAGGAGCCCTTCTCTGGGTAGTCGCCCGACCTACAAATATAAATTGCATTTGTTAATCGAAGGCCTAAACAATTATTTTCTACATGACATGAAAACAATACTAACCCACGGACCCGTTTTCCTTACCTTGGTGGCGATAACCTTCGCCGCTTTCGGTTATTTGATGACCACGCCCTTGTGGGACAATGTGGATTTCGACATATTCTGCGATGCCTATGCCCAGAGCCAGAACACTTCCGACATGTTCCGGCATATAGGGTTTTATTTCAGCCAACCCCTATTACAGTTGATTTTCATGTTGGAATTCAGAGCCTTCGGCCTGGACCCGACCTGGTATATCGGCATCAACCTCATCATCCACGCCATCAGCTCCTTCGTGGTCTTCATGCTAGTCAACATGCTCTTCCCCAAGAAGAGCGTGGCATTCCTGGCCGCCACCCTGTTCGCCTTGGGTGTAGGCAGTTACGGCAAGATGCTGATGGCCACCCATCAGCTGGAATCCCTCTTGCTGGCCAACCTGCATCTACTAATTCTCTATTTTTTCATCCGCAATGATTTTAGACGCAAGGGAAAAATCATTTCCCCCTTGTTTTTGTTCGGCCTTTTTCTTTACCTGATCACCGGTTTGACAAAAACCGCCTCCTTTTCCCTGATCGGGACTTTGATCGCCTACAAGGCTTTCTTTTACAGGTGGCGAAACGGACGGGCCATCTTCTCGCTTGATATCATGGCTTTCATAGTGGTTGGAATTTTGTTCCACTGGGCCCAGGGTCGGTGGGGTTTCCAGGGACAAGTTGTCTTACAAGAAACCAATCCCTTCGACCATTTTACTTTGGTTTCCTTCAAAAACATTTTCCGGTATTTGAACCTGATGTTCTTTCCCATGCAGGCGAGTCCCGTACTTGATAGCTCCAGCATATGGGTCCAATGGGCTTTCGAAGCTAGGACCCTAATCCGGACTTTTGTTACGCTCTCCATTATTTCCTTCAGCTTCTTCGGTTTTGTTTTCGGCAACAAGGCCATCCGGTTTTTCATCGCCTGGACCTACATCACCCTGATGCCGTTCACTGGTCATTCCATTTCAGGAAATTGGCTGAACCTCAACCATCTGTATCTGACTTCCCTGGGTTTCTGCGTGATTCTCGCCTCGGGCACAGTCAGTTGCAGTAATCTTCTGGTTGTCCGTCGCTGGCGTCGCTACGTGCCATACCTCGTTCCCTTGATATTCATTCTGCTCTCCCTTGGACTGACTTACAAACTTGATGCCCATCACCGAGCCTTCGCCCGCTCTCCCAGGGGCCTGGAATTTCACCAGGGTCTAAAGGATTGTTGCTCGGAAATGGCGTCGGGAATTCATGAATCTCGTGACTCCGGACCATCCGAATAATCGTACAGGCTGACGTTCCTCCAGAAAATTCGGTAAATCCCCCTCGGAAACTCTGGCATTCCCAAATTCCGGAGATATCTTTATCAACATTCAGTTCCGCATTCCCGATGCCTTCGGGTACCATTGGGGTAGATTTCCACAAAGGAGAGGGACGATGGCCAAGTACAAGATTGGTTGGATGCCGGGCGACGGTGTGGGCGTGGACGTAATGGACGCCACACGTGTTGTACTGGACAAGCTGGGTTTGGATGCCGAATACGTACACGGGGACATTGGCTGGGAGCTTTGGAAGACCGAAGCCAATCCTCTGCCCGACCGCACCATCGACATGCTGAACAGCGTGGACGCCGCCCTCTTCGGGGCCATCACGAGTCTGCCCAAGGAAGAGGCCGAGGACGCTTTGGTCCCCGAGCTTCAAGGCACCGGCAAGGTTTACCGCAGTCCGATCGTTCGTTTGCGCCAGGAGTTCAACCTGAGCACGAACTTGCGCCCCTGCAAGGCCTATGCAGGCAACCCGCTGAATTTCAAGGATGGCCTGGATCTGGTTGTCTTCCGGCAGAATACGGAGGGCCTGTACATGGGCGTTGAGTACCATCCCCTGCCGCAGGATGTGCGCGATAAGCTGACCGAAACGCATCCCTCTCAAATGGGCAAGTTGGATGGTGTCGACAACGACGACATTGCCATCTCCACCCGCATCTTCACTCGCAAGGGATGCCAGAACATCGTCCGCGACGCCTTCGAATACGCCAAAAAATTCGACTACAAAACCGTAACCGTAGTCGAGAAACCGAACGTCGTGCGGGAAACCAGCGGGCTGATGGTCAGGGAAGCCCGCAAGATCGCCAAGGACTACCCCGGCATCGAGCTATGGGAGACAAACATCGACGCCATGGCCATGTGGTTGGTGAAGAACCCCGAAAACTACGGTGTGCTGGTGGCCAGCAACATGTTCGGCGACATCGTCAGCGACCTGTGCGCGCAGTTGGTCGGCGGCCTGGGCTTCGCCTGCAGCGGCAACATCGGCGAAAAGGTAGCCGTGTTCGAACCAAGCCACGGCTCGGCGCCCAAATACGTGGGCATGAACAAGGTCAATCCCATCGCGATGATCCTGTCCGCCAAGATGATGCTGGATCACCTGGGCGAGTTGGACATGGGCGATAAGTTGGAAAAAGCAGTAGCCGCGGTCATCGCCGAAGGTAAGGTGCGAACCTACGATATGGGGGGGAGCAACACCACTACCGAGATGGCTGAGGCAATAGCGCAAAAGTGCTAGAAGACGCCTGCTGACTGAAACAAGGAGCTGGATCCGGTCGCTTCAAGCCATGAAAGCGGCCGGATCCATGGTGTGTCGTCACCGACTCAAAACCACCTTGTTGGTAAACACCTCACCGCCGGTTTCCATTCGGACAAGATAGATCCCCGAGGGCAGATTACGGCCATTGCCGTCGCAGCCGTCCCAGCCCACGACCGCCGGTTGAACCGACCCTACACCCTGTTCGAGAACCCGCACCAGCCGACCGCGAAGATCGTATACCGAAAGCGTGTAGGGCTGGGCCCGGTCAAGACGGAAATGGATATTGGTCTCACCGACCATCGGATTGGGGGAAACTCCCAGACTGACCGAAAAATCCGGGCCTGAATTACGGCTAACCACCGACCGTTTTTCGCCGTCTGAATCGGCCAAAAGAAGCCCAACGATATCGGGGGCATCCACTGGGACACTGGACGATTCGTTTGACCGAGCGCTGTTGAATTCGAAAGGAAGCTGCAGAGTCAAGCCCTCCGGCGGCAATTCGTTGTCCAGGTCGTAAACCAGGACCCGAATCTGTTCCCGATCGATGCCCACGGCGCGGGCGGCAACCCGGGCGGCCGTCGGGTCAACCAGCAGCAAGCCGCCGGCATCCCAGCTGGCCCCGGGCAAATGCAGGGCAAATTGTCCGGCAGCGACATCCTCGCCGCTCAGTGTGGCCTCCACCCACCAGCGTCCGTTTTCCAAGTAGTGGTGGCCCAGGGCGAACACTGCCGGGTCATCGGATCGTTGGGATTTGCCGGGAGTATCGGTGCCCAGTATGAAGGCAACGACCCGTACGAGGTCCAGGGCGTTGACTACCGCATCGCCGTTCACATCCGCGTTGGCTGAGGCCTCGGGTAAAAGAGGGTTCTCAATCGGGGCCACGATATGGTTCACCATAATGATTACGTCCAGGACCGTGGTTGAACCATCCAAGTCCACATCTCCGTTTGCTATCCCAGATCCGATGATGGAGGAGACAGCAGCCATGGCGTCGATCTTACCGGATCCGAAATCGGCGTTCCAGGTCGTCCCGGTGTAGACATCCGTAATCGCCGTGCCGCGCAGAATAGTTTTCACTTCCAGAGACGTCAGTGTCGGGTCTTTCTGCAGCATAAGGGCTACAACACCACACGCAAACGGCGAAGCCATGCTGGTCCCCTGTGCAACGAAGTATGCGCTTCCTGGCAGTAACCAGGCATCGTCCGCAGCGGGAATCGTATGGGCGCTGTAGCAGGATACGATGGCCATTCCCGGGGCGGAGATATCGGGCTTTTCGGCCCCAACACGTCCCGGTCCGATCGCCGAAAACGGTGCCCGATCCCCTAGCTCGGCCTGGCCCCAGCTTGTGCTCGGCGGGTATCCCACCAAGCCGGCAATCGAATCCCAAGAGTTCTTCGATTTCCAGGCCGCCACCGATATCCCCTGGATAGCGGTCGAAGGCACGGCCACGGAGTAAGTGTTGTCACTGTTTGGAAAATGAACTCCATCACTCAACATGGTGGCATAAGTAAGCCAGGCGTGGGCAGTACCGGTTCCAGCGGAGAAGCTGATGGTCCAGTCACCCTCCAGCAATTCATTGCCCAGCATGTCCCCGATCTGAATTTCGATGCAGCGGTCCCCGTTAATCTCCGTATTGAATACATGGACATCTCCCGCCGCTCCGGGCTGGTAATCATCGTATCCCCCGGAAAAGGGACCATAAGTAGTACCGGCCAAGGACAGACTCACAGAAGCATCCCAATTCCCTTCCACCCAGATCTCGATCATGGCGAAGTCGTTGTTGTTTCCAGCTTCCGGCGTGTAGGAAGGAACCCTGAAGATGATGTTACCACCGTTTGCGGCCGCGGAATCATGGCGCTTGGATTCGCCATCGTTGCCCGCCGCTATACAAAAGACCACTCCTTGTCCCGAAAGGTCGTCGATCACGACTTCCTGGCTGCTGCTGCCGTCGTGGGCTCCGAAATGTCCCCCCAGGGACAGGTTGATGGCGATGGGTTGGCCCAGAGCCTCTGCCTTCTGCGCCAGATAGTTCATCGCGTCGATGATCATGTCTTCCGGTAGTGTGCCCTCGGTATCGTCGTAGGGTTTTGCAACTAGAATATCCGCCTCAAAGGCCACTCCCTTGTACACCCCCCCCGAAGCTCGACCATTGCCGGCGGCAATCCCGGTCACGTGGGTCCCGTGACCACTGTAATCCCGCTGGGTCACCGTGCCCGAATTTATCTGGGCCTCGGTGAATTCCACCCCGTAGGGAAAACCCGCCGGCGACGTCCCGGTAGCGTGTTGGTCCCAGATCGCCTTGATGCGGGTCGTGCCATCGTTGTTTTTGAAATCTTCATGAGTCCAATCGATGCCCGAATCGATCACTCCCACCAGAACACCCTGACCGGTGTAGGCAGGCGAACCAGTCCAAACCTGGTCCACATTTCCTCCGGGCACGGCCTCGTCCATGATTGGGTAAATTAAGCGCGATGCGTCTATTCGCTCTATGCCGACCACTTCCGCCAGTTGCGCAAGCGAGGAAAGCGGCAGCCGGGCCGTAGCGATGGTTCCCCGCTCCGATCCCACCACCAATCCGGGAATATCGTCCAGGTTGGGCATTGTGCCATCCAGGCGTAGGATCACTCCGATCCGGGGATTTGCGGGGTCACCCGAATTTTCCAGGGAAATAATTTTCTCCAGGCCCGTAAAGACCGGTGCTCCGATTTCCTTCTCCAGTCGCTCGGCTTGGAGCCGCAACAACAACGGGTCGACTGTAGCCGAAAAGGCCTCCGAACAGACCGTCAGCGGAATCAAAATGAGGGTCAGAAGGGCCAAGCCCAGGACCGAACGCTGAAATATCATCAAAAAATCTCCCCAGTCCGGGTTTCCGGATTACTCACTTCGCAGCGGCATATGCTGAATCGGTTTGGCCAAAGAAACCAGGTCGGATCTGGCCAGGATTTCCAGCAGGACATCCACGGTCGCATCCATGGTCACGACCCCGGCATTCACGCTGCGGGGGGCCGCTCCCAGTTTCTCCAAACTGTGCCGGAGGTCGAGTACATCACCGCTGAAACGGGCCACGACGGCCAGCGGCGTTTCCCTGAGTTCGGGACCTGACACCCGGGACAACATCGTCAAACGCAGGCGGGCATCCATCTTTGTTGCAAGGTCCGAGTTTCCCCAGATCACGACAGAGTTTAATCCTGGCGTGGCTGCAAGATCAGGGAGAACCTCCCAGGGCACTTCCACCAGATAAGACTTGCCGAAGGAACTCAACTTGCGGCCACCTTCACCCAGGTCGGGAAGATCCCCCATTGCCTGATGGCCCAGAAGTGAGAGTAAAATCATCGACTCGACGGGCACTTCGGCCAAACGGGCTAACGAATCCTCATCGGTAAATCGAGCCAATTCATCCGAAATTTCACCGGGTTTGCAGGACCCCAAAGCCAAGATGGTTAAAAGGGGTAAGACCAATCCCAGGGCCTTGATCATCAGGTTTTTTTGCCTTTTCGGCTTGATGTTGATACCTCGCTTGAAGCGGATGAACCGTTGTCCATCATCCGGAAAATTGTGCCGAGAGCTTGTGTAATTGGGCCAACACGGCTCCTGTAAAACTTTCGTAGGTTATTCCATCCACAGACCAGGTTGTGGCGATTTCCTCCTGGATACCACTGTCGAGGACTGGATCGGAAGCAGCCAGGGCCAGGGGAAACTCCCCTTTGGCCGCCCAGGCGAAAGCCACGATCAAGCGCAGATCGGCTGCGCTGAAGCTTTCCCGGTGAGTAAAAATGAAGGAGGGGTCCAGGGCAAGAGCCGCCTCGGCATCGGCTATGGCAGCCTCTAATGAAGTGCCTCCGGCACCCAGATTGGCGGCGGCCAGACCGGCCAGCACATCAGCCCCAGCTTCCCCATTGTTGATCGCGTTGTCGAAACTGCCGACCGCACCCTGCATGTCGGTCGTGGAAACCGCCTGGGCCAGGAGGGTCCAACCCTTTCCAGTGTAGGCCTCTCCAAAGTTGACATCCAGATTTATGGCCTTTTTGAAATCGGCCAGGGCATCGTTGAATTCAGCTGCCTCGAACCATTCCCAGCCACGTTCGGTATACTCCACCGCAGTGGTCGGCCCAATGGGTGCAATCGGGGTTGGATCGTCCTCGTCGCCGCCGCAACCGGCCGAAAGGACGATACACAACAGGCAGAGTACAAGAAATACAGCCCATGCAGCGCGTTTTTTCTCCGCCATGAGAAATCCTGATCGCATCATGAAACCTTTCACTGGAAACTGACCGTGGTCTGCTCAGACCCGACCCCAAGGATGTTGGAATCCTTAGCTTTGATCGTATCGCTCGTGGCCGAAAGCGTTGCCGAATAAACGCCCGACCAAACCCCCTGACCCAAACTGGTCATCGTAGGGAAGGATCCGCCAATCTCCACCGTAGGGTCTGATCCGGATCCACTTGAAATCCGAACCAGGATCTGCAATGTGCGAACCCGTCCCGGATTCTTCAGTGCCGAAATTTGTAAATCGGGAATTTCAAGCGGATCGGCCACATTCAAGAGACCGTTTGTGCCGGTTACCGAAAGGGCGCTGCCTTCCAGATCGGAAAGAATCATGTTGCTAAGGGTCAGGGCGGTACTTTCCCCACCAGCCCCCTGCAAAGTAAAGGTCACTTCGGCCACGTCACCTGACCCCGGCTCAAGCTGGGCCGCATCACCGAAGTACAGGATCAGGCGCACCCGGTTCTCCCCAACCGCTTCTCCCTGAACCACCATCCCGGTAGACCGGGTCGTGGCGATCACACCGGAGAAAAAGGCCTTGGCTCCGTCGAAAACAATGTCTGCCTGAATGCCCTTTACCCCATCCACATTTTCCAGCGCCAGCCTGACCGTCACCTGGGTGCCACTGGGCCCGGAGGCATTACTCAACGCAAGAGTGTTCAAACCGGCTGAGGAATCGGCACTGGCCACGCCAGAACCGATCAGCGCGATCATGACCGAGAAGACCCAGGCCAACCTGGGAATCAAGGTTAATTTCATGGAAACACTTCCGGGTTCATGTCCAATTTCACGGGTTATTTGGACAATCTCATGAAAAAACCGTGCCAAACGCGGCTTCATCAAAATAGTAAGCCACACGTTAGCTGTTTGAGATCTTTCTAACCTTGGCCAAATCCGCTCCGTCGGGAAACAATTCCAGGTATTGTCGGCAAGCCTCCTCCAGTTTCCGCTGGAGTCCCAGATCCTTATAAAGTCGAATTCTAAAATAAAGCGAATTATCCAGGAGGCCGTAGTTCAGGCGGCAGTCAGCGAAGGCCTCCATCCATTTCAGTGCCGGCTCCAACTCCCTGCGCCGAAAATGGCATTTGGCCAACCAGTAGAGGGATACATCCGCTGCGTAGCTGCCAGGGTGGGCTGAGATCAGCTCCTCGAAACAATGGATGGCGGAAATTCCCTTGTCCCGACTGCCCTTATTGTACAAATCCATACATTCGAAGAAGGGTCCAGCTACCGCTCCGGTATAACTTTCCATTGCCTCGTGGGCCCGTTGCCTTGACCCCGACCAGAGGACATCCAGGGAGCTTTTCCTCTCTTCATCCGACATCTCCGCATCCAGAATGCCAACCGCCTCCAGGCCCTGTTCCACCGATACCGTTGCCAGCACGGCGTTAATGAACTCAAGCATTCCCTGGCGACCGACCTGCGCCTCCAGTTCGGCGAAGAAGAATCCTCCGGTTACTTCGGGAAGAGCAAAATGGCCTCCTTCAAATCCACCCAGCACCGCGTAGGGGTTATCGTACTTGATGGCCACCTTGACTATCATCTTGTCCAGCGTTTGGCCCAGTAGAAAATGGGGAATTCCCTCCTGAAACCACTCGGGAAGGCGCTTGTAGTCGTGGTGATCAATATTCTGTCGCACCAGGACATGAATCATCTCGTGGGTCAGGGTCAACAAGAGAGCTTCCGAATCGTGGAAATCGCCCCGCAGAACCGGTTCTATGTAGACAAGCAGAACCGGGTGATCGATCCCCGCGACTCCCATCTTTCTTGTCAGTCCCCGCTTACCGGTGGGAAGATCCGCCATGGTCAGGTCAAGGCGCTCCGAGTCCAAAACCATCTCCAGCAGGGATTCTGCTTTCTGCACGGCCTCCGGCAGGAGCGGCTGAATCATTTCCAGAACCTGTTCCACTTTCTCCGGGGAATGGCGCTTCCCCGTGTATTGAAAATCCGTAAGGTTTCGTTCAGGGAGGGACGCAGCATGGACCAAGCCGCCTAGCAAGGTCGCCAGAAAGATGATTCCGTATAGACTCCTGGACATTGTTCTCTTCTCCTTGATTCCCTACGGACAGGCTCAGAAAATTGAACTGACTCCTGCAGCTATTATTAGTGTACCCAGCGAACAAGGGAATGGAAAGGATCGGGTAATTTCTGGAATTATGATTGAAGGTCCCGCCCGCTTGCAATAACTTCAACTCTCTCAAAAAGGAGGATCATCTTGGCCTTGGATATAGAATTAATCATGAATCAGGCCCGGCAGGCCGCCCTGGAATTTCGGCAGTTGGATCAGGAGGCCACCGACCGTATCGCCGCGGCTGTTTACGCCGCCGGTTTCAACGCCCGCGTCGAATTGGCAAAGCTGGCGGTGCAGGAAACCCGCTTGGGCATCTGGCAGGACAAGGTGGTCAAAAACGCCATCGCCACCCGTCTGGTTCACGAGGACATCAAGAACCTCAAAACCGTGGGCGTAATCACCGAGGATCGCCACAGGGAAATCGTCGAAGTGGCTCAACCGATCGGACCAATCTTCGCGGTTACTCCCATCACCAACCCGACTTCTACCGCCTTGTTCAAGATCCTTATCGCTTTGAAATCCCGTAATCCAATCATCGTCCGGCCCCACGGTGCAGCCCGCAAGTGCACGATCAAAGCAGCCAAGTTGTGTTACGAAGCTGCGCTGGCCGCCGGAGCTCCCGAGCACTGCATTCAATGGGTCAAGCGCTCCTCACAGGAAGAAACAATCCAAATGATGAGCCACCGAAAAGTGGCGATGAATTTGGCCACGGGCTCGGTTGATCTTGTTCGCGCCGCCCACCGCTCGGGCAATCCCACCATCGGAGTGGGTCCCGGGAATGTGCCGGTGTACATCGGCAAGAGCGCGGATGTGCCCTTCGCCGTGGAGCAGATCTTCCGCTCCAAGATTTTCGACAACGGGACAATCTGCGCCAGTGAGCAGGCGATGGTTATCCGGGCCTGCCACGCCCGGCAGGTACACGAGGAATTTGCCAAGCGAGGAGCCTACTTCGTTACCGGTGACGAGATCGATCGTCTGGCCGAGGTTGCGTTCAACAGCTCCGCCCGGATCATGCGCATCGAAGTCATCGGACAATCGGCGGTGAAAATAGCCGAAATGGCCGAAATCGACGTGCACCCGGAAACCACCCTGCTGATCGCGGAACTGAACGACGTGGGTTTGACCTCGCCTCTCTCATACGAAATCCTGGCGCCGATTCTTGCTTCCTACACCGTTCAGGGATTCGAAGCCGGAATCGAGATGTGTAGACGCATCAACCATCATGGCGGCCTGGGACATACGGTGAGTATCTTCTCCCGCAACGAGGAAATGATCGATCGATTCGCCGAGGTGATGAACGCCGGCCGCCTTCTGGTCAACCAACCGGCCTCGTATGGGGCTCTGGGCGGCACATACAACGCCCTGCAGCCATCGATGACCTTGGGCTGTGGAAGCGGAGGCAAGAACATCACCACCGACAACATCTCGGCCCGGCATCTGCTGAACATCCAGCGCGTGGCGCGCAGGAGGGTGAACGAATGCATCCGGGAAAGTCTTGACCTGATCCTGGACCATGAACACACCGCCGAAGACGAGGATCGGCGATGCCTGAATGATTGAAGGCCCTACGAAGAATTCTTGGCTACACACCTCTCCTGTTTTCCCGCCAGGTGAATGGTCCGCCGGCTGGACCGATTCGGGCGGGCCGGATTTTAGTCCGGATCCTGCTTCCACAAGCCAAGCCTCGGTCGTAACGGAGTTGGTGGAGGCCATCGGACTCGAGAAAGCCGCTTGGGCAAAACAGGTCCACGGGGCAACCATTGTTCGCGTTTCCAGACCAGGCCTGGCGGGTGAAGCCGACGGCCTCTGGACCGATATCCCCGGTCTGGGCGTTATCGGACGCAGTGCGGACTGTCCCCTTGTTCTGGTCGGCGGAAAACGGCGGGACGGCTCCCGGGTCTGGGGATTTACCCATGCTTCGTGGCGTTCAACTATTCAGGGAATCACCGGCAAACTGGTTGGCCTCATCACTGATGCGGGAACCGATCCGACGACCCTGACGGCAACAATCTGCCCTTCGGCCGGCCCCTGTTGCTACGAGGTGGGGCCGGAAGTATTGGAGGCGGCTGTGACCCTGCTCGGATCCGAGGTACGGAAATTTTTTCATGGTGCAGGGACCCGGTGGATTCTCGACCTCTGGGCACTCAACACAGCCCAGCTCACCGCTGCCGGGGTTAGCCCCGGATCCATCCACATTGCCGGAAAATGCACAATCTGCGGTGGATCGCGATATCCCAGTTACCGCCGTGATGGAGCTGACGCGGGCCGCTTCGCAGCGATTATCGGCTGGAATCAGCTTCGGAATTCCCCATAATCGGCTTCACCTCTCAGATAGTTCCCGGCCCGTTGTATTCTTCCTACAATCCGGTCAACCCAAAGCCACGTCCAGGGCCATCATCACCGCGAAACCAAGCATGGCACCCACGGTGGCAAGATCAGTATTGTGTCCCAGCTGGGATTCGGGAATCAACTCCTCGACCACCACATAAATCATCGAGCCCGCCGCGAAGGAAAGGGCGTACGGCAAGAGAGGTTGCATCCAAATCACAGCGACCGCTCCAACTACTCCGGCCAGAGGCTCGACCAGGCCCGATGCCTGCCCATACATGAAAGCCTTGGTCCGGGAAAATCCCTCTCTCCGCAACGGTGCCGAAACAGCCAGGCCCTCCGGGAAATTCTGGATCCCGATACCGATGGCCAAGGCCACGGCGGCCCCCATACTCGCCGACGGCAAACCCGAGGCCACCGCACCAAAAGCCACACCCACGGCCAGACCTTCAGGGATGTTGTGCAATGTGATGGCCAGCACCAGCAAAACCGACCGGTGCCAGCTGGTTTTGATCCCTTCGGCCTCTTCAATTGGAAAACCGAGGTGCAGGTGTGGCAGCACTTTGTCCACCACCCAGAGAAAAGCACCGCCGGACAGAAAGCCTATCACTGCGGGAATCCAGGGCACCTGACCTGCCGCCTCGGCCATCTCGATGGCCGGGTTCAGGAGGGACCAGAAACTGGCCGCGATCATGATTCCCGCAGCAAAACCCAGCATCGCATCTAGAAGTTTCCGATTCACAGTCCGAAAAACAAAAACCACCGCAGCACCCAGAGCAGTCAACCCCCAGGTGAACAGGGTGGCAAGCAAGGCCTGCTGGACCGGGTGCAGGACAAGAAACCATTTTGGCAATGTATCCCTCCCTTATGTTGAGGGTTACTCTAAGGTTATTCCTGGAGTTGCGCTACCATCCACTTACCGAATGGGTCGTGCCTTCGAAATTGAGAACAGCCTGGAACAAAAAACCCCGGACCACTTGGCCCGGGGTTCATCATATTTCCATAGTTGAGGCCAGAAATTGAAGCCTAGAACAAAGCCTTCAGTTCATCCCAGGTCACATTTTCCACATCGACGATGGGATATACCGGCTCAACCTTTCCATCCCAAACCTCGTCATACCCGGGCTCCACGGAAGTAGGGCTGAGGTTGATCGGTGACAGGAAAGCCCACCCGGTCTGATCCTCCGGGGCGATATCGTTTATGTTGTTGCCACCGGTCCAGTCCACAAGACCCGCTGCATTACCCATGGTACTGGTGAAGACCCAACGGTTCAGATTCGTGAATACGCCGGTCAGGATGGCCAAACCATCGGTAAAAGAACCTGGATTGGTGTAATCGGCGAGAGTCGCGTCATCCTGGTAGATGGCAATCATGCCGCCGGAATAGACCTGGGGATTACCGTCCGTATCCAGAACCAGATCCGTCACAACGAGAGTGTACTCGTAATTGAGAAAATCCAGGGGAAGGGGTGTGGTAAACGTGGGACTGCCGTCACGGACAACACCATACATGGCCAAAGATTCTCCCTCGACTGAGGGAACCTGGGCCATACCGTAGAAATCGAACATCTGCTGGGCCATGACTGTGCCCGGTAAGAGCAAGGCCAGCGAGACAAGAGCCATTATTAGTATCCGTGTCTTCATTTTTGTTCCCTCCAAATGAGTAAAGCCGCCTTGGGCGATCTAAGTGTCCTAGTCGTTGTAAAGAGCTTTCACGGAACCCCAGGTAGTGGGTTCGCTGGCCACTGCGGCATCGACGTCAAGCGCGCCGTCGATTTGCAGGTCGTAGCCCTCGATAAGTTGAGCACTGGCGGCCCAGGTGAAAGCACCACCCCAAAGATAAACACAATCTTCGCAGCTGGACTCAAGCATGCTTCCGTTGATACCGTTAAGATTTCCTTCGAAGGAGCCATTCCCGTCCGGTGTGAAGAAAAGGACAAAGTCCGTGAACTCACCGGCAAAGAACAGTTCACCGTCGACAAAGGAATTCGGGGATGTGGCATTCGGAGGATTGATCCCGAAATCACCGTTGTGATTGGAGTCCTGATAAATTTCCAAGTATCCACCAGAGTAGTTGATCATGGTCCAGTACCCCATGTCAATTTCGCCCTGGCTTAGCAGTCCGTAAACATGGAAGGTCATTTGATAATCAACCAGATCCACTTCGAATCCAGGATCCAGGTAGTCGACGATTCCCGTGAAGCTCAGTTCATCACCCACCTCGCTGGCAGGAAACCCTCCCGTTTCCCACCCAAAGCCGATGTAGTCTATTTGTTGAATCTGTGAGTAGGCAGGCAAGGCGAGTAAGGCTATGAAAACGGCGATGAAGACAAATAGCCTCGATAACGATTTTGTCACAATTTTTCCTCCAGGAAATCCTCGACACACCCCTCCAGGATGTAGAAAGGCCACCTGCTCAATCTCCGGGGCTTACAAGGCACCTAGACCATGGTGGGATGGACTCGATTAGACGAAACCTTGAAAGCCTGCCCCCAGATAACCAATTATGAATCTACGCATACGCTGAACTAATTTAGCGTTTTGATACTCGTGATCATACCCTACTTGCAAAAATTAGCAAGCGAATAATGGATAAAAAACTCCAAAAAAAAGAAAATCATCAATATTTTGGTTATGACCCAAAAAATTAGGCATCAATTGGCAAAGAACTTTCTGCGAGCCTGCCGAAATAGCCCCTCATTTCATCCCGTAACAAATTACCTCTGGGGCCTGGGGTTCGTAGCCTTCATCCGCCAAAGCCGTGCCATTGCCGAACTGGGCAGCCAGGGAATCCATATAACCCTTGACCACCAGGACGCGCCCGGTACCCGACAGGAAAATGCCCACATCCCGGCCGTCGTGGGGAGCGTGCAGGGCTACTTGTTTTACAAAAAGGCCCGCATCATCGAAAACGTCGAAAACAGCCATTACGCCTTTTATCTCCGGCCGCAAACCCCGGCCACTGAGGACCCACAAGTTGCCGTCCGGGTGTAGTTGAATCGCCCGGTGGAAATAGGCCAAAACCGACTCGCGGCGCTCTATCTCAATCTTGGGTTGGATCGACATCCCGGTGAAAGCAGACTTGATCATCAGTTCCAGGCGATGGAACTCCGCATCCGTCCTCTCCAGGGGTTCGTACTCCCGCTCGATGACCCTTTGCAGAGTCCCATCCGGTGCGCAGACATTCACCGCGTACTTCTTATGATCGGTAGCCGTGAAGACCCTGCCGTCCTGCGCGGCCGCGAAAGTGAACCAGAATACCGGCAAATGTTCTTTTTCCCTGAAATGAAAATCACCGAAATCATAAACGGCGTGGTTGTCGGCGAAACGGGCCATAATCTTGCCGTCGGGGCCATGACGTTCCAGTACGTTCCAGCGATTTCTTACCTCGGGTCGTCCTCCATCCTGGTCATGGTTGCCTGCAAAGAGCAGAACTTCACCGGCAGCGTCGCAGGATGTAAGTCCCATTACGCCGCCGTCGATTCCGATCAATTGGATCCGGTTGGCAGGCGTACCGTCTTTTTGAACGAAGGAGATCGCCCCCGGAAACTCCTGCATCAGACCCACACGACCATCACCCATCAGGACCATGTCCCGGGGACGCAGTACCTCACCGGGGCCCTCGCCTTCACGAAACAACTTCCGGAGCAACTCGCCCTCCGGTCCGTAGACATACACCTGGCAGGTTTGGGAATCCAGGATGTACACATTGCCCTCCGGGTCGGTCAACACCCGAGGCACCAACCCGAAGAAAACATCGTCATCCTCGCCCCCGGCCCGCCACAGTTCATGAAGTTTCACATCCTGAACACCATTGTAGGGTTGGGCACCGTTTCGTATATGTTCTACGCCGTCGATCATTACCGTCTCAGCCAGTGAAGCGACAGCCAAAGAAAGGACCAGAACCGGCAGGACGCACAAGACCAAGTATTTTTTCCGCATGAATTTTTCCTCGGGCTGAGAGGATGGCAAAATATCCAACGGAGGAGTTACGTGAAGGAACAGAACTTGTTGCCACTGCTTGGACCAACCGTTTGCCCGAGTCACCAGAGGGCCGAACCCAATCTGTATAAGCCCAGCCCCGCCAAAGCGAAGGCGGAAACCAGGTGTAGGGCATGCCGGCCGCGAGGGCCCAGGAAGCTGGTCGTTCCCAGCAGCAGGATGAAGAGGATCAGGCAGGTCGACATCGTTATGTAAAAGGATGCGATCAAAACCACAGCGTGGCCGGCGGACTTCTGCCAAGCCTCCAGGGCCAGGGGGCCCATGATCAGGCTCCAACCCAACCAGGGCCCGGGATTCAGAATATTGACGATCACCGCCTGCATCAGGGTCCGAGGGGCAGAGGCCTTCCCTTGATTTTCTTGTTTTTTATTCCGTCGCCACTCCCGAAAGGCCGCCCCGGCGAAGTACAACAAGGCCACTCCCCCGGCCGCTTGCAAGTAGGTCTCCATCCCCGCGGGCAGACGATTCAGAACCAGTAGGATCAACACGGCGATGGGTCCGTCGCTGATGACCGGAGCCAACGCCGAGGGCAGAGTTCGCCGCCAACCCAGCGCTGTGATCCGGGATAACAGGAAAGCCTGCAGCGGACCAGGCTGCCAGGCGGCGGCAAAAGCGAAGCTACCCCCTATCAATACATATTCCAGCAAATCAACTCCGCTTCCCGGCTATCGGACTTTTAGGATAATCAATCGGCCCATAGCCATCACCTACAACTTGTCTTCTGCAAGAGATCCAACACGGTGTCCGCTACCTGATCCGGTTCGATGGACGCAAGACCCTGTCCGGGATCGACCGTTTCTTCAGCTCTGAGCACCCGATACCTTCCAGGATCCATGAACGGACCGCAATCCTCGGGACTCCAGGTGGAAAACAACGCCACAACGGGTGTGTTCAGTGCTGCGGCAATGTGCATGGGGCCGGTGTTGGGAGTTACCAGCACATCCAGCAGGCTCAGCAAGCCCTTGTACCTCTGGAAATCGGGAGGAGCGGCCAGCAAGGTGATCGATCCGCCACTTTTATCCATAATGGATTGGACATACGGCTTTTCCTCTGGCAGGGCATCGACAACCAAAGCCAGTTTCAATCCCTTTGCCGAGGCCACATCAGCCAGGATTCCTGCCAACTTGGCAAAGTGCTCTCCTGGCCATAGGCGATGGCGATTGCCCTTTCGATCGCGAAAAAACGGCAACCCCGCCCCACTGAATGTGGGGTGTAATCCCACCAGTTTGGCTTCCGGGTCCACCCCGTTTTCCTTCAGCAGAGCCCGCGCCTTCCGGCGGCCTGTTTCGGTTACGGGCAACGATACCCAGCCACGGATTACCGGAGCTTCCAGGGAACCGGCCACCAGGTCCAGACAGCGATTGCAATAATGGCTGCCGGCCGAAGCCTCCTCCAGGCTATGGACATCCTGGGCCAGATTCCCCAGCCATTTCCGGTAATGGGGTTTGGTTTCGAAAATGTAGAGGCTTGAATATCGCTCGGCCTTGAACTGTTTCAACAAGCTGCGCTGCTGAAGAAGGGTACGGGGAAAGCGGCGGGTATACGAGTAGGTTTTTGTAATGCGCGGGGAGTAGTTGGCCATGATCCGGCGTCCGTCAGCAGACGTCAGCAGGTGTAGTTCCGCCTCCGGATGGGCAGCCAGCAGAGCGTTCACCGCCGGGGTTATCATGATGAGATCACCACCACGGCCCACCCGCACGATGAGGATTTTCCGTTCAGATGCTCTCGAATTTCCGGTCATGGAAAACCTTTCCTGTCCGCAGAACCGATGTATATTGGTTGTTCAGCCACGATAATTGTCAATCAAACTAATCCTCCCTGGAGAATCATGGAACTGAAAGTTGAAATTTCGGTGGGTGAATTGCTGGACAAGATCACGATCCTGGAGATCAAGTCCGAGCGCATCACCAACACCGAAAAACTGAACAACGTGAACAAGGAACTTGGGATCCTGAAACAGACTTGGGCTGAGTCACCGCAGAGTACCCACGATGTCACCGCGCAGGTCAAACATCTCAAAAGGGTGAATGGGGTTTTGTGGGATATCGAGGACAATATCCGGCGCAAGGAAGCAAATCAGCAATTCGACGATGAATTCATCAGCCTGGCGCGTTCAGTTTATCGACAGAATGACGAGCGGGCTGCCGTGAAGAAAGAGCTCAATACCCTGCTCGGCAGCGGGCTTGTTGAGGAGAAGGATTACGTGGATTACACTCAATCCGGAGAATGATCGACTTTTTAACCACCGAGCCTCTGCTGGACCACCATTTCGTTTAGCCGGATCAGATCCTCCTGGATCCGGCAATTATCCGGCATCAGCTGTAAGGCTCTTTCCATATCGGCCTGGGCCGATTGTAGATCCCCTGTCTTTTTCAAAAGCAATCCCCGATTGTACCAGGCTGCTGCCAGTTCTGCATTCAACGTCAAAGCCTGGTCGAAGGCTTGGCGGGCTGTTGCTGAATCTCCAACAGCGGTTTCGGCGACGCCCAGGTCGGCCCAGCAGGTGGCATCATGGGAAAAATCGACAACGGCTTGACGTAGCCTCTGAGCCGATTTCCCGTATTTCTTCTGCATCAATAGAATGCGGCCAAACACCCTGTTCACCTTCGGATCCTTCAATTTCTCCTCAATGAGCATCTCCTCTGCGTACCGAATTTCCGCCCTTGCCTCCTTCAGCTGATCCAACTCCAACAGGGCTTCGGCTCGCCACAGAACAGGCCAAGGATGGAACGGGTACCGATTCGAAGTCCGGGAACTGTAAGCCAGCACGCGTTCAGCCAATAGGTCCTTTTCCGCCGGGTCCTTCGTTGCCACCATGCAGTCCCGAACATGTCCCAGGTAGGCCAACAGCGAACCCGTGACATATCTATCCTCTGGATTGACCCAGAAAGGCATAGGATCCATTTCGACTTTCAGGACAGGGACGGTCCGCTCCAGTCTTCGAATCCAACCACCCTCCGGCACCGGCAGATCCGCAAAGCTCTTTTCGTAGAATCGGATCGCCAGATCCCCATCTCCGTTAAGTGCGCAATACATCCCATAATCGGACCAGCGAAGTGTCTCCTGCCCGAACTTCTTGGCTAGAGTGAAATAAATACCCGAAGCGACCCAAATGTCCGATTCAACCTTGTGAAAATATTTATACATCGTGCGGCACCAGTCTTTGTAGACTATCGGTCTCATATCTCCTGTAGAGGAAAGAAACACCTTCAACTCCCTGTACAGTTCCTTACCGGAATCCAGGAACAAGGCGCTGTTCAGTAGTAGGGCCAGGTGTCCGTACAATCCGGCATCGTATTCCACTGCCCGCCGGCCCCAGTCAATGCCCTTTTTCCAACTGCCCATCTGGTAGTACCACCAGCTTTTGGCCAGAGAAAAAGAGCGAATGGCCTCTTCCCGCTCCTTGCCGGTCAGGAAACCGATTGTAACCCAGGCCGCCTCCAGGGAAGCCTCGGCTTCGGGGTCGTATCCCATCAACAGTTGCAGTTCTGCCAGGGCCAACCAATTGGCGGTACCAGCCGGATCGAAGAACGTTGCCTCTTCCAAGAGGGAACTGCGGATCGGTCCGCTTTTCTCCTTCCTTGCCTGTTCGAGTAATTGCTCCGCCTGCTGGCGCCGATCCTGGATGGTTTTCCCCGGTAGCTCCAGAAATGTCGCCACCATGGCGGAGTCCACCGCAGCGAACGGTTCGGCCGTACCGCAATAGGTGGGCAACGGAGAATTCAGAGCCGTAAAACCCAACAGGAACAAGACTATGACTGCAAACCTTTTCATGACTCCAATTCCATCTATAATACTGACACGCCAAGCCCGGCATGGGTCAAAAGCTCATCCCCGATTGGGTCGCTTTTCCTGGGAACTCCACAAGTGTTTGTTTCTAGTTGAATTATCAGTTATCCGGCAGGATTTTTCCATGGGGGAGTTTGCACTCTTCAATGTGATGTTCCAGGACATACTCCGGTACGAAAGAAATTTCCCGCCTATTGACGGGTTGGGCAATCGAAGCTAGGTTGTCATTTGATGCATTATGGCCGCGCACCAAACGGCTCCCACCAGGCATCTTGTTTTCCGCCGAATGATTTCCGGAAACACCTGCCCGAACTGGAGGGAACCATGTTTACACGCCTAAACTCTTCCCGCTGCCAAAACCAGTTTCCTTCGGCTCTGCTCCTTTTGACCTTCCTTTTGCTGCTGGCCACATTCCAGGCACCTGGAGCCGTCGAGGCGACCGAAGAGCGGGAAAAGTTCTTCATTGGCCAGTTCCAAAGCGAGCGCTTCAGCATGAAGGAGCCGAACTATTTCCTCTTCGGTTTCGCCAGGGACAATACGCTCCCCAGACCGGTGCCGGTCAGCGACCAGGTGCGGTTCAAGGTCTCCATCCAATACTTGGCCATTGGCAAGCCCGGTTATCCGAACGGTCTCTTTGGAGCCTTCACCCAGGATACCTTCTGGAACATCTACGACAAGAGCGCGCCCATCTACGACACCAATTTTATCCCCGAATTATTCTTCAGGCACGGGTTCGTGAGAGAGCAGAAGAACAAGTCATGGAACGACATCACGGGATTGCGGTTTGGCGTGCGGCACCACTCCAACGGCCGGGACGAATACGATTCCCGATCATGGAACCGAATTTTCGGCACAGCGGAATGGGGCAACCACCAAAAATCGCAGCTTTACGCCAGCGCGAGCCTGTGGCATGTGTGGAGCGAAGGGGGTGAAAGTCACGACACCTATAAATATCTTGGCCGGGGCGAGTTGCGCGTGGATTTCAAACCCCTGTGGAAATTTAATTATAAAGACTTGGCCACCATGGGAATGTCGCTGCGGGTGCCCATCTTGGGCCGACAGATTATTCCCGCCGTCGAATTGGCCCTCTATGTAGGGCTCATAAAAAAATCATCCGAGTACTTCGCGCCCAGCGTGATGATCCAGTACTACGACGGCTACGGTTACACTTTGCTGGACTATAAGCAACACGTCCGGGCCATACGAGTGGGATTTGCTACGGTCCGCTAAAAAACCACCCTGCCACGGTCCCAGCCATTGCCGGAACCGCGCCAGGGCAGTTCACCAACTAACGGGATTTATGGAATCCCGAAGATTAGGCCATCAACCCTCCGCTGGTACGTCGACGGAAACGGCATCCACATCCACCGTGATCTCGTCCAGACGCTTCTGGGTCTCCTGCCGCACATCCTCCTGCACCCGGCCACCCAGATGCTTGGCCAGGAATTTCTCCATGGCTACGGCCAAGGCCTTGCGGTTGTTCGGAGCGCGGAAGCCGTGACCTTCGTCCGGCGCCACGATGTACTCCACGGCCTTTTCCTTCTGCCGCAGGGCAACTACGATCTGATCGGACTCGTGCTGCTTCACACGGGGATCGTTGGCCCCGTGAACTACCAGCAGCGGCGCCACGATCTTATCACAATGGAATAGTGGAGAGCGGGCGATCAGGTCCTGGTGGTCGGCCTCGACCTCGGGGTTGCCCACCTTCTTGTACCAGGTTCCCTCCAGGAAGGGTTTCCAGTACTCGGGAAAGCTGTTGATCAGCGTCAGCAAGTTGGACGGTCCCACGTAGGGCACGCCGCAAGCAAACAGATCGGGCGTGAACGTCACGCCGGCCAGTGTTGCGTAGCCACCATAGCTGCCCCCGAAAATACCCACCTTGGCCGGATCAGCGATGCCCTCGGACTTCAGCCACTCCACCGCGTCGGTGATATCGTGCTGCATCGCGCCGATGCCCCACTCCTTGTTTCCGGCGTTACTGTAATGTTTGCCGTACCCGGATGAACTGCGGTAGTTCACCTGCATTACGGCATAGCCCCGGTTGGCTATGAACTGGGCGTAGGGGTCGTAGCCCCAGTAATCCCGCGCCCAGGGGCCACCATGGATGTACATCATGACCGGTAGGTTCTTGGCGTCCATACCCCGCGGTACCGTAAGGTAGCCGTGGATCTTCATACCGTCTCGAGCGGTGTAGGTCACCGGCTTCATGTGCGCCAAGTGCTCGCTGGGCAGCTCGGGACGGGAGCGATACTGCAGTACTGCCTTTTTCTTGGCCACGTCGTAGAGGTAAACCGATCCCGGATCCACGTCACTGGATACCGACACCAGCAGCTTCGAAAAATCGCGCGTGTTGCTGTTCACGCCGATCTCACCGTCGGGCAGGGCCTTTTTCAAATTAGCCCACAATGCCTTCGTCTCGGCATCCTTCGGATACACGCGCACCCGGTCGCCCACATAGGCGGTGGCGATCAGCTCATCGCTCTGGGGATGGAAGACGGCGTTGCCGAAATCCACTTCGTTCTCCGGATCCTTCTCCACGAGCTGGAACTCGCCAGTCTCCACGTTCAGGAGCATGAGCTGCTCAAGATCCAGATCACCGTAATTAGTCGAAACGTAGCAATGCTTGCGGTCCTTATGGAAGCGGATGGGGTTCAGGGCCTCCTCGAAAGTACAGGTGGCGATTTGTTCCAAACCATTCATATCCACCCGCAGGATCTCACTGCCACCGCCCGGTGTTTGGCGATATGCCAGTCGCAACTCACCCTCAAGATCGAAGATCCAGGCTCCAACGCCCTCGCTATTCTCGCGCACCAGAACCCGTTCGCCGGTGGCGATATCCACCTTGTAGATATCGTGGAGACTGGGGTCACGGTCGTTCATGCCGACCAGGATCACGTCCGGAGCGTTCTTGGGCAGGGAGTAGATTTGCGACCGGATGCCGTCAACCGGAGTCAGATCGCGGGAAGCAGGCACACCATCATCGCCCACTTCACCGGCCGGATCCACCGCCCAGACGTGGAAGTTCTCGTCCCCGCCCTTGTCCTGCACATAAAGCAGGAACTGGGCATCGCGGCTCCAGAAATAGCCGGGTACCGGCCGCTTGTCCGCCGTCACTGGTTTCGCGCTCTCGAAAGGCTCGTCCGCGGCCTTGACCCAGATGTTGCGGACTCCCTCGTACTGCTTCACGAAACTCATCCACTTGCCGTCGGGGGACAGTTGGGAACCCGAAATTTCCGGATCTCCAAAGAACAGCTCCCTGTCCAGCAACGGGGCAACAGTATCTGCCACTACGGCCTCCTTGGTTTCTTCGGCGTCTCCGCCTCCACAGCCGGCAACAGCCACTACGGCCAACGCACAGACCGCAAAAATGAACAATCGCATCATGGGAATCTCCTTGCGAATGATGAATGGTAGATTTGGATCAATCCACCACTACGAAGTAGATAACTAATAGTTCTGAAAAAGTACAAGGTCGGCCAGGACCAGGGCCGCCATGGCCTCGACGATGGGAACGGCCCGCGGGACAACGCAGGGATCATGGCGGCCCTTGACCTCTAGAATCACAGGGTGTCCCTCGTAGTCGACCGTTTGCTGCGGCAGGCCGATGGTGGCTGGTGGTTTGAATGCGACCCGAAATTGGATGGGTTCGCCGTTGGTGATACCACCCTGCACTCCGCCACTGTGATTAGTGACTGTCCCCAGGGTGCCGTCCCCTCGGTCGGCGAAAGGGTCGTTGTGAGTCGATCCGCGCATCCGTGATCCTTTAAAGCCGCTGCCGATCTCGAATCCCTTGCTGGCCGGCAGGGACAACATGGCCCCGGCCAGCAGGGCCTCGGTTTTGGCGAAGACCGGTTCGCCAAGGCCAGCCGGGAGCCCCCGCACCACGCAGGCTACAACTCCCCCGACCGAATCAGAGGCGGCTCGGGTAGTTTGGATTTCTGCGGCAAATCTCTCGGCGGCCTCGGATTGGGGGCAACGCACTTCGTGAGCATCCACTTCATCACGAGTGACGGTCGCCGAATCCACTTCTGCAGTTTCGGCGCCCACCGCATCCACCCAGGCGACGATCTCCACTCCCCAACGAACCCGGAGCAGCTTTTCCGCCACGGCTCCGGCGGCGACTCGAGCCAGGGTCTCACGGGCACTGGCCCGACCGCCCCCACTGGCTGCCTGTATTCCGTATTTGGCTTGGTATGTGAAATCCGCATGGCTGGGCCGGGGAACCGTCTGCGTGTCGGCGTATTCGGCTGGACGCTGATCCTGATTGCGCACCAGAAAGGCCAGGGGAGTACCCAGAGTCAGGCCATCCCGCAGACCGGAAAGAATCTCCACCTGATCTGATTCATCGCGCTCCGTCGTCAGAACGCCCTGTCCGGGACGTCGACGATCCAAAGCAGGCTGGATGTCCGCTTCCGATAGTTCCAATCCCGGAGGGCAACCGTCCACCACGCAACCCATAGCAGGGCCGTGGCTCTCGCCGAAGGTGGTGACTCGAAACAATTGACCGAAGCTGTTGCTCATCGATACGACCTCGTGGTTCTGGATTCCAATCCGGTCATCTACTTGAATCTTCCATCAGCCTTCCGGTCTGATAAGTCATTGGATGAGCTTTCCAGCCAACCAGTCTTCACATTTGATACTCCATCAAATTTAGGTACAAAGGGTTTTATGTCCAACAACGGTGTTCCATTGAGAATATCAATGTTCTCGACTTCAAGAGTACCGTCCTGAATCCCCAACAGTCGCAGTACTGAAATCCCAATGCTGTTGGGTCGCCGGGGCGCACGGGTGGAAAATACGCCGCGTGTCTGAGAATCCATAAACGGCACAACCTCCAAATCAAACCCCTCGCTCCGGTGAAAATCGTATAGAACAATGATGTGGGAAAAGCCCTCCAGATCGCATAGTCCAGCTCGGAATTCTTCAAGCACCTCCACCCTGCCTTTCGCGCCCTTGGCGCTTGCCGGCTGGATGGGCATGCCCTCTCGCTCCTGAAAGGGAGAATGAATGGTGCCGATGGGTCGGTAGGTAAACTGCATTTTGCCTCCGGAAGCAGGACTGCGACAAATTAATTGTGATGATTATCAACCCATATACCGGATTTAGCCAGATAATCCGGGCTTTTTCATCAACTCACCTCATTTCCAACCGATAACCCAGGAGTATAGTGCGACCCAGACAAGGAGGACTGTAGATAATGGGCTTTTTCCCATTCAAAATCGGGCTACTGGGATCAGTATTCATTGCTCTCAATATTGGTGTCTGCCAAGCCGACCAACTGTTGATTGCGCCCAATTCACTGACCCCGCCGGTGATAGACGGTAAAGGAAACGACCCCGCCTGGTCACAAGTCCCCGGGATAACAACTCACGACACGGTGGCCGAAATTCCCTTAGAATTGAAAGCCGTCCATTCTGGAGACAATATCTACTTCCTGGTACGTTATCCTGATTCCGACGAATCCAATTCTCACCGTAGCTGGGTATGGAACCAGAACCTCGGTACTTACAAGGCCGGACACAATCGGGAAGACATATTCGTCTTCAAGTGGTTCCTGAATGGAGACGATTCGGATCTGACTCTCTCGTCCCCCGGACCCTACACCGCCGATGTGTGGTACTGGAAAGCCTGCCGAACCAATCCGGAAGGCTACGCCGATGATAAGATCCAGCGGTTGAGTTTGGAACCCATGGATCACGCCCGCAGAATTCTCAGTAAAACCGGTGAGACCAATTTTCTGATACGATTGGGCGATCAGGGAACTCCAGCTTATCAATCAAGGGTTGTAGTCACCAACCAGGGGCCGATCATCCCCCGTTTCGATTTGAAAAAGCCAACCGGGAGCCGGGCCGATGTCCAGGCCAAGGGTGTTTGGACGGATGGTTACTGGGTGATAGAATTCCGCCGCAACCTACGCACCGGCCACACCGACGACTTGCAGATGGATATCGGGCGTTCCTACCGATTCGGTGTCTCGCGGTATGAAATCTCAGGCCTCGATGTTGTGCCTGAATCCGACCAACCCAAGTTCTGGTGCGGGGAAATTTCTGAAATAATCACACTCGAATTCACCCGAAACGGGAAAGACAAGGCCTGGTAGATGAAAGCCTGCCTATCCTTCAGCACGATCCAGAATTTGGGGATGTGGACCCAGAGTGCCCTCGTCCTGGCCATCTGCCTATACATTTTCGATGTTTTGACTTCGGTTTCAAACCGAATGGACCATATCATCACCCACGACCAGCCCCTGATGGTGTCTCTACTCGAACTGCAGAACACCTATCTGGACCTGTACCCCTCTTCCAAGAAAATTTTCGCAGGAGAACTGGAAACCATCAATGTCTTGGCTCGGGATGTTGACCGATGCAGAACATCCCTTACCGAATTGCAGGAATTGATGTCACATGGCGGACATTTGGAAATCCAGGAATTCCAGCACGAGTTGGACAAGTTGGAATTTGCCTTGAATGTCTTCTACGAGGAAATGCAATACGATCCCTCGATGGCCTACTCCCAGGAAATGGGGCCGGTAATCTTCGCGGCGTTTAATAATGTAGGCATGATACTGCCCACGATTTTGACCAACTTGAGGCAGGATGTGGAAGCCCGTGATCGTCAAATCCTGGCGGACATTGAGCATGAAAAGAAAAACATGATCGCCACCCTTTTCGGGGCTCTCGTCCTGGGCTTGTCCCTGCAGTTCATTGTTCGCCGTTCCCTGGCCAAGCCCGTACGCCGACTTAGTGAGGGGGCCGCCCGTTTCGGGGAAGGTGAACTGGAATGGCGCATCCAGCTGCCCGGGCAGGATGATCTCAGTCGCCTGGCCGAATCATTCAACCGAATGGCGGACAAATTAACCGCTCGGAACAAGGACCTGAAAGCCGCCCGCCGCGAGGCAGAGCAGGCCAACCTCTTCAAAAGCGAGTTCCTGGCGAACATGAGCCACGAGATCCGCACGCCCATGAACGGCATCATCGGCATGACGGATCTAACCCTGGAAACCGACCTCGCACCCGAACAGAGAGAGCATCTTACCGTTGTCAAGAACGCGGCGGCCACCTTGCTGGTATTGATCAACGACATCCTGGATTTCTCCAAGATAGAGGCCGGAAAGCTGGAAATTGAATCTACCCGATTTGCCCTGGACGACACCCTTGCAGCAGCTCTTGCCCCACTTGAAGTCCTGGCAAAAAACAAGGGACTGGATCTGGAAATCGACATCAGGGAGACCATTCCCCGAGCCCTGGTCGGAGATCCGACCCGCTTGGGACAGATTCTGGTCAACCTTACAGGCAACGCCCTCAAGTTCACCGAGAGCGGCAAGGTCAGGGTCGAAGTCCGGGAGGAATCGACCAAGGCTGAGGGAATTCGTCTCCACTTTGCCGTCGAGGATACGGGCATAGGAATTTCGAAGGCCCAGCAGGAGAAAATCTTCCAGGCATTTTCCCAGGCCGATGGTTCAACGGGCCGCAGGTTCGGCGGAACGGGACTGGGGCTGTCAATTTCACTACGGCTTGTCCAGCTACTGGGGGGAAAACTACGGGTCGAGAGCCAGGAGGGCCAGGGCAGCCGGTTCTATTTCGCGGCTGATTTTGGCTTGGCCTCCGAGCGCTACTTGGAATCTCCCTCCCAAACCGCCGAACTGGACGATGCAGTCACTCGGAACGTTGATTTCACGATGATCGGGGAAGGAACCCGATTGCTTCTTGTGGAAGACAACCCGTTCAACCAAAAAGTGGCCCTGATCACCCTGGAAAAACACGGATACTCGGTGGCTCTGGCCGAAAACGGCCGCCAAGCACTGGATATGCTGGAGGTCGAATCATTCGATCTAGTCCTCATGGATGTAATGATGCCCGTGATGGGAGGATTAGAGGCAACCCGAATCGTTCGCAGCCAAGAGGAAAATAGCGGTGAACACGTTCCAATTATCGCCCTGACTGCCAACGCCCGCCCTGAGGACCGGAAAAAAGCGCTGGCTTCAGGGATGGACGGCTATATTTCCAAGCCTTTCGAAATCAAGAAACTTGCCGGCCTCATAGAAAAGCATCTCACTGTCTCCCGCTCCTGAAACCTGGAACCCCATTCTGCCTGTTGCCCCCCTGTTTTTCGATGATCTTTCCCGGTCCAATTACCTAAAAATGCGTCCTCCGGTAATCCGGAGGACGCATAGGGTTCTGACAGAACTGACCGACTGAAACGGCTAATCTGCAGGATCCGGAAAAGGCGAGGTGAGCAGACCGGTGGGCATATCATCGCCGTTGAACATGCCCGTCTCGGGTGTCGCTACCTCCCAATTGGCATTGAGAGTTGCTCCCAAGTCAGAATAGTCCGGACCGAATACCTGAGTCAGATTTCCCCAAGGATCTTCCGGATCGGACGTTACAAAATTCGGCGAATCATACTGCTGGTATCGAAGGGCAAATTCAACATCCTTGTCGCCCGAACCAATTATGCTGCCGACGAACTCCGGCGAGGCCGCATACCAGGCCATACGGTAAGTGAACTCGCTGTCCCCTTCGGTGGCAAATTCGTAAATCCACTTGTCATAGACTTCTTCACCTGCGGCCAGCTTGCAGAAGAGCCCCTTGACCTCGATAGCATCGGTAACCAGATCCCGGTGGGCATAGAAGAGGAATGAATCCCGGCTCTGGAGTACTTCTCCCTCCACGTAGTCGTAGGCATGGAAGGCAAGAATCGTTTCGCTGGCCTCGGATTGCCTAAAACCAAAGTGAAGATCCATGCCCGGATCCTGGTCCGACTCGAATACCATTGTATAATCCAGGTCGACTGTCTCTCCCAGCAAATCCTGATAAGCTACAGGAACAGCCAACAATTCCGTGCACGGAGTGATGACAACCGAGCCACCTCCGTTGTCCACGGTTTCCTCAGCAACCTCGCCCTCTTCCTGCTCCCCTGTAGTCGAGTCCTCATCAGCCAACTCGAATTCCCATTGAGCCAGGGCCTCTTCCATCATTACGACGACGCCATCAAGAGCATCGATGTTATAGTAGATCGACATCGGCTCGTTGTCGGAGAAGACCTTGCCGAGCAATGGGCATTCGCCACTGGTCCAGTCGTCGAGACTCTTCTGTGCCCCCTCGGCCACGAACACGGGGGGAGCCACCTCCGCCAGAAGTGCGCCATAGTCGCTCAGATTCAGGTGAACGGTTTCGGTTAAATCGGGGTTGGGAATCGGATCGGTGATGGTGTTGGAATTTTCCGGATCATCGCTTTCGCTACAGCCTGAAAAGCCGCACACAAGGGCCGGAATCAGACTCAGTATCAGGTACAATTTTTTTGTTTTCACGCCAAGCCTCCCTGAAAAACAATGGTCGCTGGTTTTTGCCACCCTGTATATCGGCACCGTGGTAAAATACTTAACTCGTTTTAAAGAAAACCATTACCCGAGGTCATGGCGGGAGTTTCCGGTAGGGTTAAATACTAGTCTGCGTTCGGTGAGTTGTAGGAGACGTGGCAAAATATCGCCCATTTTCCTGTTCCCCCGGGGGAAGAAATTTACTCTCCATTAATGAAGTCGTCCCACTGCTGAACGGTGTTGAGATTGGCCAGG
>JAHOYV010000075.1 GCA_019038745.1 Gemmatimonadales bacterium
GACGGCTATCCCGCCCCCTACTTCGACAACGTAAGCCTGAAATGCTACCAATACTTCGGCCCGGCGATGTCCGCCCGTGAACTGGACCTAGCTCAGGACAACTTCCCGGCCGATGGTCAGATTCACCTCGGCGCCGATATGCACTTGAACGATATCCGCTTCGACATGGCCAACAACATCTCCCTGCCCACCGATCTGCGGAACGACCCCGGCGACTCCATCGTCTGTACAATCGTAGCCGTGCGGACCGGATCCACCCTCGTAGAAACCGATGTCGATCCCCTCGTCAAGGCCCCGCGCCTGTATTGGATTCTACAACCGGGACCATCGGTGGATCCTGCCTGGCGGACCAACCTGGCTCTGGCCGGCAGCAATGGATCATTGGACGCCGACGGCAACCTCTTCGGCGAAGTGCAGGGAGCCCACGCCGTGGCCAACGGCGTGCCCAGCCCGGATCGTTGGATGTTCGATCTACCCGACGAAGGCTTCCTGTACCCGGGCGACGTACTGCACTACTTCATGGAGGCCTGGGACAACGTCTCCGGCAATTACCAGTATGCCTCCCTGCCTCCGGACCGGACTGGCTTCAGCAACTTCAACGACCCTCAAGCCTATGACCCCAGGTTCAAAATGCGCGCCCTGCCCACGTTGAAGGACGACGAAGGTTCACAACCGGACATTCTTTTCTGGAACGACTTCGGGAACCGAGGGGGCCGAGATGAATGGCATAACGCTTTCGGCAATCTGGGTCTTTTGCCCGGTGAGGACTTCGACTTCTACTACACGAACCAGCCCACCAGCGGCGTCGGCAACGGCCTAGGCGGCCGTGCGGCGTACGGCCAACTGGACGGGTACGATATTCTCCTCTACACCTGTGGCGACCTGGATTTCCTTACCATAACCGACGTGCAATACAACTACCTCCACGACGACGCCGGCGACGACGTCGGGCTCCTGGACGACTGGCTGGAACGGGGTGACAAGTATTTGTTTGCTACCGGCGATGGACTGGTTTCGGACTTAAACTGGCCCAGCGTCACAACTCAAGCCTTCATCAACGACTGGATGGGCGTAGCCTGGCTTGACGACGACACTCGTCCCTTGTTGGGCGGCGATACTGCCCCAATGGTTTATACGGTACCCGGCAACTCCGTCTTTGCAACCACAGAATCCTGGATCGCCTACGGAAGCTGTCCCGTCCTGAATACCTTCGACGCCCTCACCACCGAGGGTGGCGAGATGTTGGCGGTATTTAATGATGGGGCCTCCGGCCTTTCGGCCGCAACCAAGTGCACCGCCCCGAACGGCTCAGTGGTTCTTACGATGCCCTACGACTTCATGACCATCTGGACTCCGTCCTCGGCCGATAAGATCGATCAGCCCGCAGGCCGGCCCAGGCGGGTCGATGTACTGCAGGAAGTGTTGGCGGATGCCGGAGCGGTAACCGGAACACCGACCGGCATCACACTCCCGGATGCGGCGTTCACCGCCAAGGCTTTCCCGAATCCCTTCAATCCGTTAACGAAGATCGAATTCAACATGCCTCAGGCCGGGCATCTAAGCCTGAAGATCTTCAACGTGCGCGGGGAATTGGTTCGGACTCTCATCGATGAGGTCCGACCCCAAGGTAAGGACCACGTAATGTGGAGCGGCGTCACTGACAAAGGACGGCGAGTATCCTCAGGCATCTACTTCTTTGAAGCACGCACAGTCGATGGGGTGGAAATAAATAAAATGACTTTGGTACAATAGTTTTGGGTACTGTAATGGAGGAAGAGCATGAAGAAACTTATCCAATTTGCATTTTTTTCGGCCGTGCTGATACAGGCCCTCGGTTCGATTACCTCTTTCGCAGCGGAAAAGCCCCAAATCGTTGATGGCCACCACAGCGTCATCCATGGCGGAAATCTGGAAATGTCCAAGGCCGCTTCACGCGACACGGTGCATCTGATCGGACCCTGGGGCAGCGGCGCGGTTGTGAACGGGCAATTCGAGGACACCGGCGGTGTTCCAAACTGGAACGGCTGGACCAGTATTGATCTTACCCAGAAAACCGAGTCTGCATGGCACGTGGACACCTACAACGTGGTGTCGGGAGTTTACTCAGCCTGGTGTGGGGACATCTCCTACAATGCATGCAATGAACTTGACCCCATCGGGGGCTACGGCCCCAAATATAACGAGTTCCTGTCCTGGTACGGAACCGTCGATAACCCGGGCGTTCCCACCACAGTGAACATCTCCGCCACGGTGAACCACGACACCGAACCCGGCTACGATTACTCCAATCTCGGTTACTGGAAGAACGATTATGATATTGCTTACCTGTGGACCGCCGACGGCGACGGCGAGCAAGTGGCTGTAGCAAGCCAGGTGGTCTACCAACCCGGCGAGTATGTTGGTGAGGGTGAAAATCAGGTCCGCATCTCCTGGCACGTTACATCCGACGGTGGCTGGGACGACAGCGATTGTTCCTACTACGGCGACGGGGCCCTGCAGGTTGACGATATCAGCGTGACCATGACCAACGATGGAGTGGTAACCAGTACTTTCGACGACTTCGAAACCTCCGGCCCTTTGGGCACCCTGGGCGACAACTGGGTTGTCGAGTTCCCGCCCGGTGTGGGAGACTACGCCCACATCCTGGCTGGGCTGGAGGACGAAGATCCTTGCGAAAGCAACTACAGCCCCGTGGCCTGCTTCATCGCCGATGATGTCATGTTGGCCGAACGCGGGCTCCCTGTGGCCTATTGCACAGATTGGTGCTACGGCCCCGGCGGCTACATCGTAACAACAGATGGCGGCAGGTTGGGTCCCGCGAGCCGCATACACAACGCCATCGAGTCGCCGATCATTGAGTGGCCGGCCGGTGATTACCTGGGCGTGCGCTACGTTTTCGACGTGTTCAAACACGAGGACTTGTCCTCTAACTCTCCCGGCATCTTTTACACATGGGGCATTCGCTCCACCGCCTCTTCAGAACCCGCAGACATTGAGCAGGAATCTTTCCAAGACCGGAATTTCGTGTACTACGGCGGACCGGATTGGATCCGCGGAGGCGAACCTGAAGCGGCCGACCTGGTTGTCCCCGGTTGTACCTACGTCCAGGTTCAGTTGGCCGTTTACGAGTTGGGTTATATAAGTTGGGACGGCTGGGACGGCTACCCCGCTCCCTACTTCGACAACGTCAGCCTGAAATGCTATAACTACTATGGCCCCGCCCTGTCAGCTCGAGAGTTGGACCTGGCCCAGGATGCTTTCCCGGCCGACGGCCAGATCCACCGCGGCGCCGACATGCATCTGAACGACGTCCGCTTCGACATGGCCAACAACATCTCCCTGGACACGGATCTGCGGAATGATCCCGGTGATTCCATTGTCTGCACAATCACGCCCATGCGAACCGGGTCGGTTCTGGTCGAGGCCGACGTCGATGTAACTGTCAAGGCCCCGCGCCTGCACTGGACCCTGAAGATCGGACAATCGGTGGAGGCAGCCTGGCGGACCAACCTTGCACTGGCCGGTAGCGATGGATCATTGGACGCCAACGGCAACCTGTATGGCGAAGTGCAGGGAGCCCGGGCCGTGGCCAACGGAGTACCCAGTCCGGATCGCTGGATGTTCCTCCTACCCGACGAGGAATTCCTCTACCCCGGCGACGTTCTCCACTACTACATCGAAGCCTGGGATGACGTCGCCGGAAGTTTTCAAAATGCCACCCTGCCCGCAGACCTGACCGGTTACGGCGATTTTTCCAGCCCCTTGGCCTACAACACAAGTTTCGTCGTTCACGCCCTGCCAACCCTGCTGAACTACGCCGGCGATCAACCAGACATCCTGTTCTGGAACGATTTTGCCAACCGCGGCGGTCAGGATGAGTGGTACGGAGCCTTCACCGGGCTGGGCTTATTGCCGGGCGAGGATTACGACATCTACTACACCAACGCTCCGACCTCTGGTGTGGGCAACGGCTTGGGTGGTCGTGCGGCGTATGGCCAACTGGACGGCTACAAGATCCTACTGTACACCTCCGGCGATCTGAGCTTTGACACCATCACAAACCTTAATTTTGACTATGACGCCGGCGACGACGTCGGTCTCTTGGACAACTGGCTGTCCCAGGGTGACAAGCACCTGTTCGCTACCGGCGATGAGCTGATTACCGACATGATGGGGTGGGGTGGGGTCGCCTCACAGGCTTTTGTCAGCGACTGGATGGGGGTGACCCGGGATGACGACGATGTTCGACCCTATCTGGCCGGCGATACCGCTCCAATGGTCTACCCGATTACAGACAACCCTGCCTTCCATACCACCGACTCCTGGATCGCGTACGGCGGATGTCCCGAGCTGAACACGTTCGACGCCGTCACGGTCAGTAGTGGTGAGCAGCTGGCCGTCTTCAACGACGGCACCTCAGTCTACTCCGCCGCTACATTGTTTACTGCAGCCAACGGATCCATGGTCGTATCCATGCCGTACGATTTCATGAACATCCGGACTCCATCAACCAAAGCTTCGCCAGCCCCGTTGCCGGTCCGTGCTGAGCTGTTGGGGGAAATTTTGGAGTTGTTCGATACGTGGCCGGCAGGTGTCGGTCTGCCGAACAAGGTGTTTGCCACCAGCGCTTACCCGAACCCGTTCAATCCAATCACGAAGATCGAGTTCAACCTTCCCAAGACCGAGCATCTGAGCCTGAAGATTTTCAACGTGCGCGGTGAGTTGGTTCGCACGCTTATCAACGAGGTCACGGCTGAAGGCCCCGGTTTTATCATATGGAACGGCTCCAACGACCAGGGCAGGGAAGCGTCCAGCGGTGTCTATTTCTACGAGGCGCGTACGGCCGATGGTGTTGAAATTAATAAGATGACCCTGGTGCAGTAGGTCCGACCAAAGTTAGGGAAATAGCATGAAGAGATTTATCCAGTTTTCGTATTTGGCGGTCGTGCTCGGGTATGCCCTTGCTTCCTTCGTTTCCTTCGCCATGGAAAAACCCCAAATCGTCGATGGCCACGACAGTGTCATCCACGGCGGCAATCTGGAAATATCCAAGACCGCCTCTCGGGATACCGTGTGCCTGATCGGACCCTGGGGTAGCGGCGCAGTTGTGAACGGGCAGTTCGAGGACCCCGATGGGATTCCAAACTGGAACGGCTGGACCAGTATCGATCTTACCCAGAAAACCGAAAGCCATTGGCACGTAGACACATACAATGTAGTATCAGGTACTTACTCCGCTTGGTGCGGCAATATCTACTACGATGCCTGTACTCCTGAAGATCCCGTCGGCGGCTACGGTCCCAGCTACAACGAGTTCCTGTCCTGGATCGGCACAGTCGAATACCCCGCGGCTTCCACCCAAGTGGACGTCACCGCCATTGTGAACCACGACACCGAGCCCGGCTACGATTTCTCCAACCTTGGTTACTGGAAGGGCGATTCGGCAATAGCCTACCTGTGGACCGCCGACGGTGTGGGTGAGCAGGTTTCCATCAACGCCACGGTGACCTACCAACCCGGCGAGTACGTGGGGGATGAGGAGAACCAGGTGCGGATCACTTGGCACGTGACCAGCGATGGTGGCTGGGATGATGGGGATTGTTCCTACTACGGAGACGGGGCCCTACAAGTGGACGATATCACCATAACCATGATCAACGACGGAAATCAAACCGCCTACTTCCATGACTTCGAGAATGGTACTCTTGACGAGTGGGTCGTCGAATTCCCGCCAGGCGTGGGTGACTACGCCCACATCAGAAGCAAACTGAACGACTTGGACCCCTGTGCGGTGAACACGAGTCCGGTAGCCTGCTTTATCGCCGACGATATCATGATTGCCGAACGTGGGCTGCCAGTGGATTACTGTATCAACTGGTGCTATGGCCCGGGCGGTTACATCGTGAACACAGATGGCGGTGTACTCGGACCACATCACTATCTCTACAACGCTATTGAGTCACCAATTATTGAGTGGCCGGCGGGGGATTACATTGGTGTTAGTTGCTTGTTCGATGTGTATCGGCACTTGACTCTTTCTGCTGATACTCCATGGCTTTTCTACCGCTGGGGCATACGGTCCACGACTTCCGTGGACCCAGCGGATATCGAGTTGGAGAAGTTTGAAGATCGGAACTTTCTGTACTACGGCGGACCGGATTGGTTCCGAGGAGGAGAATCGGAAGCAGACGATCTGATCGCTCCGGTGTGCAAATACGTCCAGGTTCAACTATCGGTTTTCCAATGGAATGATTTAGGTTGGTGTGGCGATGATGGCACCCCTGCCCCCTACTTCGACAACGTCAGCCTGAAATGCTACGAAAACTTCGGCCCGGCCATGTCCGCCCGCGAATTGGACCTGGCCCAAGACTCCTTCCCGGCCGACGGCCAGATCCACCGCGGCGCCGACATGCATCTGAACGACGTCCGCTTCGACATGGCCAACAACATCTCCCTGGACACGGATCTGCGGAACGATCCCGGAGACTCCATTGTCTGCACAATCACGCCCGTGCGAACCGGGTCGGTTCTGGTCGAAGCCGACGCCAATGCCACAGTCAAGGCCCCCCGCTTGTACTGGACTTTGAAGGCGGGACAATCGGTGGATATGGCTTGGCGAGCCAACCTTGCCCTCGCCGGCAGCGATGGATCATTGGATGCCAACGGCAACCTCTTCGGCGAAGTGAAGGGAGCCCACGCTGTGGCTAACGGCGTGCCCAGTCCGGATTGCTGGATGTTCGATCTGCCCGACGATGGATTCCTCTTCCCAGGTGACATTCTCCACTATTACTTCGAAGCATGGGATGAACTCACCGGAAGTTTTCAAAATGCCACCCTGCCCGCCGACCTGACCGGTTACGGCGATTTTTCCGACCCCTTGGCCTACAACACAAGTTTCGTCGTTCACGCCCTGCCGACCCTGCTGAACTACGCCGGCGACCAACCGGATATCCTGTTCTGGAATGATTTTGCCAACCGCGGCGGCCAAGACGAATGGTACGGCGCCTTCACCAGCCTGGGGCTGTCGCCAGGACTGGATTACGATATCTATTACACCAACGCTCCTACTTCGGGAGTGGGAAACGGCCTCGGCGGCCGAGCCAAGTTCGGTCAACTGGACGGCTACAATATCCTTCTCTACACTGCAGGCGATCTTGGCTATTACACCATCTCCAACCTTGACTATGACCATGACGCCGGCGACGACGTCGGCCTACTTGATGATTGGCTGGGACAGGGCGTCAAACACTTGTTCGCCACCGGCGATGATTTGATTTCCGATCTGGCCCAGTCCGGAGCCAGTACGCAAGCCTTGATCAGTGACTGGATGGGGGTGTCCTATGTAAGCAGGGACATTCGTCCTCTACTGGGTGGAGATGCTTCTCCGACAGTTGTCCCGATTCCCGGCAACCCTGCCTTCCTTACAACTGATTCCTGGATCGCCTACGGCGGCTGCCCCAAACTCAACACCTTCGACGCCGTTACCATCAGTGGCGGTGAGCCCCTGGCCGTCTTCAACGACGGCGCTTCAGACTACTCCGCAGCCACCTTGTTCACGGCCGGGAACGGCTCCATGGTCGTCTCCATGCCCTTCGATTTCATGAACATACGGACTCCACGAACCAAGGCCTCGCCGGTGCCGCTACCGGCCCGTGCTGAGGTGTTGAATGAAGTCCTGGCATTATTCGCCACGTGGCCGGTGGGTGTCGATCTACCAAACAAGGCTCTTTCCGCGAGCTCTTACCCGAATCCCTTCAACCCGATAACCAGGATCGGGTTCACGATGCCCAAAGCCGGGCACCTGAGCTTGAAAATTTTCAACGTGCGCGGTGAGTTGGTTCGAACCCTGGTGAATGAGACCACGGCCGAGGGCCCCGGTTTCGTAATGTGGGACGGCACCAACGACCAGGGCGCGGGTGTGTCTTCGGGGATCTACTTCTACGAAGTGCGCACCGCCGAGGAGGTCAAAATCAACAAGATGACCCTGATACGATAGCCGGATCAGACATGATCCTCCGGCACTTCCTCATAAACCATCGGATTCTCAAAGAAATACAAACATCCCCCATAAAAACTTCCCAGGTTGAGCGCTTTCGCCGGATTGAAAACAAGACCCAACCGGTGGAGAACTCACACGGCATAGTAACTGATCTTCAAATATCGACCACCTCATAATTTGGCCACACAGCTAAATTGGCCGGCAATTTTGTCCAGTATTTATAGCGGAGTTTTTTAATCCTGTTTATGGTGTAAGGCTTGGTGAGGAAATGTATCTTAACTTCAAAGTGCCGGGGGGTTCGTTTTGAAGGACAGAGAAAATCACGTACCAAAACTCAGTGTTGCAACTTCTCCGCCCGACTTCCGCGAAATGCTGGATAACCTCTATGAGGGGATCTGGTCTATCGACAAGGATGGTTACACCAACTATGTCAATCCGCGGATGGAAAAAATACTAGGGTTTTCCAGGGACGAAATTTTGGGACAGCATCTCTTTCAATTCATGGATGACCAGGCAGTGGAACAATGTCGGAACAATTTGGATCGCCGGCGCCAGGGGATCAGTGAGAGCCATGATTTCGAATTGAGGGGCAAGGATGGCCAGCTTGTACCAACCCTGATGCACACTTCTCCGATTTTGGATAATGACGGAAACTATGCTGGAGCCCTGGCGGCCGTCGTCAAGATTCCGGGTAACAATCAAATAGAGCGGGAATTGATCAATGACCGGGATAACCTAAAGCGCCGGGTGGCGGATCAGTCCTCCGAACTGGCCTCCGTCGCGGAAAAACTACAGGCAGAAATCGCCGACAAGAACCTGGTTGAGGGAATGTTCCGCAAACTACTGGAGGCCGCGCCCGATGCCATGGTGGTAGCCGATCAAGCCGGAGACATCATTCTGGTCAATGCCGTCACGGAAAAACTATTCGGATATTCCCGCAATGAGCTGCTGGGCCGAAAAGTTGAAATCCTTGTTCCCGCCGGGGCCAGGGAACAACACGTGGGGCATCGTCATGATTACGAACACAACCCGCACCGCAGACCGATGGGGTCCGGGATCGAAGTGGCCGGGCGGAGAAAAGACAGTTCGATCTTTCCAGCCGAGGTAAGCCTTGGGCCGCTGGAGGTGGAGGGCAGGAGAATGGTCTTCAGCGTGATTCGCGACATCAGCGAGCGAAAGAGGGTCGAAGATGATGCCCGGAAAAGCCTGAACTTGCAACTGGCGATTGCAGCCATCCTGCAGGCCTCCGTCGAAGCGGTCTCAGTGGAGGAGTTCCTGCAACAAACACTCGACCTCCTGCTTGATATGCCCTGGCTGGTCTTACAATCAAAGGGTGCCATCTTCCTGTCCGAGGATGGCTCCGATGTCCTGGTAATGAAGGCGAAAAAAGGCCTATCCGAGTCTTTGTTGGCCGATTGCAGCAAGGTTCCCTTCGGGCACTGCTTGTGTGGGCAGGCTGCTGCATCCAGGCGGATCATATTCTCTGATTGCGTGGATGAACGTCACGTGACCCGATACGAGGGAATGACTCCCCATGGCCACTACTGCGTTCCGATTGAGAGTGGGGATCGGCTGTATGGTGTAATCAACCTCTATGTTCAGGAGGGCCACAAGCCGACGTCCGATGAGGATGCCTTCCTGAACTCGGTTGCCAAGGTACTGGCCGGTACGATCAAACGGAAAATGGCCGAAGAAGATCTTCAGGAAAAAAACACCCAACTCCGGGCAGCCCAGAAAATCCAGGAACATCTCCTGCCGCGGTCAGCTCCGGATATCCCGGGCTGGGACATCGCCGGAGCCTACGAGCCGGCCGAATTCGCTGCCGGGGATCACTATGACTTCTTCCGGATGGGTGGCGAATCACTGGGACTGGTCGTGGGCGACGTCAGCGGGCACGGATTCAGCTCGGCGTTGCTGATGGCTTCGACCCACGCCTATCTGCGGTCATGGTCGGAAATGGGCATGGGGCTTAAGGAAATTTTTCAGCGGGGAAACTCTGTCCTGTTTCAGGAAACGGAAACCTCCAATTTCATAACCGCCATCATGTGCCGAGTAGATCTTGTCTCCCGACGGTTGGAATATGTCAGTGCAGGCCATCCCGACGGCCTGGTATTGAACAGTGATGGCGAAATCAAGGCTCACTTGACCAGTACCGGTATGCCGATTGCGGTTTTGCCCGAAGCGGAATTCAAGGTAGTACAGGATATCCAGTTGGAAACGGGCGATACGATTCTTTTGCTGACCGACGGGATTCTGGAATCCACCTCTCCCGAAGAAGATTTCTTCGGCCTGGAGCGAACCTTGGCTACGGTGAGATCCTTTCTGGACCAGCCTGCCGCTCATATCGCCGAATCACTGTGCCGAGCCGCCGCGAAGTTCCATGGCTCCAGCCAACAGGAAGATGATCTGACGGCAGTGGTTATCAAGGTTCTCCCGAATTAATTACGCCGGTGGCTGCTGGGGCCTGACAATATTCAGAAAAAAAACAGTATCCCAATTCAAACCCTTTGCGCTTGAATCCCGTCTTAACGAGGAATCCAGAGTTGTAGACTTCACCGACGGGAAGATTGAAGTGTTAATCGCCAGTCAAAATTCTTTTTCCGAAAACGGTTCCCCCGAATCCGAGGCCGGAAAATCCCGCGCCGAGGATTTGGATCTGGCGGACAAGGCGACGACCGGGGACCGGGATGCCTTCGAGACGATCTATCGAAAATACCAGGACCGCATCTACGGCCTTTGCCTGCGCCTGACGACAGATCGAGTCGAGGCCGAGGAATTGGTCCAGGAAACTTTCGTCAAGGCCTGGTTGTCGATGAGTGGTTTTTCCGGCCGGGGTCAACTAGGTGGCTGGTTGGCGAGGATCGCCGTGAATCGCTGGCGTGATCGCTGGCGCTCACGTCATCGGACCAACCTGGCGTTGCAGGAATTCGGCCGGGAAGCCGGAGTCGCCGAAACCGACGAAACGAACCAAGCTTCCGCCCGCAGCCTAACCGGCGATGAGGCAGTCATCCCATTGCTTACGGCGATGGACCTGGAACGCTGTATCGCCAAACTCCCCCTGGGCGCTCGGACCGTCTTCGTCCTGCATGAAATCGAGGGGTATCCCCATCATGAAATAGCCCAGCAGATGCAGCTGGCCACCGGGACCGTCAAGGCCCAGCTGCACCGGGCCCGCAAGTTGTTGAAAGTGATGTTGACCGATAGTAAGGAGCAAACCCATGAAGCGTAATACTGAACATGGGCTGAACGAAAAGCTGGACCTGCAGTTGGACCATCTTGTGGAGAAGCTGAGGGACACCGGGATACCGCCGGGGCGTGATCTTTGGCCGGAAATCGACCAGGCTATTCGCCGGACCGACTTGATCCCGACGACTACTGGCCGCCGGTTGGCAGGATGGCGAATCGTCGCCCTAGCTGCTTCGGTGCTGTTATTGGTAGGCGTTGGGCTAGTTCAGCATGGCGATTTGCCGGGCAATTCGGTTCACCATCAAGCTGGCCAATCCCTGGACAAATCAATGGGGCCCCTGGCACAAGCGGATTTACCAACTGGTGAAAACGCGGTCGACGTCCCGGTCGCCAACTTGAAGTTCGTGGACCAGGCCCTGGCGGATTTGAACCAGGCCCTGGCCGCTGATCCAAACAACAGCAGCCTGTCCCAACTCGTCTTGATGATCCACAAATCGAGAGGAAACTTGATCCGCAACACCGTCAGGCGCTTGGCCGCTCCCGGTGGATGATTCGAAAGTTAAGTGAATGAGAATTCGTTGAGCAGATAGAACATAAACAGCCCGGAGCGCCCTCGGCGGCGGCGGGCAGGAGGAAAAGAGATGAAGAAAATGAATCACACCAAATGGAGTTGTCGAACGGCAATGATCCTGATCGTCGCCGTATTGGCCATTGGGTTTGGAAACAACACGGCATTGGCCGAGCAGGAGATCAGCGAATCAGGATCGGCTTCCGCCAAGGGAATGGTGTATGTCGAAAATCTGGCCGGTTCGGTCAAGATAAAGGGTTGGGACAAAAACGAAATTGAAGTCACCGGCACGCTGGATGAAAAGGCCAAGAAATTGAACTTCGAAACAGGCAAAAAGAAATCAATCATCGAAGTGGTCTACCCCCGCAGGGTCAAGAACATCGAGGAGGGGTCCCACCTGGTGATCATGATCCCGCGCGGCAGCAGCCTTGAGGTTGAATGTGTAAGCGCCGACGTTGAAATTTCCGGCGTCGAGGGCCACATCGAAGTCGAAGCCGTCAGTAGTAACGTGGAAATCGACGGGCCCTGCCTGAGCACCGATGTAGACGTAATCAGCGGCAGCGTGACACTTACCGATCCAGGTGAAGAAGTTGAAGTGGACTGCATCAGCGGCCAGGTCCAAATCACTGGCCATCAAGCCGATGTCCGTGTTGAATCCATAAGCGGAGAGGTGTCCTTGGACTTCGACTTGTTCCGCAACCTGAGCGTGGAGTCGATCTCGGGAACGATGAGAATTTCCGGCGACCTGGACTCCTCCGGTTCCTTCGCCCTGGACCTCCACTCCGGCAACCTCATCCTGATGGTGCCGAGCAAAGTGTCTGCCGACTTCGAAGCCCACACATTCAGCGGAGACATCGAAACCGACTTCGGCTACGAGGGTGAAAAAACCAGCAAATACCTGCCTGGACAGGAACTGGAGTTCAGCACCGGCGGCGGCGGAGCCGATGTGGAGATCAACACCTTCAGCGGTGACATCAATATCCGGAAGAAGTGACCTGAAACAAGGCGGACTGTCACGTAACAATTGAGAGGAAGGGGGTCTCACGGCCCCCTTCCTCACACACACCACCGTACGAACGGTCCCGTATACGGCGGTTCCTGATGAGTATCTTCCTTCCTTATTCTCGCAATACTTTCCATCCTATAAACAACCAGCTTAAAGGTCCTTCAGGGAGATTCCGCAGGCACCAACCGGGAAGTTTCCAGGTCCCCGAAGTGACACTTGGAACACAAGGACCCCTGGCCCGGGTCGAGGTAGGGATTGGGAATGGGAAATGACCCGGAAACCACGCCATCCTGGTCAAGGGAACCGGCATTCATATCCCAGCGCAGGGCGTGCGGTGCCGAAGAGGCGTGGGCCCGGTGACAGGTCAGGCACATCACCCGGCTACCGGGACCCGGACCTGCCTGGTTGTCGATCTCCGCTCCGGAATACTCAAAAGGAACTGCAGCCAGGTAGGCCGTGGCGGAATGGCCCCCCGAGGGGTCGGCATCCCCGTTGTAGGTGTTGTAGTTATCCATCTCACTGTCGGAAATGTCCTCATCAAAATCGTGTTCGAATATTTGGGACCCGGGGCCATCGTGGTAAGTGCCATGGCAGTTGGCGCACCACTGGCCCATGCCGGACCGGTAGGCGGTATGGTTGTCGTCGGTCTCGAAGGATCCCGGATTCGTCCCGTTGATCCCGGCCGCTTCCGGCGCGGAATTGACGAAGGTGAACAGCCCGCCCTGGACGGGGCCTGCCCCATTGAGCATCCGGAAAGAACTGTTGCCGTGGGGATCATGACAGCTGACGCAACCCAATTCGTTGCTGGGGAAGTTGCCGCCCGGCGAAAACAACCACTGCGTATCAACACCCACACCGTTGGCCAGGGAGATGACGTTGTGCCCGGCGGTCTCCCCGCCGATTGGATTCATCGAACCATCCGGTCCATCGTTCAGATTGTCCTCTAGAAGAAAAATGAAATTACCCGCACCACGCTCCGGGGACGGATCAAGGGGTGAGAGAGCGAACACCCCGTTGTTTCCCCCGTGGCAAGCCAGACACAGATCGGTCGAGGAGGAGGCGGCCAGAAGAGGCGTGTTTCCGATCATCACCACCTGGCCATCCAGTTCCCCGTGCATCACGTGGCATCCACCACAGCGAGCCACCCCTCCGTCGTGAAATGCCAAACCCGTGCCGACACCTGTGAACAGGAAGAAAGCAGGCAATAGCCATCCTACCAGGCCACAAATGTCCCTGGCGGAGACTCGCCGGCCGCTTGTAGCGGGAATCGCTGATGTCCTATGCCAATTCACCGGTGGTATCCCCTTGGTTTCCCAATGGCCTCCCCCAGACAAACAAAATCCGAAACTTCTTTGATTACAAAATTATACCACAACTCCAGCCTGCAGAAGAGCCGTTAGCTTTTCGAGACCGAAATTCCCAGGCTGGATCATGAAGGCCCCGCAGGATAAATCCCACGGGGCCCGTTCAGAACAATAAACCGAGATTATCCGTTCCCTGCGTCCCCGAAGTCCTTCACGTGGCACTTGTTACACAACGAGCGCTGGTCATTCGTGAAGCTGTACCCGTAGTACATATTGTCGATATCCGACTGAGTGGCGCCGCCATCGAAAATGGGGTTGCCCAACTCATCCTCCCCGGCGACTGCGGGGTGCGAGTCGACCAGGAAATCGGTGGCCATGTCCCAACGCGTGGCATCCGCAAAGGGCGTAGCGTGGGCGCGGTGACAGCTCAGGCACATGACCTGATCGTTGCTTGTTGGACCGGCCGTGTAGTTCTCGGTGTCCACGGTAGTCAAATCCACATCCACGTCCTCGAACGGAACCAGGCCGCTGTAGGAAGTGGCGGCCACGCCCGAGAAATCACTGGTGGCGACGTAGGCATTGTAGTTCGCCGCCAAGCCATTCATTTCCTCACTGACCGGATGAACGAAATCCGTGGCGTTATCATCGTGGAAGTTGGTGTGACAATTGGCGCACCATTCACTCATACCGGACTTGTAGACGGTGTGAGCCGAATCTGTCTCGGGCTCGCCCCGGCTGCTGGTCCTGTTGGTGTAACGGCTGTTACCGGCAGCCAGAGGAGCGGGCTCGGTGAAGTTGAAGCCGCCGCCGTCGTAGTTCGGTCGGGGCGTGTCCGGCTCACCCGGGCCGGCGATTGTGGTCTCCCCGTACAACAGACGGAAGTTGGTGTTGCCATGGGGATCATGGCAGGAAGTACAAGCCATGTAGGCGGACTGAAAGCCGGCCGACCCGCCCCCGGGAGCACGCGCCAGTGTGGCCTCGGGATTCAGACCGCGGCCCGGGCTGATGACGTTGTGGCCGTGGCTGTCGCCCGTGCTGGTTTTGGTGCCATGGGATTCCCACGTGAAGGTCTTGGTGACCCAGTAGAAATCGCCCCCAGCCCCCCAGCCGTTCCCGTCGGCGAACTGACCGTAGCTCGCGTGGCAACGCAGACAGGCCTCGGTGGCGTCGTTTTCATTCAGCAGGTTCGAATTGGTCACCAGCCCGTCAATGGCAACTCCATCTTGGCTGTTGTGCATGGTGTGGCAACCGGCGCAATAAGCGACGCCGCCGTCATGGAAGGCAAGGGCGGATCCGCTACAGAGTGCGACCACCATCACCAGAGAAAGAGTAAGTAAGGTTTTCAAGGCGATTCCTCCAAAGTGAAAATTCCAAGTTTCCGCCTCCACCAAAGAATTAGTAAAGAGGCGTGCCACCAATCGCAGGTTTGTCCCCCTGCATCACTTCCCTTTTCGGTATCTACCTCCTTTTTGGACACTGCCCGGGGCAGTTGTTCTTCCAGAGTCGGTTTCTCCCGAACCGAAACGAGCCATCAGTTCAAAGCTTCGAGATGAATCTTGAACACCTGCACGCGGCTCTGGAACCCTTGCGAAACGAACACCCGGCCGTCATCCGAAGCTGCGATGGCCAGGGGATGATAAAATTGCCCGGGCCAGATACCGGGACGACCCAATTCCGTGACGTACTGATAAGCAGAATCGAATACCAGGATCTTGTGCCTCATCCGATCCAGCACCAGGATCATATCCTCGGGACCGAAGGCCACACCGACTGGAAAGACCATCCCTCCGGGCCCGGTCCCGAGCTTCCCGAAGGAATTTAGGGGGGTTCCTTCGGCGGAAAAGACATGGACCTGGTGCGATTCCCCTCCAGGCACCAGAATGCGCCCATCTATTGAGCAGCCCGGTCGCCCCAGGCCCAAATCGAAAGTTTTGTTTTCCATTACATCCTGCTTCCACAGCAGGGACCCGGAATCCGCATCGTGCATGGCCAATATTCCCAAGGTTCCGTCCAGGGTCAGGAGACCTCCGTCCGGGGTGATTACCAGATGTTGCGGTGACCAGGCAGGAGAAGGAGATTCAGACAGAAAGACAACCGGTTCTCCGAAGAGATTCAGTTTGCGGATCGACGCGCCGGGTCGGTCCCGGTTCAAGTCCAGAAAAATGATGCTTCCATCTGCAGCCAACGACCCGTCCTGAGGACCGCGCAGGTCTGCGAACCTTCCGGTCCGGAACAATTCCAGGCCTAGATTATTGAGAATGTGGAAGGAACGACCCCGGTTTTCGGTAACGCAGATCTCATTCCCAACCGGATCATAAGTGACCGCGGAGGGATACAGGTGAGCCTGAGCGCCACGTAAGAGGTCCACCTCCTGAACAAATTCCAGGGTGATGGGTGATTCCACACCCCGAGAGGTATGCGGCACAATAGTGAAACCCAAAACCAGCAAAACAGAGACATAGTATTTAACCAATAGATGGATGGGTTTAACGTTGCCACTTTTCAGTTTCAAAACAGAGTTGAATAAATAATTAACACCCACCCCACTTTGCCTATGGTTTTTTTTGGTTTTTTCTGTTTTTTTATGGGAATTTTCGTTTCTTTTATCAAATCTAAAAACAGGCTCGTGACGACTTGAGGCAAAATTATTAAGTATTATTGCAGAATTTGACAGTCTCCGACCTTGGCTATCTATTCTACAGACTCGGTGTTTCAGGTTAAAAAACGGCATTTGCGCATCCCTCAAAGTCACCACGAAAAACTTAATTGGGACAATCCTATCGTAAAACTGGGATTTAATCAATGGTTGTTTGCTTTTTTATTAACAACAGTGTCCAAAAAACAAAATTTTTAGCTGTAGGTTTTTAACCCATTAAAACACAACGTATTATGGTTGCAAAAAACAATCTCCTGACAGTTCGGTTATCCGGATCTGTCAGGAAATTGTCACACACGACTTTCCTGCAGGGTTAGTCATTGAATTGTCATGCCCTTCAGACCCGGCTCATTCCCTTTTCTGGCGAATCATGTTCGTATGGCATTGAACACAGAGCCGTCCACTGGAATCGTCGGTCATGAATTTCTCATGCTCCGACCCGTGGGGGTTGTGGCAGCTGTCACAACTCATCATTTCCCCGCTGCGTGGATCTGGAACATCTTCGCCCATCGGGTGATCCGTATGCTCCTGAACTGTGTGGCAGCGCAAACATAATCGTCGACGTTCTTGCTGGTCTGGACCTTCGGACGCGGCCAGGTGGGGATCATGACAATACGTACAATCACGGCCGTCCTGGGCTGGGTGACTGGAATCGGCATACCGGACCAGATCCGCCTGTTCCTGATGACAGTCTCCACAAAGATCCGCTTGCTGGCGCGGGATCAGACCGCCCTGGGGTGCGGTATGCGGCGAGTGACAGGTCGTGCATGAATCCTCCCCCTCCAAGGGGTCGTGGAGCACACCTCCGGCAAGGTCCTCCGCCATGGCGTCGTGACAATCCAGACACAGGCCGGGTTCGGCAGATTTCAATTGGATCTCCGAATCAACGTGGCAGACCGAGCATTCCCGCGCTTCATAGGGGGAATGAACCCTTTCATGGGCCAGGGCCGGAGACCGCGAGGCGTGGGCCGCGTGACAGGAGAGACAATCCGAGTCGGCCACCGGAAAATTCAGATGGCGCGCCTTTAGATTCTGATCCAAAGGATCATGGCACCCGGCACATAGGACCGGCGCTGCGGATTTCAGACTGCCATAGGCCTGGCCACCATGCGAATCGTGGCAATCCAGACAGGCCCCTTCGGCGAAGGGAGAATGAACCGTGGGATAATTCTGCAGCTCTCGCAGGGGCTGATGACAATCCCAGCAAAGCGCCTCCGGTTCCGTGACCAGCAACCCAGAATGATTGGACCCGTGAGGCTCATGGCAACTCTCGCAGTGGCCGTCCCGCGCCGGAGTATGAGAAAACTCTGGTCGAGGCATCAACTCATCCGTTGGGTGGCACTCCTTGCACGAGTCGGAAACCTTCTCCGAAACAAGCAGATTTTCTCCGCGGGAAGCATGGGGGTTGTGGCACTTGGTGCAGTTCCCGCCCGAGAACGGCTCGTGCAGATGGCCGGACCCCTCCAATGTCTCCTGGACCTGATCATGGCACTCGGAACATAACTCCACCTGCGAACCCACCGGCTGGGTTCCTTCATGACAAGCGGTGCAATCACCCTCTTCGAAGGGGGAATGCGAAGCGGCCTTAAGCAGAGTCACCACCGTCGAATGATGCGGCTCATGGCAACCGGTACAGATCATTCTCTCTGGATCTCGGTTCAAGTGCTTTTCGCTGAATCCGCGGCCTTCCTCATCGTGACATTTGAAGCAGAGCCCGGGCTGGGAGGTTTGCAGGAATCCCACACCCTGACCGCCGTGGGCCAGATGGCAATCCAGGCAGCTGTTCTCCCCCAACGGGTGGATGGATTTGGCACCTTCAGTCTGGACGACATCCTCGTGGCAAACCGTGCACAGCATGGAGCGGGGAGCCCCCAGCAAATTGTCCAGATTCGAGTTGTGCGGGTCGTGACAGACGGCGCAGTTGCCTTCGGCGAAGGGGACATGATCATGCCAATCCGGCCCTTGCCCCTGATCTACGTCGTGGCAATCGGCGCACAGGGCGGTTCCCGTCAGGCGTAGCAGGGAAGGATTCTCACCACCGTGAGCATTATGACATTGATCACAATCACCCTCGGCTACGGGGTCATGCAGGCTTCCCCCATCGGGCCTCCGGATCATGCTCTCGTGACACCGGAGACACAGCTCCGAAGCCGGCGCATTCAGCAGGGTTTCATGCCCGGAAAAATGCGGCTGATGGCAGGCAAGACACTCCCCGCGGGCCACCACGGTGTGAGGGTGTTGTACCGCCAGTTCCAAACGAACACTCGTATGGCAGCCCAAGCACTGGGATCCGGCCTCCATCTTCAGCAAGTTCTCCCGGCTTGATCCGTGTGGGTCGTGACAGACGGAGCAATCCTGCTTGATGAATGGCGGATGCGTCGATCCCGAGTCGGATTCGGGTGGATTAAGGGATTCGTGGCAATCCAGGCAGAGCGAATTTGATTCCTCGACAAGGAGAGCAGCGCGTGTCCCACCGTGAGGCTGATGACAGGCGGTACAACGGCCCTCGGAAGCAGGCTCGTGCTTATATTCCCGTTCCAAAGTCGGCATGTCGTGGCATTCCAGGCACATTTGTTTCTCGGGCCGGACCAACAGATTATCGTGAGCACTGCCGTGGGGAGCGTGACAATCGAGGCAGGACCCATCACTTACCGCCTCGTGGGGAACCGTAACTCCGACCGTAACGTCGTCGTGGCAGTTCTCACAGAGGCCGGGTAAATCCCCCACCAGATCCGCACCACCCTTTGAGTCGGGATCATGGCAGGCTGTGCAGTCAAACTCGGCGACAGGGTCGTGCTGGAATTCATTCAGCAGGCTATTGGCGGAGGAACTATGTGGGTTGTGGCAGGACACGCAACCAGCCAGTGAAACCTGGATTTCCGCGTGCTTCCGGACCAGCTTTTCCTCATTGTCATGGCACGACAGACAGAACTCATCCTTGCCCAAACTCAGCAGCATCGGCTCCGGAGCGGCGTGCACGGCATGGCAGGACAGACACCCGTCCTTGGCCAGTGGCTTGTGAACGGTCTCCCTTTCGAAAGGCGCCCGGTCATGGCACTCGAAACAGACCTCGGCGCCCCTGGCCGGCAGAAGGTCCGGCAGGCCGGAACCATGCGCGTCATGGCAGGCCAAGCAACTGCCTCGTACCAGTGGTGAGTGAGGCCGGCCGCTTTCCAGGGCCTCTCCAATTTCGTCATGGCACTCCAGACACAGATCGTTTCCGTCCTCCTTCAATACGAGCTGGCCAATCACACCGTGGGGAGAGTGACAGGATTCGCATTTCTTGTCCTTGAAGGGTTCATGGGCATGCTTTCCCTTCACCTCCTCCTTGACGTCCTGGTGGCAGTCCAAGCAAGTTTTGGACTTGAAGGGCCCTGCGGCGAATGTAGGAACGGCCAACAGATATAGTATTATCGTCAGCAACAATCCCGGAACCAAACGTCCCCGCCGGTTTCGGCCAGTCAAACTCCGGGTTGTGAGTCTACATTTCCTTGTCTCAGCCACTGGGTTTCCTCCTGCTCTATTCAAAAAAATGATTAGCGGCCTACTCGGTGGTTTGTGAACCACGAAGCAGTTCCTCAACCAATTCCTCGGCTCCCGGCAGAATAAGCACGTCGGCCGCCTCTTCCAGCTTCCGGAAGTTTTCCCTCATCAAATCGTGCGTGGCCTTTTGGCGCATCAGCTGAATCATGGTGCCTCGGCATTCGGCCAACGGCAGAGGCACCGGTTGCTCAATTTCATCGACAATGGCCACTGCCCAGGCATTGCCGGGGACCTCGTACGGCTCTGGTACCGAGCCCACAAAAACCTCTTCGGGCCGCAAGCCCAATTTTTCGGGTGAAAACCAGTCGGCGGGAAACGGTGGCGGTCCGTCCGCCACTTCCTTGGTAACCTTCTTCAACCAGGCCAACTTTGCCCCTACCTGCAGCCGACCTCGAAATGTTTCGGCTGCCTTCTGGTTGGTAAGCAAAACGCTCTGCATCTTTACCCGAGGCGAAGGGGTGACCGCTGAAAGATTCTCGCGGTAAAAGCCCTCAATCTCCTCTTCCCCCGGATTGAAGTCGAATTTGAGCAGGGATTTCAGGGTTTCCTCCGAAACACGGTTCTCCTCCAGGTTCCGCGCCATGCGCCGGATATGGGGAGCCTGTTCCAGCTTGTGAAGCTTGGCCTCGTATGAGAGTAGTCCCTCGACCAGCCATTCCTTGAAGATCCGATCCCGGGATTCGTCCGCGTCCGGCTTTCCCGTCAAGCCGTGGAATTCCGTAAAACGAATCACCATGCTGAGGCTTCGAATGCTCAGGGACCCGGAGGGCAAAACAGCCAACACTTCTTCACTTTCCCTCAAACGCTTTTTGACCTGAGGGTCATCCGAGCCGTATTCCAGGGAAGCCAGCAGCGTGGAATCAACTTCGACGTGGTAATGGTTTATCAGACCATCTATGTATAGATCCACCGCCTTGCGACGCTCGCTCATCAGGTCGGGAGTGCTGGTCGGCACGGTCGCAGCTATGGAATCGAGAAGCGCAGCTACCAGCTTTAACCGGACGGTTTCCCTCACCTGGTTGGCCACAGTGAACTTCCGGTCGAAGCCCAGTCGGTAGCCTTCCTGGATGATCAGGCGGTTCTGGATCAAGCGGTGAAGAGCGTCCTCCGCCGAGGGCAACACTACTTCCCCTTCGAAATCCTTCATCTTCTTCATGATGGCGATCTCCTGCTCCAGATCGGCCGAAGAGATCGTATCTCCATCCACGATGGCCAGAGGCGTCGACGAGCCCGCCGTAGCCGCCGCTGAAGCCAAGATCATTATCAGCAGGATTGCCAGCGAGGCTCTCCATAATCTCATTTTCAGCACTTCTTTCGATTCAATGTGGGTTGCCATTACCGCCTGCCTCCAGTTGTACTCCTATTCCAGTCCAGAGCTCCACAACCGCGATCTGCAGTCGCTCCAGAAGGGAATACCTGTGTTGAACACCGAACCACCCGAATTCCACCGATCGATCCTCGAAAACCTCAAAGCTGGCCAGCACTCGCCCCGACTCAAGGTCCACCTTCATCAGGCTCAGTGCGAAACCATCCATGGAATGATCAGCCCCAAAAAGCGCTCCTTCCACATCCGGCACAGCCGGCCCCGACCGGGCGTCGGCTATATCGTAGGCAATCAACTTGCCGAGTAGAGCGACGTGAGAGCCGAAGCGTTCTCGCAACAGGTCTCTTACCTGAGCGTTCATCTGGCCGGGGCCGTATCCTGACTGCCTGAGGGTGGTAACCACCAGTCCCGGATCAGGTACAACCTGACCGTGCCGCATCACCAATTCTTCCAGCAGGCAGTGCGAAGCAAGGGCCGTGCTGCCGAATTCGCTGCCAACCGATCGGGTCGGAAGCACCACCAGGGGCTGTGTCCAGTCCGGGTCGGGATCTCCAGCCGGTAGGACAAGAGCCCGAGCGGCAGCTTCTGCAGCCCTCAACCAGACACCACTTCCCCTCAACTCCTGCACGATATCCTGTCCCGGGTTGTCAACAGCCGTTGGTTCCCGGGCGAAGGCACCCAATCCCGCCTCACTGAAACCCACACTAAGCAGGATTCCGGATGAAGTATCGATCAGACGCCAAGCCATCAGCAACCGCCGCGGTTGCAAAAACAGTTGGACCAAAAGCAGACGGTCTCCATTTAATTCCTCGTCCAACTCAGCGAGGAACTCGTCACGCAACATCAGACTGTTTCGCTGCCGCCAACGCGTGACCAGGGGGGCCAACTTTTCATCGGGAACGACCTCGCATCCTTGGGAGATCAGAGCCCCCGCCAGGAACCGGGTTGTAGCTTGACGCAACAGAGTAGGATCCAGAACCGATCCCTCCAGCTCCTGCCAGGCAATGAAAACCAGAACCGCAGTCCGGGATTCCTGGGCCGGGGCGGATCCCGCCGTACAAAAGGCCGTCAGCCCCACGAAAACAAGCGCCCTGATCAAGGGCCGCATGCGGCTTCCCATGATCAAAACAGGGTCTCCAGGGCTTGGCGGACCGCCTTCCGGGACACATGATACGGAGCGGGCGTTCCCCCTCCGAAAAGCTTTCGCCAAACAGATACTCCACCCTGGTAGACCTGCGAATTCCAGATCAGGGAACCGGTGGCCGTCTCAGCCATACTGAATGACACGGTCAAGGCAAAGGAACGGTCGCGGCCCAACTGTTCCAGACCGTACTCCTCCACTGTTCCGAAGAAAACAGCGTTCACGTCCAATCGCCGACCCAGTTCCACGATCTGGTCCTCCGAAAGCACTTCCGCACTGCCTAGTTTCATATCCTGCAAAACGCTGAGTGTTTCCCCCGGAGCCAGGACGATAAGACCATCGTGTTCAAGAAGTTCAGAAAGGAAGATCGAACTGATCCTGGCCGGCGCCTTGTGGTCGGCGCTCAAATTCTGGAAGGGAAAGATCGCCACCCTGCGGATGAAGGAAAAATCTACGGCGGGATTGATGTAGGATGTTGCCCGGGGCGAGCAACCGGGCAGGGCAGCGGCCAGTAGCAACAGGGTCAGGAAGAGTCTGGATCGGATCATCGAAAATCCTCCCGGATCAGTGTCTTTAAAATACCGTTTAGAAGTCGCTTTATCATCAAAAACTCCAAGTCCCTCGAAAATGCACGTTGACCGGGGAGCTCTCTTCGTCCCCCTGGCTGAACTCGGAAGCGTTGTACCCACCTTCCAGATACAGGCGGGAACGCGGATGCCAGGTCACGCTGATACCCTGGCCTCTTTGACTGGAATCGTTCCTCGTGTCGCGGAATCCATTCAAGTACAATCTCATTTCAAGTTTTCCTCCAGGCACGGGGGACCAGGACAGGAAATGCCGCAAAACCCACTCCCCCTCCTCGCGCACCTGGTAGCGGATCCGGCTGGAGGCTGCGATCTGTGTGGTGATCGACCAGGCAACCAGGCCTTCGGTGTCGTTGAACGTCATGAATCCGTAGCCCGCTTCCCGGCTGACCCATCGATCCCTGTGCATAAGGTCCACCCGCAGGGTACGACGCGGCGCGCTGCGCATGCGGGTGACCAGGGCGATCGAGTGGGACCTGATATCCTGAATCAGATCACGTCTGAGACCGTACCCGACCCTCTGGCTGAACGAGAGCTGGGGAGCAGCATCCCATGTCGAGTCGGAAGACAAGTTGATGGTGGAATGATCCCTTCCCTGACTACTGTCCTGGCTGCGGCCGGCTGATAATCGAGTGTGGAACTCGCCCTTTATCACCGGCGTCAAGGAGAGGGTCTGGGAATTGATGTCCGTGTCGGTGTTCGATTCCCTCCAGCGGCGGCTGTCCTGATATTTGGCGGCCAGGACCCAACCCCGGGTTCGCCAATCGAAACCTGCTACATGGCCGGCCCGGGTGCTGTTGCGTCCCTCCACTTCGAAACGACGCAGATCCACCGTAACACCGTAACTGAAGTTAAGATCAGGATTCACCTGATAGCCTGCGGTTCCGCTGATTCGGTGCCGATGGGAGGCCGACTCGGATTTCAATTGCTGGGCGGAAACAGGCCTGAAAACTTCAAGCTCGGTTACGAAAATATCCGGCTCGGTGGGACCCAGTTTGATGTTCACCAGTTTCAATCGCCGATGAGTGACCGGATCCGGGAAGCGAATCTCCCAACCCTGACGTCCGTTCGCCCACTCTCGATACACTACCCTGACCTGATCTTCACCCAGGGCCGTCCCCCATTCTCGGCCATCCGGATCATCGTTCACGAAAACCATCCACTGCACGAGACCCGGCAGTCCCAGCGGAACATCAATATACAGGTTGGCCGCTACTATCTCCTCGGGATCGCCGAAGTCGTAAATGATGTTGCGGTAATCGCCTCCGAATTCGCGAACCTGTTGGGCGGCGTCTCCGATGTTGATTCCCGAGGAAGAGTCCAGATCGTTATCGCTGAGACCCACCACCAGCACCGGTTCGGCCTCCAGGGGATCGCGGAATTCCGGTGTGTCGTCCAACTGATAGCCGGTCCAATCGGGCTCGAGGTAATCCCAGGAACCGGCAACAGCCTTGATGGTTTGCTGTCGAAAGAAATTGCTGCGGGTGGTCAGAGCCACGCGCCCCCGGCCACCGGCGAAACGGCGAGCGCCCTGGTATTCCAGGCTGTGTCGATCGTATATGCTCCGAGATCCCAGAGTCACAGCATGGTTGCTTGAACGGGAGTACGCGTACTGGAACTGGTCCGAATCACTCAGCCGATACTGGGCGCTGGTATGCCAAAGATTATCTGAATTTTCCTGAAGGCCGACGGTCTCTTCCCGCTCTACGGAACCCCCCTGCCATCGTGTTTCAATTTTGCCGCGTCCCAGATCAAGGTTCGCCCACACACTATTGTCGAAGCGATCGTCCTGGTAAGTGGTCAATCCCTGGACCTTCTGTTCGGTCCTAAGGCCGTACCAGGACCAGCCCACCCGGAAAGGGGATGTAATGTAGGACAGTGATAGTTGCGGACGGCGGATCCACTTGTCGAATTCGGTGGTAGCTGAACCGATCCGGCTATCGCGAGATTCCCAAGTGGAAAGGAATCCCAAACGTAAGCTCAAATCCGGGGTTACTCTGATCCTCTCGTCCAGAGAAGATGTCAGATGCAGGTTGTCCGCTGAATAGGCAAAGGCGCCGGACCTCCCTTCCTGGTGATTACCGCGCGCGCCAAAGACTCCGTTCACAGCCAGCCCAGGGTCCGCGTAGAGGATCCAAAGTACCAGAGTGATCCATAACCGATTGTAATCTCCGCGTCGGTTAGCGCGAAAAGATTCAATTAATCGGGAATGGCAAACCCTAACAATAATTTCCTTATACCGAACCACCCTGCTCCCCATCCAGTATTCCAACCTCTTCAATCCCGCGAAAGAGGGCTGTGGAAACCGGTTTTGCCACCCCAACCGGCATAAACATCTACAAAAAAAGTGGGATTTCTCCCGTGACGGTTATAATGATAACACGTTAGGCTAAAAAATTCATCCTGTATCTACTGGTTTTACTGCCGAATTATGGGGTCGCCGAGGCGGTAGCAAGGTCCAAAGGGGTGTTTCGCTTGCCGTCATTCCTTTGATGGCACCCCAGACAAAGGTCCTGTTTCTCTGCCAGAGGGATCACCAGATTATCAGTAAGAGCAGTCATTTGATGGCAGGTCTGGCACTCGATTCGATTCTCGAAAAGAGATAGCTTGCGGTCAGGCACCAGGCGGATTAGGAACGCGTTGGCCGCCCGTGTAGCTCGGTTGGGTATACCCATGGGATGGCTTGCGTGTCGATTAAAGGTCACCGCAGCCTGCCGCGTAGAATCCTGCCAGGGTGATCCTGAGTCGGCATCGTGGCACTGAAGACAGCCCTGCGACGGTGAAAGGCCCGCTAAAACTCCCAAGTCGGCATGATACAGATTAGAGGCAGTCCGATGGGCTTCGGATAAATCGGCCAACCGCCCCCCGGCACCATGACAGGAAAGGCAATGCCCTGAGCCCGCCTCCTCAAGAGCAGCCAGACTCAACCGGCCCCCGGGGACGTTGATTTCATCAGGAGAATGGAAAGAGTGACAGCGGGAGCAATCTTGGTCTTTCCCCACGTGGAATCCCAGGGGGAAGTTTTCCCGCCCTTCGCCACCATCGTGGCACTGGAGACATTTGCCGGTCCGGGACAAACCGGAAGCACCCAACTCCTGCGAACCGGAAAAATGGCAGAGCGTGCAGGAGACTGTTTCGTGGGCTCCGCGGTCAGCAGTTCCTTCCAGAGCAATTTCGGTAGCCCTTACAGAGGCGGACTGGGAAACGGAGACGTCCACATGCTGAGATACTATCAACAGAACGACCCACGCCACTGGATGTTGTGCTATTTGTTGCCTTTTCATGTTGTTGATGTTCGGTAGTCTTGGGCTTTAATTTAGTTTTTTTATATTCTGTCCTTTAGGTTAATAACTGTCGGTCCCACCAAGAAGCGAGTTGATATTGAAAAAGCCCGGACCTTGTAGATCCGGGCTTCCTTTGACCCCAAGGCCCGAGTCGATTCAATCGGGTAATTTGTAACAGATCACCTCGTAGGGGCGAATCTCCTCGTCCTCATCCTCGTCCTCATCCTGCGCTCCGCCGGTGGTGATCATCATGACCATCATGCCGCCACCGCCGGAAGTCGACGTTCGGGGTGGAGCCTTCTGGGCTTCCTTGAAGACGAACAACCGGTCATCCAGCAGGCGAAAATTGTCTCGATCGGGGTCGAAATCAGCTTCTATACGTACTCGGCGGGTGTACCGTCCGCCTTGGTCGTAGACATCGAATAATCCGATCGACTGCTCAGGGCAATCCTTGTCACCCTGGCTGTTGGCCACCCAGATCTCGCCGTCGGGACGGACGATAACTGCGGAAATGTCTCGAGCGTATTGATCGATCTCCAGTTCCACTGTGCCGCCGAACCGCTCACGCATCTGTTCCTGTTGCTTGCGCATTCCCTCCAATTCCTTTTCCGATCGCCTTACCGATTCGTATTTCCGGCGAATGAGTTGCTGTTTCACGCCGGCGGTATCATAAATTTCCAGTTTGTACTCCTTCTCCTCTGGAAAAATCACCACCCGGCCGTCGGGGCAAAAGGAGAAATTGCGGGTAAAGGCGTTCTTCCCGTCCCCCATGTTCAGGCTTATTTGTCCACCGGATTGCTCCTCCTTGTTTTCCAACAAGACCGCCAATTCAGTGCCGTCCGCATCGTGGCTGCTCAAGGAATATCGGGTGACCACCTCGCCGTCCCTGAAGTTGGTGACGACTTTGCCAATCAGGACCGCGTCGTCGTTGGCCGAGATATGCTGCAAGTGGTTCATCATTCCTTGGCCGCCCTCCGACATGGCGAAGGAGGGCAGAGGGGTTCCGTCACGATCCAACACCACGATTTTGCCCGGCATCATCTCCATGATCCCCACCGCCCCGTTCGGCAGGAAGACCATTTCGCTTCCCATGCGGAACTCGCCCGGACCATCACCTTCCCCACCCAATGTGCTCGTGATATCACCATCCCGACTCACGACATAGATCGTACTGAGCACGCTGTCCAACAGATAGGAATTCCCCGCTTCATCAACCAGGGCATCCTCGATCAGACCGAAGAGGGTGTCCTCCTCGTCACCCCCGATGCGCCACAGCTGCTCAGGCCTGATCACCTGATCCTCATGGATTGGATTGGCGGGATTATTCACTACCGGCCAGCCGTCTTCTTCCCCTATCGTCCCATTCCAGGTTGGGGCCGATCCGGCCGAGACGGCCAGCAGCGTGACAGCCGCCGCAAAGGCGATCACAACGCCCCATTGACTACGATTCTTGTGCGAAGTTTCCATTTCGATTCTCCAATATCCGGGTAATGGTCCCCTGGGGGGACTGGTTTCAAAGCAGGCTCGGAGCAACTAACGTCAGGATACGATCCGGGTTCCAGGGTCTCCAGTTAAGAAATGTTAGATTTGGTTAATTATTGTTAATCCGGGTCTTGGCCCCTGGTTTTCCCTGCCCAGATGGGGTTATCATGTCGCAAATGAAGTACCAAGGAAAGAAAGTAAGATTCATCGTCCTGATGATCACGGTTAGCCTGGCGGGTCTGATGGCCGTCCAGTTGCGCCTGTTGAACATCGCCTGGGAATTGAAGGACCAGGCCTTCCAGCGCAACGTTGTCACCGCACTGACGATTACCGCCCAGAAGCTTGAAGCGGGCGAAATGACCGAGGACGCACTGGAGGTCATCTACAAGTTCGGGACAACCGACACCCTGGTTTCCAGGGTTAAAAAATTCGGGTTCCACTTGCCTGATGGCCACCTGGCCGATTCGTTGAATGCCGAGTTGGATACGGCCTTCATCAACATCGAGGCTCATCTTCCGGTCGAAACATCGTCACCGTCACGTCAAATGACCTTTATTGTGGCCGATGGTCGAACGGAGCTGATCCAACGAATCGTGGGTGACCTCCTGGTCCAGGAACCGAGACCGATCCGGAAACGACTGGACCGGGCGGAGATCGATTCATTGCTGAGGATCAACCTGGATGCCGTGGGAATCGACCTCGTTCCCGATTTCGGGGTCATTGCCACAGGCAACGATTCCCTGGTCCTGGCAAGCACCGACGGTTACCTGGATTCCGGAGGGGACAAATTGCTGAAGTCCCGGTTCCGATCCAGACTCTTTCCCCTGGACCTCACTCCGGACGTCTTTGAGATCGCGTTGCACTTCCCCGGCCACCGTGGCTTCCTGTTGAATCAGATCTGGCCCCTGCTGGCCGCCTCGATCCTGTTCACCCTCCTGATCGTGACCGCCTTTGTCTTGGCGCTGGGAATGGTTGACAAACAGCGCCGCTTCGCCGGCCGGATGGTCGACTTCATCAACAACATGACCCATGAATTCAAGACCCCCATTTCCACCGTTTCCCTGGCCAGCGAAGCCATCGCACGACAAGACATCCTGGAACAACCCGAAGCCCTGCAGCGCTACAACCGGATGATCCGCGATGAAAATCAACGTATGCGGCGGCAGGTCGAGAAGATCCTGCAGATCGCCCAACTGGAGGCCGGGGACTTCAGCTTGAGCATGGCCCCCATCGACTGCCACGAGTTGGTCGCCGGCGCCGCCGAAGCCTTCGCCCTGCAGATCGAAAAGCGGGGCGGCACTCTGAGCCTCGATCTGGCCGCAGACAGGGTTTTCGTACGCGGAGATCCAGTGCACCTGGCCAACGTGCTGGCCAACCTGCTGGATAACGCCATCAAATACTCCCCCGATGCCCCGGTCATCGGACTGACGACCCGCAATAACCGCAACCTCCTTATCCTGGAGGTCACCGACCAGGGGATCGGCATCGACAAGCAGGATCGCGACCGTGTTTTCGAAAAATATTACCGCTGCCCCACCGGCGACCGTCATGACGTAAAAGGATACGGTCTGGGCCTCAGTTACGTCCGTTTGTTGATGGAGGCCCACGGCGGCCACGTTAAGCTTGGCGGCTCTCCGAACCAGGGAACCCACGTAACTCTAGCCCTGCCGCTGGATGAAGGCGATCCCCAACCCGGGAGCGAGAAATGAACAACCGCCTCGACCAGGCCAGAATTCTCCTGCTGGAAGACGATCCCAACCTGGGTCTGATCATCGAGGAATCGCTGATTCGCGAGGGCTTTCCGGTCACCTTGTGCCGCGACGGCCAACAGGGTCTGGACTCTTTCGCCGGCGGAGAATTCGACCTATGCCTGGTCGATGTGATGATGCCCCACCTGGACGGTTTCGAATTCGCCCGCCAAATCCGAATGCAGGGTGACGAAACTCCCCTGATCTTCCTTACTGCCCGTGCCCTGACAGAAGACCGGGTCGAGGGATTCCGCATCGGTTGCGACGACTACGTGACGAAACCCTTCAGCATGGAAGAGCTTCTTCTGCGTATCCAGGCCGTCCTGCGTCGGGCCAACAAAGGAAATGAGCCGGCCCCGTCACCCGAGCTGATTGAACTGGGCGACTTCATATTCCACCGACCCGATCGAACCCTGGCCCGGGGCGAATCGGTACGGCAACTTACCGACCGCGAGGCCGATCTGCTGGAACTGCTTTGCCTACATCGGGACCGCACCCTGGAACGCTCCTTCGCCCTGCGCCGCATATGGGGCGACGACAGCTACCACGCCGGCCGCAGCATGGATGTTTTCATCTCCCATCTGCGCAAATACCTACAGGATGACCCTCGCGTCCAGATCCGCACGGTTCATGGTCAGGGTTTCAAATTGATGATCCGGGAAGACGGCGCTCAAGGCGGGCGATGAATCGCCCGCTCTAATTCATCGTAAACACCCTACTATATTAGCCAACTGATATGGTCACCATAAATCGGATTCAGTCCTGGATACAAACATGATCCACATCGACCCCAACAACAGAATGCCCATCTACCGTCAGATCATTCAGCAGATCAAGCTGCAGATCATGAGCGGTCGGCTGCAACCGGGTCAGCAGCTGGAATCGGTCAGCAACCTGTCCAGTCGCCTGGCGATCAACCCCATGACCGTCAGCAAGGCCTATGGGTTTCTGGTCGACCAGGAGATGGTGGAAAGACGCAGGGGCGTGGGGATCTTCGTGGCCAAAGTCAGCACGAAAAATATCGATCAGGAACGACACCTGATACTCTCGGATGCCCGCCGCAGCGCAGCCGGCTTGGCCCTGCAGTTGGCCGTGCCTCCACAAGATGCCTCCAAACTTCTGAACCAGCATCTGGAAGACCTACAAAATAAATGGAGCTCGATAGAATGAAATCATTGCCGCGCGGGTATGTCTTGACCCGAAGGCACAACAAGCGAGAATCTGATCCGATGTGAATCGATCACTTTTTTCCAGGGAGACAATCCGGCCTTTTAAGATTTTCAATGAACCCTGATCGGAATCTTCAACAGGATTCCCAACAAAGGAGATAGCGATGACCATTGCAAATATCTGCCGTGAATCGAAAGGGGTCGCCCACACGGGACTTTTTTTCCTGCTCGTCTGCGGACTCCTGCTTCTTGGCAACGTCCTTGGCCCACAAATGGCCCTGGCCGGCCAGGAGGAGATGGTCGAGGGGATAATGCACGTCAAGAACGGCTCTGAACCCGCCGACGGCGTGGAGACCTGGCAGGTGGAGGAATTGTGGACCGTGGGCGGCGAGGATGACGAGGATGTCCTTTTCGGTATCATCACCCAGGTCCAGATCGACGACGAAAACAACATCTACCTGCTGGACAACCAGCTTTCGGAGGTCCAGGTCTTTTCACCGGACGGCGAATACCTGCGCACCATCGGTCGTGCGGGGGAAGGCCCGGGTGAAGTAACCAACCCGGCGGCCATGACCCTGCTGCCTGATGGATCCGTAGGTCTGGTCCGGGCCATGCCCGGCAAGCTGGTCATGCTGGACAAGGAGGGCCAGCCGATCGAGGACTTTGTTCCGAACGATTACGATCCGAAGGAGGGTGGTTTGTTCCTGGCGATCCGATGCTACCCGGCCCAGGGGAACCTGATTTTCGGGGGAATGGAACTGAGAACCGACGTCAACGCGGGCACCCAGGAACGCAACTATCATATCCGCAGCTACGGGATGGATCACGAACGGATTGCCGAGTTCTACGTCAAGAACGTCCACTGGAACTTTTCCAACTTCACACTGCGTGAAATCGACACCGATTTCCCCTGGCAACGCCTGGATGTCGATGATGAGGGTCGGGTCGTCATGGCCCCCGAACGCTATGGGTACGACATCAACATCTACAATTCCGACGGCACCCTGGACCGGATAATCGAGAGGAAATACGAATCCTATGAACGCACACAGGAAATAAAGGACCTGGTCGATCGCGCCTTCCAGGCCCAGATGCCCCAGCTACCGCCGGGATCCAACTACGAGGCTGAAACCCATGAGCCGGATGTAGCCGAACTTCGGATCGCCGAAGACGGCAGCATTTGGACCCAGAACAGCCGCCAGACATGGGCGGGTCAAGACGGCGAATTCATGTACGATGTATTCAGCTCCGACGGACATTTCACGAAGCAGGTGCGGATCGAGTGCGCCGGCTCTGCCCGGGAGGATCGTCTGTTCTTCGCCGGAGACGGCCGGATCTACAAGGTTTCCGGTTTCCTCGCCGCGGCGATCAGCGCCCAGGGTCTGGGTGGGGAAGATGATGACAGTGAACCCGAGCCGATGGCCATCACCTGCTACAAGGTGAAGTAGGTTTTAAGAAACCTCCGCTGTTTTGGCCTGGACCGCGCCGTCGTTGCCTCTCCCATGGGATGTAACGACGGCGTTTTTTTAAAACATCCCCGACGACCAGGTGAGCATTATACCGGACCTTCCTGGTCGCCCGGCATACTGTTCAGGAAAGCCTGCAGGTTGGCTGATTTCCGGGAAAGACCCAGCTTCTTGCGAATCGTGTTGCGGTGATTGTTGACCGTACTTACCGAGCATCCCAGCGCCGTAGCGATTTCCTTGCTGGCCATTCCATCACGGATCATCTCGCAGACCAGGATCTGGCGTCGGGTAAGATTCGAACCCGGCAGGCCGGACTCGATCGAGACCCCCATTTTCCGGGAAATATGCTTGATCCTATTTTCCAGGGCAGTGAGGATCTCCTTCTGGACAGTCGTGGCCGTCGTCCGCAGCTGATCGATCAAGGGCAAGGCAACCAGACCGAGATTGCCCTGGATGTTGTCCGAAATCTGTTGTTTCTCACGACCTATCAGCGTCATGATGTTGCGTGTTCTGTCTTTGGCCTGACTCAGACGAGCTTCTACCTCTTTGAAAGATCGGATATCGTGAAATTCCGTCAAAAGCAGGGGACCGTCATCCCCTTTGATCAGTTTCATGTACATCATCACGGGAATAGGTTCATGCGACGTGTGAAGCACAACCGATTCGGCGGTGACTTGTCCATGAGTGACCAGTTGGGCGTTGAAACCTTCAATCTGAGCCCTGGCTTCGCGGGAGATTTGTTGGTACGGCGTCTTTTCAAGGAATTCCGCCTTGGACCTTCCCACCAACCTGCATAGGGAATCGTTAATGTATATCCAGTCCACCAGGGACGGATCCTCTGGATGCCAAGTCATTACTGACAATCCAATATTCAAGTGATCTAGTAAATCAACTGATTTCCAGTTTGCTACCACTTGAACTCTCCCTTGTGATAATATCCTATTGTTTTTCTATGCTTTCCGGCTGTTCGAGAATGGCGTCCGCTTCCGCGGTGCCTATAAGCATAGGCATTTATTAGTTATTTTACCAGTATTGATGTCCCTGGAAATACCAGATATAATATTTTTCATTATAAAAAGATTTAGGCAGGGCTATACGGGAATTAGCCAGCAAACATTATTCGGTAGGTATCTTGACCGGGACTTTCCAAGCGAGTGGCTTGCTGGGCGAGGAAGCTATTCCAAAGGTGGTCCCGGTTAAATTTTTTAGTTGTGCCTTCGAAATTGTGTCTGGCCCAAATTACGGTGTTTTTCCGTGTTGAAACATCAACCCATTAAAGTTAAATTTCACAAGGTAATTTGGGCCAGACACAATTTCGAAGGCACAATCAATTCATTATGCTCAGACCTTTTGTTTTTCTAATTTTCCTACTTCTTCAACTGCCCGCCTGTACCCGGAACTCTGACCGCGCCGATTTTCAATTCCAAACCATGGGTACGGTCGCCCACTGTGATCTGGAACTACCTCCCCGGCTTACGGCCGCCGAATCTGAGAGCATGGTCCTTGCCGTCTACGATTCGGTGAACTCGGTTTTCAGCACCTGGCAAACGGACAGCGAACTGAGCCGCCTGAACAATTTCCCGGCGGATTCGGCCCTCACGGTTTCGCCCTGGCTGTGGGAATGCCTGACGGCCGCCGACCGGCTACACACGCTGAGTAACGGAGCCTTCGACCCAACGGCCGAACCCCTGATGCGCCTGTGGGGTTTCTATCGCCGACAAGGAACTCTGCCGGGCAAGGCCGAGTTGGACTCCGTGCTGAACCTGTTGGGAAACTGGGAATTCACCGCTTCAGGGAAAGTTGTTAAAGCCACCGAAAACACCTGCTTCGATCTGGGCGGTATCGCCAAAGGTTTCGCGGTGGATCAGGCTGCCCTGCGCCTTGAAGAAGCCGGTGTGACCAATGGCCTGATCGATCTGGGAGGAAACCTGTTCTGCCTCGGCGGAGCTCCGGGCCGTGCCGACTGGCGGGTAGGGATACGAGATCCCCTGGATCGGGACCGCTACTTCGCCTCGGTTTCCGTCACAGAATGCGGGGTATCCACCAGCGGATCATACGAACGTTTCGTCACCATCAACGGTCACCGCTACGGCCACATCATGAACCCCACCACCGGTCAGCCGGCCGAAGGAATATTGAGCACCACGGTATTCGCCCCGACAGCCCTTCTGGCCGATGGTTTATCGACAGCCCTGTTCGTGCTCGGGGTGGACCGGAGCCGGAAACTAATGGCCGAACTGGATGAACCCATCGAGGCCATCCTGGTAGTCCCGGGTCAGGACAAGGGTAAGGCCCGGGTTTTGATCACCCCGGGCCTGGAAAACAAGGTTACACTTTTGCCGGAGTACGCAGAGTCGTACGAACTGACCCTCTGGTAGAGTCGATTATCCTGCCACCGACTCTCCATCCTCCATCCGCTCCATCTCCATATCATGATCATAGCAGTACGTGCCGCAGTTCAAGCAGCGGCGCGCCTCGTAGCTCGCGTCCTCCTCGTCGATGGTTCCTTCCACTTCCTTGAAGGTACCCAGACGATCTTCCAACGATACAACCGGCTCATGGACCTTGGGCTTGGGTATCACGCCGGCGATGGAATCGAAGATTGAATCGGGCACCAGCTCCGTTTGGCGATGCTCGATTGGCGGGATCTCGCCGGTGGTCATGTAGAAGTGGATGGAACGAGCGGCGAATCGGCCGGCGCTGATGGCCTCGACCATCAAACCCGGACCCGTGAAGCAGTCGCCACCGGTGAAGATGTAGGGCACGTCGGTCTGCAGGGTTTGTTCTTTGGCGTCGATGGTTGTCCAGCGAGTGGTCGGCAGGGCCGGCATGCCTTCCTGTTCCAGGAAGTCCAGATCCGGCGTCTGACCCACCGCTTCGACAAGTTGTTCACAAGGAATCACTTCCTCGGTTCCCTCAACCGGAACCGGCCGACGTCGGCCACTGGGATCCGGTTCGCCCAACTCCATACCCAGCACTTCCAGCCCCGTAAGCTGGTTGCCCTTGGTGATGAACTTGTTCGGGGCGCAGAGGAAACGGAACTGAATTCCTTCTTCCTCGGCAGCCACGATTTCAACCGGATTGGCGGGCATCTCGTCGCGGGAACGGCGATAGACGATGGTCACCGACTCGGCCCCGGCCCGCAGGGATGTACGCGCCGCGTCGATGGCCGTGTTGCCGCCACCGATTACGATGGAGCGGCCCTTGACCTTCTGCAACGGATCGTCTTGGAACCCCTCCAGGAATTTGATCCCGCTTACCACTCCATCCGGCGTGGTTTCGGACAGACCCAGCTCACGATCACGCCAGGCTCCCACGGCCAGGAAAATGGCGTCGGCACCTTCGGCCCGCAGGAAATCAAGGGTGAAATCGCGTCCGAGTTTGACACCGGTGCGGGCCTTGACTCCCAGGTCCAGGATACCCTGGATCTCCCAATCCAGGATGGCCTTGGGTAGACGATACTCGGGAATACCGTAGCGCAACATACCGCCCAGGGCCGGCATCTGGTCGAAGAGAGTCACTTCGTGGCCGAGGCGCCGCAAGTAGTAGGCCGCACTCAAACCACCAGGCCCGCCCCCAATGATCGTGACCTTCTTGCCCGTATCCGGTGCCACCGGGACATGCAGGCGTTTGCCGGAATTCAATTCCCAGTCGGCGGCAAAGCGCTTCAGGTAGTTGATCGCCACCGGCTCATCCTCGATCTGCCGACGACAAGCCAGGGAGCAGGGTTCCGGACAAACACGACCCGTGCTCAGCGGCAGGGGGTTGTTCTCCTTGACCGTCAACAAGGCCAGATCGTACTCGCCGTTCTTGATGTGCTCGATGTACTTGGGCACATTGACCTGGGCCGGACATTTCTGCCGACAGGGTGCCAGGCATTCGGAATACAGGTTCCAGTGCAGGATCTTGGTCGTCTCGGAGATGATGCTGATAATGCCCTTGGGGCACGACTGGACACAGGCGCCGCAACCCACACAGCGGGCTGGATCAAACAGGGGCAATCCCTCATCACCCATCGTGATGGCCCCGAATTGGCACGCCCGCACACAGGTGCCTAAACCCAGGCAGCCGTGGTCGCATTTCAGCGGTCCGTGGTAGAAGAGCATGGCCGCCCGACAGTCATCGAATCCGCCGTACTCGTACTTGCGCGTGGCGCGCGCGCCGCCCTGGCAATCAGGACAAGCCACTTGGGGCTCGTTGTCCTTCATCTCCATGCCCATGAAGGCGGCAATACTGCGGGCCACCTCGGTCTGACCCACCACGCAGGCGTTTACCTCGGCTTTGCCTTCGACGATGGCCGCCGCACATGCGGAACAGCCGGCCAAGCCACAACCACCACAGTTGGCTCCCGGCAGCAGATCGAGTATGCCTTTGATGCGCGGGTCCTCTTCCACGTAGAATACCCGGGCGGCCACGCCCAGTCCCACCGCTGCTATCACTGCAATGCCACCCAGAATCAAAGCTGGTATCAACATACCTTTAACTCCCGAATCAGTTGGTCATACCCGCGAAGCCCATGAAAGCCAGCGACATGACACCAGCAGTTACCAACGCAATGGCCGTTCCCCGCATGGCGGTCGGAACCGATGAGATGAACAGACGCTCCCGCACACTGGCGAAAAGCAGAATAGCTACGGCAAAACCCGCTGCACTGGACGCCGAGAAAACAATCATCTGCACAAAACCGAACCCGTGCTTGATGTTCAACAGGGCAATACCCATAACCGCACAGTTGGTTGTGATCAACGGCAGGAAGATTCCCAGCGAGTCATACAAACCCTTGCTCTGCTTTTTGATGAAGATTTCCACAAACTGCACCAGGGCAGCGATGACCAGGATGAAGACCAGGGTTTTGAGATACTCCAGTCCCTGGGGTTTAAGCAGGTAGTGGTATACGACCCAGGTAAAAATCGAGGCCAGGGTGGCGACGAAAATAACCGCCACACCCATACCGATGGCCGTGCCCAGCTTCTTGGAAACACCACAGAAGGGACAGTTTCCCAGGTACTGCGCCAGCAAAATGTTGTTGACGAAAATCGATCCGATGGCAAGTAGCAACAGGTCCATGGTACACACCCCCTAGGTCTGGATAAAAAATTCGCCGCGGTGGCGGCTCCACGCATTCATCAGGCCGAGCAACAAACCCAGACACAGGAAGGCGCCGGGAGCCTGGACCATGAAACCGAATGGTTCGAAGCTGTCCGGAAAGACCGCCATACCGAACCAGGTGCCGACGCCCAGGATTTCTCGAATCGACCCCACCAGGGTCAGCGACATCGAAAAACCAAGCCCCACACTCAGACCGTCGGCCATGGACAGATGCACCGGGTTACGCGATGCAAAGGCCTCGGCCCGGCCCAGAATGATGCAATTGACTACGATCAACGGGATGTAGATTCCCAGCTGTTGCGAAAGCGGAAAGAAAAAAGCCTTCATCGCCAATTCGACGATCACAACCAGAGTGGCGATCACCACGATGTAGCTGGCGATACGCACCTTGTCTGGAATCACTTTACGCAATAGCGAGATGAACATGTTCGAGAAGATCAGCACGAAAGTCACGGCAATCCCCATACCCAGGCCGTTCTCGGCCGTGGCTGTCACCGCCAGCGCCGGACACAAACCCAGTACCAGCCGGAATGGGGGCAGATCGCGCCAGAGACCATGGGTCAACGTTTGGCGAAAATTCATCAGCTTTCACCTCCCGAAGTTGCGCCGTCGGCCGACCGCTGTTCAATGAGTGAGAGAATCTCCTGGCGATGATCCCGCAGCAGATCCACCACCTGGTTGGATCCTTCGACCATTGCCCGGGACGAGAAGGTCGCACCGGTGATGGCGTCGATTCCTCCGCCGTCACCAGCCAAAGCCAGCGGTTGATCAAGAATCAAACCTGTCCACTGCTGCCGGAAGCTGGCAAGTTCGACCTTGGCCCCCAAGCCCGGCGTCTCACTGTGACTGACTATTTCCACGCCTAAAACCCGGTCGCTGCGCGGATCCAGACCGATCATGATCACAATGTCCCCGCTGTAACCACCCTTGCCCGCCGCCTCGACGGCAAGACCCGTCACCTCACCGTCCTGGCGCAGATAAAACACAGGATAGTCCTGGTCCCCCACCGGAACGGTCAATTTCTCGGTCAACAATTCCTTGGCCGGCTGCTGGAACAGGCGCTCCAGGGCAGGGCCGCGGACATAGAAATCCTCCTGCATCTCGATGCGGGGGGCCAAACTTGTGCGCACATAGGCCAGAGCCCCAGCGCTCAGGGAACAGATGAGTCCCAACACAAGAACCAAGTGAGCGATCTCACGCAATGTCCTGTACCTCCTGACCCAAAATCCGTGGCGTTATGCGGTCCAGCAAGGGACTGAAGAAATTGGCTAATAGAACAGCGAAAATTGCGCCGTCGACATGAATCGAGAACGTGCGGATGAGCACCATCAGGACTCCCATGAGTAGTCCGTAAAAAAACATGGGCCGGGGATTGACCGGCGAGGTTGTGTGCTCCGGCGCCATGAAGAAAATCATCAGTACCGTGCTGCCCGCCAGCAGGTGGAACACCGGGCTCACGGAACGATCGGCCGCAACCACTCCCAGCAGGGCGGCACACGCAACTACGCCAAGGATCCCGCCGACAGGAATCTGCCAGGGAATCTCGCGAACCAGCACCAGGAACAGACCGCCCAGCAGAAGCCACAGCACCAGGGCGTTGCCTACTCCCCCCACCTGCAGCCCAAGGAAGAGATCGGTAAGATTGAAGCTGGCCTCGGCGCTCGTTCCCAGGGTCTTGGCCAATCGCATCGGTTCGATCATGGTCACGGACCAGGCTTGGGCCACAAGGGATTCGGTATAGTCCAGACGAGAAGGCCACGAAACAGCCAGGAAGGCGTAACCCAGGGCCACCGGATGCACCGGGTAGGCCCCCCAACCACCATAAAGTTTTTTGCCGATGATCACCGTCAGAAACGAACCGACGACTACCAGCCACCACGGCGCCCCGACCGGCAACAGGAATGCCAGCAGAACACCCATCGTAACGCTGCTGTAATTTGACGCGAAATCGCGGTTGGGCACCAAGGAGTTCCAAACCACTTCGGCAATCACCGAAGCGACAACCGCAAGGGCGACCACTCGTAGACCGGCAAAACCGAAATAGACCCCGGAGGCGACTATGGCCGGCAGCAGGGCCAAAAGCCAGGTCTGCTGGATTCCGGGCAGGGAACTACCGTCCCGCCAATGGGGACTGGCGGCAACATTGAATTGGGACTGGGGAGCGTCTGGATTCATTTCATCAACCCCTGTAATTTGCGGCCATCTTCACCATTTGCACCAACGGCCGGTGGGCTGGACATACAAAAGCACAAAGGCCGCATTCGATGCAGGCCCCGGGATAATAAGTAGTCGCTTCGGCCAGTTGGTCGAACTCGACACAGCGTCCGATCAGATGCACTTGCAGATTCGAGGAGCAAGCCTGGGTACAACGTCCACAGTTGACGCAGATAAGATTCACATCGGCGATGATATCCTTGGCTTTCAGCACATGAATACCCGCCTGGAATTTGCTCAGGGGCGTTTCCAAAGTAAATTGCGCGGTACCGGCCATGGGGCCACCCATGATTACGCGATCGCCGTCTTCGACAACCAGACCCTGACTCGCCAGCAGATCGCCGATAGACGTTCCCAGGGCAGTTCGCACAGTCACCGGTGTAAATTCTTTGCCGGAAGAGATGGTGATTGTTTTCCGAATGCAGGGGAGGCCTTCCAGGGCATCGTACATATCCAGCAATTGTTCCACCGATATGACGGCAATCCCGCCCGACCGGTAGGACGCCTTGTTGGGTACTTTTACACCCGTCAAGCGCCGCACATACTTACGTTCGATGCGATCGCGGAAGTTGTTGGAAAGCGGAGCAACATCTGCCAGACCGGAAAAAGTATCGCCAGCCCACTGCGCATCGGCCTTGCACACCGCCAGCAGTATCCGCGCCTGTGGCGCGATCTCCGACAGGCGCCGCAGAGCCTGTTGCACTTCCCCTGAACGGGTCCGCAGCAGCAGCCGGAAGCTGCAGATCGTGGGTTCCTGATTCATACCCTTGATCACGATCTGCTCGATGTCGGGGTAGTCCCCGAGGTCCGCCTCGCTGTCGTCGCGTCCGGGTGTAGTCCAGGGTGAAATCACCCCCGCGGCCCGCAATAGATCCAGCCGTGTGGGCGACCGCGGATCAATATCGCACTGACGCAGCAACTCATCGCCGGACAGCGGCGGCGCATCACTTTTTTCTATGACAACAGCCGGCACGTGAAAACTTCGGGCAGCCCACATGGTCCGCATCTCAACCACTTTTCCACTGATGGAGGCGTGGATGAAATTATTGCGGTCCGACCGGCCGATCACCTGATTGCACACCACTTCATCGCCCACCTGAACCAGGGGACGAAAGAGAATCTTTCCGGGATACTCCAGCGGGATGAGCACACGATCCGGCGCGGGCAAATCAATTATTTCCGGAGTACAATCCATGGGCGCGAGCACACGCGAGGCAGGTGATTTCAGGACATCCAGAACACTCATGAGCCTTCCCCTTCGTGCATCATATGAGGTGACATGCCTTGCAGATGGCTTGATCCTGGTCATTGATGAAACGCTCTGGGACCCGCTCTCGATGACAGGCTGTACAACCATCGTGATAAATCTCGACTACGGGGCTGAGTTGGTGACAGTTGTCACAGGAGTGTTCCTCAATCTCCAGTAGTTCAGGGTGTGCAAACTCCTCCGGTGTGTAATCCGGATCGTCGTGGCACTGTTGGCAATCACCTATGTTTCCCGCGACGACCGTCTCTCCCGCCGTTAGCGGGTGACAGGCACGGCAACTGCGTGCCGCCGTATCCGGCTGCAGCAGATGGCAGTCGATGCAGGAGTGATCCTCGATTTCCAGCAATTCCTCGTGATCAAATGCACCGTGCACGTACTCGGGGTCGTCGTGACATTCACTGCAGTCGTAGGCTTGGCCCTGGATCAGCTCATGATGGCAGGTCACACACAGGGCATCCTGTTCCTGGTGGGCGGCGTGAGTGAAAAGCACCGCCCCTCCAGCGTTATCCAGATAGAAACGGCGACCGGCAACCGACGGGTCCGGCTGCAGATACCCGTAGAGCGCCACCGCGGCAGCCGCCAGGGTAAGGATGATCAGGGGCCGGTTTACAGATGCTGAGGGGTTTCCGTTGGACATGGTCATCACCACTCCATGCTGTCGTCGAGGATGATCTTGTGCTCATCGTCAGGATCGATCAGATGCCAGGTGCAACCGGTGCGCATGCAGAAGTAGAAGGGTACACGAACCGTGGATATCCCCACCATTACACACGCGACGTGGGAGTCGCCACGGTCACATTTTCGTTCACCGGCCTGCAGCGATGACTGGCAATGCCAGCAGCGCAGATCCGACACTTCCTCCCCTTCCTTGAGCTGGAGATTACTCTTCCGCTCGAAGGCGTTGACGTAGGGGCTGAGTTGCATCCAGCCGGAGTTCCCCTCGGGGTCGATGGTCTCGAGGAAGAGCAGATTATCCTTCATCAAGCTGCGGGAGCAATGGGGGCAATAGCAGCGCAGGAAAGAACCGGACTTCAGGACCGTACGTTCGTTGTAGTTGTGTTCGTCCCAGGCGATATTCTGCCAACTGCTTTTTTGGCGGGATTTGTCTTCACTCATTAAACAGCCCCCTTATTCCTTGGGTGTTAAACACTTGACAAGATAGGAACAATATATAACACCTTGGCCAAAAACAAGGTAAACCATTGGTGTTTTTTGAGTTAACACATATATCAATAGTGTGTATTAAGATGGTAGGTCTTTAATTTGGTGTCTTTTAGGACTGGACCGGCCCCCCACGCAGGCGCGCGGGAAGCAAATCTTCGCAAGTATCCTCCAGACGGGAAACCATGAGCGCCAAGCCGTCCGGGGTGGTTGGAATTTCCAATCCATCATACCCGGCCGGTACATTTACGCCATCCTCGTCGCTTGCTTCGTAAACATCCGCCACACCGTCTGCGGCCAGCTGAAAACTCAGCCTGACGTAGTCGTGCACCTGTTGACCGAACTCGGCCAACATCGGTCGCGCAATCAGCGTCTCCTCGATAATTCGACCGATGGTTGTCAGGAAAGTGCACACTTGATCCACGTCAAAACCTTCGCTCTTGCGTCGAACCGCGATGACCTGGGCATAGTGACGGAACAGGTGCCGGTCCCGCGTCCGCACCGATGTAATAAGTACCTGGTAAACCAGGGTGATGAACCAGAGTAGAGTTTCGGACGGCATCTCGTGATAACGATTGAATCGCTCACCGCTGGTCGGCTCCTTCACATATTCGACGATTCTAGCGATCATTGTCTCCCGCAGCTCCTCCAGCTCGGAGCTGATCAGCAGGTTCGGCCGTTGCCCGACACGCTGCAGAACCTCCTCGTTGCGCAGGTGCCAGACCTCGCCATGGGATTTCATGTTGTCGACCATGATGAGAAGACGACGTCGCACATCCAGACGCTCGGTCGGTTTCCAATTCAGTTCGACATGGCTTCTACTCGCGTCGACCCGCAATTGCTTGTCGATGTAATTCACCATCCAGGGCGCTTCAAAGGGCGGACGGCCGATCAGGTGGCCCAGCCACCAGCGCAGACGAACCCCAAGGCCGGCGAACCATTTGGGCAGGCAGATGGGCTCGGGAGTACTTCCGAAGTGGAAACTGGTGGCGGTAGTAAAAAGCTCACGGTGGCTGGTTGTGTTACTGGGACTGATGTTGTGGGTTCCGAAACGCGGCAACTGATCGCTGCCGTCGATAACCTGGTGCAGCAATTTTACCAGGTCCTGGATGTGAATATACGGAACGGCCGAGTCACCGCGGCCGCCCAGGATCCTTGAGTTCCAACCCTGTTCAAGCCAAGTACGCAGCAGCACGTACATGGGCGGATATTCACACCAGTCGCTGAATACAGCCGCCAGACGCATGACTGAAGCTGAAAAATATTCGGTGTGCTCACGCACCATCTCCTCGCCCAGGCGCTTGCTCCGTGCATAGGCAAACTGGGCATCGGGTGGCGTATCCTCGGTTATGGTCTCGCCTTGTTTGGGAAATTCACACGCGGCCAGGGAGCTGGCGAAGAGGAAGCGGGAGGTCCCGATCTGTCGAGCCAACTTCAAGACATTACGGGTGCCCAATACATTGGTACGATCGTACTCGGGGTTTTCCATGTTGTGGAAATCGTAGTAGCCGGCCAGATGCAGGACATAGTCCGCACCACCGTGGCTTTTAACGCAGTCCACAACGTCGCGCATGGTTTCCCAGCGGGCGATGTCCACCTGGGTCCAGCGCAGGTTGTCATAATCGGGGACACCGGCATCCCGACGCGAGCGGCGCGCCAAACAGAACAGACGGTATTTGCCGGCCGCGCTGGCCAGGAAGTGTCGGCCGATGAAACCTGATGCTCCGGTGACGACCACTCCGGGCAGATCGGTGTTCATAGCTACTCCTTAACAGGTTCTATGAGCCGCCAGCGGTTATACAAAAACGCCAGAATAATGGCCATGGCTCCGTCTGCCAAACCCGACATCAGAACGACCCACAGCGACGGATTGATAAACCAGTATACGGCCAAAAAAACGGTAGCCATGACTTTGACCACGATGGAGAAAATAACAAGACACCGAAAATTGGACGGATTCCAGGCAGCCATGGAGTACCCCACCGCCATGACGATGTGGAAAACACCGCCCTGGGTGGGAAAAAATGGTTCGGAACAGGGAACGTAACCCAGACGACTCAACAGTATGGCCGGATGCCAGATCAGGCCCAGCCCCACTGCAAACGAGTGGAAGGCCATGAGCCACAGCCAGATCTTGAGAAAAGTAGCAATTCGCGTTGAGACAGCCATTTGCAGATACCTCCTACGGGCCGATATTCCATAATCATGAAAATTGAACATCCAGTTGTCAATAAAAAAACAGACTTCCCGACTCTGGGTATTTCCTACCGTATAACTGGTTTTTCCCGAAGTAGATACACAATTGCCCCATCCATTTGCATAGAAAAGAAACCTAATCCGGTAGTGTAAAACACACTCGTTTCTATTCGATTTTGGTGTACATTTATATCCTCCCAAAGACGGAACAGATTGACACGGGTCACCTGCATAATTTATTATTCTGAAGTAGATATACTATTATCCGCTTTGTATACGGATGCATCCGGAAAAGCCCACAGCCAGCACCACTGATCAAGGAACGAATCCCATGTCTGAAACGACCCACGGCCCCGTCTCCGGGGTATTGGAAGTCATGCAAAAAGGCGGAGGGTTCCTGCGCGATCCCGGCCGTTCCTTCGCTCCGGACCGCAGCGACATCTTCGTCCCCCGGAAGTTGATCCAGAAGCTGAACCTGTTGACCGGCGCACAGATCGCCGGCGCTTTGGGAAAAGGCCCCAAGGGACCGATCCTGGAAAGTGTCCATTCGATATGCGGCCTGTCTCCCGAGACATTCTCCGGCCGTACACCCTTGAAAGAATCGACGGCACTGAACCCGGAACACCGCTTCAATCTCGGCAAAAGCGGTAATCCCTCAATGCGCATAATTGATCTGATAGCGCCCATTGCCCGGGGCACACGCGGCCTCATCGTTGCACCTCCGAAGACCGGGAAGACGACCTTGCTGGAGAATCTGGCCACTGCCATCCATGACGATGCTCCCGAGACGCGTATCGTGGTCCTGCTGATCGACGAGCGGCCGGAAGAAATCACCCACTTTCAGCGCATGGCCCCGGCCGAAGTGCTGGCCAGCAGTAGCGACCGGAGCGTGGAAGATCACGTGCGCCTGACGCAGATGGCCATGGCCCAGGCTGTTCGCGAAGTCGAATGCGGTCAAAACGTCGTCGTGTTGGTGGACAGCATCACCCGCATGGGACGTGCCTTCAACCAGAGCGGTCGGGGTTCGGGCCGCACCATGAGCGGCGGTCTTGATTCGCGAGCCTTGGAGATCCCGCGAAAGTTCTTCGGCATGGCCCGGAACATCGAAAATGGCGGCTCGCTGACAGTGGTCGCGACCGCCCTGGTAGACACCGGCAGTCGCATGGACGACATGATTTTCGAGGAGTTCAAGGGCACCGGAAACAGCGAGATCGTACTGGACCGCAACCTGGCCGAAAATCGCATCTTCCCTGCAATGGATCTGAGGACAAGCGGAACCAGGCGCGATGAACTGTTCTTCGATGATGCTGAATATGAAGCTTTGACGTTGCTTCGACGGAGAGCTGTGAGCGCCGCGCCGCGCCAGGCCATGGAAGGCATGTTGAAACTGATGGAAAAGTGGGAAAATAATGAAGCTCTTCTGGCGGGACTTATTTCGAGTAATTAGATGTAAATAATCTGGTTTTATATCAAATGTACAATTTTTGTATTTAATCCTCGTGGTCTCAAGGACTTCCTCACTGTTTTTGATTGACAGTCTGGTGTCACAAATGTAGAATCTCCAAATTGTTTTCCAAATCGAAAGGCCGGTCGGGGGGAACGGTCGGGACACATGAAACCTGTTTGAAGAAAATCACAGGATTTGTTTGGCCCAAAATACTCCGCACCTTCTTTTGTCAATGCTGATTGAAGAAGTCCTTTTCACTTCATTGCTGTTAGGAGCTCGCCGTGGCAAGACCAAACAAAATCAGCGTAGTGTTATTCGCAATCGTAATGTTGATCGCCGGATCGGTATTCGCCAGCGCAGGTGATGTCGATTTTAAAAACGAGGCAGGACACTTTGTTTCGGGCCAGCGTTGCGGCACACACACCCCCACCCAGCAGGAAATGATTCAAGTTGAAAGGGAAATTAAGGACTTTATGGCCTCGGGTCATTTCGTTCCCAACAAGGCTATTGTAACGATCCCCGTGGCTGTGCACGTCGTTGCCATGGATGATGGCTCCTGTGATGTTTCGGACGCGGTGATCAATGACCAGATCCAGGTTCTTATTAACGCTTATGCCGGTACCATCAACTATACCTTCGAACTGGCCAGCATTGACCGGACATACAACACCCGATGGTCGACACATAGATATGGCAGCAGCAACGAAAGAAAAATGAAGGAAGCTCTGGCCATCGATCCGGCTACTACCCTGAACATCTATCTCTGCAACGTGGGCGGCGGTCTGCTTGGTTACGCAACCTTCCCCTACATGTACCCCGAGGACAGTTACATGCACGGCGTCGTGTGCCTCTATTCGTCGGTCCCAGGCGGCACTGCGGTTCCCTATGATGAAGGAGATACGGCAACGCATGAAATCGGTCACTTCCTGGGCCTGTACCATACCTTCCAGGATGGCTGCACGGTTCCCAATGATTATTGTGACGATACGCCACAAGAAGCATCACCGGCCTATGGGTGCCCCGAAGGTCGTGACACTTGCGTCGATCCAGGTCTTGATCCCATTTTCAACTTCATGGATTACTCCGACGATTCCTGCATGGACCACTTCACCGCGGACCAATCGGCACGCTGTGACGAGCAGATGGCTCTTTACCGGCCGACGATGGCCGGCGCCGTAACCAGCAATGCTCCCGTAGCCGCTTTCTCGGGTGCGCCCCTGACCGGCGAGGACTCGGTTACCGTCAGCTTTACTGACGAATCAACCAATACGCCGACCAGCTGGGATTGGACCTTCGGTGATGGTGGGACCTCAACCGTTCAGAATCCGACCTATACCTACAACGGTATCGGGACCTATACGGTCAGCTTGTTGGTGACCAATGCCGACGGCAGCGACACCGAGACCAAGACCGGCTATGTCACGGTAACCGACGGTGGTGTAGTAACCGGCACGATGCACGTGGCCGACATCCACGTTTACCGTGTATTGAGCGGACGTAAATATTATGGTCGCGCCGACATCACAATCCAGGACGAAACCGGAGCCGCCGTGTCTGGTGCCACCGTGACCGCCAACTACACAGGTGATATTTCGGGTACGGCTTCCGGGGTAACCGGGACCGATGGCATCGTTACCCTGTCCACCGCACGGAAAGCTTACGGCAATGCAGACTTCTGCTTCGAAGTCACCAACGTGACCCACGCTTCCCTGACTTATGATTCAGGCGCCAACCTGGTCACCATGTCCTGCGAGGACGGCGACGTTTACCGCACGGCCCACCAGGTCACCGGCCTGAATCAGAACAACCCCAACCCCTTCAACCCCATGACGGAAATCAGTTTCACTCTCAAGAGTGTTTCCAATGTCCGCCTGACGGTGTACAACCTGAAGGGACAGGTTGTTGAAAAGCTGATAGACGGATCCCTGGCCGAGGGCTACCACTCTCGAGTCTGGAACGGGCTCAAACATCCCAGCGGTGTGTACTTCTACCGTCTGGAAACCCCGGAATTCTCAGAAACCCGGAAAATGATCATGCTCAAATAGGTTTTTTCCAGGACAGGCAAAGGGGGTGGCTCGGCCGCCCCCTTTGCTATAATTCATTACTTTCATATTGCTTTCCACCCTCACCACTCAC
>JAHOYV010000071.1 GCA_019038745.1 Gemmatimonadales bacterium
GCGGGTGATTGGAAATTCTGGCTGGACCTGCCTGTTGAAAAGAAGGATCTTCTGCTGGAAATACTTCGGCCGGCTCCGACTGGAGAGTTGTTGGCCCATCGGGTCAGCCGGAGGGTCAACCATCCTGAATTCGACGGACCCGATTGTCTCGATCCGGTACCGGATGATGGAAGCGGCCAGTTGACTCTCTTTTGAAGCGAACAGTCCTCCCTACTTCTGTCTCAAAGGAACTTGAGCCATGGATTATTGCGCAACGAATAGTCTCCAAAGCCCCCGCGACGAGGCTAACATCGGACTACGCCTTTTCCTGGATTCGGCCGACCCGATTCAGTGGGCCCGGCTCCTGCCACTGGGAATGTTCCATGGTGTTACAACCAACCCCCTCTTGCTTGAAAAAGCTGAACAGAAGTGCACCCTGGAAAATCTGGAAAAAATGGCCGCGACGGCCTTCGAATTGGGCGTCTCCGAAATCCAGCTGCAGACCTGGGGGGAAACGGTCGGCGAAATGGTTGCCATTGGCGAAGAATTGGCCGGGTTCTCCAAACTGGGAATCGAAGTGGTGGTCAAAGTACCGATCACTGAGGAAGGACTGGCAGTGGCTGCTCGCCTGAGGGCAACCGGGTGCCGCATAACGATGACGGCCGTATACGACCCCGGCCAGGTGCTGGCCGCCGCAGGTCTTGGCGCGGCCTACGCTGCACCCTACCTGGGCCGCATGGACGACGCCGGTACGGATGGGTTGACCACATTGACCACTATGCGCGAGATCCTGGTTCATTGCCATTCATCGACCCGGTTGCTGGTGGCCAGCCTTCGAACGGCAAAACAAGTTATCGAGTTGGCAAGCCGTGGATTCGATACCCTGACCTTCGGACCGTCCGTCGCCCGGGATCTGCTGAAAGAGGAACTCACCGCCCAGTCAGCCCGGGATTTCCAGCGTGCGGCCGAGAAAATGAGCTGACTTCACTCCTACTGCCCGACAACCTGTACGAAGATCTCCCTCTGTCGTGGATTGTTGTCATGGTCGATAACAACGATCTGTTGCCAGGTTCCCAAAACGAGACTGCCTTTATGCAGAGGCACGGTCAGTCCCGGTCCCATGAACGAGGCCCGCAAGTGGGAAAAACCGTTGTCGTCACCCCAGGTGGATCCGTGGCGGGTGGGCATTTCCTTCGGCCATAGCTTCTCAAGGGCTTCTTCCATGTCCGCCACCAGAGCCGGTTCATACTCGATGGTCGTGATCGAGGCCGTCGAACCGATGGCAAAAACGTTAACGATACCCTCGGAAAGAGCAGATTCGTCGGCGACCTCCAGCACCTGCGTCGTGATGTCGCGGATCTCGCTGAACCCGGCCGTGGCAAGAGAAATTATTCGGCCATGAATCAAATTCACCTCCCTTGGACAGGAAAAAAGAGGGCTCGTTGAAAACCCTGGCTAACCTACATCCTGGAACCGCACTCCCTGCAGAACCGCGCTTCATGATGGTGCCCCTCACTGGCACACTCCGGGCAAACCTGCGTGCTCATGGGCTCATTCTGGGCACGCGACATCTCCGACGCAACGATCCCCGTGGGCACCGCTATGATTGCGAAGCCCAACATCATAACCACCGCAGCCACGGCCTGGCCCGCCGCCGTGGTGGGCGAAATGTCGCCATAACCAACCGTGGTCATGGTTACGATGGCCCAATAGATACTGCGCGGTATGCTGGAAAAACCGTTCTCGTCGCCCTCGATCAAATACATCACCGATCCGAAAATCACCACGAGAGTTAGAACCGTGGCGAAAAACACCGCCATTTTTCTACTGCTGGAACGCAACGCCCGGATCATGGCGTTGGCCTCATTGCTGAACTGCACCAGTTTCAGCACACGGAAAATGCGCAGGACCCGCAGGATCCGAATCACCAACAGGTACTGGCTGCCGGGAAAGACGAGACTCAGATAAGTGGGCACGATGGCCAGCAGATCCACTACACCGAAAAAGCTGCTGGCGTACCGTATCGGACGTCCGATGCAACTCAGCCGGAGCCCATATTCAATGGTAAACAGGATCGTGAACCCCCACTCCAGGGAAGTAAGCAACGATCCGTGAACTGCCCGAATAGACCGTACACTGTCCAGCATTACAGCCGCCACGCTGAAAAGAATGCTCCAGATCAGCACCAGATCGAATAATCTGCCTGCCCGGGTGTCGGCTTCGAAAATGACCTCGTGCAGACCCGCACGGAGGCGGTTCTCTGGTTTCTTCTGCAAATTCGTACTCATGAGGGGATCTTAGGGGAGAGGAACTACATTGTCGAGAGTTGCCTGTCGACTTGGGCCTGGTTGTAAATTCAACCACACATCTATATAAGAAACGGTCCGTTCCCTCGGGGGCACGGACCGTTTTTGGGAAAGCCAGGCGGGCTGAAGCGAATTAACGGATCAACAACGGAGCAATCACCACGCTAATGACCGACATCAGCTTGATCAGAATGTTAAGGCTCGGCCCGGAGGTGTCCTTGAAGGGATCGCCAACGGTGTCGCCGACCACGGCGGCCTTGTGCGCTTCGCTGCCCTTGCCCCCGAAGTGTCCGCCCTCGATGTGCTTCTTGGCATTATCCCAGGCGCCGCCGGCATTGGACTGGAACAAGGCCAGCAATACTCCCGTGGCCATTACCCCGGCCAACAGACCTCCCAGCATCTCGGGACCGCCCAGAAAACCAACGGCGACCGGAGTAAGCACGGCCAGCAGGCCGGGAAGGATCATCTCGCGGATCGCCGCGGTCGTGGAGATGTCAACACAACGCCTAAAGTCGGCCGTGGCGGTTCCCTCCATCAGACCGGGGATCTCCCGGAACTGGCGACGCACTTCTTCGATCATCGAAAAAGCGGCGCGACCCACCGCGTCCATGGCAAAGCTGCTGAACAAGAAGGGCAACATGGAGCCGATCAGCAGTCCGACCAGCACAATCGGCACCAACAGGTCGATGCTTTCCAACCCGACAATTTGCTGGTACGCGCTGAACATGGCCAAGGCCGTCAGAGCGGCCGAGCCGATGGCAAAACCCTTGCCGATAGCAGCGGTCGTGTTGCCTACTGCGTCCAACTTGTCGGTGCGGGCACGAACTTCCTCACCCAGGCCGGCCATTTCACTGATGCCGCCGGCGTTGTCGGCGATGGGTCCGTAGGCATCGACAGCCAACTGGATTCCAGTCGTCGAAAGCATACCCAAAGCCGCAATGGCGATGCCGTACAAACCGGCGTAGTGATGGGCCACGAGGATCACGATGCCCAGAACAATGATCGGCAGGGCGGTGGATTGCATACCCAAACCCAGGCCGCCGATTATGTTGGTGGCAGCTCCCGTCTCGCTCGCCTTGGCGATGCGCCGGGCCGGGCCCTTGTCCTCGGCCGTGTAATACTCCGTGATCACGCCGATGGCGATACCCCCGGCCAACCCGATAACCGTTGCGATGAAAACACCCAAAAAGACGTCACCGGGCAACATCTGCTGGATCACGAAATAGGAAGCGACCACCATGATGGCCCCTGCGCCGAAGGTGCCAATGTTAAGGGCAGTCTGCGGATTGCCGCCCTCCTTGGTACGCACGAAAAAAGTGCCGATAATGGAGACAACGATTCCGACTGCAGCCAAAACCAGGGGCAAAATCACCGCGTTCAGATTGCCGGGCAGGAAGGCCACGCCCAGAATCATCGAGCCGACAATCGAGCCGACGTAGGACTCGAAGAGGTCGGCGCCCATCCCGGCCACATCACCCACATTATCCCCCACGTTGTCCGCTATGACTGCGGGATTGCGGGGATCATCCTCGGGAATTCCCGCTTCGACTTTGCCGACCAGATCAGCACCCACATCGGCCGCCTTGGTATAGATGCCGCCGCCAACCCGGGCGAACAGGGCGATCGAACTGGCACCCAAACTGAATCCGGAAATCACCTGCAAAATGCGGGAGGTACTCCAGACATCGCCATATACTTTGGTGTAGACGATGTACAGCAGACTCAAACCCAGAATACCCAGTCCGACAACCACCATACCCATGACCGCGCCGCCGCTGAAAGCCACGTCCAGGGCCTTGTTCAGGCTGGTGCGGGCAGCACTGGTGGTGCGCACATTGGCCAAAGTGGCGATCCGCATCCCAAAGAAACCGGCCAGACCGGAAGAGACGGCGCCCAGCACGAAGGAAACACCGATCAACCACGAGGAACTTTCCACGCTGGCATTTCCGACAGCCAACAAAACACCCACGATGACCACAAAGATCGCCAGCACCCGGTATTCGCGGGAAAGGAAGGCCATGGCGCCCTCCTGAATGTGGCCGGCAATGACCTGCATCTTCTCGTCACCGGCATCCTGGGACTTCACCCAGTTCGACTTGAACGTCGCGAACAACAACGCCAGTACGCCTGCGGCGGGGATGAGATATAACACTGTTTTCCTCCTGTCGGGGGGCATTGGTAACAAAACGGCCGGAAATCCGAGCCTTTAAACACTTGAATACCAACCTGGGATTTCCTAAACCAGGGATTTCCTAAACCAGGGATTTCCTAAACCAGTGATTTCCTATCGGAACATTCAGAATTTATGCATAGCAGGTGCCCACTGAACCAGGAGGCACCTGCCATAAAGCGGTGGAATGTTAGCAAAACTCCCGCTTTAGTGCAAGAGAATCCCTGAACCCAACCTCTACTTGCCCTCGATACTGACAAGTTCAACCTCAAAGCATAGGGTCGAGTTCGGCGGAATGGATCCCCCGCTGCCACGAGTGCCATAACCCAATTCCGGGGGAATGATCAAGCTGGCCTTCTGGCCCACCTTCATGCCTTCCAGGGCGCTGTCCCAACCTTGGATGACCTTGCCCTGACCCAGGGTAAATTGGAAAGGTTGGCCGCGTTTGTGCGAGGAATCGAACTGCTCGCCCTTGGCTCCGTCTTTCCACAGCCACCCCGTATAGTGCACGTTGATCGAGTCACCGGACTCGGCTTCGGGCCCAGAACCCTCTTCCAGAACTTCGATCTGCACCTTGGGCACACCCATCACTTCCACGTCGAACAGCAGGGTGGCGCTCGGGGGAATGACCGGAGGTCGACCCTGAACCCCATAAGCCAGCTCGTGGTCGATCAGAAGTGTCCGCTTGCCACCGACCCGCATGCCGGGCACGCCTTTTTCCCACCCCTGGATTACGAAACTACGACCCAGAGGGAAAGAAATCGGCTCTCCCCGCTCCACGGAGCTGTCGAACGGATCTCCCTTCCCGCCTTCCGAATGTACCCAACCGGTGTAATGAACAACGACGAAATCGGTGGGGCCGACAAGATCACCGTCGCCGATCAAACTGTCAACATAGCTGAGACCCGGGAGAATCTCCTTGAAACTCATTTCCGCAGCCTCTTCTTTTTGACCCTGGCAGCCGGTTCCGATCAAAGTCAGGACCAGGAATGTCACAACGGCCGAAGCCGATCCAGTAAATCTGAGCATAACTATCCTCTCAATCCGTAGCCTAATAACCAAGTATATCGCCAACAACCTGGGCAATTTCGCATATTTTGGGGGATTATACAAACAGATTTACAACACAACAGATTTACCCCTTCCATACCCCAGCTGAACCGAATTCTCGGCGATATATCCATCACGCTTGGCGGAAACGGTTCATATCCAGCGGATTATACATTCAGGCGGGGTTGCCGAAGCCCGGGAAAAATAGACCCGGACTTCGGCTGGAAGGATCAGCGAGCTGTAATAACCGCCCGGTTGCGGAAGTAGAATTCCCGGATCAAGACCAGGGCCAGGGATGCGAAGAACGCCAGAACGGTCAATATGGCCGTAGCCCGAATTTTCCTGGGGCGCACAGGCTCGTCCGTTATCTGGATTGGGCTGACCTGTTCCAGGGCCCTCAGCTTCTTGATCCTCATTTCCTCGGTAGCTATATTGTTCTGCAACCTTTTTTTGGTATAAGGCAATTCCCGATTCAGCTTGATCTCCAGAAGGGATATCTCGTTTAAAACGTCCTCCCGTTGCTGGACCAGATCTACCTCTTTCATCAAATCCAGGTCGCTCAAGTCGATGTTGGTAGTTATGATCCGGGAACTTAAACTGTCAATCTTAACTTGCCCCTCGAACAGGTATATCTCCAGCAGACCCACAGAGTCCAGTAGTTCCACAACCCGACCCGCCTGCTCGCGGCGAGCCGAATTCAACAAGACGTTGGTCACTGGATTTTCATCTCCGCCGGGCCCGACGGCGTTACTGTTGGGAGCCTTCTGGTCCTTAAGAGCAACATCCAGCATCAGCTGGGCCTGTTTCAGTCGGGTTCGCGCTAAAACCAAATCGCCCTCCACCGCCTTCACAGCCTTCTGCCGCAAGACATTGCTCTCCAGTAAACGGGCCCGCTCTGAGTCAATGCGACGGACTTCTCCTTCGATTATTTTCAATTGGCCCCTCTTGCCCTTGATTTCAATGTTCACCACCTCTTCGTCACCCACCAGGAGCTCGATGGCGTATTGGTGATTTTTCATACGCTGTCGGGCTGCGGCCAAAGCCAGGTCCAGATCGCTGTCGTTGTCACCTCCCTTGGCCTGACGATTGAAGGAAGCGATGGCATGCTCAAGAACAACCTGCGATCTTTCCTGTGAAGGTGAAAGGTTGTTCAAGGTGATGATGTTGCCCCCCGGCGTCCATTGCAGACCGGTGGGAATAAACTCAGCTTCAATGATCGGAGCGATCTCATCGTCCTTGAACTCCTCCAGGTGCTTCATGTCGTCCCAGAAACGCGCGCGCTCGAACCACTGTGAAACATCCTTCAAAGCCCACCCTCGTATCGGATGACCCTCTTCGTTATAGGAGACGACACCAGGCCGCACTTGAACTGACCCGAGATACAACGGTGTGGCCAATCCTCCGTACACCAAACCGGCTACCACTCCTAAAGCCGTAATGGCCAGAATCAGTAGGCGGCCCTTGAAGAAAATATTGAGAAATTCGGGCAAGGAGATGGAGATCATTTCCCCGCCGACCACAGTATCGTTTCTTTCATTCATGGTTGGTTCTGTTCCCAATTCCTGCTCCTTGGCTTCTTAGGACATCAGATCCGGAGAACTTCCGGCAGTTTTCCAAAGCATCCAACCAGTTCAGGAAGGAGGCAACCAGAAATTTCTATTCAATCAACCCAGCAGCTTGCTCAGGTTCTTCGTCGACTCCGCAAGTACCTTCTCATGCAGTGATTTCCCGTGCGAATCCATGGTTACAACCACCGGAAAACGCTCGACGCGGAATTCCCAAATAGCCTCTGGAGAACCGAACTCCTCAGCCATGTGCACATCCGGCACCTCGATCACCCGCTCGGCCAGAACCTGCGCAGCACCACCGATGGCGTGGAAATATACAGCACCCACCTTCTGGCAATACTCAAGAGTCTTGGGACCCATACCACCCTTGCCGATGACCGCCCGAATCTTGAACTTCTCCATCAGGGGTCCCTGATAGGGCTCCTCCCGGATACTCGTTGTAGGCCCTGCGGCCTTGACAACCCACTTGCCCTTTTCCTTCACCACCACGGGTCCGCAGTGGTAGATAATACTGTCGGTCAGATCGACAGGTGACTTGCCGCCATCGTGAAGGTACTTGTGAACGGCGTCCCGACCCGTATAAATCAAGCCGGTGATCTCGACCTTGTCGCCCACGCGCAGGGCCCGGATCTTCTTCTCGGTGAACGGAGCTTCCAGCAACATGATCCAGCCTCCTACGATTCGTACAGCCAGCGCGAGATCTTCCCGCCCTCGGACATGACAATTCCATTGCGACGGAAAGCCCAGCACATGTAGGCCACCGAGACGAAGAACGAGGCAGGCACCCGGTTGCGATGCGTAATCTTCACGCCCAATAAAGTGGTCTGGCCGCCGAAGCCCATGGGACCAATGCCCAGACTGTTGGCCTCCTTGAGAATCTGCTTCTCCAGCTTGGCCAAGCGCTTGTCGGGATTCACATCGTCCAGGGTTCGGAATAGCGTCTCCTTGGCTGCGATATAGCCTGAGCCGCGGTCGCCCCCGATGCACACACCCAGAATGCCGGGACCACAGCCCTTGCCCTGTGCGTTCAAGGTGGCGTCCAGCAGACATTTCCGTACCCCGGCCAGATCACGTCCGGCACCGATTCGATTATCCGGCAGGCTGTACTGGCAAGCCATGTTCTCGGAGCCGCCGCCCTTGAGCATCATTTTGACGGTCAACGATTTGCCTTTAACCGGATGGAAATGGAAGGTCGGATTACCAGGACCCAAATTAGTGCCCGAATTTTCGCCAGTGATCGAGTCGACCGAATTCTGGCGCAGATAGCCAATCTTGGTGGCCTTGACCACGGCTTTTTCGTAGGCCTTGACGAACAGGCGCTCGTCGCACCATTGCGGCAGATCCGCATAGCAGATAATGGCCCCCGTATCCTGGCAAATCGGCTGCGATTTATCCTTCGCCATGCCGATATTGTCCCGGATCACCTCCAGGGCGTACTTGCCCGAGGAATCCTTCTTCTCCTTGCGCCAGCCCTTGTCGATGACCTCCACCACGTCCCGGGGCAACTGGCTGCTGGTCCGACGGATCAACTCGAGGAGATTCTTCTCCAGAATCTTGGCATCCATGGGCACTCCTTGGGATAGGACCCGATCCTGTACTGAATGGAAGGATAGTAGCCCCCAGAATAGAACTGGTCAAAGGTTGATGCGAAGAGGATCGCAATTCGAAAAGGAATTATCCCAAGGAACACCGGAAAGTGCAAGTGACCTGCGATGCAAGAAGCCTTACTATTCCTCCCCGTGGCATGATCCGAATATGGAGTTCATTTTTCATGGGAGCCGCATTGTGAAATATCTGCTGTTGGGAGCCGGGCTGCAGGGCACGGCCATAGCTTACGACCTTCTGAATCAAGCCGAGGACACCACTGCCCTGACCATCCTGGACGGCAATGGAGAATCCCTGGACCGGATAACTGGAAAATTGCAAGGCGAACAAAGTCCCGATAGTCGCCTGACCACCGTACAGGCTGACGTGCGTGACGAATCCGTCCTGGGTCCGTTAATGGAAAAAGCCAACGTGGTCATCAGTGCGGTCAACTACTGGTACAACGCCTCACTGGCCGCGCTGGCGGTGGAGAAACAGGCCCATTTCCTGGACTTGGGAGGGAACAACGACATAGTGGCCCAGGAATTCGAGTTGAATGATCGTGCGGTTGAAAAAGGTGTTTCAATCATTCCCGATTGCGGGCTCGCACCCGGCTTGGCGGGTATCCTCGGCTATTGGCTGGTGGATGGATTGGCCAGGGCCGAGAGTTTAAAACTTCGCGTGGGAGGCCTGCCCGCCGAACCGTTTCCCCCCCTGAATTACAAGCTGGTCTTCTCGGTCCAGGGATTGATCAACGAGTACATCGAGCCCTGCGCGGTCGTCCGGCAGGGCCGGACCCAGGCCGTACCCGGATTGAGCGAACTGGAAACGCTGCGCTTTCCCGAGCCCTTCGGTGAACTGGAAGCCTTCCAGACCAGCGGCGGCACCTCCACCCTGCCCCGAACCTTGGCCGGCCGTGTGCCGGACCTGGATTACAAAACCATCCGTTACAAGGGCCATCGCGACCAGATCAAACTGCTGCACGAGCTGGGTCTGTGTGACTCCATTCCCATGAAAGTGGGGAACGTCGAGGTAGCCCCCCGCGAGTTGCTGGCCGACCTGTTGACGAGGAAGTTGGACCTCCCCGGCCCGGATGTGGTCCTGCTGCGGGCTACTGTCGTAGGTTGGACCGAAGGCGACGGAGCCAACGAAAGCCAAGCTGTTCGTCGAGCAGTCCAGATTGTCGACCATCACGACCAAAAGAACGACATCTCGGCGATGGCCCGCATGACCGGTTTTCCCGCAGCCATCATCGCCGGGATGCTGGCCCGGGGTGAAGTCAGAACAGCCGGCACACATTGTCAGGAGCTGGTGATTCCCGGGGACAGAATGATCCAGGAGCTACGGCACCGAGGGGTGGATATCATCGAAACCACCACGCGCCCTGAGGATCCCGAATAAAAACGACTGTGGCCCGGGCTGGCATTCAACCCCAGAGGCCCGCGGGTTAAGAACATGAGGAAAAAGGCCGGAGGATGCCCCAAACAATCTTCAGATCAACCGAGACAGAAACCGGGACCAGCGCGGGACATAATGATCCTCATAATCCAGGGACAGGACCACGTTCCGCGTCCGGCCGCTGACGGCTGATCGATCCACGAAACCGAAGTAGCGGGAGTCGGCACTGTTGTCACGATTGTCGCCCATCATGAAATACTTGCCATCTGGAACCTTCACCGGTCCGAAATCCTTTTGGGATCGCCGACTTGGTTGGATTGCAACCATGTGTTCCATGCCGAAAATATCTTCATTGAAGAATTCCATCCCGGCAGCATCCTCCCCCATTTCGGGAGCTGCGTCGATTCCCGACAAAGGAGTGTAGTCCAGGGTCCGTCCATTGATCTGCACAACATTGCCTGCCATCTGGATGACGTCACCAGGCACCGCCACTACGCGCTTGACCAGGCGGGCCCCATCAGCAGGGGACCAGCAAACCACAATATCCCCGCGCTGGGGATGGCCCCAGGTTGCCAATCGGGTCCGCGTGAAGGGGATTTTCAGGTCATAGGCCAACTTGTTCACGAATATACGATCACCGATCAGGATTGTCGGTTGCATCGAGCCGGTCGGCACATCGTTCCAGTCGGCAATCGCCGAACGGAAGGAGGACATCACCAAAAGCATCAAACCCAGACTGAGCAACCAGCGCGCATTTTCCCGATTCCAGATTCGCTTCCAGGGTTTCATTAGGTGGGGCCCCATCATTTAGGAGTATCAGGCCGAAACGTGTTCCGGCTTCCTGTCAGGCACCCATCTGCAAACTCGTGATCCGGTACAGGGTTCCCGAAAATTACCCACCTACCCTACCTTCAGTCCAACAACCCCTTCAGGCGGTCCTTGTGCACCGTAAAACTGAGCATCTTCAGTTGGATATAGTCACCGCTCCAGAAGTAGTAGCCCTTGTGTTCTCCGAGACGGCTGCTGCGGTTGGAATCCTTGATCAGGAACCAGTCCCGATCCCCCAATGGCTTGAAAGCCACGATATGCACGCCATGATCGTCGCCCGTTGTGCGATTGGCGATGCGGAACTCGCGGCTGCCCTGGTTGATGTACTTGAGCGGGATGTCCCACTCGGGAATGATCGCAGTATCGAATTTGCCGTCCATACCCGCTTCACTGTTATCCCCACCGATGGACAAAGTGTAACCCGCCTGCACCGACTCCTTGATCACCTGGTAGAATTCATCCAGGGGCAGATTCAGGTAGTCTTCCTTGCGTCGCCAGTTGTCTTCCACATCCAGCAGAACGCGGGTATGGAAAGGTTCGTTCATCCTTGAAACGCAGGCCACGTAGTCATCCATATCCAGTTGCAGCACCTTTTCCACAAAGTCACCGGGAGTGTAGGTTTTCCCGTCGTATTGCAAGTCCAGCGGGGGGGTGCCCATGTGCTTGTCCAGAATGGAGCGCACGTAGGCCAGGTTTTGTTCCTCCGCCCAGGAGCCGCTCTCCAGGACCCAGTTCAAGTAGCCTTTAAGCTCCCTGACCAGGGGGGTGTGATCGTACCGACCGTCTGCGGCCAGCACGCCGGGATAGGCCTCTCGGGTCACGGCGCCGTACTGGCGCATGATCTCCAGCGTCCCATGATCCTGACCGCCTTGGGCGACGGGCGTGTGCCCGAATGAACGCAGGAAGCTGCGGCTTTTCTCCACGTATTCCCAGTAGACGATCCACATCTCGGACAGCTTGACCTCCACACCGCCGACCCGCTGGGCCTCGCTTTCGATGAACGAGGTAGAGCAGAAGGCCCAACACGTTCCAGTGTAGAATTGGGGCGTGGGCGGCAGATGCCAGAGGGAATCGAATTCCCCAGGGGTGGATGGCGACTTGATATCCGACCAGTCGACACGCAGATCAGGAGCGGCATCTTCCTTGGCCTCGGCCTTGTCCTCGTAGCGGTCATCAACCTCTTGGCGAACGGAATCCCTGAGGGCCTTGACCGCATCCCGCGCCTCCACCATTTCGTCAAGCACGGGATATTTATTCTGATCGCGGTAAACCGGATCCTGGGCAAGAGCCGAGGCACCCGGCAGTATCGCGATGGTCATGGCGAGAATAATAATCAGGGAGTGAAACAACGTGGATCGGGATGTCATTTTGTTCCTCCGGGAAGTTGATTTCAATTTGTCTGTGTCTTCATTATGCACCATACCGCAAGCGATGCCCCGGTGGCAAGGTCCGCGACACGTCGTGACACGTCGGCAAACCCATGAGGCCGGTTTCCTGCCGAATTTCTCCCTGATCTTGCCCGATCTGGTGTTTGGGAATCGTCCGCCATGTGTGCTATCTTTAGGTCCGCAATTCAGTCCATGATCATGATCAGGAGGTGCGCCGTGAGCGCCGTGTACGACCTTGCCGCTTTCCATGAGCAAATCCGCCAGGGAATTCCGGATGCCCTTCCAAAGCCTCCGGCCCATGACCCATCGGTTCCCCACGCCCCCGAGCGGCCCATGCACCTCTCGCCCAGCGAAAAGAAACTCGCTCTACGCAACGCCTTACGCTACTTTCCCTCGGAAATGCATGAAGCCCTGGCGCCCGAATTCGCCGCCGAGTTGGCCAAATGGGGACGCATCTACATGCATCGTTTCCGCCCTTCCTATGAAATGTTCGCCCGCCCCCTGGAACAGTATCCGTCCCGCTGTGATCAGGCCGCGGCCATCATGCTGATGATCCAAAACAACCTGGACCCTGCGGTTGCTCAACATCCCTACGAATTGATTACCTACGGCGGCAACGGCACCGTCTTCCAGAACTGGGCGCAGTACCTGTTGACGATGAAATACCTGAGTGAAATGACCGAGGAACAAACCCTGGTCATGTACTCGGGCCATCCGCTGGGCCTGTTCCCCAGCCATCAGGATGCACCCCGGGTCGTGGTGACCAACGGCATGGTCATCCCCAATTACAGCAGCGGCGACGACTATACACGCATGGCAGCCCTGGGCGTGACCAGCTACGGGCAGATGACGGCCGGCAGCTACATGTACATCGGGCCACAGGGCATCGTGCACGGCACGGTGATCACCATCCTGGGCGCCGGACGGCGATACCTGGGGGGCGACGCCGACGTGAACCCCCTGGCAGGCAAATTGTACGTCAGCAGCGGACTGGGCGGCATGAGCGGGGCCCAGGGCAAAGGCGCTGTGATCGCCGGTTGCGTGGGCGTGCTGGCCGAGATCAATCCCATCGCCGTTAACAAACGCAGGGAGCAGGGCTGGGTGGACGAAGTATACACCGACCTGCCGGAACTGCTGGAGCGGATAGCTGCCGCCAAGGCCGGCAAGGAGGCTGTCGCCCTGGCCTTCCAAGGCAACGTGGTCGACCTGTGGGAAGCTCTGGCGAACAGTGACATCGATGTGGAGTTGGGCAGTGACCAGACTTCTCTTCACATCCCCTACACCGGCGGCTACTACCCGGCCGGCATGAGTTTCGAAGAGAGCAACGCGATGCTGGCCGAGGACCCTTCGGCATTCAAGGGCCACGTTCAGGAATCATTGCTGAGGCACATCGAGGCCATTCGGAAGTGCGTTGCCAAAGGCATGAAGTTCTGGGATTACGGTAACGCCTTTCTGCTGGAGTGCTCACGGGCCGGGGCTGATATCGATTTACCGGACGGAGCGGGATTCATCTATCCCAGCTACGTTCAGGACATCATGGGGCCGCTCTGTTTCGACTACGGCTTCGGGCCCTTTCGCTGGGTGTGCACGAGCGGTGATCCGGCTGATCTGGCCACCAGTGATCGCATCGCCGGAAACGTCATTGAAAAATTGGCCTCCGTAGCCCCCGAAGAGACGAAACAGCAGTTCCTGGACAATCTGCGTTGGATAAGGCAGGCCGGAAAGAACAAGATGGTGGTCGGCAGCCAGGCCCGAATCCTATACAGCGATGCCTTGGGTCGGCGGGCCATCGCCGTGGCCTTCAACCACGCCATCAGATCCGGTGAAATCTCCGCGCCCGTGGTTCTGGGCCGAGACCACCACGACGTCTCGGGCACCGACAGTCCATTCCGTGAGACCAGCAATATCCGCGATGGTTCGATGTTCACCGCCGACATGGCCATACAAAACGTTATCGGCGATTCGTTCCGCGGAGCCACCTGGGTCAGTATCCACAACGGCGGCGGCGTGGGCTGGGGTGAAGTAATAAACGGCGGCTTCGGCATGTTGCTAGACGGCAGTGACGAGGCAGACCGCCGCTTACGGTCCATGCTGCACTGGGACGTGAACAACGGTATCGCCCGCAGGGCATGGGCCCGGAACGAGGGCGCGGAATTCGCCATCCAACAAGCCATGGAGATCGAACCGGACTTGAAAGTGACCCTACCCGAGCACGCGGATACCGGCCTTGTTGACCGGGCCATAGACGAAGCCTTCCAGTAGCACCCAACCGACTGGTTACAGTCCAGACCCGATCCGGAGGATTAATGGAATCGCGCCCTGAAAAACTACCCCGCCCCGGTGTTCCCGCGTTGGATGAAATCCTGGGCCGGGCATTCCCCGTGCTTGACGACGGCCTGGTTCGAGTCGTGGACTACATGGGAGATGACGCAGCCATCGTTCAGGCAGCCCGGGTCAGCTACGGCTCCGGCACGAAGAAGACTTCGGATGACCGCAGCCTGATCCGCTACCTGCTGCGCCATCGTCACACCACCCCATTCGAGATGTGCTCACTGAAGTTGCACGTGCGGGTACCGATGGATGCCTGGCGACAGTGGATCCGTCACAGGACGGCCTCCATCAACGAGTATTCCACCCGATATTCCGTGGCCATCAACTCGGCCCAGCAAACTGCTGGCGACCAGTGGCGAACCCAGGCGGTGGACAACAAACAAGGCAGCGGAAGCTTCCTGGACAGGGACACTGGCACAATTCTCTCGGCCTCGGAAAAAGCACACCAGGATTCCACTCGCAAGTTGTACCAGGACCGCATCGACCAGGGTGTGGCCCGAGAACAGGCCCGCAAGGATCTTCCACTCTGCACCTACACAGAAGCCTATTGGAAGATGGACCTGCACAATTTGCTGCACTTTCTGGCCCTGCGCATGGACAGCCACGCCCAGAAGGAGATCCGCGACTACGCCACCGTGATCGGCCAGGAGATCGTTGCGCGCTGGGTACCCATGACCTGGGAGGCATTCCACGATTATCGCTTTGGGGCGATGTATTTCTCCCGCATTGAAAGCGGGATCATAGCGGCGATCGGCAAGGGCGAAGCGGAAGAGGCCAACACGCTGGCAAAAGCAGCCGGTTGGCTGAAGCCGGCCAGGAACGGCGGTCTGGTTCCCAACCGGGAGCGGCTGGAATTCTCGGAAAAGCTCCGCCAACTTAATCTTCAAATTCCCTGGGAGCAATGACCGGTAACCTCAGTCAGGGGATAAACTTGAACATCACCGGCAGGTGATCGCTGAGGTGGCTTACGTATTCGGGGAAGCTGTTGAAGTAACTGTGCATCGGCAGAACCATTACCTCGGACCCGGGCGCCTCGTGGGCCGTGAACAACTCGTCCGTAATCAGGATGTGGTCGATGTGGCTGGGCCAGGAGGGATACGACCACAAGACAGTTTTGTCCTCGGCAATGGATAAGTCTACGAACCGCCACCTGGCCGGGTTGTTCAGGAAATTGGCAAAAACGTTATCATCCGGGTTGTCGGTCAATTCGTCGTTGAGATCTCCGAGCAGGATGACCCTCTGATCCGCTAAATTAGCCTCGATGTATTCATCCAACAGGATGCTGGATTGCAGCCGACGGTACTCCTCATCCCACTCCCGGCCCTCGTCGATCTCACCATCACCACAGCACTTGAAATGGTTGTTGATGATCACCAAAGGCACGCCGTTGAAGGTGCACTCCATGACATATGGGGCGCGGGGCAGAGCGTCTTCATCGGTCAGGATCTCGCGGAATGAGATGTCGTCGAGCGCCCCGTCGGTCTTGTACAAATAGGCCAGATCCATATCGTAGGAGGCCGAACCGGCCTTCTCGCCGCTCCACCCCTCCAAACCGTTGTGCAGTTGGTAAAATTCGAGGCTGTCCTCGATCTCCTGCAGAGCAAGAATATCAACATCCAGAGTTTCAATGGCCTGGATCAAGTAATCGATGGTGGCCTGGCCATCCTTGGCGAAGTGCTCCAGATTCCAGGTGACGATCTCCAGAGCGGAGGCCGTCCCTACGGTAGCACCCTCGAAGGGATTTGGGTCCTCTTCCCTCTCGTCCGTATCCACCGGTAGTGGCTTAAACTTGAACATCACCGGCAGGTGGTCGCTGATGTCCCTGTCGTATTCGGAAAAACTGCTGAAGTAGCTGTGCAGGGGCAACACAGACACCTCGGCCTCGCGGCCATCATGCTCGGCAAACAACTCATCAGTAATCAGAATGTGGTCGATGTGACTGGGCCAAGAAGGGTACGACCATTGGGCATTGGAATCCTCGGCGATGGCCAAATCCACAAAACGCCAATTATCCGGATCATTCAGGAAGTTGGCAAACACGTTTGCCTCCGGCGCATCGGTCAATTCGTCGTTCATGTCGCCCAGAACGATTACCTTCTCCGCCGCGAAATGCGCCTCGATATATTCCTGCAGGATCAAGTTCCCGTCTCGGCGCCGGGTCTCCTCGTCCCAATCATTATTGTCCTCTATAACGTTGTCGCCACAGCACTTGTAGTGGTTATTGATGATCACCAGAGGAACGCCGTCGAAGGTGCATTCCATGACGTACGGGGCACGGGGCAGAGCGTCTTCATTGGTCAGGATCTCACGGAAGGTGATGTTGTCGATCGGCCCTCCGGTCTTATATAAATAGGCCAGATTCATGTTGTAGGAAGCCGAACCGGCATTCACACCGTTCCAACCCTCCAAACCGTTGTACAGTTCGCGAAATTTGAGGTTGTTTTCGATTTCCTGCAAGGCAATGATATCAACATCCAGCGCTTCTATGGCCTGGATCAAATAATCGACGGTGGTCTGGTCCTCCTTGGGGAAGTGCTCCACATTCCAGGTGACGATCTCCAGGGTGGATTCAGAACCCGCCAAAGACCCCTCGAAGGGATTTTCCAAAACGACGAAGGTGTCCTTTTCACCGCAACCGGGAAGAAGGACCAACCCGACCAGAACGAAAAGAACAAAGGGCAAAGTTGTGAGGCGTCCAAGCATGAACAGAAGTCCTTTCATCGCCACCGGACCATCCATATTAAAATTCGGTACAGACTGGAACCGGGATTGCGGCGAAACGATCCTGCAATATAGGAAAGATGCACATTTCAGGAAATAATTTTTTGCTTGCGTTTTTGACCTTCCATGCGAAAGCAAGGCCCTGTAACCCGTTTACTCATTACTCGTCTGGGGCACCTTTATCCGCAAACAGATGAAAAAACCAACCACGGCGATCGCCGCCGCCATCATAAAAACCCACTGATGGCCGTATCGCTCCCAAACCCAACCCGACAGAATGGGCAAAGTCATGGCCACTGCGTGATCGATGGTAATACCCAAAGAAATCGTGGGCGTGATATCAGCCGGATCCACCGCAATCTTTTTCAGGTAGGTGGTCCTGGCCACGCGCAACGCAAAGAGAATGTGATCCAGGATGTAGGCCGCATACAACAACCGCAAAGCCCATGGTCCCGGCAGAAAATCCCCCGCAAAAGCGTATACAAGGCAAACCACCACCAGCATGATTTCGTCCACGGCCAAGACTACGCGTTCGCCCAGCCAGTCGATCACGTCTCCAAGCAGGGGGCGCAGCAACACGCCTAAGGCCGAAGCAATGAAATACAGCAGGGCGATCGTTGAAACCGGAACCCCGTGCAATGAAACCAGAACCCAGGATCCAAAAACCAGGAAGATCTGCTTGCGAATACCGAACAAGGCACTGATCGCGTAGAAGAGTCGGTACTCGCGACGATAGACCAAACGCCGCGAAGGCGGATCCTCCCGACCCAACTTCAGACGGAAATAGAAGAAGCCGGCGGCCAGGGCGCAAGTCGCCCCCACGATGTAGAACAGGTCGTAACGGTCACCGGTGAACTTGGCCAGCAGCCAAACAGCGGACACACCCAGGATCGTACCCAGATTCCTTGCGCCGCCCAGTTGTCCGAGGCGCCTGCCTTCGCCCCCCCGCTTGGCCAGCTTCAACCCCAGCGGACCATCCACTGCAAAAATGATGTGATCACCCAGCGACCAGATCACTACCCAGGCCACCATAAGGGCCATGTGCGGCGTAAAAAAGCCCAGCCCAAGAATGCCGGCTGCAGTGAACACCATACCCACAGCGGCTATCCGACCCTCGCGCAGGCGAGTCAGCAACAATCCCATTACCACGAAAATCAGGAAGCCCGGCAACTCGCGGGGCAGTTCCAGCCAACCGCGATGCCCAGCGTCCAAACCATGCACTGTGGCAAGATAATTGTTCAGGGTAGAGGCCATGACACCGGCGGAGGCCCCGAAGAAGAGAGTAGCCAGAAGCAGACGCCGGAAATCCCCGGTCACTTTATTGAGCAGATTCAAGCACCGGGCTCCGAATCACGGCTAGAGGAAGGATCCAACAAGGGCTTTGCCGACTCCGGGCGGATCTGGTCGGGACGACGACGTCCCAGATAGGTCAGACGGGCCAGGCGCTCTCCGGCAGGATCGGTGTACGCGGTCTCGGGCATACGCCAGTTCCAGTTGCCCGTTCCCTCGCCGGGCAAATTCATCCTGGCCTCACGACCCAAACCCAGGACATCCTGCATCGTGGCAATGAACGTGTGGGCGACCGACAGCACGCCCAGCCGGATCATCGTCCAGTGCGGCTCCGCCAAATTGCAGCCGACATACTGGGTGGCCAGATCTTTTTCCTGGGAACTGGCCAGATGTTTCCACCAGGCAAGGGTGGGATCATTGTCGTGGGTCCCGGAGTAGACGACACAATTACGGACGTACTCGTGAGGAAGGAAAAGGTTGTCCGGCCCGCTCCAGGCGAATTGCAGGATCTTCATACCCGGTAACCCGAGCCCGTCGCGCAAGACCTCCACCTCGGGCGTGATCACACCCAGATCCTCGGCAATCACCGGTAATTGCCCGCCCAATTCGTCGCGTAATACTTCGAAAAATTCTGCGCCAGGGCCCGAGACCCAACGACCGTTGACAGCCGTCTCCTGGTCGGCCGGCACCTCCCAGTAGGCCTCGAAACCGCGGAAATGGTCGATGCGCACCAGATCAACCAAATCCAGACAGCCCCTCAGACGAGCTACCCACCAGGCATGGCGATCGGCCTTCAAACGATCCCAATCATAGAGCGGGTTACCCCACAGTTGCCCGGTCTCGCTGAAGTAGTCAGGCGGCACCCCGGCCACATGCGTGGGCTGCCCCTTGTCATCCAACCTGAAGTATTCCCTGTTCGCCCAAACATCGCAGCTGTCCAGCGCAACAAAAATGGGAAGGTCGCCGACGAAACGAACCCCGCGCGCCGAAGCGAAAGCCTTCAAGTTCTGCCATTGGGTAAAGAACAGCCATTGGACAAAACATTGAGAATCAATTGTTCGTGAAAGACGTACTTTGGCCTCGCCCAGCGCCCGGGATTCACGCATGGCCAGCGGGCCGGGCCACTGAAGCCAAGGCGCGCCCCCCTGCTCCAACTTGATGGCCTTGAAGAGGGCAAAATCGTCAAGCCACCCGGCGTTCGCCTCGCGCCACAGTTGCAACTCCTGACGATCGGTCGGTGATGCGCAATCCTGAAAACCCTGCCAAGCCCGCTCCAGCATATCGGATTTCCACTCTATGACCGGGCCGAAGTCTACTCGATCATCGGAGAAGGAAGGACGCCGGTTCAGATCTCCAGCCGACAGCCAGCCGGCCAAAACCAAGTCATCAAGGCTGATCAACAACGGATTTCCGGCCAGGGCAGATAGGGTCTGGTAGGGAGAGTCGCCATAACTGGTGGGTCCCAGAGGCAACACCTGCCACAGGCTCTGGCCGCACTTCTCCAGCCAGTCGACAAAGCGGCGGGCCGATTCCCCCAAGTCTCCGATTCCATCCTGTCCAGGCAGGGAGGTAACGTGCAGCAAAACCCCGCTGGAACGGGGAAACAAGTCGTTATTTTCAGTTATTTGCGCAGCCATTTCCTCTGCCATTTGCTTGACCATTTGCCCAATCATTTGCGCCGGCCTTTGTTCAAATATCAATTTCGCCAGCTCAGCTTACTGGTCCGGACAGAAACTTCAGGAGCAGGAAGTCGAATTACGGCTTCTCTTGGCCGCAGACTGGAGAAATCTTCTGGGAAGGTAACGGAGGCTGGTAAGGGTAGCCAAGGGAAAAGAGACTCCTGTAACAGAAAATGGGAATAACACAGGTTGTTTTTCCGGGAGATTCATTCTGATGGAGAAGTGTGAAATGGTCTTCCGGACTCAAAGAGGAACTGCCGACCACCGCATATTTGGCAGATCAAAGCCACCGATTCGGTTCGCAATTGTCGATGAGCTCCTGAACCTCGTCCAGCCGCGCCACTCCCGCCGGAATGTGGGTCAGAAATTCATGCTTCTGCTTGACGTGGCCCAGAAACCCGAAGGCTCCCAGAGCCTGCATGAGACGCTGCAAGGCGGCACTCAAGACCATCGCCCTGACTTCGTGGGACTGCAGCCCGAACGCCGATCCGGACCTACCGGCGAACCGATCCAATAGACGAGAGCGTTCTTCTGGTCCCAGGTCCACGTAGGGATCGAAAATCAGCGAGGCGGCGTCGTAACCAAGCGGTCCCAGCCGCATCCCCTGAAAATCCACCAACCGGATGGCTCCGGCGGTAACGTGGATATTCTGTGCTTGGAAATCCCGGTGTATCAGCACCTGTGGCTGCGAGGCAACCACTGTGGCCAGCGTTTCGAATTCCGCATCCAGCCCCTCAATCGACTCCGGCAGCAAATTTAAGTGCCCGGTCAGGAAATGATCGCGGAAATAGCCCGTCTCCCACCGCAGGGCAGCGTGGTCCAGGCTACGGTCCACGGCCAGGGGACACTCCGATGCCGCCCGTTCAGTGATCGTCTGCAAACGCAACAAATTATCCACAGCCTGATCGTAGAAAGGAGCAGCTTCAACAGCTGAGTCAGTAGCCTTTTCGTACAACCGTACGGAGCCCAGATCCTCGGTCAAAAGGACCTGCTCATCTTCATGAACGGACAGGGTTTCCGGCGCGCCCAAGTCGTGGGCCCTCAGAAATTCACCAATTTCCACCTGCCGCCTGAACTCTGAATCTTCCGGCGGGTTCTGCATCGCCACGGCGGACCAATTCCGGGTCTGGATCCTCCAGAATCGACGGTCGGACCCGTGCCCGGTAATGCGTTCCAGGCGGGCTGGGCTAACGGGAAGAACACCTGAGGCCCCACCTGATGAACCAACCGGAAAGCCCTCCCTCAGGTCCCTTGATAAACTTTCCGGTTGCCCTAGCAACAAACGCGGCAAAGTGCCTAAATCATCCCACCGGATTCCGGGTCGATGGAATCCGCGCACACAATCGGGATCAGCCTTCATGGCCTTAATCAGCGGGTCGATGAGGGAAGAAAACCCGGGGCCGATTTCGTCCAGCAGCCTAGTCGAGAAGGCCCCCACGCCGGCGTAGGTCAACCTGCGGCCGGGAAGATCTGCAGCGCCAACCGGTTGGCCGGCGATGCTCAGCGCCCTGCCGTCCTCGGCCATCACAACCGAATTAACATCGGGCCAATCGACCAGAAGAATTGTCGCTAATGCCCCCGAGGATTGGTGCTCGGTTGCCAAGGCAACAAAGTCCACTTCGCACAGCACATCGCCGTTGTGCAGGAGAAAAAAATCGCCTCGAGACAGGAATTCCCGCGCCCCGTCCAGAGCGCCGCCAGTGCCCATAATTTCAGTCTCGGGAAACAATGTGAAACGGTCGGCGTCAGGTCGCTGACCCAGGTATTCAATGATCTGATCGCCAAGGTGATGAGTGTTGACGGCCAGTTCGTATACACCGGCGCGATCGAAAGATGCAATGATCCGGTCCAGCAAAGGTCGGTCGCCGACAGGAAGCAAAGGCTTGGGTATATGGTCAGTGATCGGAGCCAGGCGGGTGCCATAGCCGGCGGCAAGGATCATCCCCCGCATTAGTCCACGACCACTCGTCAGCCCCTTACTCATAACGTCTAAATTCAGCCACCGACTCGGCAAAAGCCGCCAACGGCACTTTCCAACCAGCCCGCATCTCCTGAAGCGAATCGTCGATGGACTCGGCAGTATCGATTGTGCGACGCCACATCTCGCCCCCAGCCAAAATATCGATGGGCAGTTTCTCTTTCTCGTACTCGTATGGCGGCTGTTTCCAGGAAAAATGGTCGGGCCAGAGCCGGGACACTGCGCCGATTATCGCAGTATATGTAGCTACCGGCAGGAACGAATCCCGGTCCGAGACATGAACCTGAAGCCCACCGCAAACCTCGCCCGCGAATTTGTGAAAAGTAGGCTCGAATTGCAGAGGGCGGAATTGGACACCGGGCAGATGCGTGCCCTCCAACTCGGACATCAAAACCTGCGGAACGATATAGGGAGCACCCATGATCTCGAAAGGACGAGTAGTACCGCGTCCCTCGGACAGCTCAGTACCTTCAAGCAAACAGCCACCAGGATAAACAAATGCGGTATCGAGGGTGGGCATGTTCGGCGAGGGCAATACCCAAGGCAAATCCGTAGCAGCGAAATCCATGGCCCGCCGCCAGCCCTGCAACAAAACAATTTCCAGATCCAGGTCCAAACCGCGGTAGCGGGCAAAAAACCCAGCCAATTCCCCGATGGTCAGCCCATGCCGCATCGGGATTGGAGCCAGGCCCACGAAGGACTCGAAACCCGGTTCCAGCACTGTACCCTCGACCGCCAACCCACCGATGGGATTGGGACGATCCAGGACAACAACCCGTTTGCCGGCTTCGGCGCAAGCTTCCATACTTAGCAACATTGTCCAGATGAAAGTGTAATAACGGGCCCCTACATCCTGCAGATCGATGACCAGTGTGTCGAAATGAGCCAGCATCTCGGACGTGGGTTTCCGATGCTTGCCGTAGAGGGAGAAAACGGGCAAACCGGAATCCGGATCGGTATAGCCCTCCCACTCAATCATGTTGTCCTGGGTTTGGCCCAACAGCCCGTGTTGGGGCCCGAATAGGGCGCGCAGATCCACCGAATCGGTGGCCAGCATCAATTCCCGGACCGGCCTTAGAGAATGATCCACCGAAGCCGGATGCAACAGCAGGCCCACGCGCTGTCCCTTCAACAGGGCAAAGCAATCCGTAGCTAGCCTGTCCAGTCCCGTTTCAACTTTAAATGTCACGAAAACCGACTCCCGGTCAGTTGTAGTAATCAGGCTTGCAGCCGCCTCAGCCGTCCCACATCCGTTCGTAGGCAGCCAGGCGGTCGGCGATCAGGGCTCGGGCTTCCTTCTCGTCGGCCAGGGGGCGGACAACACGGATTTTCGGTTCTGGTTCCTCTACCAGCGCCCAACCCAGGCGCCGACCACCGGCGGGCAAAGGCCTCCGTATCAGCAGAATCGAACCGGACATCTCGGTGGAGATTTCCTCTACTGTTTTGAAACTGGAAGCCAAATCGTTCCAGTTGTCCTCCGCAAGCGGCACGATGCTTCCAGCATCCAGCTGCCACACCAGACTTTCCCTATCGAAACAGGAAGGCTTCTTGCTCATCGCTGGAGACCTTTCTCCGCCTTTTCGGCAGGCTCGGCATTACCACCGGCCAACTGCTCGACCGCTTCAGCCATCCGCTCCCAGGAATATTGCTTCTTTTCAATCCTGACAGCTGCGGCAAACTCGGCAGCACGATCTTCTCTGAAATAACGGGTAACCGCCGTGGCCAGAGCTCTGCTGTCCCGGGGTGGAACGATGAACCCGGTCCTTTCATCGTGCACCACCTCCGGTAAGCCCCCAACGTCCGTAGTCACCACCGGTAAGTCATAGTTATAGGCGATCTGGACAATCCCGCTCTGAGTAGCCGAAACATAAGGCAAGACGGCCAGGTCGGCGGCCAGGAAATATTTCTCCACCGTCTCGTCAGGCACGAAACCGTCGATCAATTGCACAATTTCAGAGCCCCCACTGGCGGCGATTCGGTCCAGATAAGGTTGTTTTTCGCCATAGATGTCGCCCACTATCAGGATACTCAATCCGTCCTCCCCGAACTCCTGCTGCAAGGGTCCGGCCGCGTCGATCAAAACATCCACACCCTTGTAGGGTTTGATGAATCCGAAGAACAGGACGATGAGACCTTCCTCGGCCAATCCCAACTCCCTGCGGGCTTGTGACTTGGTAATTCTTGACTTACCAGGTTCGCCAAAATCATAAACAGGGTGTGGTGAAGTAACAACCATAGCCGGATTTGTCTTTGGTAGCACTTCGAAAAGATCCCGTCGAACCTGTTCGCTCTGGGCGATGAATCCATGCCCCTGGCGCAGGGCCAGCCGGGTCAAAAACATTCCGAAGGGATACTTCTCGTGGGAAATGACGTTGTCGAGCAGGTAGATTACCCGGATTTGCGTGCGACGGCGCAACAACCAGGTTACGACAAAAAATCCCGGCGCGAAAAAGGGGATCCAGTACTTGATGACTACCGCGTCGGGAGCCTCCCGTTTCAGGTCTCGGGCCGTTCTCCACCAACTCAACGGCGACCAGGGCACGAAACGCGGCGAGTTGGGTAAATCCAGCCAGGCGGCGCATTCGCCTTCCTGCTCCGTGCCCGGAAACAGGAACTTCGGGTACTGCTTGCGGAAAGACGCCCAGAAAACCGTGTGCCCACGCCCTGCCAGAGTTCGGGACAGCATGGCGATGTAGGTCACGATCCCTCCACGAAACGGAGGGGCCGGTCCCAGAAATGAGAGCTTCATGAGCCACTCAAGAGGTTGTTCACCGCTTCCATAACCGTCTCCGGATGTAGCGTTTCCAAACAGAATTCCGAGGCCGTGCAACGCGGTTGGAAAAAACAGCTGCACTTTTGTTCGGGCGCCAGGATGACACCCCGCCCATAGAGCTCGAACTCGTAGGGATTGAAGATGTTGTTAAGCAATACAAGCCGCTTGCCCAGGCCCAGGGCCAGATGCATGGCCATTGTCACGGCCGAGACCACCAGATCGCAACGATCCATCAGACCAATGAAAGTTTTCAGATCGAAGTGACCCGGATAACACGCTCCGGTGGCCGCAGCCAGCCGAATATTTTTTTCATCCTCCTGCGGTCCCCCCAGCAACACCACGGCGAAGCCGGCACGCCCCAGATTCGTCGCCAATTCGCGCCAGTACTTCTCGGGCCATAGACGGCTTGTCCATCGCCCCCCGCACCCGGTGTTCAAGCCGATAACCGCCTTGCCGGAGGGAAGATCGAACTCCGGCGCCGGCTCGGGTCGATCCAGAACATATTCCTGTCCGCTAAATTCGAACCCGCAGATGGCAAAGATCTCCTGCAGGTAGGAAAGCCGGCAGGCCTGGTTCACATCGTCGAACAACCCGGTATGGAGTTTTGCCGTAACGGCTTCGGCCATCTCCGGAGTCGCTCCGGCCAGGATCGGCGCACTGACCCCGTCCGACCCCAGTGTAAAACCGATTTTGCGAGTGGCACTGACTTCCTTGGCCAGGGCACAAGCCTGGCGATCCTTGTCCAGATTGATCAGCAGATCGAAGCGAAGATGACGCAAAAGAAGTACTGCATTGGTGTCCCAGCGCAGTGGATCATCCACGATCCCAGGCAGCAGCTCCGGGAATTCCGTTACCCAGGTCAGCGCGTGATCGGGAAATTTTTCCCGCAGCGGGCCCAGTAGGGGCGTGGTGCGGACCACATCACCTGCTGCCCCCAGCTTGATCATCAGAATGCGGCCACTACGCTTCCGAAACTCCCGACAATCCTCACAGTGCACACCCCGCAGCTTATGCGGAGTACAGGGCACGTGTCCCTTGAAGTGAATACAATCCGAGCGAATTTTCACGAGTCAATCCTCTGCTTTGAGCGAAGGTCAACGATCGGCCTTCAGTTCCTCTCCGATACCCTTCAAGGCCTCACGAGCCTGGAGTTCCAAACCACTGGGCAACCCGTACTCCAGGGCAATCGTGAAAGAGCCCCGAGCTTGGGCAAGATTGTCCATCTGCTGAAAGAGCTGCCCCATGTGAAAATATACAACCGCCTTGCCTGCCTTGGAACGAGTAAAGGACAAGGCCCCCGTATAGGCATCCACTGCTGCAAAGTTCCGACCCAACAGTTCCATGGCTCGTCCCTTTAGAGTCAGGAATTTGCCTCGCGAAGGCCCATCCAATTCCAATTTACCGTCAAGGATCTTTTCGCAAACATCCAGAGCCTCCTGCCCATTCCCATCATCCAGGAACTTGTGAGCAAGTTCCACTCCATCCAATACGGACTCGGGCAAGGGGGCCCTCAGAATTATCAATTCCGATTGCAGACTTTCCGCCAACTCCAGGATATTGCCCGACACCCCCCCGGCCAGGGCCTCGTCAACCAAAACGGCTGCCTGCTCGTAGAACTGCTGATTCCGCAGGAACCCGGCCAACAACACCTTGGCGACCCAATCGTTGGAATCCCGTTTCAGGGCCTTTCGACAGGCTTCTTCGGCCATGATATTTTTGCCGGCTGCAAAGTTTTCCAACGCTCGGTTCACTTCGTAACTGTAAGAAGCTTGGATCTCTTCCCTGGGCGGACCCAGAAAGCAAACCTGGAAGGATCCGCCAAGGTCCCGATTGGTGACAACCACCATTATCTCTTCGTCCAGTCCCCATGGGATGGAAACCTCGTGGAGGGACTCCCTTGTCTTGTAGTAGATCAGTTCTTCACCCAGCACCCGCAACACGCTCACATCACAACTAAGCGCGCCACCGTCAACAGTCAGGTTCCACCGACGGACAGGAATCTCGTCGTATCCCACCCGGAACTGAAAAGACTCCCCCGCCTCGAGTGAATTTCCCTGCCGGGCCCACTCCTCACCCAGGACGGATTGCCCCCGAGTGACGGCCACTCCGACCAACAAGACGGCAGCAACCAGGAATCCGGAGAGCGAAAGGGACAAACCATTAGTTTTTTTACTCATCAATATTCCTTCCGGCCAGGACAACCCTTGGTTGATCTGACACAAAAGTGGACTATACTCTGCAAAGAATCTACCGGAAGTGCTCTGGGAACTCAAGCAACCACCGGCGACGGCCGGAAGACCATCAGGGAGAACCCATGTCCAGGAAATTCAAGCAGGCCAATAATTCCGTCCCTATCGCCCAGACCCTGTTCTTGTCGACCATACTGTACCTGGCCCTTTGGTCCTCCACTGGAGTGGCGGCAGGAGCTGAACCCTCCGACATAACTTTCCGGAGCATCAACGGCACAACCGGGCAACCATGTACCCTCGATCGCCTGCTCCTGCAGGAATCCACTATGACCATGGACGAAGTTGCCGACACGGATCCTATTGCATCAGTATTCACAATCGGCGGTGTTCATTTGGTGGACGCGCGGGCCTACGTGGTCACCGCCTGGTTCCAGGAAGTCCCCTATTTCTGGGAATTCCGTGGTCGCTTCATCGACCAGGACACAAATACGATCCACGTCTTTTCCACTACCACGGAGACCCACGGTGTCGTTGTTTCCGGCTTGAACGTCATCCTCAAAAAGCAGGGAAGCCTGGCAAACCTGGAATACATTCTTCAGATTGACAACCGCATCATACCCCAGACCACCGTTGTCGACAACACCGCCACCTTTGAACTGATGTTTCCCTCGGCGGCGACCGGAATCGAGGCGGCGTATCATCGGGGTCCGGACAGAACACTTATAGAAACCAGAATAATCGGCAACAACCGCCTCGGGTTGAAGATTCCCCTGGTCCCCGGCATCAACCGAATCCACATCCAGGCCAAGATGGAGTGGCAACCGGACCTGGAGATCCCAGTGGGGAGCAATCTACCCATCGAGTCCTGGAGTCTGCTGGGCTCACCCCCTCACCTGGAATTCCAGTGTTTTGAATTGGAGCCGGACCCGGACCATTCATCGTCCGATCTACGCCGCTTCATCGGCCCAGAGCTGGAAGCCGGTCGCGAAGTTGTGATCCGGGTGGATTCCAATCCACCGCCGGCACCGGAGAGTAATCTCTTCAGCGACTCCGACTCCGTCTCCCGGGCTTCGAAGCAAGAAGATACATCCGGAAGTCAGGCCCGACGCAACCCGGTGCCTATTCCCCTGCTGGCGCTGGCGATTACACTGATCACTCTGCTCGTCGTAATTCGCCTCAGGCGCAAAGGAAAATCCGAATAAATCCAGGTCAGCCCTCCAACAGGGTCAACAACCTGGGCAGAAAATATATCACGACCAGGATGCCGATAAGGGGAATGATCCAAATCCTCACTGACCGCTTGCGGTGGGAATTGACCACTAGGGGGCGGCGGTTCGTTGTGGGCGGACGGTCCATGTTCTTTCCTTCCCGGTTCTTTCCTTCCCTACCTTGCAAGTCTATGGCACATTTGACCCGAGTACAACCATCGCTCCGGTTACCAACTGATGGAATCGGATGCTTGCACGCCGTCGAGTTATCGGTAACTCCGATGGCAACCTCGTCTTTTCCTGGAGGAATGCTGGATGAAGGTTCGCACCATCGCCGGTCTGGGCATGACCCTGTTAGCCGCCGGCCTGATGACCATTTTCTTCCTGAATCCCGATTTCCCAGGCTGCGGGTTCACCAACCCCGGCGGGGACACACGAGAATCCACCAGTGATGAGGCGGCTAAGGACAGCCCGGACGAAATCGCCGATTTCCTGGCCCAGTACAATGCCACCTACCGCTCACTGTGGACCGATGCCGCTACGGCTGACTGGACTTCACGGACCCTGATCAATCCCGAAAATTCCACCGCCAGCCGGGAAGCCAAAACCCGCCTGGCCGATTTCACGGGTAGCGATACCATTGTCCGCAAACTTGGTTTGTACCGAAACCGGATGGACCTGAACGACCTGCAGGATCGCCAGATCGAAAAAGCCTGGCAGTTGGCCTCCCACACACCGGCAGCAGGCAACGGCGAAGCTGCCGCTCTATCTGCCAAGGCAATCGCAATTCTGGGATCCATGGAAACCTTTCTGTACGCAGCCACCGGACAGACTGATCCTGGTGGTTCCCTGGGGAAGGTGGACCCCTTGATGACCGCCCGTCGGGACACGGCCGACCGTCGGGCACTCTGGGAAAGTCGCTTGGCCGTCGGCCCCAACCTGAAGGATGGAGTTTTGGAGTTGCGGGAGCTTCGCAACGCTCAGGCCCGAAAAATGGGCTACTCCTCCTTTTTCAGCCTCAAGGCTGCCGATTACGATTTGACGGGCCCGGAACTGATCCGACTGATGGATGAATTCACCACCGGCATCGAACCCCTTTATCTCCAGCTTCATTGTTGGGTGAAACACGAATTGGCACGGCGTTACGGAGCCGACCCGTCCCGCCGCATCCCGGCCCACTGGCTAAGCGACCCCTGGGGACAAACCTGGTCCGGAGTCATCGAAAGCGCCGATATGGACACTCACTTCCGGGATGTTCAGCCCCAATGGATCATCGAAGAGGCTGAACGTTTCTACTTATCCCTTGGGTTCGATCCGCTTCCCCTGACCTTCTGGGGCCGCAGTGACCTCTTCCTACTTGGAGCCGATTCCCGTCGCGAAAAAAGCAGCCTGGACGTTTCACTCCACCTGGACCTTGCCCAGGATGCCCGCTCCCTTTTGCATCTTCAAAGGGACTTTGCCTCCTTCATGACCGCGCATCAGCAATTGGGGATTGTCTATTACCAACTGGCCTACAGCCGACCTGAGATACCACCGGTCCTACGCCGAGGAGGAAGTCGAGCACTTCCCTTGGCCCTGGGAGCCCTGGGAAGCTTGGCCGCGCGCCAAATCCCCTATCTGGAAGAGGTGGGTGTACTTCCGAAGGAGGAGACCCCCGAGGAAATCCGTTGGTTGATGAGCCAGGCCCTTACTGGTCCAGTAGTCTCGATTCCCTTCCTCAGCGGAACCATGGCCCACTGGGAGCATGACCTGTACGAGGAAGACCTGCCCCGCCACCAGTTCAACACACGCTATTGGGAATACGCGGGCCGATACCAGGGGCTCAAACCCGCAGTGTCACGCGGGGAGGAATACTGTGACCCGGCGGCCTTGCCCCTTTTGCATCTTGAACCGGCCTGCGCCTACGACAAGGCGATCGCCGAGGTTATCATGCATCAGCTGCACAGCTTCATCTGCCGGGATATCCTGAAACAGGGCCTACGTGAAGCCAACTATGCGGGGAACCGGAAGGTGGGAATGCTTCTACACTCGATCATGGAACCGGGCGCAACCCGGGACTGGGCCCAAGTGCTGAGGCAGGCTACTGGCGAGGCGATCTCGGCACAAGGCATGGTAGATTACTACCAACCGTTACTTGAATGGTTGCAAATCCAGAATCAAGGTAGGGATATCGAGTTCTAGGAGTTCAAGTCTGCGGGGCTGAAATACGACTCACTCCGGTTGTAGCAAACTTGCCGAAACACCAATCTGGGGCCCCTTGAAGTGAACCTGAAAAAGCGGGACGGCCGAACGGCCATCCCGCTTGTAGTCTGATCAATTCCGCAAATCAATCACACGATCATCGAAGCAAACGCTACACAACACCCTGGTCCAACATCGTGTCGGCAATCTTCAGGAAGCCGGCAATGTTGGCGCCGTTGACATAGTTGCCGGGAGTACCGAACTCTTCGGCCGCGTTGGCACTGGCGTCATGAATGTCGCCCATGATCCGCTGCAGCTTCTGGTCCACTTCCTCGCGGGTCCAGTTGTAGCGCAGGCTGTTCTGGCTCATTTCCAGACCGGAGACAGCCACGCCACCGGCGTTGGCGGCCTTGCCGGGACCGTAGAGAATCTTGGCGTCCACGAACTGGTTCACGCCCTCCGGAACGGTCGGCATGTTGGCGCCCTCGCTGACGACGTAAACACCGTTCTTCAGCAGGTTGCCTGCATCCTTGGTGTTGATCTCGTTCTGCGTGGCGCTGGGGAAGGCGCAATCAGCCTTGTGATCCCACAGCGGGTTGTGATCGAGGTCACGATCCACGGCGGTGTAGACGGCGCTGCTGAACTTGTCGGCGTACTCGTTGATACGGCCGCGCTTGACGTTCTTCAGCTCCATCATGAAAGCCAGCTTCTCGCGATCAATTCCAGCCTCGTCGTATATGAAGCCGCCGCTGTCGGAGCAGGTGACGGGCTTGGCGCCCAGGTCCAGCAATTTCTCGATGGTGTACTGGGACACGTTACCGGAACCGGAAACCAGGCAGGTCTTGCCTTCGAGGGTCTCGTTGCGTGTATTGAGCATGTTGGCCGCAAAGTATACAGCACCATAGCCGGTGGCCTCGGGACGAATAAGGCTGCCACCCCAGTTCAAGCCCTTGCCGGTCAGGATACCGACGAACTCGTTACGGATTCTTTTATACTGACCGAACATGTAGCCGATCTCCCGACCGCCGACGCCGATATCACCGGCGGGTACGTCGGTGTTCGCGCCGATGTGACGGAAGAGTTCGCTCATGAAGCTCTGAGTGAAACGCATGACTTCCAGATCACTCTTGCCCTTGGGGTCAAAGTCCGAACCGCCCTTGCCGCCGCCCATGGGCAGGGTCGTCAGGCTGTTCTTGAAAACCTGCTCGAAGGCCAGGAACTTCAGGATGCCCAGGTTCACGCTGGGATGGAACCGCAGCCCACCCTTGTAGGGACCGATGGCGCTGTTCATCTCGATACGGAAGCCCCTGTTCACCTGTACTTCACCCTTGTCGTCAACCCAGGGAACACGAAACAGGATAACGCGCTCCGGTTCGACGACACGCTCGAGGATCTTGGCCTTGCGGTATTCGGGACGTTTGTCCAGAACGGGCCAGATGGATTCAACAACTTCTTCAACCGCCTGGTGGAATTCCCTCTCGGCGGGATTCTTGGCGATCACATTTTCCATGAAAGCAGCAACATTCTGAGCCATTTCGGTACTCCTTGATTTGCTTCAATCCCTCTATCAATCGGCCGGCCAAGGGCCGGGACCCGTCTGCCGGAAAAGTGGAAACTGCCATAGGGCCATGCAAGTAAATTTAAGTCGGCCCAAAAAACATGGGTTCTGAAAAAGCAGAAGATGAAACAAACTTGGCATCAACTCTTTATAACAAAGGACCTTGCCCTATCTTGGCCCCACTGACTCGACCAACTATATTAATAAGTGATATGCGCATCTTATTATTTCAACCTTCCAGGAGCCCGAAAGGAGAAGCAAAAACCCCGCCACTGAAGTAGCGGGGCATTTGTCTTGGAACACGGCCGATTACCGGAAAAACACGGGTATTATTCTCCCCAGCCGGAAGTCAATTCATCGGCAGATAATCAGGAACCGGGCAACACGACCTCGAATTCGGTTCCCGGCCGCAGAATGACACCGCAGCTCGTTCGTCCGTCTATAAGGACAGTCAGAGGCTCGGCAAAGCGGATGTGGCGCAGAAATTCTCCCTCATCCACTCCCGGTTGCTCGTCAAGCCAGTCCCAGTCGATCCGGCTCCCCTGATTCCCCGCGTTGATCGTCAGGTAGCCGATTTGAAAACTGGTCAGGTTCTGAAAGAAATGCGAGCCTTGGCTGGGAGTTACCTTGAAATCATCCAGGTCGGTTTCCACGATGACCCGGGCCCCGGAAATCTCATCCCAACGTACGGGAATTCCCAGCCATCGGTCCGAGGACCCCCAGCGTCCGGGTCCGACCAGCAGATATGGAATTGCTTCGTTCACAAAGTGCCGATTCAATTTGCCGATTTCTTGGGCTATTTCCCTCGTCAGTCCACGGTCGAACTTGTCACGGGGAACATAAAGAACATCCCTTATCTCGGAATATTTTCCATTACCCAGGGCTAAATCAGTGGCCATCACGGCTTCATTGCTTTTGATGAGCTCCGCTGGAATATCAGGTGTTTCGTACCCTGCCGCCAAGGGCCGAATCTGCAGGAAACCGAACTGGTGAGGAACCAATTTACCGTCGCCAAGTACTACTGCGAATTCGATCTCCACCTCGGCGCTCATGGTTCGCCGTCCCAATTCCAGCAGTAGTTTCATGATCGGAGCCAGCGGAAAAAGATCGGATTTCAAAACGTGGGCAAAGGAAACCAATCTTGCTCCAGGCCGGTGAATACCATCGTATATGGCCTCGTTTTCCGAAGAATAGACTGAACCGATTGGCTCCAGGGTACCGTGCCGCTCCGCATCCTCCAGCTCCAGCAAAACCATGTTGAAGTCGTCCTTGGCCTTGGGATAGGCATCCGGATCCCGGACATCCATGGCAAAGAACTGTCTTTGGCTGTTGTTCAACCAATCCTGGATCGTTCCGAACTGGGGCAGGACACCAGGGTGAGCAGGGTTGAAACGCAGCGTCTTCCCGCCCTCGACGATCGTCCTGCCCAGACCAAGTGCCACGGCCACCACCCCTTCTTCGGGTTCCATCCCCTCGCTGGGATAGAAATTCGAGGAGTGGGCCACTCCGGAAAAATGAGGATAATCGAAACCCTCGTAGTGCCTCCCAACCATCTGTTGGATCACAACCGCCATTTTCTCCTCCTCGATGCGGTTGCTGGTCGCTTCAATGTAACTTTTGGCAGCCTGTCCGTAGGCCGAGGCGTAAACGAGCTTGATGGCGTCGCAGAGCTGATCCAGCCGCACATCCAGATCGGAGTGGTTGTTGGCCAGCATGTAGGTGGAGTAGACACCAGCGAAGGGTTGGAACTGGCTGTCCTCCAGAAGACTGGACGAGCGTACGGCCAAAGGATAGCGGACCTGCTCCAGGAACGCCCGCAGGTCATCGTAGATATCCGGAGGCAGCTTGGTATCCAGAAACAGTTCTACGACCTCATCGTCCAGGGTATCGCCCAGCACTCGCTCCCGGAGATCCTTCTGCCGCATGAATTGGTCGAACACATCGGTGCCTACTACTGCAGTCGGGGGCACCTGGATGCTGACGCCGGGGAAACGGTTGTTGACCCCGTAACGGTGGAGGATGGAGTTCATGAAGGCCAGGCCACGACCCTTGCCGCCGAGCGAGCCGCCTCCGATACGTACGAAGGCACTGCTGGTGTCGAAATGGCTGCGGGAAAAATCCGCCACAACTCCACGCTTGCTTTCGGTACGGAATCGGTTGATGGCCCCCACAAGATACTGGCGAAGCTCTTCCTCGTTTTTGAACTCGGTCACCTTGCGCGGACGCAGCATCGATGCCAGCCCGAATTCGGTGCGGGCCCTCAGCCAGTTCGAAAAATGATCGTTGCTGGCATGATGTCGGATCGATTCGGAAGGAACCGTTTTGAGCAATCGCACCAAAGTTTTCAGATCGGGAGCACGACCGATCTCTTTCCCGCCGGGCGTCCGGAAAATGAAATCTCCGAATCCGAAATTGGCGAGCATGAAATTCCGGAGTTCCTTGAGCAGTTTGCGGGAATTCTTGTGGATGAAGCCCGCTCCGATCTGGGCTGCGATCTCAGCCAGATCCTTGTTGGTCGATTGAAGGACCGCCGGCGTGTGGGGATCGACATACTTGACCCGGCGAATGAACTCCACTCCCGCATCCTGCCGGTCCACGCCCAGCCAAGGGAACTTTCCATCACTGATTACGCCCAGCAGCGAGTCCTTGTATTGCCGGTAAAAATCCCAGGCCTCTTCGAAGGTCGTCGCCAGGAGAATCTTGGGACGGGCGCGCAATCGCAGCAGTCGGTGGCTCAGGTTAATGCCCTCGACCATCAAACTCTGGGTTTGTTCCAGAACCTCGGTGTAGAGCATGGGCAAGTAGGAAGAGTAGAAACGGATCGAATCCTCGATCAGGAGGATGCAGCGAACATCACCATAGCGGGTGTCGTGCGCCAGGTTCATCACATCTTCGCAATGCTTTATGATTGCCAGCAGCAAGCGGTTATCCCCCGACCAGAGGAAGTACCGATCGATATTGCTGTCCCTGTCGGCGGCCTGCAGATGGGCCAGTTCACGGGGATTGAAGGCAAGGTTCATCACCGGCAGGTCGGGATTGATCTTCTTGATGGCTCCAGCCAGTTCCGAGGCGATCATGTCCCCCAACCGGGTCATGGTGATCACCAGGTCAAAACGCCGGGAGTCCATCAGTTGCAGGGCTTCCTCACCGGTGGAAGCCCGTGTAACGTGGGGTGGAAAGCTGAGGTTCAGTTCACGATACTCGCTGAGCAGCATCTCGGTCAGCCGCCCGCCTTCCTCAAGAGTGAAGGCATCGTACATGCTGGCGACCAGGAGAATCTCCTGGACGCGATGGGGCATCAAATGACCGAAACCGCTGAAGCGCCCGTCATTCTCGGCTGGTGAACTGCCGGCTTGGAATTCATTCATGGGCGCAAGGTTAAACCATCGTCCGGCGCTCCGCCAGAGGAAATCGCTGTTGGCTTTGGCTTCCGGGGAAAGAGAACGGAGGCGGAAAGTCCGCCTCCGTAATTCAACCTTCAAGCGGCAATGATCAGCGGTAAACCGCCTTCAAACCACCCCAATGCAAGGTTTTGCTCGAGACGGGATCGCAGGGCAGGCCGGGGAAAAATCCGGTGACCATCCCGAATTCCGAATACTGTGAATACTTGTCGACCAGGAAGAGATTGGGGTCGGCGATGGGAGCCGGAGAATAGTCCGAGAAGAAAATGATCGTCAGTTCCCCTACCGGCCCGGCATGGCAATCCGGACCTTCGTTGGGTTCAAATTTGAATAAGGGACTTAAGACCCCGATGCTGGGATCACCCATGCAATTGAGTTCTTTGTCCAAGCCCATCTGACAGTCGCCCTCTTCACCCATCAAGTATCCGGCAGGAGTATCCCAGGCGATGGCGTCTCCAAGCTCATCGCATTCGCAATGTGTACCATCGTCAATGATCAGGTCCACGTGACTGAGTCCGAACAAGGTTCCGGTATCCCACACCACGTGCAACGTGTACTTCCAGGCCCCTAGTTCATTCCCACCACTTGATTCAGCCGAAATTGTACCCGAAAGGTAGGATTCAGCTAGTAGAGCCGACGGAGCAAAGAGCAAAGAAGAAATCAGCAAAACTGAAAGCAGTAACCTATTATTCATAATATTTCCCCCAGTGTCAGACACTCCCCCATTAAGACATTGACTTATTATAGGCATATCCTGAGCCTAATTGCAAGCCATTTTCCAACGTAAAGATTGCTAAAATCAAATTATTTCATCAAATCTGGATTTATTTAAATAAGATGTAAAGAACCGGTAAGCAACCGGCTCTTTACATCTTTAACAGAGACCAAAATCCCCATTACATCAGGCTTGGAACTCCACCCCTTGGGCCAAGTGAACCTCTCCACCCCAGTTGATGGTATTGGTCTGACGGCGCATGTACAATTTCCACGCGTCGGATCCGGATTCCCGGCCTCCACCGGTTTCCTTCTCACCACCGAAGGCCCCGCCGATCTCGGCGCCACTGGTGCCGATGTTGATGTTGGCGATGCCACAGTCGCTACCCAGGAAGCTGAGGAAGGCTTCGCCTTCGTTCACGCTGTCCGTGTAGATGGCCGAACTGAGACCCTGGGGAACACCGTTGTGCAGCTTGAAGGCCTGATCCAGTTTCTTGTACTTCATGACGTACAAAATCGGCGCGAAGGTCTCGCTCTGCACGATGGCCGCCTTGTTGTCGATCTCGATGATCGTAGGCTGAACGAAGGTGGCCGCTCCGAATGGTTTGAGCACCTTGCCGCCGTACAGCAATTTACCGCCCTGCTCCTTGGCTGCGGCAATGGCATTCTCGTAATCCGTCACTGCGCCTTCGTCGATCAACGGGCCCATGAGAGTCCTGCCGTCCAGGGGATCGCCGATGTTCACCTTCTTGTAGTTGGCTATCATTTTCTTGACGAAACCATCATACACCTTTTCCTGGATGATCAACCGCCGGGTGGAGGTACAACGCTGTCCCGCAGTACCCACAGCGCCGAAGAAGGCGCTGGCCAGGGCTCCGGTCAGGTCGGCTTTTTCCGAGATGATGATGGCGTTGTTGCCACCCAGCTCCAGGATCGTCCGACCCAGCCTTGCACCGACTACGCCGCCGATCCGTTTGCCCATCCGCGTCGATCCCGTGGCGCTGACCATGGGGATGTGCGGGTCGTTTATCAGCTTCTCCCCGATCGTAGCGCCGCGCCCTATGGTTACACAGCTGAGACCGGACGGAAGGCCATTGGCCGCAAAAACCTCATTGACGATGTTCTGGCAGGCGATGGCGCACAGCGGTGTTTTGCTGGAGGGCTTCCACAGGGTGGAATCCCCGCAAACCCAGGCCAGAGCCGTATTCCAGGCCCAAACCGCGACCGGAAAATTGAAGGCGCTGATTACCCCGATGACACCCAGAGGATGCCACTGTTCCATCATCCGGTGCTTGGGACGTTCACTCTGCAGCGTCGGCCCGCTCAGGTTCCGGCTCAGACCCACGGCGAAGTCGCAGATGTCGATCATCTCCTGCACTTCTCCAAGTCCCTCGGTGTAGATCTTGCCCATCTCCAGGCTGACCAGGGCTCCCAGCATCTCTTTCTTGGCGCGCAGAGCCTCCCCAACCTGGCGAACTACTTCACCCCGCTGCGGGGCTGGGATCTCGCGCCAGGCCACAAAGGCCTTCCGGGCCTGCTTCATGACCTGGTCATAATCCCGGCTACTGGCCTGCTCGATCCGGGCCAGCACCTCACCGTTGGTGGGGTTGAAGGAAGTGATGAAATCCTTGCTGTCGGCAAACCATTCGCCTCCGTAGTTGGCACCCTTCATCCGGGACTTCAAACCCAGAGCCCGAAAGATTCGAGCCTTGCTTATCATGTCTTTCTTCTTGGCCATTATAGGCGCTCCTCTACTTGTTTGGGGGCCACCGCCGGACGTCACATGATCGTCCCGACTAGTAAGCCGTTATTTCATCCTTGCACTCGATATCCAATTCAGCCAGTTCGTCCAGAACCGGGTTGTAGATCTCCGGCAATACCGGCCTCAGCACCCCGGTCCGGGTAAGTTTTTCCTCCAAAATGAGCCGGGCGGCAATGGCCGCGGGCAGGGACACGGTTCGCGACATGGAACTGTCCCCGTAGCGCACTCCGTAATCGACCAGGGTCGAGGTCAACCGCTCGTAATGGTTGTCGGCTTCGAACCAGGCCTTGAACTCGTGGAAGAGCACTACCATATCCCGTTCACCAGGTCGGTAGGCCAACTTTTCCTCCATGATATCACCCAGGAAATCCAAGGGAGAAATCTTGTCACACCCCACCGGCCGACGTGAAAAAACACCCAGCCAGTGCAAATTCCAGGGCGGCAGACAGTCGGCGGGAAGACCCATCCGATTGGCCGCGACCACACGCAGATCCTCGTCCGGACCCGCGTCCAGCAAACTCCTCATATAGTCCGCACAGGTCATGTCCTTGCTGTCGCGGGGCTCAGTGTCCAATAACCCCAATTCCACATAATGATACATCGAATTGCACCACCCGATGTAGCGCAGGGTGCCCCGGAATACAGACTGTACTTCCTCCCCCAGATTATAAATCTCGCGGTACATCAGGGAGTCCCGGTTCGGATAGGCCTCAAAATCGCCGGCGCCCGGCACCTGCAACAAACTCATGTTTCGGAACAGGCGCTTCGGAGCCACTTCGACTATGTGATTGTCATTCCAATAGCTGGCTCCGCTGCGGCTGGCCAACAGGACCCCGCGCGGCGCCCACGAGAACTTGTAACCGAAAGGATTGTCATTTGCCTCTGGAGCCGGCAGGCCCCCACAGTAGGAGCGAAAATGGCGGATCTTTCCGCCCCGTCGATGGACATCGTCGATTATCCGCATGGCCGACATGTGGTCGATGCCGGGATCCAGACCGATCTCGTTCAAAAAGATCAGCCCTTTTTGCCGGGCCTCGGCATCCAAAGCCTGCATTTCGGGGGAAACGTAGGAGGCTGTGACCAGATTTCGGCCCTGCTCCAGACAGTGTTTGGCGACCATGGGGTGGAACGTGTAAGGCACCAGGCTTATTACCAGATCGTGCTCCCCCACCAGGCGGGACAGCGACTCCTGGTCGGCCAGATCCAGATTCATGGCCTGGCCGTGGGGATCCCCACCCAGAAGTTTTACCGCATCCTCGACAACGAGGCTGGTCACGGTGAGCTGATAGCCGCGCTTCAGCAGGTAACGGATCAACGGACCGGCCACCATGCCTGCTCCAAGAATCAGAATCTTCTTCATCCCATCCTCCAGTCAGCCCTGATAAAGCCGGATTGAAAGGTACTCATCCATCCCGGCCAGGTTCTTTAATTTCCGGCTTTGTCCAGGAACTCCTGGAGGTAACGGTAGCCGGGCGCAAGTTCACCCTTGTGAGTGACGATCGCCTTCTTAAGATGTGAAGGCAGGTTCAAACTCCCGAAATTGGACGTGAAATCCACGACGGCCAGATCAGGTAACATTTCCCTCAGAACACTACTGAAATGTTCCGAGGATTCCCGGGGCAGCTCACAAGGCAGATTGTCCACCGCCATGATCACTGGTCCATCGCCTTCCACCCCGTCCTGCACGGTCTGGGAGACTGGATCGAAATTGAAGCAGGGCTTGTCGGGCATGGGAGCCTTCACCGTCAGCTCAATACTGCCTCCGATATCACAACTGATATCCCCGATGACCTGTAGGCGAGGCGATTTTCCAGACCCGTAATTCGCCCTCGCCCACTTGCGGGTCACCAGGCGGGGATACTTGTCCTCCCAGTAGATCGTGTTCATCAACAGGTCCATATGGGGTAGATAATCCTCGAATCGGCCTCGATAGTTTTCCGGGTGCTGGTAATAATCCTGCAATACGAACTGGGCCTGTTTCGAGCGGGGCGAGACCATGTCCTCTTCCTTGAAAACGACCTTCAACAGAGGACCGACTTCTTCGACCGTGGAATCGGCTGCGGCAGCCAGATCGCAAACCGGAATCTCCCTGACAGGCAGACAGTCCAGTATTTCCTGACACCCCCGGGAGACATTCCCGTACCCGGCTATTCCCATAATCACCGGTTTTGTCCTGTCCCCCAGCCCTTCGGTGGCGATCCTATCACCCAGGGCTCGCAAATGACCTTTGGCCTCCTCCAGGCTTCCGTATTCGTGGGTAGGCTTGATCTCCAACAACGGGGTTGATCGGCCCAGGTGCGCGAAACGGAGGCCGAGACAATAAAGGCTGTCGATCATTCCCGCGTATCCGGCGTGTAAGCTGAAGAAAATCAGACGGCGGCCTTTTTCGTCGACGATCCGCTCATAGTCGATGAGGGTGGCCTTGAGATCGAGCAGACGCCGCAGCAGCGGCATATTGTAATCCTGCCCCTTAACGGTGTGGGAGAAGAAGAAGTAGACCTTATTTTCCTGCAACAGCGGAATCGGGACTTCCTTCACGGCCATGATCACGTCCGCCGGTCCGAGGTCCTCTGACACCGAGATTCCAGCCTCCCGGTATTCTTCGTCTTTGAAAATGCGAATGGCAGAAGGCTGAGCAATGAATTCCAGATCGGGCCCCAGCTTGGAATCTCCCAGATCGGCTGGGACGAGCGGCACACGTCGCTCCCACTCGTTCTTGTCTTCCCGGCGAATCCCAATGACAATGCCCATGATGAAACCTGCCGGTATCTGGCTGAAGAAAGAAACCCTGGAGCGTATTACGATATAGACCAAGGCTTCGATTCCAAGCCCGGTCCGCATAAGCTAGACGGCACGACCAACCGAGTCAAGCCCCTGCAGACAGCCCCTGCTGAAAGAAGATCCCCACTACCGTCGTAGAGGTTGTATACCTCCGGACGAACCAGTCAAAAACCCATTGCAAATACCTGCAAGCTGTTGGACAATCAGTGTAATCAATCCGGTCTGGAACCGGACCTTTGGGAATAATCGGTGGTTTATTCACCGCATGGAGGAGATGACATGGCCGACAATGCCTTCGCTGCCCCAATCAAGCAGGCGCTCTTGTTCTTCAGTCGCACGTGCAGTGTTTTCAAGGAAGAAGACTCCGGTTACGCGCCCGATCCTGGACAATTCACAGTCGCCCAACAGGTAGCCCACGTCGCCAAGACCATCGATTGGTTCATGGAGGGCGGCTTCCGGTCCGAGGGATTTGATCTGGATTTCGGGGCTCACCAGACAACCATCAGAAATTACACATCCTTGAAGGATGCATTCATCTTCCTGGCCAAAGCGGTGGACAACGCCGCAGCCATCCTGGAGTCCAAGACCCAGGAAGAATTGATGACTCCCATCCCTCCCGGACCGATCATGGCCGGAGAGCCCCGGGCAGCCATCGTGGGAGCCATCGTCGAGCATACGGCTCATCATCGTGGATCCCTTGCCGTCTACGCCCGACTTCTGGGCTATTCTCCGCCTATGCCGTACGAAGACTAGCTTGATAAGTGGATAAAACTCAAACGGCCCTCCGGTATTTCCGGAGGGCCGTTTGTTTGTAGGAGCCAGGCCCACTTCCCATTACTGGATCCGGATCAGAACCGCATAGACGACTGGCAGTACCACTCCCAGAGCCATGGTCACACCACCCCTGCCCGACAAACCCTTGCGTCCCTTCACCAGGAAAATTCCCGTGAGCGCCAGCAGGATCAGGATTCCCGCATAGGTGTCGGCGATCACGGTCCAAATCTTCTTCCCGCTATTCAGGTGCATGAAATTCACATCGTACAAAAGGGGACGCTTGGCAAAGCCTTGCCGGATAACCCGACCAGACTCCAGATTCACGTCGTACTGGACACCATCCAGAAAAATCTGGAGCAAGGTTTCGGAATCCCGCCAAATCCCCTTGACCGGAATGGTAATACCCAGTCGATCCAGCACCAGAGGCTCTGCCTCGGCCGTGGGAAGAATCCCCACCGGCTCAATCTGCAGAACCTCCTCGGTCCGCGAATAATTTGCGTCCCAATGGTGGGCATGGTTGATGGCGATACCGCTGATCGCGTATACGAGCGTAAGACCCACTGCCAGGAAGCCGGCTTCCCGATGCAGCCATCGGCACACCTTGCGAAATTTTTTCATGGGTGACCGCTATTTCTTGACGACCAGGACACCTGTGCCGCTGATCTGATAAGCCGTCTTGCAAGTGATTACTTCCTCGGGGTTGTATTCCTTGCCCTCTTTGCGTGCCTCGGCGGCACACATGGCCTTGGTCTGCTCCAGTGTGTACTGATTGGCAGTCCAAACGCCTTCTGCGATCACGGTTTCGCCAATGATTTCCGGAGGGAAAACGATTTCCCCATCCTTGACCTGCAGCCGAATCGTCTGGCCTTCCTTATCCGAGGCGATGTTGAGCCAGCAGCCACGATGGGCACAACCGGCAACAGCGATTCCCTTGACTCGAACCGTCTGGCCGATGAAGACGTCAGGATCAGCCAGGATCTCGCTGATCACATTGAGTTCCTTGCCGGAAACACCCTTGCCATAGACCTTCTGATCTGCCATTGCGGTCCCCGCCAGGAGCAGAATCATGATGGAAACCAGTAGAATCGAAACGTTGCGCATGTCAGCCTCCCCGTGCTGAAAATTGTTGTCGAAGTACTTCATTAGTCTGATTTTCAAACAAATCCAGACAACAAAGGTGTGATTAGAAGAACCATTTTGCAAACAACGATTCCCATCTTTCGGATTGCATTTAAGGTCGGCCTGGCCTTGGTCATGAAGAGTCCGCCAAGGCAAACCGAAAACCGTCCGACATTCCGTTACGCCAATTCACCCAATTATGCCCGGCATTCCTGATGTTCAGCGATGCCACGGACCCTTTATTACCCAATGCATCGGCCAATCTCCGGTTACTGGACAGAAGCCATTCCAGGGACCCGCACTGAAAATGCCAGCGGATCGGCCTCTGAACCGAGTCGTATACAGAGGCCAGAAAGGATTCGTTCCCTGAAAATGGATAATTCAGATCCATATCCTCGGAAAAGAGGAATGCACCGGATTGGGTCACCACGGTTTGGAACAATTCCGGCTCTTGATGGGCCAACTGGGCAGCGAGTAAACCCCCGAGACTGGCTCCCCAAGCAGTACGTCGGCCATCACAGGGAACGCGGTCTTCCACGAAAGGCAATACTTCATTGATCAGGAATTCGCGATACGAGGAATTGAAAGCATATTCTTTGGTCCGGGCTACGGACGGAACGAAAACCAGGTGCGCCGGCCCCACGACCCCAGCCGCCAGAAGCCGGTCCAGAATCTGCGGTGCCTTCCCCCAGCCATAGTAGGCCTTGCCGTCCTGGAACAGGATGTGCGGTAGGGCAGCCTCAGCCATTCCCGGAGGCGAATAAACCAACAGGCTTCGCGATTGTTTTAGAATCCTGGAATCCAGGGTCAACCTCATGAGTCGTCCCCGCGGCCGTTGGCGGCCCACTTCCCCATCCGGATCGGGTCGATATTGAGGACCTGTGATGTTGCAGGCAAACTCCAACCAAGGATTCAGCCGGGGAGAGTGATTGCCCGGATCAGGCCGCAACGCTCCCGAACCATCCTGCCAGGCGTATTCGAAGTAGGCGTCATCCGGCAGATCAAACGGCTCCAACCGATCCACCGGCAACGGATCCTTCTTCCAATCCGTCAGATCGCTGAAAAGATGAGTGGCCCAGCCGGGAGGCGTCAGCTCAATGCGCATGGTAAGCAAATATTTTCGGGCAAGCTATCCTCCCAGCCCGTCCGACAACCGCGCCCGCTTGGCGGCTTTCTTACGCTCGTTTTCGTCCAGGATGGATTTCCGCAGACGAATTGACAACGGTGTGATTTCCACGTATTCGTCTCGGTTAAGGTACTCAAGAGTCTCCTCCATGGACATCTTCAACGGCGGTGCAATTCTCATCTTCCGGTCGGTACCACTGGCGCGCATGTTCGACAGTTGCTTGGCTTTTTGGGCGTTGACCACAAGATCGTCATCCTTGGTGTACTCGCCGATGATCTGCCCGGTGTACAGATGCTCCCCCGGCCCTATGAAGAACGTTCCGCGATCCTGCAGACCGTCCAGGGCGAAAGCAACCGCCTTGCCGGCGTGCATGGAAATGATGCTCCCGGTGTTCCGTTCAGGAATCGAACCCTTGAAATACTCATACTGGTGGAAGCGGTGGTGCATGACGATCTCGCCGGCGGTGGCGCGTAGCATTTTGCTGCGAAAACCGATCAGCCCACGGCTGGGGATGCGGAATTCAAGGTGGGTACGGCAGTCTTTCTGGTCCATCTTGACCATCTCACCCTTGCGCGTGGCAGCGTACTCGATCACCGTCCCGGCCAGGTCGCCGGGAACATCCACCGTCAGAACCTCCACCGGCTCCGCCTTCTTGCCCCCGATCTCCTTGAAGATGACCTGGGGCTGACCAACCATGAATTCGAAACCCTCGCGACGCATATTTTCCATCAGGATGGACAGGTGCAGAATACCTCGGCCGGAAACCTTGAAAGTGTCGGCGCTGGCGGTGTCCTCCACACGCAGGGCCACGTCCCGTTCGGAAGCGCGAAACAGACGATCCCTGACCTGCCGGCTAGTGACGTACTTGCCCTCTTGTCCGTATCCGGGACTGTCGTTGGGGAAAAAGCTCATCGTCAGCGTGGGATCGTCAACCGCAATAATGGGCAGGGGCTCAGGATGCAAAGCGTCGGCGAGCGTGTCCCCGATATCCACTCCTTCCAGCCCGACCACCGCGCATATGTCGCCGCAAACCACTTCCTGCACTTCGGATTTGCCCAGGTTGTCGAAAACGTAGACCTGTCTGGCCTGGGTCTTTACCTCACTACCGTCCCGTTTGATCAGCACAACCGGTTGTTTGACCTTGAGGCTACCCCGCACGACGCGACCCACGCCGATACGACCCACGTAATCGCTGTGGTCCATCGCTGCCACCAGCATCTGCAGGGGACCTTCCTGAATTACCGGAGCAGGCACATGATTGATGATCATATCCAACAGGGGCGAAAGATCCTTGCGCTCGTTCTCCAATTCGGTCACGGCCCAGCCATCACGTCCGGCGGCGTAGACACCCCGGAAATCCAGTTGCTCGTCGCTGGCTTCCAGCTCTACGAAAAGATTGAAGATTTCGTCCAGTACTTCGTCGGGCCGAGCTCCCTTTCGATCCACCTTATTGATCACGATCACCGGTTTCAGATTCAACTGCATGGCTTTTTGCAGCACGAAGCGGGTCTGGGGCATGGGGCCCTCGAAAGCATCGACCAGCAGTAATACCCCATCGGCCATTTTCAGGACACGTTCCACTTCGCCGCCGAAATCAGCGTGGCCTGGAGTGTCGATCAAATTGATCCGAGTATCCTTGTATGTAACCGAGAAATTCTTGCTCGTAATGGTGATCCCCCGCTCGCGCTCAAGATCATTTGAATCCATCACTCGCTCGGCGACTTCCTGGCCCTTGCGAAAGACGTGACACTGGCGGAGGATTTGATCCACCAAGGTGGTTTTGCCGTGGTCAACATGGGCGATGATCGCCACATTCCGGATCTGCATGCGAGATTCGCTCCCTTTAAAAGGTGATCATAATTACGGCGGTAGGATAATCAACCCCCGGGCAAAGAGCCAAGGCGATTTCTAGCCCGGCCCGGAGGAAGGGAAAATCACCCCCTTGAATCGTGAATGAAAATGGGGTGATTTTCTTGTTTTTTTTCGGGTGAATTGCGGATATCATCATGTTGTCGAAGGACAACCACACGCAATTCTCGTGAAGTCCCCGGTTCGGCCTCCCGCCAAAGGCCAGGAGATTATGACATGGCCATAAGCAGTGAAATTTCAAAGCTTTTACGAAATTTGGGCCTTACCGAAACCGAGGCCGATGTCTACCTCGCCCTGTTGAAGGCCGCGCGTGGAAAACCCGTCAGCGGATACAAGGTCGCCAAAATCATGGGGAGAGACCCTGCCAATCTGGCCAAGACCCTAGCCTCTCTGGGCCGACACGGGGCAGTGCGTGTGGTGCAGGAGAAACCCCGCCTGTTCCTGCCAGTCCCCCCGGACGAATTTACGGGCCAAGTACTGGATAAACTTGTTTCCACGCAAAAGCATGTCGTAGAACTGCTTCGGGAATTCGAGGCCACTCCGCCCGCTGGAACCGCCTTGGCCTTGGCCGGCCCGGATCAGGTACTGGAGAGAGCCCGCCTCATGCTTGGAAACTGCCGCTCCGAAGCCCTGGTTTTCGCTTCGCCTGGGATTTGCACGCACCTGTCCGCCCTGCTGGAAAATTTGGGTGTTTCCCGTAGTTGCCGAGTAAATATCATCAGCACCCAGTCGATTTCAATCACCGGCTCCCAGGAGACCATTCTCGCCCTGCCGGAGGGCCTCAGCGATCCCTTCGAAATGCCCTGGCTTCAACTTGTGATCGACCGGGAAGTTTGGCTGGTAGCCCAACTTCGCCCCGAGGGCACCCCCCAGATTCCCAGCGGTTGGTGGGGCGAAGATCCCGGACTGGCCATGGTCCTGGCCGCCTCCCTGAATGCCGTAGCTTCCAACCCGACCGAAACGGCGCACATGCCTACCTTCAACCCCATCGCCGAAATAGAATCGCCGCCGACCCCGGATTCTTTTTCCCAAGATGAAACCACCGAAACAATCCCTGAACCAGCAGTAGAGGAGAGGGAAGTCGCTGTTGAGGGGGAAGCTGTTGCCGAGGGAGAAGCGACTACTGAGGGAGAAGCTGCTGCTGAAGGGGAAGCAATTACGGAAGTGGGAGTCAATAACGATACAACCGACACCGCCGGGGAGGAGTCCTCAACCAAGCCAGATCTACCGGGGCCTACACCTCAAGTCCCGACACAAGCCCCAGAACCATCACCAGAGCCTGCCCCACCACCGATACCAGAGCCATCACCGGAACCTGATTTGACAGACGAAGAAGATCCGGACTCCGATGGAGGTTTCCAGTTCATTATCCGCCATGGGAATGATTCAGAAGAATGATTCTGGATTCAGGATTTGGAAGTTAAATTGCCACATTTCAATTGGCACCAAGATTGAGTCTTCAAAAACATATTGAACACGTATTTTTTTATTGAAGTCGATTTAATTCGATGTTTTTCAGCGTTTTACCTTGTGTTCGCCTTTTGTGCGCCATATTGAGTGCGACCTCCCGGTCACCATTATTGATTGAATATCCAAAGGAAAAACATGACTGAATTCTTCCCCGGCAAGCCGGCCTGCGAAGCACATACCGCTTTGAAAACAGCAATCAACACCATGGAAAAGGCCAGACAAAACGCTGTCCTCTGGTTTGGAGAGATCCTGGAACGAAAGCTGTATCGGGAATTGGGATACGCATCTATTCACCAGTATGCCCAGCAGGAGCTTGGTTTTTCCCCCGCACGCACCAGCGACTTTTTAAGTATCTGCAGAAAATTGAAAAATCTGCCCAAACTGGAAGACAACCTGAAAACCGGGAAACTGGGCTATACCCAGGCCAGGGTGCTGGTGAAGGTGGCGGACCAGCAGAATGAAACCCAATGGCTGGATTTCGCCCAAAAGAACTCGAGACGGGAACTGGAACTGGAAGTGAAAAGGGCCAAGAAGAGAGCCGTCGACTTGGTGACGGGTTCAGAAGTCATTGCTTCCTTCTTCTTGCGAAGGTCCTCGGGCTGTGGTTCCGGTGATGGTTCGTCTGGAGATGTCGCCCACCCAATTTGCCCGGTACGAGGCGATTTGGGAGAAGATCCGCAAAGGTGGTGGAAAGTTGTCGGGCGACAAGGTCGAAGCCATGCTGGAGATGATGGAATATT
>JAHOYV010000065.1 GCA_019038745.1 Gemmatimonadales bacterium
CCGATCCCCCGCGTGTTCGTGACCGCGCACACGCACAACCCCGCGATGGCGACCGAAGGGCTGACGCCCGAGGACCGCATCATTCACGTCAAGTGCGGCACGTTCAAGACGGACTGCACCTTCTCGCAACGCTACTTCGGGCAGGGCAAGATCGGCGTGCCTACCATCGTGTTCCACCCTGACCGCCGGGAGCATGTCGGGTTCCCGACGCCGTGGGAAGCCTACCGCTACATGACCGGCAAGGACTGGGAGGACGTATCGTGACCGCGAAGAAACCAGCGAAGCCCAAGGTCTATGTAAACGGGGTTCCGTTCCCACTACCACACACACTACCCATCTTCGGCCACGATTACCTGGTTGTCGTGTTGCCGAATGATTCGATATTCGACGAGAAGGGTCCGCTCTTCGCGGAAATAAACCACGACTCGATGGAGCTTCGCCTACAACGCGACTGGACGAGCGTTGCGAGTTTTCTTTCGACCATCATCCACGAGGGTAGTGAGGGCGCGAAAGATCACTGCGACCTACACATTTCCCACGAACGGTTGTCAACCCTCGCTGAATGTCTAGGCCCGTTCCTCGCCGCCCTGATAATGGCGCAGTAAGGAGTAGACAGATGAGTCCGGGCGTCCGCGTCAAAGAGGGCGAGTCGTTCGAGCGTGCACTGCGTCGTTTCAGGAGGCGCGTCAGCAAGAAGGGCATCTTGAGCGACCTCCGCAAGCACGCGCACCTCGAGCGCCCGAGTGAGCACAAGAAGAGAAAGAGAAGCGCAGCCAAACGCAAGCTCCGTAAGCTGAAGCTGAAGCAGCAGAAAGTCAAATGAGGACTTGACACGCCTCTAGTGCTCCTGTATTGTAATTATAGGAGGTAAGAGAGATGAAGGCTCCAAGGCACCCCGGTTACAACAGAACCAACGCGGACACACTAGGCCCGCACGGGAGTCTCGCAAGGGACGAGCTACGGCACGTTCCTCCGGGGTGCCGCTCCCGTAGCGGGTCTTGTTACGTTTAGGGGTGGGCTAGCCCGGCTAGCGACGGGTGATGGTTGGGCCAAGCATGGCGGTGCGGGAGTTCGCTACTCCACAGCCGGTTCGAGTCCGGCCAGCCCACCGCCCGCCCCTGCAACAAAGACGTGGCACAGCAAATGCACCTGCTAGCCACAAGGAGGTGAACGATGGAGAGGGCAGCGAGGAAGCAGCTACACGTTCTACTGGACAGGGTACTGGACGCCAACATCGAAGAGGACTGGGCGTTCCTCCGGCTCGTTCGGTACAGCGGCAAGGGCGGCACTGACATAGCCGTTGGCATCGCGGGCATCGAGTCGAGCGAGCGTCAGCCCGAGTCCCAGTTCACCGAAGCCGTCTTCCGCGTATCGGTAGCAACGGAGGAGGACATATGCCCGCGCTAAAATGCTACTGGTGCTTCGGCCACGGGTTCGTGCTCGTAGACGGTGAGAAGGTCGCGTGTCGAGAGTGCGGCGGGTGCGGCCTAGACGGTGACGTGATACGCGAACGAGCCGAGTGTGCGAGGAAAGAGTCAGACGATCGTACATGGGGGAGGCGTAAGGATGTCTACCGGGGGCCAGATGCCTGACACACCGATTGAATGGCAGAGCGGCGATCTGTGCGCGTGGAGAAGAAAGAATGAAAAGCGGTGGAAGCACGGCCATGTGCTCAGTGTTATGAACGACAAGGACGGCTCAATCAGGGTGTGGGACAAGCGGACAGGATTTCCCGCCTATGTCCCGAACACGCCCGACCAGATACGCAGGAGGACGGCATGAGATACGACGAACCGACAGTCCAGATACTCTCCGAACACCTGAACGGCATGGCTGGCAACGAGTACGGAGTGGAGGTGGTACCTGTCCGTGTTGAGCGTGGCGTCTGGTGCTTCGGAGTAACGGACAAGGTTGGCGGCAACTGGAAGACGGAAGGCACGAAAACCGGATACGATAAGATCAAGGCGTGGATTCTGAGCGGCTACTGAGTGAGCGGGCGGGGCGGCGGTCCAAAGACAACTTCATGTCCATCCTGAAGCAGACCGCTGCCCCGTCCCAGAACAAGGAGAAGGACGATGGCTTGGAACGATGAGGACACCACACTAGACGAGGGAACCGTGCCGATGCGGCAACCGGTGATACGGCACAGCGAGCAGGTGGACAAGATACTACCTGCAATGCTCAAGGCACAGAAGGCTATCGAGCACGCGCACAAGGACTCGGAGAATCCACACTTCCGTTCTTCCTATGCGTCCCTGAACGCCTACATCAACGCATGCAAGAAAGAGTATAATGACAACGGCATCGTCGTAATCCAAGGCGTCGGTGGGACGGACGACCTTGTTGTTGTCGCAACGCAACTGGCGCACGTCAGCGGCCAGTGGTACGAGTGCGAGATGTCGGGCGCACCAGAGAAGAGCGGGCCACAGCCGAAGGGGTCGGTCATAACCTACTTCCGGCGCTACACCCTCTCGGCACTCGGGTTCATGGGCGCAGAGGACGACGATGGCGAGAGCGCAACAGACAGGCCCGAGCCGAAGCCGGACAAGCCCAAGAAGACACCTGCCAAGAAGGCTCCGACGAAGAAGACAGGCACGCAAGAGCAGGCAGACAAAGAGGAAGCGGAGATGAAGGCGAAGGGCGATGCCGCCGACTCGTTCGACAAGGCGTTCTCTGACCTCATGGAGTCGATAGGCGAAGACGACGCTGATAGCATCGTAAAGCTCAGGGCGCACTTCATCGGGCTGACAACCGAGAAGTCCAACGCCTTCCTTGCCATGACCGACTCATTGAATGGGCTACGGTCGAAGGAGGTCAAGAACCTCACCGCACGGCTCACGAAGGGCAAGGACAAACTGGCGGGCCTCTGTACCGGTGAGTGGCGCAAGGAACTGCGCTTACCGAGTCTTGGTGTAGAGACCTGCCCCGGCTGTGACGAGATACTGTCAGCGAAGGACAAGGAGGACAGTATCGTAGTCGGGCTGGACAAGGGCTGGTGTGCCAAGTGCAGGCCCAACGCCGTAGTTGAGATGATGTCGAAGAAGGGGGCGGGCAAGGATGAAGCCTGAGAACTGGACTGACTATAAGCATCCCTGCTTCGTTGACTACAACGGTTATCCAGACGACGGCTGTCCCGACGACTGTGACTGGTTCGACGGCAGCGATGGGGCGCATGTTTGTGACTACAAGGAGCACCTCGGGGGGTCGTGGGACAGTTGTGGCGAAGGGCGGCTCTCCCACCACTGCGACTGGCTACCAGAGGAGGGCAAGGATGAGTGAACGCGGAGCAACGCGGGCATGGATACCGCCACAACGAGAGCCGAGCGAAAGCAAGACGCGCTACCTTGCCGTCCTCGCGAAGAGGGTAGAGTTGCTAGAGAGGATGGCAAAGGACGGGAATAGAGAGGTGAAGAAGCGTTGTGCCCACCGTATTGAAGAGTGCATCAGGGCACGCAACGCATGCCTGACGGGGAGGGAGAAATGAAGTGGGGCAACGCAGACTCAAGCCCGCGCCGTATACTCTGGACGACACTCGTAGTCCTGCTACTGGCCTGTGCTAGCCTGCTCTCCACGTTCTGGGACGAAGCACAGGCCCGTGTGCAGACACAGGGTAGCTACTGCACCCGTGTCGGACGCACCTACAACGTCCACGGTGAGCAGGTGAAGGAAGGTCTGTGGTGGGGGCCGGATGGCAAGCGCCAGGAGGTGGGGGAATGAAAGTCACGATTGAGGGCACGCTTGAGAACGTCGTAGAACATCTTGGTTGGCCGCTCACACTCACCCGCTCGGAACGATGCTTCGTCATCATGCGTCGGCTGAACCTCACCAACTCCGATATTGCAGCACGGGTCAACGTGCCCGGAGTCGTGATGTCGCATCGCCGGGTATCCGACGTTCTGCGCCCGAACCAGCCGATGGACTCGATGGGCCGCAGCATGTCCGGGCGGACACGCGAGGTGATCCTTGAAGCAATCGAGGCGGTACTGACAGAGGAGGGAGAATGAAAGACCCACTGTTGCAGTTGAGAGAGGACGCGAAGGAGCGTGCGGCAGCAGTCTTTGACGCGCGTGGCTGCAAGAACACAGCGCGAGAGATCCGCGCAGAGCAGGACGCCTCCACCAACGCCATGCTGGCAGTCATAGACGAGTTCCGTGCTGAGCATGAAGCGGTGGAGTTCGGGGAGCACCACCATCAGGACAAGAGTGGCGACGTGTACTACGCAAGCAGCAACGACCCTGATTACGCAGACTTGTCGAAGTGGCACGGCAAGCGCGTCCGCACGTTCATCGCCCTCGTTCCCCGCGCCAAGGAGCAGGGCCTAGTGGAAGCGGCGGAACGGGCAGTAAAAGCGTGGGGGGAGGAGCGCGGGCTTGACGCAACAGTAATTGCGAAGCGCGACCAGACGATGCTCTCCCTCGCAGCAGCGATCAAGAGGGAGGCCGAAGGTGAGTGAGACAGTGCGGGACGTGTTGGAACCGTGCGTCAGAAGGGCAGATGGGCTGGTGATGCCGTCTGATGTCTCTCCGTGGACCGCACTGGAAGATGCGGGCATCCTCGACGCCCACGTCATACGTGGCACCTGCCCGACGTGTGGGGGAGAAGGGTGGTATGTGGGGACAGAGGCGGTGCGAGGACTCGATGGCATGCCGGAGCCGTCGCCGGTTCAAGTTCAATGCGACTGCCCTAACGCACCAGTCTACGTGATAGCACCGGAGGCGATGGAGGTGTTCGTGTGTGCGCTGGCGAAGGCTAACGAGTGGCTTTGCTCGCAGGCCGAGATAGCTATGGGTGAGCATCGTGAGGCCGCTGAGATGCACGCCGCGCCACTCCTCCAAGCCCTCCTACCCAATGCACGGGTAGCGAGGGAGGTAGGTGAAATAAGGCAGAACGTCCGCGTGCGATGGGCGCAACCCGGCAATCGCTATCTGACGGAGCTACTACTTGCTGAGGGTTCGACCATCGCCATTCTGGAGGATGACTGATGTGCGGCTACCCCTACCACGACCTGCGGCCCCCAGAGCGCACGCCCGAAGAAACTGATCGCCTCGTAGCGTGCATCTTCTCCAAGCGTGGACGCGAGGAAGCGGAGCGGACGTGGGCGCTGGACGAGGCCATGCTCCGGGAGATCGCGGCACGGCCCGAGGTGGAGGAGATGTACTGACAGTCCGGCCCGGTGGCTCCCTCGCTCTTCGACCGGACTAGCTTGGTGCCGGAGAGCAAACTTGCAGGTAGAGGGGCAAGTTCGGTGACTAAGGCGAATCGGTGCAAGGTTCGGTGGATTAGGCGAAGGAGGAGTGAAGATGGAAACACAGACGATCACAGAAGAGGGCAGGGGGGAGCTAGCGCGTATCTACACGAAAGAGTGGATACGTGTGTCTGGGGGAGATGGCTGGAATGATGACGACCCTGCCAAGAACCCCGCCATTATGGCGGGCATCAATGCCGTCTTGGCAGAACTGGGCTTTAAGGAGGAGTGACGATGTTGAGAGATGAAGTGTTGGAAGCGATGGCGGCACACGCAGAGGCATGGGGCAACCCGACCACTGCCGCTAGCATAAGGGCAGGGGATTGGGACCGTGGCGGCTGTAACCGCACCGCGCAACTCGGCACCGCCAAAGCAGCAATGGCAGTCATAGACCGGTACGAAGCGGTGGAGGTGGAGGTGGACAGCCAGTTTCGGCTCGTGTCGCCACGGGGCACAATGGGCCACCTCTCATACCACGACACCCCCACCATCTACATGAAGAAGCCAGAGCAGGAACCTGTCACCCTACCACGGGAGACACTGGCACTCATCATCGAACACGCGAAGGACGTACCGGAACTCACACCAGAGACGAAACAAGCTATCGAGGACGGAGAGAAGTTACTGACCTGAACGGAGGGAGGGCGTGGAGATGCACAGGCAGGGTGAGACAGACACCTTCGAGGCGTGCCCTATCTGCAAGGAGCGCAGCAGCAAAAAGCGGCGCATTGATGTGCGGGCGGGTGTGTGGTTCGAGTGTTGCCCTCGTTGCTTCAGTGGGATACGCACGGCGATGGGACACCTTAAACACCGTGGCCGCGACAAACACCCGGCGTTGGGGTGTTGATAGAAAGACCTATCGAAGTCAATAAGTGATAGTAATTCTATCACAAACGGAGGGAGGGCACATGACGGAGAGCCTGGAGCGCGGTGCTTCAAAGTGTGAGGTATCTAGTCAATCAGAAGGCAGGGAAAGCCTCCGTAGTATACCGTCCGCGCTAAGGGCACAGCAGCACCGACATGGTTAGTGATGTTTATAGGGGGCGCGGCTCTACAACCCACCGCGCCTCCTCCCAACACGGGAGTAGGAGGTGACCATGTTTGACGAAGACGAGGGATTTGTTCTGCTTGGCCCAGGGATACGTGAACATCGGCATTGGCCGAAGAGGCGACCATTCACTCGCGGCGAAGCATTAACAGACCTGATGCTTGAGGGGTGTCTGGTTACTTCACAAGCCGCCCTGGGGGATCGGTGGCGTTGGGCACGTTCTAAGGTGAGGAAGTTCTTGTCTAGCATAGACACTCATGGCGAAGCGCGGGTTTCCACAGAGGGTGGCGCTACTCGCATTGAAGCGGTGCCAATGGATGAGTGGCCCGAAAGAGCGTGGTTGCTACCGCGACGTCGGCGCAGCTCGGATACCCTAACGCCCAAAGAACGGGAGCGGCGGAAACTAACCAACGGTTTGCGGTACAAGATTCTCAGGCGTGACGGCTTCCGCTGTGTTCTTTGCGGAGCGACTGCGGAAGACGACAAGCTAGCAGTGGACCACATTATCCCGGTTGCCCGAGACGGCAAGACAACTCCAGACAATCTCCGGACACTGTGCAAGCGGTGCAATTCAGGCAAGGGTACAAAGCTCGACACAGAGACGGGCTGTTGATAGCGGTGCACAACTCGGCGAGTTATCCACAGGCGGGAATGAGGAGAAACGCTTGAAGCTAGGGCACGTTCTCAAAACGGGGCTGTTGAAATGCACCGAAACAGTTGTTCCTCTACGGCTACTAGGTTTGCTTCGCAGTACTTCAAGGTCAAGGTCAACACCCCCCCCTCCCTATATCCCTCCCCCCGCAAAACGTGTTGAGCGTGACCCGGCGAGGTTTGCGGTGAGCTTGCCGAAGATGAGCAGTCCGGAGGGGTTGGCAGAAGGAGTGCTGTTCACGTTGCGGAGGTTGGCACTGATGGAAGCTGCGATGCTAGAGCCGGGGTGCAAGCGGAGGGAAGACCTAATGCGAGCGTTAGGGGTGAGCGATGAGTGAGAACCGATGCAGTAACTGCTACTTCTGGGACGCTGCGCCGGTTAAGCGCGGGAGTCCGCTTCACCAGTGCCACAAACCAGAGCTTCTTGTTTTGAGGGTCGTCACGAAGTCAGATGCTAGGTGCGTCCACCACCGACCCATCACACCCGACGATCCAGCTACGACCTGGAACCGCAGACACCCAGGCCGCAAGACCAAATCACCACGGGCACCGAAAGACCCAGCAGCGGTGAAGCGTGGCAAGGCCAGCAAACGCAAGGGCGCAAGGCGCGAGAAAGAACTAGGCACCCACGTAGAGAAACGGATCGGCGGCGAGGCTATTGTGCGGCATGGCGACCGTGACGTGCAGTTCGTGGGCAACGGCCTAGAGAACTACCAAGTAGAGGTCAAGGGCCGCAAGGCGTTTGCGTTCATCAAGCACTGCAAGCAGGCCGCACTGGACGCGGCACACCACGGCCTGCCGCGTTGGATCGTGGCATGCAAGGCAGACCGAGAGCCGTGGTATGCAATCGTTGACATGGACGACTACCTGAGTGACATGCAGGAACTACACGAAAGGAGGGCGAAGGATGTGGGCGCGGATTGAAGCGGGCTTTTGGAACCGGAACCGAGCCGGAAAGTACCATTTTTACAGAACAAGGCCGCCGAGGCCGGGGAATAACCACGAGGTTCAGCCAGCGTGTAAATCGGGGCCGGGGCTAAACAACTCTTGGGTGTGGAACAATGAGATCGGAGCACCCCACACAGAACGACTTGATAGCGGCGAACACAGACTACGACAACGCTATCGCAGAGCGCGACAGGTACGAGAAGGCACTGAGGGAGATACGGGTACACCCGGCGATTGACAGCTACATGGTGCTGCGCGACATAGCGAGGGAGGCGCTAGGTGACGACACAGAATGAGCGGATCATCACACTGCTACGCAAGCCGTACCCGCGTTGGCACTGTGGCACAAGTTTCGGGCGCGACTACCATTCTCTCGCCACGCGGATCTGTCACCTGAACAAAGCAGGTTGGGACATCCTGAGCCGCAGAAGCACGAAACACTTTCACGCAAGCGGACGGGCACAGCAGGAATACCGCTTGAACAGTCTGGCATAGGGGGAGTGATGTTGAAGCCAAGCGAAGTGGAAGCCATCCAAGCCAAGCCGTCACGCGTACCAGCGGCTACTGTCCGTTGCTTGGCTTACGAATGGCTGGAGATGTGGCAGATGATGACGTGCGTTCTTACCGAACACGCCCGGCGAGAAGGAGAAGCGCGGGGGGCGAGGAGGATGTTGGCTCTTAGGCTTGGTATTGGAGAGGAGGGGGAGTGATGGAACAGTACCACAAGATTCTGACGGCGTGGTTGCGTGATCCCGACACGAAGTTCAAGACGCTCCTGCACGGGCAGTGGGCGCGGGAGGAGTTCGGCTGGCTCGCAGCGAACCGGTGGCTATGGACGGAGAAGGTTGACGGCACGAACATCCGTGTGATGTGGGACGGAGAGAAGGTGCGCTACGGCGGCAAGACAGACCGGGCACAGATCCCCGCGTTCTTGGTTGACTGGCTGATGGCAAACCTGCCGGGCGACAAGTTCGCGTGCAGCTACCCACAAGAGCCGCTGTGCCTGTACGGGGAGGGCTACGGCGCGAAGATCCAGAAGGGCGGCGGCAACTATATCCATGACGGTGTGGCGTTTGTGTTGTTCGATGTGCGTGTTGGTGACGTGTGGCTTGAGCGGGAGAACGTCGAAGACGTAGCCAGCCTGTTGAGCCTCAACACTGTGCCCGTGGTGGGGAGTGGTCCTCTGACGGCTGGCATCCAGATGGCACAGGACGGGTTTGCGTCCCAGTTCGGGACAGCCAGGGCCGAGGGTCTTGTCATGCGGCCAGCCGTGGAGTTGCTAGACAGGCGCGGGCGGCGTATCATAACGAAGGTTAAGCACAAGGATTTCAGCAACGTGTAAGCTAACGATACAAGTTGCGGGGCATAAAAGGAGGCCGAATCGTGGCGAAGACATTAGGGGTTGTGTTAGTTGTGGTGTGGGAACTGGACGATGCAGGAAGACGCATCAAGAAAGTATATGGGCCAGAGTGGATCGACGCGCGAACAGATGAAGACGTTAGAATTCTAATGGCGAGGACGGTATCAACATTGCCGCCGGAGAAGATGGACATTCAGACTGCTTGGGTATTCAGGCGTTGCTAGAAGGCGGGACCGGGGCAGCGTAGCGGCTGCCCCGGTTGTGTTTGGGTTGACAGGATTAGGCAGGCTTGATACCTTCGGACAGTGCTGGCTTGAGGTTCTCGTAGGCGGCGTCCGGTACGTCAAGGCCACGATTCGTAGCACACTCAAGCACGCAGGCGATGATCGTCTGTCGGAGCGAGATAGTGCTACACGATTCTTCGCAGTAGTCGGCCATGACCTGTAGCAGTACGAGGTATTCAGCAGGCCACCACTTGTGGTGGAAATCCTTACGGGGGTCTGGTGTTGATACCATTACCTATACAGTCCTTTCACTCTGAGTGTGTCGACGCTAACGTGTACGTACCCTTCGGTGGTCCCGATGTTGCTGTGCCCGAGCGCGTTCTTGAGCGAGATCGTGTCCATACCAGCGGCATGAGCGGCGGTAGCGTATGCGTGCCTGAGCGTGTGCGGCGATATCTTCTCGCTCAGACCGGCCTTCTTCGCCAGCCGCTTGACCAGCTTCCATATCGCACTCACAGACATTGCTCCACCCTTCCGGCTGGGCCACAAGGGCGACCCTTCAGGCAGTGCTTCGATGTGGTCGCGGATTGCGTCCAGCTTCTCGCCCCAGACGGGCACTCGCCGCTGCTTCCGGCCCTTGCCCTGCCTCACGAGAATGGCACCGGCGTCCAGGTCGATGTCGGACACTTCAAGCGTGGCGAGTTCGTTCCTTCTCAGACCAGAACCCGCAAGCAGCGAGATGATAGCGATGTCGCGCTTGCGGTAGAACTTAGTACCTGTCGCGGCGGCTCCGAGCAGACGCTCAATGTCGTTGCCATCGAGACTGACGGGCAATGTCGTTTGTGTAGCGGCGTAGCCGAGCGAGGCAGCAGGATTGTCCGCACGCGCACCGTGCGCCACGAGAAACCCGTAAAACTTGCGAAGAGCGGCAACGGTCCTGTTCCGTGACGCCGCCGCGACTCCAGATTCCGTCAGGCTGTCAAGCGCGGATTCCAGAGCGGACGTGTCAGCACCTGTCAGGTCCGGTACAAGCTCTGTGATACGCTTGAGGTCTGAGATGTAGGCTGTGATACTGTTCGGCGCGAAGTTCGCACGCTCGAGACTGCGAATGAAGTCTGCAAACATGGCTACACCTCCCCCGTGAACGAGGCGATTGTTATTGCACAGAACGCGAAGATCCCGACGATAACAACCTTCCACCCGACCGTAACGCCAGTTGAGATATAGGAAAGGGTGAGTCCAAGTGCCACTACGATCACAGCCATTACAGTGTTCTTCTTCATGCGACAGTCCTCCCTTCAAGTCCAAGTGTAGTTCCAAACACATTATGTGTCAACCCATTGCTCCGGGTGCCGGTTCCGGTCTGCACGCTCCCGTCCCCCTCGGGATTGCGGACAAGGCCCGCGCGCCCGGAGTGTCGTTGATACCTTTCTCCCTACATGCCCAGACGGAAAAACGAAAATCGTTGATACGTATCCCTATACAGGGCTATGCACGAAAACGGCCATACCTGACTCCGGGCTCGGGAATCTACGTTGCAGAATGCACGGTCGTGCAGAACGCAATGCCGCAGGATGGGTGTGTGCTCAGTATCTGGTTGTTCGATGTGCAATGTATGAACAGCCTCCGTCTGTAGGTTTACATAATTCCGAGCACCGTATAGCCCGGAATTTTTGCTGGGGGCGTCGTACAGGGGCGACTTTTTTTCTGGGGCGTTTCGTATGCACTCGGTTTTTTTCTCCACGGAGTTTGAAGACCTCGATTTTTTTTGGGCGGTCCCGTACGGTCTCGATTTTTTTCTGTGGGACCACGTAGGACTAGCATAGGACCAACGGAGGTTTACATAATGGCGCGCAAGGATCACGGGCCGATCCCCTCCCGCCGCCACGCTCGCCGTGGTGCTAAGTCCAGTGTGAACCTCACAGACCGTGAAGTGGCGTATATCCTTGCGGACAATGCACGCGGACGCATGCCCGCTCAAGTCCGGCGCGACTTCAATGCCCAGTTTCAGCGTAACGTGTCTAGTGGAACGATCACGTACCAGCTCTCATGGAACCCGGAACGGATCGCGGCCTATGCCGCCGATATCGCCGAACGTGGCGAAACGGTAGTTCTGGCTGAAATCCTTGGCATGATAGAGCCGGAGGCCAAGACCGCCCCGGACGCGCCATTTTTAGCCCGCCACGCTGCACAGTTACCGCCAGACTACAGACCACGACACGACGATTTGCCCGCCGCCGAGGCGGACGAGAGGCAACCCGTCACGCCGGAGCCTTAGCGGTCATCACTCCCCACCCGGAGCGCGGCAATCGCAAACGCAAGGACCACGCCACCGATGCAGACAGTCAGGATTGTGTCCAGTGCTTCATAGATGCTCATTTGTCCTCCAGTTCCTTGAGTGCTGCGGTGAGTGCTTCGCGGGCAGGCTTGTCGCCGCCACAGGAGAATTCGTCAGATGTGAGGGTCATAAACGCTTCGTACGCTCCCCGCGCTGCCTTCACAAGCGCCCCGTGACGTACGTTGGCGATCCGCGCTCCCACTTCCAAGCCTTCAAGCAACGCCAGTGCTTCATGGCGGCTGTCTAGCATGCGAGTGAGCACGGGCATCTCGCCTTCTTCGGAGTCGATAGCGGCGAACACGTCAATACCAACAGGGGACAGGTCTTCGTCGCTTTCTGTTTGAATATCGATGCTCATACCCAGTGCTTCGCTTGCGTCCCGCGCTGCCTTGTCTAGGTCTGTCATTGTCTATACCTCCAGTTCGTCAAGCTGTTTCCCGAGTGAGTTCAAGACCGAATAGAAAACCTCCATGCGCTCGGTGTACTGCCCCACTTGGAGGGACTGTATGACCGTTTCCGAATGGCCCGCTTCACCTACTCCTTGGTCCACGTAGCACGGACGCAGCGAATGAGAACCAAGCCAGTCGGTCAGGTTGGCATTGTATACGTCGACCATGCCGTCGACCGCTTCGTGCACGTACCCGCTCCAATCGTCTGGCGAGAGTTCCTCGCGCTCTTCAATGCAAATCAGCGCGTCGTGGATGAACGTATAGCGCCAGTCGTCGGGGAACATGTCCCCATGTGCGTCACGGCACAGGTCCGCGATCCAGTCGCTGTCGTGCGGGTGCACCTTCCGCGCCCAGTAGCGTCCCCCACTTGTCCGAGTGCCCCATTCAAACAAACTCAACACCTCGCTCGCCAGTCCTGCTAGTGTCTGCGTCATTCTCTAACCCTCCAATGGGGCACCGTAGGAAGCGTGCCCCAGTTTGCGTGTGTGCCTAGCGCCCCTCAAGGACGTATGGGTCGCCTCCAGGCTCACCGGACACCAGCAGCATGTTCTCGTCCCATGACCATATTCCCTCAGTGTCAAGCGGCACTGCTCCTCCAAACACGGGAAGGTCATGCGGTTTAAAGTTCCGGTCTGCCTCAAGTGCTTCGGCGTTCTCGCAAAGCCACACCCACAATCCGAATAATGTCAGATGTGAGTGTGCTTCCAGGTTGAAGTCGCGCTCCATTCTCTCACTCTCCCCCACAAAAGACACAGACACACACAGCAGCGAGCACCAAGCCCGCACCGCATTTGTCGTTGATACGCAACCCTATACATGCCCGGACACGAAAACGAAAAGCGTTGATACGTATCCCTATACAGGGCGATCCCCCAAAACGCCCGTTACCGGCTCCCCGGTCAGGAATTATGTTCAGAATGTGAACAGACTGTGCAGAATATGCACAGATAGGCAATCGGTGAGTCATTATCACAGAAACGATAGCGTGCAAGCGGTCTGTCGGTCTGCCAGACGCATGAGTGCAGCAGACTGCCCGCGAACTCATGCACGGGTCAGACGTGTGGAAACGCCCGCTAGCGCGTGCGGGATCTTCAAGCGGTCTTGGGCACGGGCACGGGTGCGTTTGTGCGTTGTGGGGCATGTGTGGAGCTTGGATCTGCCAAGAATATGGCAGACCGCGCCAGTGCGCACCCGTGTGGCGTGTGTGCTCTAGCGCGTGTAGGTGCTCCGATGGTCTGACGACGTGCATAGGTGCCCCACAATAGAAACCCGGAGCACATGCACGGGTGCACGCGCTCCGGGCAGAACTTGCACGCAACCTGGACGGTTACGTTCTGACGCTAGTGGTCAGTGTCCAATGTTCCCGGTCTGTGTCCTTCTAGGGTACCGCTTGCAAGCTCCGCGGTACGTAACCCACATGAGAACGTGGGGTTGTCCTCAACCTGCACGCAGTACGCGTTCTGTCCGTCTGACCGACGCCAGACCGATACCCGGATCTGGCCCGCTTCGGTCTGTGCAAGTGTAGTGATACCGCTTGCGCGGGTGCCCAGCCTGGACACGTCAGACCGCGCACCGATAACAACGCCACGGAATGCTGCCATTGTGCAAACCTCCCTTACGTCGAAATCCGTAGTGGCATGAGCAAACCCCAAAAGTTTGGAACCGCGCTTGACGTTACCAGTGCGGCGCCACTTTCGCTCATCGGAGCAATCACAATCTGTGCATGCTTCGGGAGCGCCTTGCACAGATCCAACACGTAACGCCCGTTATAGCCCACCCGGAGCACGCCACTACCGTCAGACCGTACTTTCTGTGTCAGTTCCCCCACGCCAGGTGTGCAAGCGGTCAGACGTGTGAAGCGGTCTTGCATCTGGAACACTATCTGATGTGTTTCTTTGTTCGCAGCAGGCAGAACCGCTTTGACTGCCACCGATAGCGCGTCGGTATCAGTGTCAAGCGAAGCGCCACAGTACTCTGACGGGCGGACCTGAGCATAGCGCGGATACGGTCCCTCGCATTCCCGCACCCAGACCGACGTGTCCGATGCCCAGAAGTCTATACGTAGGCGTCCGACGCCTTGCCCGCTTGCGTCGATCTCTGATACCAAAACCGCGCTAGTCATATCCATCCGTTTCTGTGCCCGCGCTTCTGCCTTGCACAGTTTGACTAGCGCCCGCATGCCCGCGCCGTCATAGACTCTGATGTGCTTTGGATCTCCGACGCCAGGCCACACGTCCGCGCCATTCAACGGTAGGAACTCCGCCGCCAGTCTGTGCCCGTCTGAAGAAGCGAACACGACTCCGACGCCAGACTGAGACTCTAACGCAACTCCGCACAAGCTTGGCCTGGTTTCATCCCGCGACGAGAATGGCGTAACGCGCTCCAATGTACCGTGAAGCGCCGACACGTCAAACCCTAGCGCGGAATTTGCCGGCGAACTATCGGCAAACCCCAAATGCGGGAATTCGTCTGACGGCATGCCCGTCAAACTAGCACAGACCTTACCATCCACTAGCACGTCCAACATTTCGCCGTCTGTACTGACAAGTTCAATATCCCCGTCAGAGATCCCGGCAATAGCGCTAGTCAGGACATCAAGCGGAACACAGACCGCGCCAGGTTCCGACACAATCGCCGAAACCCGGACACAGACGGTATTGTCTAGGTCTGTTCCGTAGATGTGGAGATTGTCAGTCGGGGTTGCCAGGCGTACGGTGTGCAAAACGGGCAGTGTGCTCTTGCGAGGTACAAACGGTCTGGCGCTCTTGCACGCCACTATCAGATCTGCCTTGTCGACTATCACACGCATGACGCTATCCCTCCACACAGAATACACAGATACACACGAACGCAAGCACCAAGCCCCCGCCGCATATACCCAAGATTAGACGGAGTGCTTCTGAGACTGGCATACTATGCCTCCACTTGGTCTTGGGGAACGAGGAACGATACTTCAAGACACTTCTGGTCTGGGCAATCAATGACAGCTGCAACGTACTGGCCTGCGGCCTCAAGCGCCGCGCCGAGGGCGTCGGCCTGGGCACTTGCCTTGTCTATATCTGTGTGGTAACGGACCTTGACACGGACCAATGCTGCCTCCACAATTCCCTCCAATGCTAAGGTTAGACTACCGTCCGCGCTTCGTATAGACTGATACATGCAAGCGCCCCATCCTTACGCTCTACTCCAGACGGACCACAACGCCCCCAGCCGTTATGCTCCACACGCCAGTGCTTACAATCCCCACAGAAAGACACGGGCGGATTGAACTCGCCGCAACGCACCGTGGCATCAGGATCAAGTACGTCCAGGTGCGTCACGTTACAATGGCAGTGTGTCTCACTCCAGATAGAGTGACGTAGATCCTGACAGCTCCGACAGCATCGCTTCACAATCTCCCCCCATGCCCAAGCCCACGCTTCTGCTCCCCGTCACTCACTTGTCTCTATTATAGAGCATGCCCCCAAAACCCGTCAAGCTATATTATGTGGCGTGCAAAGAATGTTCCCGACGTGGCAGAACCGTGGCAACGTCAGACTACAAGGCCAGACCAACGGACTGCGAGGTCAGGATACTACGGGTTCGGGTACACAACCGTACCCTATACAGAAGGCCGCCCCGGAACCCGTGGATCAAGCCAGTCGACCCCTACCTGCACCCAACCCCACACGCTCCATACCATATCATTATCTAGCCTGTGGCTTGATTCCTGCCCCTCTATACCCCCCTGGGGGTTTCGGGTTCCTGAATCACTGGCGGGTCGGTCCTCAGACATACAGGTCTCGACCGTCAAGGCATTTAGCTTAACGCAGAGAAATCGCAGTCAAGGCCGAGAAACCACTTGACACCGTTGGGGGCATTTGCTAGGGTCGTGGTTCGAGGGGTGCGGGACGATGGGCGGTGAAGGAGTCAAGAGGCGGTCCGGCACTGCCTGGGGCCGCACCCCGAAACTTCGGAATTCACCCGTGGAATTGGAAGCTAAGGCCCGAATTCAAGAAAGAGCGGCTGTAGAGGGTCGTTACAGGTTTTGAAACCGGGTTACAAGTTCTGTAACCTTAAGGGTTACAAGTTCTGTAACCTTAAGGGGGGTGGCATGACAAAGTGGCGGTCAGTAGACCCGGAAGCCTATGCGCCCACTGGGGGCCATGAGCCGGAGCCGAGCGGCAAGGTCCACGTAGCGACCTGGCGATTCGACCACGATGCGGGGGCTCTATGGTCGGTTCTGGCCTTTCTTGTAGTTAAGGAGCGCCAACGCGACCAGTGCGTGCCTGACCTCTTGCCGCTAGCCACAGTAGATGACACGCGGGCGGGTCTGGCATACGCTGGGAAGAAGATGTCGAGGCGGTCTGTGCGGCGGGTCTTGAACCGGCTGGAGCGTGCGGGTATAATCGAACGGCACAGTGGGGGTAGATGATGTGGCCGTTCGGGATTGACGCGAGGATCAACAGGCGACTGGCCGCTTGGGAGTATCGGCGAGCGCAGGAGATGGACTTGTCGGGGCACCGCCAGCGTATCGAACGGGAGGTAGCTGCGAAGATTCTCCGTGATGCCGAGAAACCACTACTCTGTGCACAGCTATTCAAGGGGGCAAGAATGGGAGGACGGCCAATTCGGTCTTGTGTCTACGCAAAGCTGGAAGACGTACCGCGCAGACCGGCGTATGCGATAGGCGAGTGCGTGTCGACACCGTTCGGCAAGGGGCGTGTGGACCGGTCCCACGTTGGACACTGCGGCCCGAACGGTGGGTATATGTGGGTCTACGACCTGTGGATGTACGGTGAGCGGGTACCGTGTGCGCGGGACGGTGTTTGGGAAGAGGATATCCGGCCACTGGCGCGGGAGGGCTGATGGGTAGCATTGTGTTGCCGAAGGGCGAGTACACACTTGAGCACGAGCACAACGAGCGTATCGGTATGTACATCCGACTCCTGAACCCTGATTCGGCGGAGATCCCAACGGTCCTCGTTATCTTGGCATTTACCTTCACCGAGTGGCTACCGCTCGCGCTCGGGCACATAGTCCTGGAGGTAACGCACCACTGGGATTTCTCGCACTGGGCGGTAACGAAAGAGGGATTCACTTACTGGCACCCGCTGTGCCAGCGCAAGACCCACCTTGGGACAACGGCCCGGCTGGAGGTCTACGGTTGCGTTCCCCCGCTTGAGACTGTGGAGGACTAATGCAGAACATAGCACTACCTGACATAGAAGAGATTGCAGCGCAGATACCGGGGCCAGTGTTCGTGGCGGACCAGACGGACGAGTTCGACGTTCTGATGTTCTTGACGATCCGTTTGGGGATAATGGAGCGGTTCGTGAAGGCGCTCTACGCGAAGCACGGCGAAGAGTGTCCACTGTTCAAGGAGGGGGAATGAGACTGATCGCGGTACTGGCACTACTGGCGTTCGGGCTGTTCGCGTTCTGCGGGTGTGGCGACGGTGCTTCACCAACGGGACCGACAAACGAGAAGGAGGGCAGGATGGAAGATGGGCACATCGTCGAGGTCAGTATGACACCAGATGAGAAGGCGCTGTTCGACCGCATGCAGAAGGTGGGCGAAGATCCGTTCGTCGACATGTTCCAGATGGTGTGGTCGACCGAGGAGTCTGATCCCAACGGTTCTTTCTCCTGCATGGTAACGGGACAGGGCACCACGTACGCCAAGACCGGGCCGCGTAAGGAGTGGCGGAAGACGCTCGCTACCATACTCTACCAGTGGGAGAACACCCCGGAGGACGAATGAAGCCGCCCAGGTTCATATTCGTTGTCGGCCCGATGCGGTCGGGTACGTCAATGGCCGCGAAGCTACTGGAGTCGCATGACGACTATACGTTCGGGGCCGGGTCCGTGAACGACAACGGCGAGAATACAGACTTCATGGCGAAGAACCGTGAGGTCATGCGCTGTACCGGTGGCGGTGCTACACGGGGGATACCGACCGATGCGTGCCGGATAGCAAGCCCGCTCCGGGTCGACCTTGAGAACTGGCTACGGCACATCGAGTCGGAACAGCCGGAAGGCGGGTTCGTCCTGAAAGACCCGCGTGCATGCTTCACGCTCGGGATATGGCTCAGTCTTGTGGAAGACGCCGCCGTCGTGGTCTGTCTGCGTGACTTGCCGTGTATCGCCGAGAGCCTTATGCGGACACAGCGCATGGACAAGGCCGAAGCTACGGAGCATATCGGGCTCTACTACGAATGTGCGCTACGGAACCTCGTGGACTACAAGGTGCCCGTGGTGTTCGTGAACTACGAGAACCTGCTGACCTCACCGCTCGACACGCTCGGGCCGCTTGGCAGACGATTCCACCTAACCGATGAGCTATCGACCATCGGTGCGTTTGATTTCGATGTTATGGACTACGGCCAGTGGCACTTCAGACCGGAGGGAGAATGACCGAAAAGCCGAAGGTGCTAAGACTCACACTGGAGCCCGAACGGTTCAACATGGTAGCCGCAGGGCTCCAGCTTGTTATCGGTCGGCCAGATGTGCCGAAGTTCCGCACAATGCTCTTCAACAGGAAGTTCGATGAAGTGCTCTGCTTCTGCGATGACATGCAGGTCCGCCTGCGCTGCGTCCGGGTCTTCCACGATCCGCATATCAAGCTGGATCAGTGGCGTATCGAACTGGGCGAAGTGATAGAGACGAAAAACTGGGGCGTGTAAGCCTTTTCGGGTTGACAAGAGTGGCTGGATAGAGTACAATATAGTCAAATTGAGGCTGTGTCGAACGCGACAGGGGGCGCGGAGTCCTTTGCCGCGTTTTTGCGTAACGGAGGTCTGATTGTATAAGCAGCCTGATCCTTCCGAAGCTGGCGGCAAGGTGCCACAGCCGCAGTCTTTCCGGCTCCAGTCCATTGCATATTCCGAACTAGCTATCCGTGCACGCGGTAAGCGCGAGTTCCGCGAACGTAGACGGGCACTATTCCCAGGAGGGCGCGATTGAGTCACAAACCAAGCCACGGACACGGTAAGCCGCCGGGCACGCCCGGACAAGGACCGCCCGGATTCCGTGATTCCCCGCCAGTGAAGACGCGCAAGCTACAGGGTGTCCTCATGAACAGTAACGGGATGCGCCGTGAATGTTTTGGTGTGCTGTTCCCCGAGGGTTGTTGCATGTGCCCGAAGGACGTTATCAAGTGAAACTGAAGGTCAAACTGCCGGACGAGCCGAAACCGCCGCGAGCGCGTGGTACCATGCCACGCTTCACGGCAAGGGGGAAACCAAGTGGCCGGACAGTTCGTGCCTCCAAGTCAAAGCGGTATGCGCGGTCACGTATCTGACCTCGTTATCGCATGGGCGGTAGAGAAGTACGGTGCACGACGGTTGGTAGACTTGGGTTGTGGTAACGGGCGCGATGCACTGCAACTCATCCGATGTGGGCTCGCAGACTTCGTGCTTGGTATCGACAACGGCAGCGAGCCGCACAACGGGAAAATAGCCGTCGTCAAAGACATGGTGCCGAGCGATGTGGCGGGACGTCTGCGGCTTGTCGAGGGCGACTATGCGACACTCACGATTGACGAGGACGAGTTCGACCTTTGCTATTCCAACAATGTGATCGAACACGTCAAAGACCCGCAACTCTTTGTTGAGTTCTCGCTTTGGATGGCACCACTGGCGATGTTCGTTCTACCGCACGTCCGGCACGGCTGGTGTGACGACCACTTGCACTGGTGGACCGCATCCGAGTTCCGCATACTGATGGAGAAGCACGGTGAGGTGCTGGAGTTCGGAGCGATGGCAGACCCGCCGCCGTTCCCGTGCGACGAGCAAGAATGCAAACACGAACTACTGTTCGCACTGATACGGAGGCCCGCGTGCCAGATACCAACCTGAGCGAAGACAGCAGTGTCCATTCTGCGGTAGAGAGTCGCGGGATTCGGAGTGTGTGCGACCTCGGGTGTGGTATCGGGCGCAACCTTATTTACCTTGCTACCGTCAAGGCGATAGATTTCGGGTTTGGTATCGACGCCGAACTTCACGATACGTTCAGAATTGACGACATCAATCTTGACCGGGCAGTGTGGTTGAAGCTCAAGTTTATCAAGGGTGACTGGCGAGACGTAGCATACTTTTCGCCGCCCATACCGTACGGGTTGTGCTTCTCTAACAACGTACTGGAGCACCTGCCGAAAGAAGACGCAGACGATTTTATCGCCACGTCGCTCCACATAGCGCCGCTTGCACTTCACGTCCTCCCGATTGGACGGACGCATTGGGATAAAGACTATCACCTGAGCGAGTGGACGTTGGAAGACTTCCGGGCACTGCTTGAGCGGCATGGCAAGGTTGTAGAGTTTGGGCGGTGTGGTAACGGAAACATGACAGGGCTGGTGAAGCGGAGAAAGGCGTGAGTGCGTCACGCGACCCGGAACTTGCAGCGAAGATAGAAGAGGCTTCGCTGTTCCGATGGCTCCTTGAAAACTATGTGATTCCGAAGACGGGCAAGCCCTATTCGTTCCGGGGCCATGCCTACGCTATTGACATCACGAAAGACAAGCACCCGTTCCAGGTTGTGAAGAAGTCGGCACAGGCCACGATGTCAGAGGTCTGTCTGTCGAAAGCACTGTGGGTTGCAGACGAGTTCGGGCTGAACACTGTTTACGCGATGCCCGCAATGTCGCAGATGCAACTGTTCAGCCATGCGCGTGTCCAACGGGCCATTATGATGTCGCCCAAGATACGCGACAAGGTAACGGGCGTTACGAACGTCAGCCAGAAGGAGATCGGCAAGGGGGTTGCCTACTTCATCGGCTCGCAGGACTACCGGCAGCTTATCACTATCGACGGCGACCTGCTGGTAATCGACGAAGTAGACGGGCACCTGCAAGAGAACATCCCGGTGCTTGAACAGCGGATCGAGCACTCGAACCTGCGCTGGCGGCTCTACGCCAGCACGCCGACCCTGCCGGAATACGGCATCGACGCGCTCTACCTCGAATCCGACCAGCGCGAATGGTTCATCCGGTGCGAGCACTGCGGGGAGTTGCAGACGCTCGAATGGGACCGGAACGTAGTCGAGAACGCAGAGGGGAAGTACGGGCCGGGTGTGGTCTGCGGGAAGTGCCGGAAGCAGATCAACCGGCTTGCAGACGGCGAGTGGGTGCCGAAGTATCCGTCCCTGAGCGACGAGTGCCACGGATACTACATCAACAAGCTGTTCTGCGAACGTGCGGACATCGCGCAGCTTATCAAACGCTCGAAGAAGCTACGCTACCGCAGGCAGTTCTACAACTCGGACCTCGGACTGGCCTACACACCCGAAGGCGGGAAGATAACAAGGGAGGAAATCCTTGCAATTGCGACCGTCAAAGACGTTCCTGACAGTCCCGATAACGGATGGATGGTCGTCGCTGGTGTGGATGTCGGGCCGCAAGAGCTATACGTCGGTATCGACCGTGTGTTCGTGGACGGCAAGCGCGTCGGGCTGGTAAGGAAGAAGATCGAGAGCGCGACCACCGAAGCGTTCGACGAACTTGAAAAGCTGTTCCGGCACTGGAAGGTACGATGTGCGGTGTTGGACGCGATGCCGGAAACACGGCTGGTCAAAACACTGACCGACAAGCCGTGGCCGCGTGGCGGTAGAATGTTCCGGTGCTACTTCAGGCCGATGGTAGAAGAATACCGGGTTGACAACACCACGCACGTCGTCAATGCTAACCGCACGATGGTCTGCGATGAAATGTCAACCATGTATCGGAGCGGGAACCTGACACTACCGGAAAGCGTGGGGCTGGACCCGGACTACGTAGCACAGGTAGGAGCGCCCGTCAGAGTCACATACGACCCGAACAAGATGGGCGTTGCACTTGACCGGGAAGCACGAGCGGAGAAGACCATCTATGCGAAGACACACAAGCCGGACCATTTCTTCTTCGTGGAAACGTATTTGTGGATCGCGGCGGACATTGCGCCAGCACCGGCAAGGACCATATTCCAGCGACCGTTCTAACGAGGTGATGTGAGTGCCAGAGTACCAAGCTGTGCTGACTAACATAATGGAACTCGTAGCAGAGAGCGAGTTCGAGCGTATCCAGGCGATTGAAAACAGCTTCGCCATGTACAACTGTCGGCACTCGCAGTTCTTCCCACGCTTTGCCGCCGAAACGGACGACGACTACAAACAGCGCATCGGGATAGACGCCTACAACATCAACTTCGTCCGGCGCATTGTGGACACGCTCACGGCGTACCTGTACGGCAACGAGATCGAGCGGAAGTGCGAAGACGAAACCGCCAACACGCTCATGGTAGAGCACTGGCGGCGCACGAACATCATGCTCTACATGCTGAAGCTGAAGCGTACCGCATCTATCGGCGGGACGGGCTACACGGTTGCACGATGGCTACCGAAGGACATGCCCGACGCCAAGGTTCCCATCCATTATGTGCCGGTCGACCCCGCCTATGTAACGCTCATCTTCGATCCCGCAGAGCCGACGAGGGTGCGCGGTGCCATTATTCACTACCTGTACGACGACGTTACCGGTGTGACAATGGTAGACCGGCATCGTGGCAACAAGCTCACACCGCATAGCTATGTTGAGTACATCACAGACGACGAACACCTGATATGGATAGACGATAAGTTGCAGGACGGTCGCAACGGGCAGCGCGACCTTATGAACTTCGAGCAGTTTGGGGGTACCAATCCGTTCGGGTCGGTCGATGTAGTGTTCACGGTCTACCGCAACTACGAGATCAACCAGTCGGTCTACGGTGTCAGCGATATCAAAGACGTTGTTCCGCTCAACCTGAAACTGGACGAACGCAAGACCGACGAAGGTGTTGTCATCTCCTACCACTCCCTTCCTGCGCTTGTGGGCGACTTCGAGATGTCGGAACTGATACGCGGCCCGAGCAGGATGTGGCAGATACCGCAAGACCGGGAACTGGACTACCTGACGTGGGACAACAATATCGGGGCGTCTCTGGAGCACTGCGACAAGCTGACACGCGACCTGATAACGATGGGCCGTCTACCCGAGGCTGCACTGTTCGCAGAGGGGATACGGCAGCTACGCAGTGCACCCGCACTTGAACTGGCGTTCGCACCTGCAAAGGAGGCTATCAAAGAGCAGCGCACGACGTTCGGCGATGCCGAGGTCAGACGTATCCAGGGCGACCTTACGATGCTGGAAATGCTCGGCAACAAGCAGTTCAAGAACAAGAACGTAGAACTCGTCTGGCCGCACAAGTTCCTGCCCATCGACAGCTTCGTAGAGATAGAGACCTCACGCACGAGGCGGGAACTGGGGCTGGATACATGGGAACAGCAGTTGAAGCGCGAGTACCCGAACATGAGCGACGAACAGATCGCGGAGCATATGGAGAAATGCAAGGCCGATCCGCTCTTTGGCAAGAGCGGCGGTTCGCCCTTCTCGTCACCGGCAGAGAAGAGCACAGAGCAGGAGGAGCCGGTAAGAGCGCCGGGAGGCGCAGGAGAGTAAACGATGGCTACTGACGGCGGAAGCCCCAATCCTAATCCAAACCCTGATGGCTCAGGTGGGTCGCTCGGACAGAGCGGCAACAGCGGTGGCGGGGACGCTACCGGTCAGATCCCGGCGGAACTTCGTGTTGCAGCCGCGAACCTTGGTATTGAGCTTGTGCCAGCCGCTACACTGGCGGAGTACAAGAAGGTTCATGGCAGCGTGAAGCACGGCAATATCGGCGAGAAGCTGAACCGCCTGAACAAGTTGGAAGAAGCAGAGACAGTACGCAAAGACGGCGAACTCTCGGAACTCGAACGTGCGACGGGTAGTGTGACGACCCTAAAGGAAGAGGGCGTAGCACTCGCGGACAGAAACCTCAAACTCGCACTACGTATCGGGTTCCTTACCGAGAACGCGAAGCGTGCAATGCCAGACTCAAAGGATGTCGCGGTCTTCCCTGAGATCATGGACCTGCACATGCCAGCCCTTCTCGCAGAGTTCAAAGGTGGCGATGCCGACGAGTTTGTGCAGGACGGACTGGGTAAGCTGGTAGAGATTCAGGCCAGGTTTGCACAGCGGTTCGGCGGCGGGCCACGTAACGGGCCGGGCGGCGAAAGCCCTGCCAGTCCGTCAGGCGCACAAGGCGCAGCCGCTCCACGCCGCGAAGGTTCTGTTGTTGCACAGGGCATGAAGTGGCAGGACGAGGTTGCGTTCACACAACATCCACATATTGTCCACCCTCAAAAGGGTGGTGGAAAGAGGTGACGTTAGGTGGCTTATCCAGCCGACTACGGTAATTACTTCCCCGCTGACAAGTCTACGTACGGGTCCAATACCGTACCAGAGATATGGCGCGATGAAACGCTCCGGTATGCAATGGGCAAAGCACTGTTCCCGCAGTGGGTAACGTACTGGGAAGACCTGCGCGGTGGACCCGGCGAGACACTGCACGTTCCGCTCATGAGCCAGCTTGACCATGCTGCAACCACTGCGCTTGCGACCGGTACGGGTATCACCATGCAGTCACAGAAGAGCGCGAGGCTCGACGTGACGGTTGCCGAGTACGGTAACGGTGTCCAGCTTGAGCGTATCAACGTCGATTTCAGCCAGCCGAATATGCCGAGCGAGGCTATGAAGTCGCTCGGTGGTGACTGGGCGTGGTCGATGAACCATCACGCTGCTGCGACGATGTTCACGTCCGGGCATACGTACATCTCGCTCACGGGTGCGAGCGGTACAAAGGACTACGTTGCTGGTGGTGCTGGGCGGACCAACCCGACAGGGACGTTCGACCGCAAGTACCTCGGCGAAGTGCGCGATATCTTCGTGAGTAACAGCAACGGTCAGATTGTGCCCCAGATGGATATCCCGGGGTACGGCGAGTTCTACGGGTTCGTATGCCATCCGTCCGATGCGCGGAGTATCAAGGACGATGTGACGTGGGAAAACCTCCAGCTTTACAACCTCGGTGGTCGCGGAATCTTCAAGTCGCGTGTTGGCGTGCTGGAGGAGTTCGTTATCTTCGAGACGAACCTTGGTGTTACTGCCGGGACTGCGCTTGCGTTCGGTATGGACGCTTTCGCGCTTGCGATGGCGACACCGATGGAACTCTTCTTCTACCCCGATTACATGCAGGACGCGAACCGCGCCCAGGCATGGAAGTGGTATTCGGTGTTCAACTACGCGCTTGCGATGGCGAATGTTGGTACTCACGCGATCAAGTGCTTTGCTAACGTCTAGGAGGAGGTGACACGCACAATGGGTGGATGGTTGAGAAGCCGGGGTGCGTTTTCGCCTGCCCTTGATGGCATGACCGGCTCGTTCTACGAGACGTTCGGATGTCTGTTCGGAGCGTTGGAACCGGCGTCACGGGACGGCACTACAGTGCCGTCCACGGTGTTCGTAGGATGTTCGCCTACGTACTCGATGCCCACGGACCATTCGGGTACCGCAGAGTATGTGTCGGGCCAGTGCTTTGTTCCGACGAACTGGGACATGACCTCGGACTTCCGGGCGATTATCTGGTGGGCGCAGGCGTCGGCTGAGACTTCGGGCGAGCAGTTCGTCTGGAACCTCCAGCACAACTTCGCCTCGGAAGGCGACCTGCTGGGGTCGTACGTTGAGGTTGGCGGGACCACAACCCTTGGTGCTGATGGTACTGTGCAGTACACCATCTACCATCAGGAGTTTGCCCTGCCATACGGCAACGTGCTAGGTACCGCGCAGCGCGGTGGAGGACTGAACTTCAAGCTGCACCGCAAGATCATCGGCACTACGGGCGAGGCACTTCTGATGGGTGTCCAGTTCGGGTACTGGGGTACAAGCTTCGACGGTGGCGAAGTGTCCGGCACGCTTAACTCAAAGCTGTTGCTGGCTTCGAGGATGTAGCTAGCTCGCGGATGCGGTGGGGGCGGTTACGCGCCCCCACCGCCAGAAGGGTAGAACATGCCGACGATAGGGACAGAGTTCAGTCGTGCAGTGCCGCACATCTGGCACAAGAAGCACTGGCAGTTGCCCCGCAACGAATACTTCGGTGACACGAGCGGGAAACTCCCCATATCCGGCACACAGGGTATAGGGACGTATGCTGGCATACTGTTCGAGCCGGGCGATTGGATGTCGTATTCGATGCCGCTGCTATCCGATTGGGACGGGACAAGCAGCTACGTGTTCCGCCATACGTGGTCGCAGTCCGGTTCGGGCGACAAGTCCGCTGCTACGGTTGTGTGGCAGATGAACTACTGGTTGGCGGAAGACTGGGCTAACCCTATAGGATCGAACGTCGTTACCATACAGGCTACCTACGTGTACGGTGACGAAGGCACAACGAACTACTGCATGCACGGCGGGACGTTCCAGATGGACCTGACAGGCGGGACGTTCGGCACCGCCGCCACGGGTCAGACGCTTTTCATGAACCTTTCGCTTGTTACCGGTGGGACCGACGCGGGCAGTGCACTCGTTGTGAACAACTGGGTGGAGTACATGGCGCACGTAACGGGTCCGAGCAACGCACTATCAAGTGCACAGGATAAACGCGGGGCATAGGAGGAGGGGGATGCGAGATTCGGTGACGTTCGTTGTTTTCTGTCGGAACGACAAGGACAGATTGCGGACACTGATAGAGACTGTTCGGCCACACCTCGGGAAGCGTGGCGAGGTGATCGTAGTAGACCAGTCGAGTGACGACGGTAGCTTTGAGGTTGCGTGTGAGTTCGCCGACCGGACATTCACACGGACACGCAAGGGCTACCCCGACCCCGACCGGAACTGGGGTTACGCGCAAGCGAGCAACCCCTGGGTCTTCACATGCGATACCGACGAACTACCGGACGAGAAGCTTCTGCGGGTGCTGCCGAGGCTTGCCGATAAGTCACACGGTGCGCGGGTCTTCTGGCTCAAGCGCAAGAACCTTGTGGACGGGGTTGACATCTTCCCCATTCTCAAAGAAGACTGGCAGCCGCGCCTGTTCGTTAAGGGCGCACTCCAGTACAGTGACCGGATGCACACGCATCCGCGCATCGACGGGCCGATGCAGATGTGGGTTGACACCGGCTGTATCGTACACGAACGGACAATGACACAGATAGCGGGCGCATCCAAGAACCGCGCACTTGCAGGCGACCCGGAAATGCAGGCGAAGGAAGCGCAGTTCGGGCAAGCGGTCAAGTCGTTCCTCGCAACCGGCACCGTGACGGAGGGGGAGTAATGCGGAAGCAGAAGGCAAAGAAGTTCCTGTTCGTCCGGTTCGGTGGGATAGGCGACAGCCTCGAACTGACGCCCGTTGTGCGGGAACTGCGGCGTCGGCACAAGGGTTGCAAGGTCCACTTCGCCGTCCGTGCCGAGATCGCCGAACTGTTCATGCACGACAAGCTCTTTGACAGGATACTGCCCGTCCGGCGCATGCCGCCGTCCGGGCTGGACTGTATCCACCGCGACAACGGGTGGGTCTCGCTGGAGTGTATCAAGGGGAACTATACTCAGGTCTACGACTTCAAGTACTCCATCGAACTCAATTCGCCGTGGCAGCAGTTGGCCGAACGCGACGGGCCGTGGCGTACGTCGATGAACTCCAACTTCACACACTGGCTTGAACTGTCGTTCGCGTGGGCGAACATCGACTGGCGCGAGGTGCTGGAGCGGGGCGGCGAAGCGGCGTTCCTGCCGCAGTACGTGCCCACAGCCGAAGAGCGGGAATGGGCGAAGGAGCGCATCCCCGACAAAGACGGGCCGGTCATTGGCATCCAGCTTCGCGCCTCTTCTTTTGCGCGGACGTGGTACCGATCCGAAGAGCTGCCCGCGAAGCTCCGGGTGCTCATCCCCAACGCACGCGTACTCTACTTCGACCACGACAGGTTGACGTGGATTCTGACAGAGATGGTCGGCAGCAAGCAGATCGAGGTGGGCGGTGAAGGCGGCTTGCGGAAGTCTGCGGCGCTGGTAGAGCGTATGGACCTGCTCATTTCGGCAGACAGTGGATATTCACACATCGCAGCCGCGCTCGGGACGCCGACTCTGACCGTCTATACAACAGTGCCAGGATGGACACGGGAGAAGTACTACCCGAAATCGTACGCTATCCAGTCCAAGCTCTCGTGCTCGCCCTGCTTCACGCTGGGCGGTTGGTGCCCGAAGCAGCAGTTCCGGGCGGTAGAAGCACTACCGGAACGCGAGAAGCGCATCCTTGCATACGGGAACCAGAAGGTGCCCGCACCGGTAGCGGCGAAGGAAGAGAAGATGCCCGTGCAAGCGTTCAGGGCCGCACACGCGGGCATACAACAGAAGCTCAAAGCACTGTGTGCAGTCGAACCTGACTGTATGAAGGAAATCTCGCCGGAACTAATCGCCGGACGTGCGAAGGAGATACTAGATGCTTGAACTGTCCGTGGTTATTGTAGCGGGTTTGCGGCTGGACGCACTGAAGCTGTGCCTTGCGAACCTGAAGGTCAGCACAGCCAATCCCGCAGAGTGCGTTGTAGTGCTGTGCAACGCCACGAAAGAGGTCAAGGCGTGGGTGCACGCCGAAGCCGAAGCGTGGAAGACGGAAGAGGACTTACCGCACAGGCTCGTGGTCTATTCGCCGCGCGGGAAGCCCGACGTGTATGAGTGCTACAACTACGGGGTTGACAAGGCGAAGGCCAAGGTCGTCTGTCTCACCAACGACGATATGGTCTTCTGCCAGGATTGGGACGAGTACACGCTGCCACTGGTAGGCGAGAAGACGCTGATGACCGGCGTTGTTGCCGAGCCGGGTGTTGTACCGGTATCGCCAATGAACATCTCGTTCGACGTTGGCAGAACGCCCGCTGAGTTCGATGTCGAGAAGTTCAAGGGTGTTGTCGAGGCCACGCGCAGAGCAGAGATCGAAGAGAGCAAGCAGGGCTGGTATATGCCACTGCTAGTTCACAGGGCAGACTTCATCGAGGCCGGGGGGTATCCGGTCAGCCCGCCGTTCCCGCACCCGAACGACGTTACGTTCTTCACCGAATGGGTCAAGGCGGGCAACGCGCTTGCACACTCGCTCGATATCGTTGTCTACCACTTCCAGCGGCTCTCGCAGCGGCCCAAGTCGCGGCTCTGGTGGGGCTATGAATACCGCGACGGCTATATCAACCTAATCGACGGTGCTACGTCGGACCTGGATTTCGACGGTGTTATGGAAGACGGGTTCCCGCAGACCTACGAATACATCTACGTGGACGGTGATGTGCTGGAGGAGTTCGAGCACGACGGGATTGACGACGTGTTCATGCGGCTGTTCGATGCCGTAGGACCGGGGCAGGTGCTCGATATCGAGTTCGATGACCTGTGCACGAAGATCAACACGTTCCGGGGCGCGTCAGACGACGACAGGTACGGTAAGTTGCTTGCCACGCTCTACGGCACGCCGGACAGACTGAAGCACATGGGGTTCACAAGCGGGTGGTTGCAGGCCGAACTGCTCGCGGCGGGCTTCGAGACAACGGAGTTGAATATCGGCCACATACACCAGTTCAAGCTGACGGCACGCAAGCCGTTCTAGGGGGAGAGCATGCTACAGGTAGTGGTACCGCTCTACGGCGACTACGAAGAGAAGTACGCGCCCGTCAAAGCCGCGCTTGCGGAGATGGGCTGCGCGATAATCGAGGTGGTAGACGAGATTGGCGAAGGATTCACCAAGACGGTGAATAGGGGGCTGAAGAAGGCCATCAAGATGAAGTGGGCCGAAGAGATGCACTCTGCTCCCGACGATTACAGTCCGTGGGTCAACTACGTCTGGGTGCTCAACCAAGACGCGGTGCCATTGCCCGGCTCTGACACTGCGCTCATCGAACGCATGGAGCAATCGCCCAAGTGTGGCATTGCAGCGTCCATGCAGGTGCACCCGGAAGACGAGGACTTCATTACCTACGGTGGGTCGGGCGCGGTGATCCCTGGTGTCCACTTCACGGGCCACATCAGCGAGGGGCAGCACCTTGACCCAAAGATGATGCAGTGGGCGAACGGTGCGTCTATGCTGCTACGTGTAGAGATGCTGGAAGAGATCGGGCTACTGGACGAGAACCTTACCAACCTCGCGTCCGACAGTGACCTTTCGTTCCGTGCGCGGTGGGCGGGCTGGCAGGTCTGGTACGAGCCGAAGTCGCGTGTGAAGCATACACTCAACTTCTCAGCGAACCCGCCGGATGCGTTCAAGCTGTCGGCGCACATGGATGTCATGCGATTCCAAGGTAAGTATCAGGGCGAACTGTGGCACGAACTGTCAAAGGAAGTGTTCGACTAGATGAACCAAGTGCAGGTTGAGTCATTCGACTTCACGGACGCGAACAACTGGACCCCGGCGGGCCACGGCGCTATCAGCGGCGACGTGTTGACGCTGACAGATCCCGTGATCGACCTGTTGTGGAACGTCCACAACTGGGATCCGGTCCCGGCACTCAACGGTGACAACGATTGTATAATGGCAGACGGTGCGGTCTATTTGGCCGAGGACGGCGGTGCGAACTACGATTTCGGCGACTACTGTTTTGTCTTCTGGTTGAAACTGAACGGTGTCAATGCCAGCCACTTCTACGTTTACAACCACCGCAGCCATGAAGTCGGAAACGCAAAGATCGGGCTTGATCTGTACCGTCCAGCGGCAGCGAATCTACGGTTGTACACACGCAGAACAAACAACTTCGTACAAGACGTTCGGTATCTGTTCTCTGTTACGTCTTACGGCGACCCGTTGTGGGCAGACGGTGCTTTCAGGAAGGTGGTCGTTTCTTACCGGGGCAACCGCCTTCGCGTGTTCATTGACGGAATTGTGGTCAACGAAACGTGCGGGCTCGACCTTGACGAAACAAGCGGCGGATCAGTGGCCCTAGAGGGGGTTTCTACCACCCCCAAATGGGTGGTAGGCGGTGGGGCTCCGTCATCTACCGACAACCCGTACATATCAGAACCGCGTACCGGGGAGGCGGTTCTTTCTGCGGCTGGGCGTTGGACGCTTCCCGCAGATTTCGTCAGCTTCGACAAGCTCCGCTGGGCCTATGACGACGTGAACGACGCCGACGAAGAACAGAAGGCACAGGTAACGATCTCCGTCCGCATCTACGACACGCCCACTACGACGTGGGGTAGTTGGACCGCACTGGACGTCGACGGCGATATGGGCGGTGTATCGGCCAACGCGCTAGACGTTCTGGACATCAAGGTGGAACTGGACAACGAGGCGGATATCAACGAACCGTTCACGTCCTACCCGGCAGTGAAAGACCTGTCGGTGGTCTACAACGCAACGGGCCATTCGTTCATGCGTCAGCGCAGAGAGCCGATCTTGAGGAGGCGAGGCTAGTGGCAATTCCCACCACATACCCGAACGGGACTGTGACGTTTGATGTCATAGCAGACGATGGTGTCGGCGGGCGCATGGAGTTCGACCTGAGCGAGACGTTCGTTACGCTTATCGACGGGCAGGACACTGTAATTGCGACCATCGGGCCTTCGGCGGGTGTCGCTGTTGTTTCGGGTGACGCCGGTGCATATCAAGTGGAGAACTGGCCGCTCGGTGGCACCGCAGGGACGGGCGACCTTACAGCGAACTGGTACGCGGTTGGCACCGACGCCGCCACCGTATCGCCGCAGCCGTACACGGAGAGCATATACACCATTGTCACATCACCGTCGAACGGGTACTGCGACCTTTCGGACCTGCCGAAGTACGGGCTGGAAGGTGCTACCAACTACTACGCAAGCGAGGATGACGGGAACTCCTATATTGAGCAGAGCTTCAACTGGCTGAACAGGAGGCTAGAGGCGATTCTGCCGGACGTGGACGTACCCGTTGCTACGAACAGCGCGGGTGTCTACGACGAACATCTCATCGGCGTAAACGCGCTGATGACGAACTACTACCTCGCGTCCCGCAGACACCGTGGTGAATGGAGCGAAGAACCGCCGTGGATTACCGCCTTCAAGGACGATGCCGAACAGACCCTTGACGCTATCGGTAGCAGGAACATCATTCTGGAAGAGCAGACCAGCGGGGTTGAGTCCGGTATCGGGCCTGTCACTCCGTACGCGACCAATACGGGCCTGTCGGTCTTCCACAGCGACCGTTTCGGCTACAACGGACCGTACACGGACTCACAGTATCCGCGCACGTTCGTAATCGAGATAGACGCCGTAGGTGCGGATTCGGACATAGACGATTCGACCTTCAAGTGGTCTTCAGACGGTGTGACGTGGGACTCTACTGGCGTGTCGTGCGGGACCGCATGGCAGGAACTTATGCAGAACGCGCATATCCGGTGGGCGCGTGTAGGCGGCACCGTGAATCAGGTGGCACTTGGCGACCGGTACACGTTCGTCTGTACACCTCTGAGCAAGGCTGTGGCGGGCCAGCCAAACGCCGGGAGAACGGTCAGGATGTGGAGGGGTTAGGTGCCGACTGTCAACGTCCTCATAGACGAGGTGACACCGACCATCGCACGACTCAAGGCGCAGCTTGCCAACAAAGAGCCGATCATGGAAGAACTGGCGTGGATGGCGATAGAGCACGTCCACGACCGCTACCGAGGGCAGGGCTATTCACGCAGGTTCGGGTCTGGGCCGCAGCAGAAATGGGAGAAGACGCACGATGTCACGGTCAAGTTCCGCAGGCTCAGGCACGGGGTGTCGGACGATATCATCTGGTATGAGACGGGCGAGGCCATACGGGGCATCAGTGTTATCAACCGCACACCGAACCAGCGCGTTATCGGGTGGCCCGTGGGCAAGTTCAAGAACGACTACCCGTACATGGTAGACGCTGGTGTCCCGAGAACGGGCGGTATGATACCGGGCAAGACCATCAGGAACAAGCAGCTACTCTACTTCACGAAGGCGTTTGCTAACAAGTGGGCCACGCAGGCGATATGGCGCTGGTGGCTCTCTGGAATTGGAGTCGGGGTCTATCAGTGACGCATTACGACACGGTAATAGACGCCGTTATCACGGCGCTTCAAGGCGACAGCGACCTGAGCTACGTGCCCAACGAACACATCGTCAAGCGGGTCTCACCGGAAGAAGACCCCGGCGAATGGCGTTTCTATGCAATCGCGGTTTCGTTGAACGGTGTGCCGCTGCCACACAACAGGCTAGGTGGCCGGATCAAGACGGTGTTCCCGCTCGCTATCAAGCTGTTCGTCAAGATCCCCGGCGCGACCCGCGAACAACTGGTCGCAGGGGATGGCACGCAGGCTGGTATTGCAGAGTTCATTAGAGACGTGCAGGACGCACTGATACAGAACACACTGGGAGGTGTGGTTTCAAGTCCCGGACTACCGTTACCTGGCGGTGCGGTACAGTTCGAGGGCACGGGTGAACAGGCGACACCGACCGCGAAGGTGACGCTATCATACGAGGCCATCGTCAAAGAACAGAAAGGGTGATTTAAGTGCCCCGAGGATGGGAAACATGGCTAAGGATTCGCGGCCAGAAGGACGGGTACGGCGGTGGCGCAAGTGTGACCGACGCCTTCTACCCGTTCCTCGACTCCGAATCGCTAGCTATCAATCAGGAGATCAAAGAGAACAACGCCAAGATCGTGCAGGGGCGTGCAGTACTGGAAACCGCGAGGACGTTGCAGGGCCAGGAGCCGGGCGGGCAGTTTACGTTCCAGCCGCGTGCCGACGATGTTCTCGGTGTGCTCGCGTCTGTTATGGGCTGCTACAAGTCGGTTGACGGTGGCGGTACCGCAAGTGGGACGTACACGTTCTGGCCGCTCACGGGCCAGCCCGACTTTTCCGGTACGCTACTCACCGGCGGCGATCCGTGGAACGCGGGCGGCAAGGGTACTGGTACCTACGGCGATACACCAACGGACGTGTGTGCGCTCATGGTCGACCAGTACTTCGGCGATATCACCGGTACGAACGGCAGGCGGTTCGTCGACTGCATAGTGAGTCAGCTTGAGTTCAACGCTGCGGTTGGCAACGAACTGACCGTAACGCCGACTATCAACGCCGGTTCCTACGCACTGTTCAACGGCACGTCGGCTACTGACGACCCGCCGTGTGGGGTTGGGTCTTACAGTGCGCTCGATGCGTTCAGGTACTATCAGGGCACTGTGACAGTAGATGGCGACAGCTACGACCTCAACTCGTTCCGGCTCACGGTCAACAACAACGTCGACTCGAAGAAAGCTATCGGCCAGCAGACACCGGTTGCCTATCCGTACGGGCGTTGCGAGATCACGGGCGAGTTCGAGTTGGAGTACGACAACAGTACGTTCATGGAGAAGTTCTCGGACGAGTCAGATGGTACGCTGGGCCTTGTGTTCCTGAACGGTGCCGACAAGCTGACTATCACCTGTCCGCTCATCAGGTACGACGAGCCGACAGTGAACGTCGGTGACGGCGAGGGGCTGGTGAACCAGACTGTATCGTTCAAGGCGTTCGGACGCACTGCCAACAGACTGGCACCGCCCATCGAGGTTGAGGTTGCATGTAGCAACCTTCTGGTCGGCGGAACAACCTTCTTCCCGCTCTAGCGGGGGAGTAGCATACAATGCTGAAGCTCGTATCCAATGAAGTAGAGGAGTTCAAGTGCTCTGCGGACGAAGGGGTTGAAGTTCCTACCATCTTCGGTGTTGTTCGTATGGGCAAGGGCCAGGTTGACCGTATCTCTGTCAACCTGGAACGTGGTGTGCGGAAACAGAAGGGCGTTACGTGGGAATCGTACAGGACAGCGGCACTCCAGAAGGAGATTTGGAGCAAGTCGATCCGGTACATCAAGAACATCCGTGACGCCAAAGGCAACGTCCGCGACCTTGTTGACGACAGGGACGAACTCCTGCGGATATGGGATATCCTCCCGTCCGTCCCGGCGTCCGAGGTGATCGCCCATATTCAGGGCATCAGTTCACTCGATGAGGACGAAGAGGGAAACTCAGGTTCGGTGCCAGACTCCGATGCCTCCGAGGATTCGACAAGAAATCTTGGGGAACGTACGAGTGCGCCTACTGCCGACAGCACGGACTAGTAGACAAACTCCGAGGGCGCTGGTGCCTTAAGGAACGCGACCTGAAAGAACGGCCTGTGGTGCGCGAGCGGCGTGGCGAGACCCTGACGTTCCGCTCCACAGATGACGTGTGGGAGTTTCTCCGCGAGTGCGAGAAGGCCAAGCCGGACAGGTACGACCCGATTGATATTGTGCGGACGGTAGTGGGCATCTGTCCCGTATCGTTCGTTACGAAGCAGTCGGAGTACCTGATGTCCATAGTAGACCTGTTCACGAACGAGGGCGGGATACAGAGCCTTCCGTGCCCCGCAATGGGTATCGACAATCCCGCCCTCTTCTTTCAGGCGGTAGTAGCGGTACTGGACGAACGGAACCGCGCACAGAGCGAACACATGGCGAAGAAAAAGCCCAAGGGTGGTGGCGAGTAGATGGCCGGTGGCGGAGATATCTACAAGAGGCTAACGATTGTCCTGTCAGTCAACGACGCCGCGACGGCGCAGTTGTCTACTGTGTCATCTACGCTGCGTTCGTTCACCGGTGTTACCCAACAGGCATCGGGCCAGCTTGCGAAGCTGAGCCACAGGTTCGCGCAGGTTGGTCGTGCGCTCGTGTCGTTCCTTGTTATCCGCACCATCGGGGTTCAGTTCGGGAAGTTCATACGTCTGATGTTCGAGGGAAACCAGGTGCTTGAGAAGGCCACTACGTCGCTTGAGCGGCTTGGTGGCTCGCTCGGGTTTGCACAGAAGCAGATCGAGTATATCCGCAAGACCGCCATGCGTGCCCCGTTCGATTTCCAGTCCATCCTTCAGGCTAGTCGCCTGTTGGTCGCGTACGGCAAAGACCTCCAGACCTACCTCCCCGTCTTGCTCGATTGGGCGGCGGCGCTAGGTGCTACGTCAGGTGAGCTTGAAGGCTACGCTGCTGCGATGGGCAAGATCATGGCAGGTTCGCCCTATGTGCTCCGCATCCTCACAACTCGTGCGGTGGGACTCGACCAGTGGAAGGCCGCGCTAGAGGCAACCAACACGGCACTCCCGAAGTCCGAACGCTTCGCGCAGGCTCTTACAATCGCGCTGAAACGGTTTGAGGGTCAGGCTGTTATCCTTGCCAAGACAATGGCGGGGCTCCGTACGAACATCAGAGACGTATGGGTTGAGATAAGCCGCGAGGTCGGCTTGTCGATGTTCGCTCGGGTACGCACGGCGCTGTTTGAGGTGTACGATGGGCTGCGCGACATAGCAGACAACCAGCGCGAGGCGCTTTATGAAATAGGCGACATCTTCGGGCAGTGGGCGGCACGGATCATAACAATTGTCAAAAGGGCCGGGCAGTTGCGGGGGGTCTTCGACAAGATGCTGGCGGTTGCCAAGCACCTTGCGGTGTTTGTCATTGGGCGTTCGCTTGTGATGGCGTTTGTCCGTGTGGGGCTACGAATCCAAGCGGCGGTTATCGCGCTCACAGCAATGTCCGTGATAGCCCGCACAGTCCACATCGCCATGAGTGCGCTATCCATAGCAGCCGGGTTGATAGCCGTCCACTTCATGAAAGCCAAAATGGCTGCGATAGACTTCCAGATAGCCGTTGGCGATTTGGGCGCTGCCGTGATAGTCCTTGAAGACTTCATGGAAAGCGACGAGAAGGTGTTTACACGCGAGCAGCTTGCAACCCTCCGTGCCTACGAACAGGGTATCCGCAAAGTAAACACAACGCTCTACGCTACCACCGCCGTTGTAGACAGGTGGGCCGACGACAACACCAAGCTAGTAATCTCGATACAAGACTGGAAGAACCTCTTTGCGGATTTGCGGGACGATGTGCCGTGGGATAAAGAGATCTTCGACAGGCTCCGCAACTACGCATACGAAGCAGAGGTTGTGCTGGAGCGTGCGTTGGGTGATGATACATGGGCAGAGCGGGTTAATGCGGCACTCAACGCGATAAACGAAATGGAAAAAGGCGTCGCCAAGGGGATTAAGCCTGACGCGGGCGTTTATCGCGCACAGATTCTCAACATTATGACCGCGATGACTCAGATAGAGCCAGTACTTGACCAGTGGCGCGAACAGTCGCTGGTAATCGCGGCCAGCAACAAGAGCGTGGCGGAGAGCTACGAAACGCAGGAAGTCGCCCTTCGGGCGATGGCGCTCATCATGCAGGACTACGAAGCACACCAGCTTGGCATTGCTTCGGCGGCGGACGATACGGCAGATGCAACTATCCGCCGTCTCAAGGCGGAGGCAGGCGGGTTGGTCGATCCCGACTTCGGTATGTCTGGTTGGATTACGCTGTACCAGAACATTGCTACCGTGCAGGCGGACGTGCGAAAAGCCCAAGAAGCGGCAACCAAGCTCCGTGCCGAGGGGTTCAGCACCCTCGTTGAGGAGTGGGAATATACCACGCGGATTGCACGGCTACGTTCCGAGCTGGCGGGTAACACAAGAGAATACGCCACAGCTCTCAGTGGAGTTATCGCCCAAATCGGAGCCCTACAGGAACAGCCGTTGTTGTTTACGCCGAAAGAGTGGGATAAACTGGTAGAGTTGGCACTCCAATTGAAGGTCGAACTCAAGGGTCTTGTCGCCGTACAGGACGAACTTGCTTTCTCTACCTACGCGGCCTTCACGCTCATACAGCAGGCCGTCAATCCGCTCGTGTCCGCTGTCGGTTCAATCGCAGACGGGGCCGATGCGATGCACCAAGCGTTCGCAAACGCCGTCAAGGGTATGGGCAAGTGGGCGCTGCAACTCATCGCGCAGCTCACAACGATGGTTATACTCATGAGCATATTCAACCTTGCGTCGGGTGGCTCTACCGGCTGGCTCGGTGCGCTCAAGGCAGTGCTGGGCGGCGACATAACGAGCGCGGCGGGTAGGGTCGGGTTCGGTACCAAGGGTCACTCGCTCGCTTTCGCTGGTGGCGGGACGGACCCGGAGTTCGGTGGCATTACACCGCGCACGCAGGTACAGCCACAGGGCCGCAGCGGCAATATGATTATCATGTACGGTGACGTGCTGGACGGTGAAGGCTTCATGCGGAAGGTAGACGAGGCCAACTACGCGCTAGAGAAACGCAAGGGAGGTAGGCGCTAGTGGATCCCTCGCTATACAGTGGCACCTTCGGGTTCCAGAAGGGTGGGGTTGGCACCAGCGGCGGCACGGTCATTATCGGGATCGCCGAGATGGCCGGATACCCCTACGAGCCTATCCAGTTCGGGAAGCGGAACCAGGGCAGGACCGACTCAGGTGCACGGTTCTGCTACGAGCACTGGAGCGGCAAGCACAGATGGCCGCTGCTCTTCAAAGCCGAGACACGCGAGACTACAGACCTGATGGCCTCGTTCTTCAACTCGTCTGCGACGTTCTTTTTCAACCCCAACCCCGGCCAGTCGACGTGGTACGAGGTTTGGTGCACGGACGAGGAGTGGCACCCGATTGAAACGTGGATAGAACTCTACTCGTTCGACGCGACGATAGAGGAGACCTAGCGTGGCGTTCGGGAAGCTTGAAGGCAACCGCGAGTTTCTGTGGTTCTGGGAAGGCGCGAACCACGGTTGGGGTACGCGCATCATGCACGTACCCAACTACGCTGCTGGTATGCAGCGGTGGCGTGCACGCCTGACCCAGACCCGCGATACAGTCAGTTTCGACGACGCCGACAAGGCGCTCATCACAGCTATCGACGCTGCGGGTACAGTTGTAGACGACACGTTCGCGCTCTGCGGGCGGCTCGATAGTGAGGCGTACGCTACGCTCTTCACCGGGGTTTGCAAGGACTACTCGTGGGAGAACGGCGTACTGGAAATGAGTATCGCCAACAGGTTCGAGGAACTGCGCTCGGGCCGGTTCCAGTCGAACTACCGCGACCTTCGATACTACACAATGGACAAGCTCCAAGTCGCGGCCCTGAACGGTACCGAGGTTCTACTGAACGGATCGGTAGTACTCAACCGTGGCGGCGCAGTTGTCTATGACAGCGGCCCGTCAGACGACGTGTTCCTCGCCACCAACAGCATCCTTGTATTCAGTTCCGTAGCCGATCCGAGCACTATTGACGATCCGTGGGAGTTCGCTATCGCCGGGTTCCCGCACCTCGAGGATGAGAACTTCGCTACCAGTATCGCAATGCGACTCAGCATCGACACTGCGGCTGGTATCGGGAACTACGTCTACGCACCCGAGGACAAGCTGTTCGTCGGTAGTCCGCAGTCTCTCATCCGCGAGTTCCTGGGTGGCACCAGTACCGACGTTGGCTGGACGGAAGGTGATGACTTCGTACTCGGAACAACGGACGTTCTGGATCAGGTCGAACTTCGCGTTCCGGTAAGCTACCGTGCCAACTCCGACGCAAGTGTTCTATCGGTGCTTGACCACATCTGCGAGACGACCCTGATAAGTGCGTGGCCCGACCGTGAAGCCGTAGTCCATTTCGTGCCACACACGCAGATCGACCTTGCACTGCCGAGCGACGGCACGCTGTCACGCGAGACGGGGTTCAAGAACCTGCGCTACGGTTACGACTCAGACGATATCGTTACGACCATCGAACTCTACTTCGGCTACGACTCCGACGCCAACAGTGCCCTAGACGAATGGGGCGGGCACAAGACGTTCGAGGTTCCGGCACACTGGCCGGGTCAGACGGGCGTGGAACGTACCAGCAGCATGAAGGCGAAGTACTTTTTCCATCCCGACACAGCACGGGCGATGTCGCTTCGGGTACTGGGCCGTCACTTCAAGGGCGTGCCGCAGCTTGAACTGGACTGCCTACCCACCGCCGCGACGGTAACGATAGGCGACATTGAAACGATCTACTTTACACTGCTGGACGTGAACGGTGCCTACTATGAAGTCGCGTCTATCCAAGACGGCTGGGAGAACGACGGCATCCGGGTTGTTCTACAGGCGGGTACGTCGCTCTACGACCTGCTCGGGTTCGGGGAATGGGAAGACTCGCCGTGGAGTGACCATGCGGTTAGCGGTACCAGTACGTTGGGGTGGGGTGAGGGCACGCTCGGCGACGATGCGCTCGGGACGTGCAACGGGATCGACGTTGGCCGGTACGGCACAGTGTTTAGGTGGGGCGGATGAGCAGCGATATTTCACTGACCGGCGAAGACTGGCACGGCACACAGATGAAGCCGGACATATTCGAGCCAGTAACCGCCGAGTGGGCGGGCCGCGTAGCGAAGAACGCCGGATGGCTGTTCGCACGACAGCAGCAGACGATATTCGCTGACGGGGCAGACCGTAGCCTGAGATATGACGACCAAACTCCTCTCTTTCAGGTAATCTTTAACCGCCGCTTCTGGCTCAACGAGGTAGTGGGTACCTTCGTCCTGTCGTTCGATTTAGAATACTACGAAACCAGCCCTGTGGTGGTGCAGGGCACGCTCTTTATGGGCTATGGCAACGGGTGGTTGGAGCTGGGTACCTGCGAAGGTAGCTATACAACCGAGGGGCGAAAGTCGCTTACAATCTACCTCGGGCGGGACTGGCACAAGGACCAGAACTACCTTGTGCGGAATAAGGAGTATGGTTGGCTCCAAGTCCGATGCTCAACAGACGGAGCCGATCCCGACAAGTACGCTGATTTCAAGTGGTTTTCCCTGGTCGGTTTTCCGAGGACGTAACTATGCCGCGTTCGTCTATCACGGGTACGGGTTGGCAGGATGCGTGGGGCACCTTGGGTACGCAATCCATGCAGCCGTCACCGCACATCGAAGGACTCGCTGCGTTCGCGCAGAGGATCGACGACCGTGTGTGTTTCCTCGCGGCACAACAGACGGATACTGTGTTCTCTGAAAACGGGAACAAGGCATACCAGATTAACAACGGCCCGCTAGTTCTGTTGGACCGTTATCACATCTACTATAACGGTCGTCACCCGCAACTCGTCTTTGGGTTTGGTCATAGCATCGGTGGCGGTGTCTATGCACAGGCCGGGACTTACAGTGTGCGGTTCGGTGATGTAGATTTCGGGACAATCATAGTGTCCACGCCCGGCGGGACTACTTGTGAATGGAATGTTGATATCCCCGATTCGTTCAGTGCTGGCGAGCACCTGCTGAAGATATATGGAGCAACCAACGAAATCTATACGCCACCGTGGTTCTATGGTGTATGGGTGACCTTTCTACCTTGCGACTTTCCTTGGGGTTATTGATGGCCGAGACTATCGTTGTTCAGCGCGGACAGTTCGGAACGCACAACATGCACGTCTATGCGGGCGAGACAGCACTTAGCCATTGGGCTAGTATCGAAGCGCAGAACACGGGGTACATTGCAGGCAACTGGCAGAGCCACCTTGTCTGTACTCCCAACAGCGAAAAGTGGGAAGTTTCACACCCGTACGATGACATGATCGGGGGTATGGGCAAAGAGCAGTTGAACCTGTGGCGCATCACTTGGCCCGCGCTCGGTTCCTATACGCGCCTAAGCTTTACAGCCCTCTCGGGGCCGGACTGGCTTGGGGAACACAAGTTCGACTTTGGTATCCGGCTGTACGACGCGGATTACACTGCTTCGTTCTACGACGGGACTGTTCTGGAGAGCTTCGATCAAGAAGAGGCCAAGCGGATTACTTTCCATTGGGACATGGACGATTCCGGGCTTGCGGCCCACATCGACACGGGCATTTATATACAACTGTTCGGCGGACGAGAACTCTACAATCCGCTTGACTGGGGCTGGACGTTCCGGTTCTACGAGTTCTTGATAGTAACTGCCAACTGCCCCCTCTAAGGAGCGATGTGCATGAACGGCGACCTCGAAAGACGACTGAGCGACCACATCGAAGAAGGCGCATTGTTTCAAGGCGAGATGCTCGGGTTCGTCGACAACTTCAACAAGCGTGTTCTCCCGTCGCTAGTAACAAGTCCTGGTTGCGATGCTCGCCACAGCGAACTCAAAGCCGAGCTTGTCGGGAACGAATTGGACGCGAGTAGAGATAGTCGCCGAATCTGGAGCAACCGCATTTGGAGTGCCGTTCTTGCGGTTGCGTTGTTGGTTCTTGGTACATGGTTCGGATCAACGAGAGGAGATGGTGCCAGTGCTGCCGCAGACGAAGCGGGAAATGTTCCTCGGCATAGCGTGGCAGTTCCTCGGTAAGTTCTATTCCTGGGGTGGCGACGACCCGTCCGGCTTCGACTGCTCGGGCCTGGTTATCGAATGTGCCAAGTCGGTCGGTATCCTACCGCGCCGGGGCGACTACCGCGCCGAAGACCTGTGCGTGAGGTGGGGCCACCTGATCGTGAAAAGGCCCGAGATTCGCCCTGGAGACGTTGTTTTCTTCGGCAGGGGTGGGAAGGTCTCTCACGTAGAGATATGCGCTCTAACGCAGCCAGATTTGTCCATAGGGGCATCTGGTGGCGGGTCTAAGACCAAGACACGCGAAGACGCTATCAGGGACAACGCCTTCATCAAGGTTCGGCCCATTTGGGGCCGTGGTTCGGCACACAAAGTTATCGCTATCGTTAGCCTGTTCGACTACCCAAACCCGCCGGGAGGGAACGAATGACCGTAGCAGAACTACCTGACAGGTGGGAAGCAGAACCAGCACCGGACGGACACGAGCACGGACCCGGCTGGCTGGTGCGGGACACAAGGTTCGAGACACTGCACCACATGACAACGGAAGCGTTCGCCGCCTTGACGGTTCCGCAGCTTGCGGCGGTGACACCACGAGGCAGGGACGTAGACCACATCACCCGAGTTACCGGCTACTTTTCCTACACCAGCAGGTTCAACAACGGCAAGCGGGCAGAACTGGACGACCGATTCCGCACCCGGGTAGAGGGAGCGTCTATCATATGAGCCGGTGGGGGACGTTGCCCGAGCTTCAAGCGGGCGACCTGGTGTTCGTAAAGAACCACGTAACGGGTTGGCGCACTACGTCGCGGTGGCTTATCTCGTTCCTTATCCGGCACATGTCAACGCAGCACGGCGAAGGTCCGACGTTCGCCAACCATGTCTGTACCGTTCACGGACCGCACAAGGTCTGGCGTGGTGGTGGGTTTGTGGTAGAGGACTACGCTATCTACGAGGCAATGGGCCGGGACGGGTTCTGCAAACGGTGGCTACGCGAGCAGTACGAGAACGGGCATACCGATATCGTTGTCTACCGCGACACCACCCTCACCAACAAAGACCGTATCCGTGTCAAGGCGTGCCACGTACACCTTCGGGGCAAGCGGTACCCGAAGACGCTGATCGGTGCCCACAGCATCGACTACGGCGCGACGAAGCTGTGGCAGAGCATGGGTGGTACAGGTGAGTGCCGGGCCGCGCGGTGGCTCTACCACCAGTTCGTGAACCGCAAGCAGAACGTGGACTACCCGATGTGCAGTTGGGCGGTCGGCTACATGTGGGACGTGTGGCTCAAGCGCCCGTTCAGTATCGGCTACAAGGTCGCTACACCCGATGACCTGATGGACGAGTGCCAGGACAACGACAAGTGGCAGCGCGTATTCACCTATCGCAAACAGGAGGGGTGATGCCAGGACTATCGTGGGGTAGTGGGCCGGGGAGCGAGAAGCAACGGCTAGTTGATCTTGTGGCTGGCGGCACGACGGACGCACGCGAACTGGCCGACTGGTTCCCAGACAGGACGCACGATGCTCTCAGGCTGAAGCTGGCCGACCTCTTGCGGGAAAGTTCAAAGCCCGTTAGGGTACCCAAATCAGATACGAACCCCGAACATGCGATGCCGGACTACGGCGAGCCACCCGAGAAGCCCATCGACGTGATGGCGTGGCTGGACAGGACGGGCAAGCGCATGGATGGGCACAAGCCCGCGAAGGACTACTACCGCATCACCATCCCCACCGACAAACCCATCGCTGTGATGTACTCTGCCGACTGGCATTTCGGCGGGTTGGACGTGGACTACACCGCGCTCAAGCGGCACATCCACTTCCTGCTCAACGTGCCTGGATTCTACATGTCGCTGGTGGGCGACATCGGCAACTTCATGAACCTGCACCGCACGGTGGCGACCCGGCGCGACATCCTCACACCAGACGAGCAGGCCGAGTTCCTGCACAGCCTCATCCATGAAACGGTGGAGAAGGGCAAGCTCTTGACCGTCAACTCGGGCAACCATGACGATGAGTTCACAGAGCGGAGCGCGGGGCTTGGCATGCTCAAGCTCATGGCGAAGGGCAAGGTGCCGTACTTCCGGGGCCACGGGTATCTTGACCTTGTGCTCCAGACCAGCGACGGGGCCGAGACTACGTACCCCATCGGCACCGCGCACAAGACGCGGTTCAACTCCTTCATGAACCAACTCCACGGCAACAAGCGCATGCAGCAGATGACCGCTGAGTTCTTTGGCGTTGACAGGCCGATCCCCCGCGTGTTCGTGACCGCGCACACGCACAACCCCGCGATGGCGACCG
>JAHOYV010000048.1 GCA_019038745.1 Gemmatimonadales bacterium
CCTTCAAAATTGGTTTACCTTAGCTGAAAATTCATTCCCGCTTTGAAAAGGAGAATTTCTCATGCCCAAAATCAATCGTTACGTCGACATCGACACCGTGGAAAAAGAAGCCAAGAAGGACTATATAGACCGTCACAGCCCCTTCATTCACTGCAGCGGTAGCGCCAAAAGCGGCGCCCCGTTTGCCGTTACGGTGAAGGTTGGCAAGGAATACACTCATCCTGATGACCTGGATCACTACATCAAGTCCGTTTCCCTTTACAACGGAACGACCTTGTTGGGAGAAGCCAACTTCCCCGCTGGTCTGCTCGGTGGTCAGGGCGCAAAAGGCAACCTGGAAGTAACGTTCAACGTGGTCCCCACCGGCAACAAACTGAACATGACGGCGATGGCCTACTGCACCAAGCACGGCATCTGGGAAAGCGATCCCGTGGATGTGGTTGTAGAGAGTTGATCCAGCTTTCAGGATCAAGTCACTTGAGAACCGCCGGAATTCCGGCGGTTCTCCTTTGTAATTGGAATTTATCAGACCAGGAGGAATCCAGTGAATTCGCCCGCTTTTTTCAACAACGCTCCCACAATCGAAATGATCGATCCCCTGGCTGAACTCCTGGGGGCCGCGACCGAAGGACGCATCACCTACACCTACGCCGATGCCGTAAAATTGGCTGGCCACTCCTGCCCCACCGTGGCAGGCGCCTTCCTGATGACCCGGCAGGCCTTGGCCCACCTCTACGGCGAGGAAACTCCCGTCCGTGGGAACATCGGGGTTGATCTGCGGGATGCCGTTGATGATGGCGTGACGGGCGTAATCGGCAATGTCATCGGGCTGATCACGGGTGCGGCCGGATCTGGTGGATTCAAGGGGATCGGCGGCCGGTTCAACCGGGCGGGTTTATTGAAATACCGTTCACGGCAGGTCCGGGAAGTGCAGTTCACCCGCAGGGACACCGGCCAAACCATCGGCGCGGACTACGACGCCTCGGCTGTAGCCCCGGATGAAAAACAGGGAGCCTTGATGCAAGCCATAATGTCGGGCACGGCATCCACGGAAGAGATTGCTCAATTCGGGGAAGTTTGGCAAAAACGGGTGGCCCGCATCATGACTTCCGCCGAACTCTGGCCGGTGATGGTTCAGCTGGGTTGAAAAAGACTACCCCAGTGCACCGGCGTACTGATCCTGATTGAAGCCCACCAACAGGGTCTTGCCCCGCTTGATGGTGGGCGCGCGGAGATTACCCGTCGCGCCCAGCATGTGCTTCAGTAGCGTGGCCTCGTCGGGTGGATTTTTCCGCATATCGAAGACCGTAATTTTCTTACCCTTGGCCACGATTATCTTTGATGCGCCGGCAGCCAACTCCTTGGCCGTTTCAGCGCCTAATTTGGCGTTGGCGCTCTGCTCTTCCTTGATCTCTATTTCGTTCTTCGCAAGAAACTCCTGCGCCCTGCCGCTGGACGTTCAGCCCTTACGGACATAGAACCACTCTACTTTGGAAGCCATATTGTTCTCCCGGTTCGATTGTTGAAATCTTTATTGATTCCGTTCTGGCGATCAACCGCCATCCAACATCGGACTTTCATCGAAACCATGAAAACCTTCAGGATTCGACAAGTAGTCCAACGTGTTGGACAAGAGCCTGAAGTGCTCTTGCTCCTGGGCTGCCAGATGCTCAAAGGTCTCCTTGGCCGTGGCGGAGGTCACACCCTTGGCTGCCTCGCTGTACATCTTGAAGCCGCGGCGCTCGACCTCCAGGGCCCCGCGTAGAACTTCCAGTTCATCGGTGCTGTAGGGATCACTGTCCGCAACGGCTTCCATAGCCCCAGCGAAGATATCCTTGGCCCGTCGGCTGTGATCGTCTTCTTCGATTTTGATCACGGAAACGTCGTTCTTGGCCATCATTTCGTCACGAATCTTGACCAGGTAGGCGCGGTGTCCGGCCTCATCGGCAGCCAGGGAAGCAAAGACCGATCGTTCAACCGCCGAGGGGGCTGATTTTTCTCGCTCCTTGAAGAAATTCATGCCTTCTTCCTCGAATTTGATGGCTTCTTCAAGAATATTCAGACAGAATTTCAGTTCGTCACTCATCATGACCTCCCCGGTTAATTTCTACATGGGTGAAAAGCCCTGGTCCGCCCAGTAGGCATCCTGGTAAAGACTCTCCAGCTCGCGAAGCTGGGTCAGGTGATCCTCTTCCCAATCCGCCAACCAGGTGAATAGCTGCTTCAGATCGGGATCGTCGATATTCTTGGCCTTGCTCTTGTAGTGGGAAATGGCCTGCACCTCAAGGTTGCAACCGATGCCGATGACGGCCATTTCAAAATCCCCGCGCTTGATGGACTTCTTGAAACCGTCCGGGATGATGCCCTGCGATCCATGGTCCAGCTCTGCGGGATGGAAGCCCTCAAGGTTGATCTTGCCTTCCTCCATCAGGGGTTTGAACTGAGCCTCCAGCATCTTGACGTGGCTTTCCTCGTCGTTGGCCAACATCTGGAACATGGCCTTGACCTCAGGATCGGTGGCGGTGGTGGCGGCGTGCGAATACAACTGTTGGCCCTTGATCTCGACCATCAAGGCGTCTTTGATCGCCTGAATCATGGCTTTGCGCTGGTCCTGATTACTCATCAGACTTCTCCTTGCCGACTTTTCGGCTCATAATGCCCCCAGAATCCTATGCCTGTAAGAGCGACAATAAACTAAACAAGAATGATTACTCTGAATTAATGTCTGAAAATATCCGGGCCGCAAGCTAAATTTCCTGATGGCTCGCTGGTCCTGACCTTCGCCCCTTTGTTGACAGGGTTTTTACCCTGCCCTAATTTTTCATTATGAAAACTATTTCAGTTTCTATCTCCCAGGCGCGGATACCGGCGAGTCTTGTTTCGAGGTCGCATTTTTTGCTTCAACGAGTCGCATTGTTGTTATGTCTGGCCTGTCTGGCCTGTCTGTCTGGCTGCAACGAACCGATCACCACCGAGCCGGAAGATTTTTTGTCATCCCCCGAATTCGTTCCGGCTGAACAGAACGTGATCCTGACCCTTGACCAGTACCAGGATTTCAAGATCCTGGATCCGGCCTGGCCCGACTTCGAGGTGGCCTGGAGCCGGTCCGCGTTTCCCAATTCGATCGGACCCCGCTACCGATATTTTCCCGCCACCTACGGACCCGACACCCTGCTGGCCACCGTTGTCTATCCCGATCGAAGCATAGAGCACCCTTGGATCATAAACGTCCCGTACCCTGATCCGGAAGTTCGGTTCATTCCCCCTGATTCAACCATCCAGACCGTCGAAACATTACCTCTTACTTTGAGAGCCCGAACCAACCGTCCAGATATTTCGCAGTATGTCTGGACCAGGAACGGTGAAGCAGCCGGGCAGGACAGCACGTACGTTTACCAGGCTCTCGAAGGTGGCTCGGATGTCATTCATTGCCAGGTAACCTTTGCCGGGGAAGTCTTTGCCAAGCAATGGCAAATCGAGATAACGCCGCTGGCTGAAATTGATTTACCGGAAGTGACCAACATTCAGGTTAATCGGACCTACCTGTTCGGAGAAATCCAGGTCTCCTGGGACCCGATCGAGTCCTGGTACGTACCCATAGCGGAGTACCGGATCCTGGTCAGCTTAGACGGCCCCATCACCCAGGAAAATCGTAATCTGGCCATTGTGCTGGAGACCGTACCGCATGAGGGGGAAAATCCAAATTACATGGTGACGTTTTCAGCGGAGGAAGAGCAACTGACCCCCGAAGCACTGACCTGGTTCACTGTTGTGGGGGTTGATGAGCGGGGAAGCACCTCTCCACCCCCGGATACACTACCCTTTCAAATTCCCTATTACTGGTATATCGAAGGCCGTGTTCTCAACCTGGAGGGCGAACCTCTGGACCAGGCGGAAGTCGATGATTCCTTCTCACACTATCAGGTTCTGACCGACCATGAAGGGAACTATCGGATCGGGCCCTACCCCGATTCCCGGAGCGTGATTCTGAGTGCCTCGTTTTCAGGCGATAACGGAAAATTTGTTGTCCCAAACGGCTTTCATGACACCCTCAGCCCTCCTTTGACCAGCGATGGTGATCACAGGTTTGATTTCGTGCTCATTCCCCGGTTCGGTTGCGACCCCGGTTGCGATGTGTATGCCGGCGATTTCATCTTCTACCTCCGCAAAATGACCTCGACCTGGGTACCCCAGGACGACCGCCCGAACCACAACCTTTACAAGTGGGACAGCTATCCCCTGAAAATTTACATTCCAGACTACACCAGCTCCACCGGGATAGACTTCGGTGAAGCGACCCGCCAGGCGGTTCAGATCTGGAACAACAAGCTGGGAGAGAATTTTCTGGTCCTGACGTCGGAGGAAAGCCAGGCCCAGATCCTCATGGAATTCGGCCAGGACAGCACCCAACTCTTCGGGCTGGTTGTCCTTTGCGAGCCCGGCGGCGGCCTGTATCCACTGGGGTCGATGATTCCCGAGAAAATTCAGATTTTCCTGTTCAATAGTATTACCACCCAGGAAAACGCCGAAGTAACCGCCCTACACGAACTGGGCCACGCCCTGGGACTATGTGCGCACGCGGCCTGCCACGACGTGGGTTACCTGATGTACGTGGCTCCTTCCATGTTCCTTGAAAACTGGCCGGAAAATGCGGTTCACATCGACGAACTGAATGCCGTCCGCACAATTCGGTCCTTGCCTCAGGGTGTGGACCTGTCCAATTATATTTCCGAATAGCCTGTGTCGTCTCCCGTTTAACCCAGGAAAGGCCCTCTCATGCCCATCCTTCGAATCTCCCGCTTCCCTTTGGCCGGGTTTCAGACCATTCTGCCGGCTGTGGCAATAACGATTACGGCTATAATAACGGCCCTTGTGGCGACCACACCTGCGGTTGCCTGTACCAATTTCATCGCCTCGCCCAAGGCGACGGTCGATGGCTCGGTCATCGTTACCTACACGTGCGACGGGGAGTTTCATCCCATATTGCGTAATTACCCGGCGGCCGATTATGGTCCCGACGACTGGTACGAAATCAATTACTGGTCAGGCGGCGAACCGAACAAAATCAAGCAACCGGCCCACACTTACGCCGTAGTGAACCTGATGAACGAGCACCAGCTTACTATCGGTGAAACCACGACCGGTGGTCGCGAAGAGCTGATCAACCCCGACGGCATGATCCACTACTGGCACTTGATGAAGCTAGCCCTGCAAAGGGCTGCCACCGCACGCGAAGCAATCCGGGTGATGGGCGAATTGGTCGCTGAGCACGGCTACCGCAGCAGTGGTGAATCCTTCGCCATCGGAGATCCGGAAGAAGCCTGGATCATGGAGATGGTCGGGCCAGGCCCTGGAGGCAAGGGAGCCCATTGGGTGGCGCTTCGAGTACCCGACGGTTACGTCAGCGCCTACGCCAACCTCGGCCGCATTGGAACCTTCCCGTTGGACAAACCCAATGAGTGCCTCTACTCGCAGGGCATGATCGAGTTCGCCACTGAGAAGGGCTGGTATGATCCCGACTCGGGCAAGCCGTTCAGCTGGAGGGAAGCTTTTCACCCGGCCACACCTCAGAAGATGCGCTACACGGCCACTCGCGTGTGGAGCCTGTTCCGGCGTTGCGCCCCGTCACTGGAATTACCCGACGACTACCACCGAGGCGTCGAGGGCGCCGAGCCCTACCCCTTGTGGATCAAACCCGACGAGAAGCTCTCCCTGGCCGATGTCTTCGACCTGATGCGGGACCACTACGAAGGCACTCCCTTCGACATGACCCAGGGCGTGGACGCCGGGCCCTACGGCACCCCCAACCGCTGGCGTCCCATGGGTTGGGAAATCGACGGGGCACAGTACACCTGGGAGCGCCCCATCTCCACCCAGCAAACCGGCTTCTCAATGGTCAGCCAGTCGCGCCGTTGGCTACCCGATCCCGTGGGCGGAGTAACCTGGTACGGCCTGGACGACACCTATTTCACCTGCTGGACGCCGCTCTACTGCGGGATCGACGCCATCCCGGTCAGCTATGCCACCGGCAGCCTGGGCAAATTCTCCTGGGACTCGGCCTGGTGGGTTTTCAACTTTGTGTCGAATCTGGCCAACCTGAAATATTCGCACATGATCCAGGACATCCAGGCAGTGCAGAATAAACTAGAGGGGGACCTGATCGCGCTACAGCCGGCCGTGGACAAGACCGCTGCCGAGTTGGCTAAATCCGACCCGGAATTGATGATCCGCTACCTGACCGACTACTCGGTGTATAGCGCCGAGGAGATCGTCGATCGCTGGCGTGAGTTGGGCGAGAATCTGCTGACGAAATACAACGACGGGTATGTGAAGGATGAAAATGGGCGGGCCCAGGAGGATGGCTATTCTGAACGGTGGTTGCGTAACGTACTGGAGCAACGGCCTGAGCAGTTCAGGTTGCCGGACAATGGTGGGGTGGAGGAGCCGGAGGATTATTGATCGGATCAGGTGTAGGGCCACCGTTAGAGGCGCCGCCCGGCCAGGTGCTCTTCATTGGTCATGCGCCGCAACCTGGAGACTTACTGTCTCTCCTTTTTGTGGACCATTTCATCGTCTTCAACCCCCGCACATACAAGCGGGGGTTGAAGGTTTTAATCTATTGAGGAAAGCAAGTGATCCTGATGTTGTCGACATACCCACGCGCCCGATTATCATAGGATAGCGCGCCGAACTCAAATGTGTATAAGCCACTGCTTAAAACACTTACGTTCTTGTAGACATAGTGAACCCACTCGCCACTGACATCATATTCGGAGATACCCGCCCTTCCACCCGGCGTGTCAATCCAAGCCACCAATGGGTCTACAAAGTAAATGTCTGATTCCAAGGTGAAGCCATTAGTGGCCGGCAAATCAATTTGTGCACGTACTCCGCCCAGTGACTCATAATCTCCGCTATCAAAATATAGACAATAGCCGCTTTGAGTCTGATCACTGGTGATTTCATTATCGCCGAGTGGGTTGAATCCATCCGGATACAGGCCATCATCAAAATCAAAAACGATGGTCTCGAAATCCCGGTATATGATCGTGATGTCGATTGATGTTGAAAAGCTGCTGTTTTGTTCGATGTTCGCCCGATCTTCAACCGTCAGGGTGACATTGCCTGCGGTTGTTCCTGGAAGTATATAGGCAGACATCCCGCTTGGATCTACCTCGATTGTAAGCATTCCGGATGGTTGGCTGCTCCATACGATATCCGGATCATTATCGCCCCAATGCGAAACAGCATTCAGCATTAGGCCCTCACCCATCAGCAAATCTGTTTCTGTCAGGGAAGTTTGAGCGTTTTCGGAATAATTGACCCAGAGCCCTGCAGCTAGATCAAAAAATCTGGAACTGGAGAACGTATGAGTGATTTGACAATCCTCCAACTTGTTCTTGTTGTCCAAAACCTCCAGCGACAATTCGTGTTGGTCGGAATCCCGCAAGCCGCTCAAGTAGTATAACCAGTAGAAGCTGTTGGCTGTTTTGGCGATATCTTCTTGGACTTCAACAAAAACAGAGCTGAGCTTGGAGATGTCCGTCACATGATAAAATCCCTTATTGCCCAGTTGAGCCAGAATGGGCTCCTCGATTTCGTTGCCCAGGCCGATCGTATAAATCCATTTCAGACCTTGAGCATTCAAGGCTTGATCCAGGCTGTAATTACTGGCCTCATCCGAGCCATCCGTGATAATGACCAGATAGCCTTGATTGATTTTCTGCAGGGAATACGTGTCTCGCCACTGTGAAAGGCCCTCAATTACAGCACCGTAAAGATTTGTTGAAAAACTGCCTTGTTGGATCTCAATGGCATTAATGGCCTCAACAATTTCATCCTTCTTCTGGAAATCGGTAAAATCCACCAGCCTGTTGATATTGGAAGAAAAAGTATAGACGGCGATTTCCTGTTTTTCGTGCATTCCATCCACCATCAACAGAGCTGCTTCCCTGATTTTCTCGAACTGATCATGAACACTGGGACTGATATCCAGCATCAAAACAGTTTGAGTTGTGAAAGGAATCGCATCCATTTTTTTGACCCTCATACGGGATTCGGTGGGAGAAACCGTTGAATCGTCTTCTTTGACCAGGAAATCAGAACTTACAAGACCGTCAACCCCCAAACCGTTACCATCTGCTACCTGGAAGAGAATGTTGACATAAGCAGGGTCTTGGGTTTCGACATAAAATTTGGTCAGGTAGAATTCATCACTGGTTTCTGATCCCGGTTCTGGTTCAGTGCTTGAGTCACACCCAAACAGGGCAAGCCCAAGGACAAGGGTGATGAATAAACCGAGGTTACTAAATCTCATGCTGATCTCCTGATTATTTTAAGGGTGTCTCTTGGTTTTTTTGTCTGCAGAGGACCGGGCTCGCATTATCAACAACTTTGTATTATATCAATTATTTTTTGCAAAGTAAACTGCCGGGTTGTGGGTTTTCAGCTATTTCCAAAAATATGAGGGTTGTATTTAACTTTTCATCCTCCCCGTTTCAACTCCTGTGCATACTGTATATTCTTCGGTTTGATGCTCTTCTTGATTCTGGGGGAATTGGCAAGATTAGAGATCTGTTCCCCCGGGGGGAGCACCTGGGGGAAGAGAGTGTCTTCAGCCGGAGCCCCACCATTACCCTTTGGCAATCAGCCAAAGAAGCTGCTCGGGTCTCGAGATACCATGTGCCGAGTAGGCGATAGGTAATGGCGCTGAGTGGCAGGACTCGGCGGCCCTTGGTGGCGGATGCTTCGGTGCTGACACAACCGACCACATCGGCCTGAAGTAGCGGTCGAATCGCTTCCATAAACCAACTGGCCGAGCTTTCTCGTTATGGGTAAAGGGTGGCCCGATTCAGAATTCCTTGAAAATCTCGACGAGGACCTTCCCTTCGGGTTTGAAAAGAACCGCCCTCACTTCCAAGTGCATGATCACATTTCCGCTGGCAACGGCCATGTACTCTTCGCCCATTGGGTCCAGTGGTCCCTCCTTTTTCACTCTCCGCAGAACAATATCCAATTCTTCGTTGAAAGAGGCTTCAGCCTTCCTGGCTGCGGCCGGGCTTTCGGCGTTGGTGAATCGGATGAGCATCGTCCCGGGCTCGACCAAAAAATACTCCCAATCGTCCTTGGAACCTTCACGATCTGTCCCAGCCAGATGATCCCAAGTTTGCATGTCGTATCCGTTCGCGGTGGCAAAGCCAACGAATTCGGCGATCGTAAAAACCTTGTCGTTGCCCCCGCAACCCGCCGCCAGCACACAGATCAGCAGACCCAGTGAGCACACCACTCGTTTCATCCTTCGCCCTCCCGTGATAGGTGCCGGGCCCGCATCTTCGGTAGTGCCTCTTCTCCGAGCCTATTCGAATACTCTACTGCCCCTATCGAAATTGGACCACAAGAACCACGGCAGAAGCAGCCGCACCTGTGCGGCCGGACGCGCAGAGTTGTAGACATCCAGATAGCTTCACAAGCAAAACGAAGGCGGGAGACAACCTCCCGCCTTCGTTCTTGGAGTCGAAATAATGAATTAACGGAACAATGCCTTCACGTCCCCGAAGGACTTTGAATCGGCGCTGACCGGATTATCGCAGCAGAGGATGTCCGCGTAGATGGAGATCTCTCCCGGGAAACCAAAGTCCAGCAAATCCTGCCAGCCGGCACCGTAATCGTTCCAGCTCACGCAACCGACGGGGGTATCGTCAGTGACTGCGTCCGGCCTGTTGTCGAAGGCGGTAATGAAGTTGAAGGAAACTCCGTACCAGTAACCGAAGTACGCGCAAGGACAGCTCCCGGGGGTCATCGGCAGCGAGATGTCGTACAATCCGGGATCACTGATGGTGACAGTGTAGATCGGGGATGAACAGACTTCGGGACCGGGTACCCAGCATCCCAGGAGCTCGTCCCAGGCCGCTTCCTCAAAATCCACATACGCATCGAAAGAAACCGGTACATCATCTACACCAAACTGCAGATACATGTGAACGGCCTCGACGGTGAAACCTTCGGTACAGTTGCATTGGGCCTCATCTGCATAGAACATGTACTTGTAGGATTCGGCGCCCCAGATCCAGTCCCCGATTGCATAGGCGGGTGGATTCAGGTTACCCATGGCGCAATCCGCAGCAGAACCCTTGCTGGCGTTATACATCTGAACATCCTGGGCCAGTTTAGTTACCGTAACCTGGCGATCGGCCAAGGCAGTGCCGGCGACCAGAGTCAAGCATAGACAAATTGCGGTTAGCATTGACAAAGTTTTCATTGTTCCCTCCAATTTTTCGCCGCATCAAGACCCAACAAAAAGGGGTTTCTCAAATAAACGGCATTTAGTTATTAATGGAGTAAGATTCTAATATGAAATGGAAATCCCGAAATTTTGAAATTCCCCCAGAATCACTCCCCATGGACTGAGAGTAACAAATTACCATGCATTAAATCAAGCAATTATCGACCTAATTTGTCTTTTTTGTGTGACTATTAGAGCAAAAGCAGGAGGGTGTTTGAGTTTTGCTGCCAAAACTGGTTCGGTTCAATATCCGATTTGAAGCTTGAATTCCAGCAGCCCTAAAATGGAAAATCCAAGAACCCTGGCTAATCACCTGCAATCGATCATGACAAGGCTATTGACGCTATGTCCAAAGGATGGTGTTATGTTTATTACATTCCAAAGTGTAGTCAAAGCTAGTGTGTAGCGCGGTTTTTTTTGCTTGGGGATGTTCTCACAAGGGTATGCAAGATATGAAATATCCTCATCCTTGGGACGTTTGTCTTCTTTTGCTTCACAAGCGCTTGGCCATTGTCCTGGTCATTGTATTCCTGCAAACAGCGGTAGCAGCGGGCGCCGAATCGCCAAACAACTCGGCGGCGATCGATACGGTCCGTATCGGCGTACGCGCCCAAAGTGGTGTGGAATCCGCGATAAAAAAATGGAGCTCGACCGCGGAGACCTTAAACCAGGCGATTCCCGGTTATGTTTTCGAACTTGCACCCCGGGCCGACTTTGACGAGATGGCCATTGTCGTGGCGAACGGTGCGATCGATTTCGTGCTTACCAACCCAACCGCTTATGCCGAGCTGGAGCATAAATTTCAAATCAGTCGGATGGTCACCTTGAAGAACGGACGGACCGATGGCGGCGCGACGAGTTTCGCGGGGGTGGTCTTTACTCGCTCTGACCGAACAGACATCGAAATGCTCAAAGATGTGCGCGGCCACAGCGTCATGGGTGTGCACAGGCAAGCCTTTGGTGGCTGGCAGATGGCTCTGCGAGAATGGAGGGCTCTCGGCATCGACCCCTTCACCGACTGCACGGAAGTATTATTTGCAGCGGATGGGACGAATGAACCGGTGGTGTGGGCCGTATTGAATTGCGATGTCGACGTCGGCACTGTGCGTACCGGGATTATCGAGGGTCTGGTGGGGCGGGGTGAATTGGCGGCTAAGGACATAAAAATTCTAAACCGGATGGAATGTGGCCTTCAGTATTCCCACAGTACACGCCACTACCCGGAATGGCCGTTTGCAAAACTGAGTGAGACCCCTGAGGAGCTTGCCCGACTGGTGGCAGTGGTCCTGTTGTCCATGACTGCCGATGACCCCGCGCCGGTGGCCGGTGGGTACACGGGCTGGACAACACCGCTCAATTACAACCCTGTGCACGATATCATGCTGGAGCTGCGCGTGGGACCTTATGAAAACTATGGCCACGTTACTCTCGAACAGGCTCTGCACCAATACTGGGCCAAAGTTTTGTCCGTGGCCGCGGCCGTTGCCGCCCTCTTCTTCTTCACCATATATGTAATTTCCCTGAACCGTCGTCTGCGCGGTGTTCAGGACGATCTGCGGCAAAAGGGGGACAACCTGGAGCAACTGGTTGATCTGCGCACGGCAGAGCTGGGTGAGAGCAAGAAGCGCTACCATGCCATTGTGGAGGATATGCCGGTCCTCGTCTGCCGTTTCCTGCCTGGGGGTGAGATCACATATGTCAACCAGGCCTACTGCGAATTTTTTGCCCAGACACCCGAGGAATTGGTCGGCCAAACTTTCCAGTCGCTGATCCCAGCCGAGGACCAGGACAGCGTTACGTCCAACCTTTCGAAGCTGACAGCCGCATCTCCAATTCAAATCCACGAGCACAAGGTGTTGGCGCCGAACGGCGAAATCCGCTGGCAGCGCTGGATCAACCGCGCGTTGTTTGATGCGGCAGAAAAAATTGTCACCTACCAGTCTATCGGTGAAGACATCACTGAATCCCGACAGGCGATGCAGGAGCTCCGCCAAAACGAACAGATGCTGCGGGTCATCCTGAATGCCTCCAACGACGTAGCCATGCTCCTAAAGCCGGATGGAACGATCGTCGCCATCAACGAAAAAGCAGCCAAGGGCCTTGGCTTCCCAGTAGAGGAACTGCTCGGCAAAGTTGTTTTTGATTTACAAAATTCTGACCTCTTCGCTAAAAGGCGGGAGGTTTTCAGGAATTTCGTAGCGGACAAAACTCCCTATCGGGTCGAGGATGAAAATAGAGGGAGGTGCTTCGACAACAAGCTGTTACCTGTTTTTGATGATTCAGGCAACCTGCGGTTTGGGGTTTTGTTTGCGCGGGACATTACCGCCCAAAAACAGGCCGCAAAAGAGCTGGAGATGCTGATGTCGGCCATCAATCAGGTATCCGAAACCATTGTGATTACCGATACCAAGGGGGCGATCCAGTACACAAACCCGGCCTTCGCCAAAATTTCCGGCTACACGTGTGAGGAGGCTTTGGGCCAGAATCCAAGCGTCCTGAAAAGCGGCGAACAGGGTGACGCCTTTTATAATGAGTTGTGGGAAACGCTTCACCGTGGGGATGTGTGGGCGGGCCGGTTTGTAAACAAAAGGAAAGACGGAACGCGCTACACCGAGGAAGCGACGATCTCGCCGGTGCGCGATGCCTCTGGCCAGACGGTCAATTATGTGGCGGTCAAACGAGATATCAGTTTGGAGCTTCAACTGGAGAACCAATTACGCCAGGGCCAGAAGATGGAGGCCGTGGGGCTCTTGGCCGGCGGGGTGGCCCACGATTTCAACAACATGCTGGGCGTGATCATTGGTCACTCGGAGTTGGCGCTGGATGAGGCTGCGTTAAGCCAGGTGGTCGCCGACCATCTGGAACAGATCCACAAGGCAGCAGGTCGTTCAACTGATCTGACCCGTCAACTCCTGGCCTTTGCGCGCAAGCAGACCATCGAACCCCGGGTGATTGACTTGAACTCAACGGTGGCGGACATGCTGGAAATGCTACAGCGTTTGATCGGTGAGGACATAGATCTGGCTTGGCGGCCGGGGGAAAAGGTGTGGCCGGTAGAGATGGATCCCTCCCAGATAGACCAGATCCTGGTCAATTTGTGCATCAACGCCCGCGATGCCATAGACGATACCGGCAAGGTGACCATTGAAACAAACACAGCGGTTTTTGATGCGGCCTACTGTGCAGAACATCCGGGCTTCGTGCCCGGTGAGTTTGTCCTTTTGGCGGTCAGTGATGACGGTAGCGGCATGGACAAGGACACCAAAAACCACATATTCGAGCCTTTTTTTACGACCAAGGGCAGTGGCACCGGGCTGGGGTTGGCGACCACCTACGGCATCGTTAAACAAAACGAAGGCTTCATCAATGTTTATAGCGAACCGGGCGAGGGATCGACTTTCAAGATCTATCTGCCGGGACGGATAGGCCAGGCCGCATCCGAATGGACCGCAGACAAGACCGATATCCAGAACGGACCGGTGCCCGAGGGCCAAGAAACAATTCTCTTGGTAGAGGACGAAGAGGGGATTCTGGAACTGACGACCAGGTTGCTTGAGCGCCAGGGTTACACTGTATTGGCTGCGTCTTCCCCGGAAGAGGCTATCAGCCGGGCGGAACAACACGAGGGTGACATCCAGCTGCTCATGACGGATGTGGTAATGCCGGGAATGAATGGGCGGGACCTGGCCGAGCGGTTGGTGTCGATTTGTCCTGATCTGAAATGTCTGTTTATGTCCGGCTACACGGCCGATGTGATCACCCACCGGGGCATCCTGGAGACGGGGGTCCATTTTCTGCACAAGCCATTTTCAATTTTGGATCTGGCCACCCGGGTGCGGTCGGTACTGGATAGCGATTAGAACACGTTGTCCCTACTATTCAATCCATCCAGTGAAATTGTAACATTAGGACAAGCTTGGCGGCCGGTTTTCCTGGCAGCTAGGATCGAAAGACTGTCAGCGCGGACCGTGTTGATTGGGAAGCTGAACATGGCCAGGATCGTCAGGAAGCGCGCCCTTGCGAAACTGGAATCCTGAAGCGCAGTGGCAATACCATCCCCGCCGGGAACATCCTTGAAAGCTGTCTGCAGGGTGGAATCCACTTCGGCCTGTGAGGCGAAGGTTCCATCCTGGACCAATTCGCCACTGGGGACATCGGAAACTTCTTGTCCCCCCAGGATCTCTCCGTTCTCATCACTTTCGTCCGGGGAAAAAGCCCAACCGCTTGAAAGTCTGCCAGAAACCGAATTCCAGAGAGAAGAGACCTTCCACGAATTCAACTGCCAGGGTTTTTACCGAAAGGTTCACGTCGGTAACGCGCTGACCGCATTCGCCACAGAAATTTCCGGTCAATTCCGTGTTGCAGTTCAGGCATTTGGTGCCGTAGAAAGCAGTGAGTTCCTTTATTGTTTGGGGATCTGGTTTTTTCACAAAAACTGTAGGATGTCAAAATATGTAGGGTGTTGAATACTAGTTGCTGCTTTGGGGTGACGTGTGGGAAGATAATTGGCCCAGGGGAATCGGGATGGGTGGCTTCTTTTAAACGGATAAAAGATGCCACCTTTTTGATTTGGAAACGACAGGGCCAGCTCATCTCTGATACTTAGAGAATTAGGGGAGACATCTTAATGAATAGCCGTTTTCCAGCTAGTGTTTTCCATTCACCTTTTCAAGGAAAATCGACCATTGCCCTTATCATTGTTCTGGCCATCTTTCTGATCCCCGGAGTTGTCAACAGCACAGTCCCTCCTGAAAATCCCCCCCAGGGCGAACCCGTTCGGATTGCAGTTAGGTCCCACCGGGGAGTGGAGGCGGGGATCCAGAAGTGGGGGGCGACCGCGGACGCCCTCAGCCGGGCAATTCCTGGCCATACTTTTGAAATCCTCCCAATGGTCGACTTTGATGAGATGAGAACCGCCGTGGGTAACGGCACGATTGATTTCGTCATTACTAATCCAACGGCTTATACCGAGTTGAATGTAGAATTCAGAGTCAGCCGGATGGTTACGCTGATAAACCTTAGGGCCGGTATAGGATCGCCAGAGTATGGCGGTGTGGTTTTCACAAGGGCCGACAAGGAGGATATAGGGAATCTCCGTGATATTGCCGGCCACAGCATCATGGGGGTGCACCCGGAGTCATTTGGCGGCTGGTGGATGGTTTTGCGCGAACTGAAGGATCTGGGCATAGATCCTTTATCTGATTGCTCCGAAGTACTCTTTTCACCCGACGGCAAGCAGGACACGGTGGTCCGCGAGGTGATGAACGGTGCGGTAGACATCGGGACTGTCCGCTCGGGAGTCATCGAAGGGCTTATCCAGAGGGGGGAGTTGACTGCCGGAGCGTTGAAGATCCTCAGCCCCCATGACGATAAGTTCCTGCTCATGCACAGTACTCGCCATTATCCGGACTGGCCCTTTGCGAAGCTGCAGCAGACTCCGGATGCTCTTGCCCGGCAAGTGGGGATTGCGCTATTGTCCTTGACCCCGGATGATCCAGCAGCCGTTGCTGGCAACTATGTGGGATGGACGACTCCCCTGAGTTACGGCCTTGTGCACGACCTTATGCGGGAGCTGCGTGTAGGACCTTATGAAGAATATGGTCAAGTGACTTTGGGGCAGGCCCTGCGTCAACACTGGACCAAGGTTCTGACGGCGGTCATTGCCGTTTTGGGGCTCATTCTGATCATCGCCTTCATTATTCCCCTGAACCGCCGGCTGCAACGTGCCCAGTCGGAAATACTGCGACATAAGGATCACTTGGAGCATCAGGTTTACGAACGAACCAAGGACCTGCACCTGAGCAGGAAGCTCTACCATTCGGTCGTGGAGGATATGCCTGTCTTGATCTGTCGTTTTTTGCCCGGTGGTGAAATATCATATGTAAACCAAGCCTACGGTGAATATTTTGCTAAGACGCCGGAGGAACTGATCGGCCGACCTTTCCAATCTTTGATTCCCGAAAATGAGCGGGAAGCCGTAATGTTACGTATTTCGGCGCTGACCGTTCAATCTCCACTGCAGTCCCACGACCACCAGTCAATAGCGCCCGACGGCAAGATCCGCTGGCACCGCTGGATCAACCGCGGGCTGTTTGACGATCGGGGAAATGTCGTTTCCTACCAGTCCTTTGGTGAAGACATTACCGAGCGCAAGCAGGCCGAGGAGGCACACAGAGTCAGCGAGGAGAAATTCAGGGCCCTTTACGATAATGCCCCTCTGTCTTACCAGTCTCTTGATGATGATGGTTGTTTTACCGACGTGAACCCCGCCTGGCTGAAAACACTCGGCTACGCCAGGGACGAAGTAATTGGAAAAAGTTATGCTGATTTCCTGCACCCTGATTGGAAACCGCGTTTCGAAAAGAACTTTCCGGAGTTTAAGCGGCGCGGCTATGTGCATGACGTGCAATTCAAAATCCGGCACCAAGATGGGCACTATCTGGACATTTCATTTGAAGGCTGTATCGGCTACCTGCCTGACGGCAGTTTTCGCCAAACCTACTGTGTGTTCCAGGATATCACCGAGAGTAAAAAAATTGAGCAGGAACGGGAGGAGCAGCTCCATATCACGAGCGAGCGGGTCAAGGAGCTGGGCTGCATGTATGGCGTTGCCGAGGCAATCAGCAAGCTGGAAAATCTGGACCAGATGTTCACCGATGTGGTTGGCTTAGTGCCATTGGGGATGCAGTTCCCCGAGATTACGTGCTGCCGAATCCGTTTGGGCGAAAAGGAGTTCAATTCTCAGCCGTTCGAGGATACCGAATGGCGATTGAGTTCAGACATCGTCTGCAGGGATGAACCGCACGCTTCGATTGAAGCGTTCTTACTTGAGGAACGTCCGGAACAGGATTTTGGACCGTTTTTAAAGGAGGAGCGTGAGCTGATCAATGGGGTGGCAAGGGCCCTGGGCGAGGCTGTTGAGCGCTACTCCACGGAGCTCGCACGCCAACTGCTGGCACTTGCCATCGAACAGGCTTCCGAGTCCGTGGTGATTGCCGATCTGGAGGGAAAGATCCAGTACGCCAACCCTGCTTTCGAAAGAGTCACCGGTTATTCGGTCGCGGAGGCCATTGGCCAGAGTTCGCGCATCCTGAAAAGCGGTGAGCATGACGATGCCTTTTACAAGGGAATTTGGGAGAAAATTTCTCGTGGGGAAATTTGGTCCGGCAGGATCACCAACAAGAAAAAGGACGGTTCGTTTTTTACCGAGGAGTCAACAATTTCGCCGGTGTTCGACCCATCAGGCAGTGCGGTCAACTATGTGGCGGTCAAACGGGATGTCACCGAAGAGATCAAACTGGAAGAGCAGTTTCGGCAGGCCCAGAAGATGGAATCGGTTGGGCAATTGGCGGGCGGAGTGGCACACGACTTCAATAATATGCTGGGGGTTATCCTCGGACATGCTGAAATTATCTTGAACCAGATGGATCCGTCCCATCCCCTACATGAGGATTTGACCGGAATCAATGTCGCTGCCCAGCGCTCGGCGGAGCTGACGCGACAATTATTGGGATTCGCCCGCAAGCAGACCATTGCCCCCAGGGTTCTCGATCTAAACGAGGCCGTGGAAGGGACGCAAAAAATGCTTAAGCGGCTCATCGGGGAGGATATCGATCTTGCCTGGCGGCCGAAGATGGATATTTGGTCGGTTCAGGCTGACCCCTCACAAATAGATCAGATCCTGACCAACTTGTGTATCAACGCCCGGGATGCAATCGCTGGAGTGGGCAAAATCACCATAGAAACGGGCAACGTCACCTTCGATGAGAATTACTGTGACGACCATGTGGGGTTCGTCACCGGTGAGTTCGTGCAGTTGGTCGTCAGTGATAATGGTAGCGGCATGGACAAGGAGATCTTGGATAAACTCTTTGAGCCGTTTTACACCACAAAAAAACCGGGCGAAGGCACCGGCCTGGGTTTGGCTACGGTCTATGGTATCGTCAAGCAAAACAGGGGATTCATCAACGCATACAGTGAGCCGGGCAAGGGGACATCCTTCAAGGTCTACTTGCCCCGAGTTTTGGCCGAGCCGGATCTGGAGGCAAAGGAAGACCCAGCCGCGTCGGCCGCTCGTGGTAACGAGACCGTCCTGCTTGTAGAGGACGAGCCTGCGATCTTGAATCTGACACAGAGGTTGCTTGAAGGCCGAGGGTACTCCGTTTTGGCAGCATCCTCCCCGGTCGAGGCTCTCAATTTGGCTGATAACCACACTGGAGATATCCATCTGTTATTGACCGATGTGATAATGCCCGAGATGAGTGGTAAGGACCTTGCCAATAACCTCAGATCCTTTTTCCCGAACCTCAAGAATTTATTTATGTCCGGGTACACCGCCAACGTGATCGCCCATCATGGAGTTCTGGATGAAGGCGTTGTGTTTATCCAGAAACCATTCACGAGCAACGAACTGGCAGCCAAGGTGCAGGAGTCGTTGAATGGTGGGTTAAAAGTTGGGTGCTTATTGGACGGAAGGTATAGTGGTAACAACGACGATACTCGTCAGTAAGCGCCGTGGTAACTGATCCGTATACCCGATGGCGTAGTAGGGTGAGTCCGTGAGGCCTCACCCTGCCCGATTGATTCAAAAAATTACAAATCAAATCTCAAGTGTGATATGTTCCCCTGAGGGTCGAGGCAATGCACCCTGGCGAACAGGAATTCGACCCGTTGGTTTTTCCGGGGGGGTTGACCATGAACTGTTCCTCAACGCATCGAGGGCGGTTCATCCGTCCTGTTTTGGTAGCCTTGGTTATTGTCGCGAGCCTGGCCCCGGTCCCACCCGTGCAGGCGGACGACGTAAACCTGGTACTTTCCGATAGGTCCGGTTGGTCCTATCCGGTCGTACCCAACTTCTATGGTACTTCAACTACTTTTTCGTGCATTCTGTCGTCCATTCTTCCAACCTACAACATGTACTGGAACGCCCATGGTGAGAACACCGGGTCCGATCCGACATCCGGCGGCTTCGATGTTACCTATTATGTGGACGGGTCGATGAGGGCGATGGCTTATGCACCGGCCACCAGCGGTCATTTTTATGTGCTCAACGAGGGGCCGGGAAGCTACATGGATGCTGGGCGCCACACGGTGCACTGTTACGTGGATGCTTTCAACGGAATCGCCGAAACGGACGAAACGGATAATTTCTGGGGCCGGCAGTTCACGGGTCTGGCCCCCCTGCTTCCGTCCGATCACACAACCTGGCAGCACCCTGCTCCGCCGCCGCGAACCGGAGGTTGGGAGTACATCACCGACGGGTCAACGCCCAAGGACAATTTCACCGGGTACCTGGCATACACCGGAATGGGAGCGGGTCAGGCCCTTGTGATGGGCCCTTTGGATGCATCCGACAATTACGATCTGCGCCTGTTCCTGAATGAAGACAACAGTGCCATCGCCGAATTCGAAACGCCCCTTGAGATTTCCAACCGGGCTGCCGGTCTTCTGGATGTGGTGTTCATTTTCGGTCATACATACACGATGTACCAGGCAGCAGTTTTGAATATGAATGGTGGCGACGGAGATTATATAACGTTCCGGGAATTGTCTTATTATTGTGAACCCGACATAGTTTCCTCGGTGTACCTGTATCCTAACTTGTACCTGTTTTCCCACTACTTCGCGATGCCTCCCGAGTTCCAGGGTTGGGTCAGGGTGACGGTCCAGACTGACCCGGGGGAAATCCTGCATGTGGTCCGCTTCCAGCCGGGTGGGTCGGCCTACGCGACTCTGGACGATGCGGACGCCGCCACGACGGTGGATGTCGATGGTACTGCGACCCTGGCCTGGGAAGTGTCCGGTAATGAAACTCAATTCTTGGCTGTGTACCGTAACCCCCAGGAAGCGGGAGAAGCCACACTTCCCTACACTCTCCTGTTGGAGGAAGTGGATTCTGCCGCCGACCTGAAGCCTGCCGGTGAAGACTGGTGGTCGCCGATGGTCCCGACGCCTGTCCACCATACAAGTGATCCAGTGGCGTTGCCGTCATTCCTGCCGGGAAACGTACCGTCGACTTATCATAACTTTCAGTTCCGCAACGACGGCTTCACGGGCACACCCCTGATTACGAACCGCAAATATTTGGACGGCGTCGGCATGATTCCGATTCTCTACTTGAGCGGGGTCGACGCCCAGACCACCCGTTCCTATCATGGCAGTTCAGTCCATACGGTACGCGGTGGGCGACACACCGTCGGCGTTGTTTACGATTTATACGATAACGCCCCCGAGCTTCACGAGGACAACAACACCTACGCCGAGCAGTTCATCTGGTCGCCACTGGATCTAACCTACGGCGTACCCGTTACGCGGTCCGCTCCGCCTTCACTCCTGGCCACTACGGAGCTTATCCCCGATGGGGTGACTATTTATCCCAACTGTGACGGCTTGCGCATTCCCGAAGTCAACCTCGGTATTCAACTCAATGGATGGTGGCGCGGCGTATCGGCAATGCCGTCGGGGGGGGACAATGCGGATCTTGATTTGCACGATCCGAGCTCCGGACCCAAGAATGGGTTCGCCGTGCCCCTTGCCACTTCCGACGAAAAAATCGGTCACCTTGATTACGTCCTGGTCAATTTCCACCAGAGCAGCAGTTCCGATTATGACATTGCGCTGATCAAGGGTGGGGTGTGTTCCCAGGACGTAGTTGTGGAAGCGGTTTCGTCCTTGCGGTTGGGCATTTACGGAGGCCCAAACTTCGGCCCCTATTCCCTGCCGCCGGACCACGGCCTGGACGTGATGGATATTTGCCTGGAAGCTGGTCAATACGCTCTTCGCGTGGACAACTTGTCCGGGTACGGGCGCCTCGGTTTCGCCATGCATGACGCATCCGAGGGGTTCGTCTCTTGCGGAGATGGGCTTGTACTCAACGGTTTGTCCGAAGCGGAGGAGGCCGGTGATCCGGCATATTTTACTGTGAGATTCAAGGACCCGGGCTGTTATGGTCTGGCGATCTGGAAACTGGATTCGGCCGACCTTCCCCTGGATATTTCGTATCGGCTGCAGATCATTCCTGACGTCAGTAATGTGCTGGAATTGCCGGCGGTAACCTCGACCGGCTTGACTGAAGTATTCCCGAATCCCTTCAACCCGCGGGTCAACCTGGTCTACGAAGTACTTGGGAAGCAAACTGTCCAAATCGCCATTTTCGATTTGAAAGGACGTTGCGTGCGCACGCTTCGGGATGGGGTGCAGGAAGCGGGGCGCCACGAGATCGTCTGGGATGGGACAGACAATCAGGGCCAGAGCCTGGCCAGTGGAGTCTACCTTGCAAAGATGGTGTCCCGGGAAGGCCAATCGCTGAAGCGGCTTACGCTGGTTCGGTAGCAGAATGGGTGGCGATCTTGTTTCCTGGGCAGGATCGCCACCGCTTGCATGGAATCTGAACCGATCAATGTCTATTCGCCCAGTTTCACCCTCCGTCCCAACCGACGATCCGGGCCATCATCCACAGGTGTCGGTCTCATCCGGATAATATTCGCCGTCCGGGTCGTAGCTTTCGATGTCGGCGAAATCAAAAAGTACCTTGTCGTTCGCGGCGCAATAGTTTCGGATGCGGTTGTTGCTGCGGTACAGAACTCCGTCCGTCCCCGTACCGTCCAGATGGCCGGTCATGTAGACGAAAACCATGTCTGGGAAATCCAACTCCAGCTGGTTCATCGCCTCGAGGTATATGTCGATACCTTCGTCGGTATTGTCCTAGCAACCGCCACACCAGGACCACATCACCACGTTGTAATCGTCGGCATTGTCGGCCAGGAAAGCCCGTGTGATCTCCTCCCAACCTAGAGATCCATTGTGACCCAGGTCGGCCGAGCGTTCTTGGATGTGGGGTGGATCATACTTGGCGTTTTCGGATTGGACCATACCCAGCCCGGTCATCAGCTGGCTGCCGTGGGAGGTGTGACCGTAGAAAATGTTGAGATCAGCTGCCGCCGAGACGAGGAAATCGTCCGGGATCGTCAGGAATTCGGCGGTGGAGGAATGATCCGCCAGGATGCCGTCGGAATCCACCACGGGGGGCACCGTTGTGTTCGGCTGGTCCGACGAATCGCTGCAGGAAATCAGTGCAAAACAGCAAGTGGCCAAAATGGCCGACAGATTCCAGGGCTTTCTCATAAATCCTCCAGATTGAATCCGGCCTTCAGCCGTCCTTGTTGCTCCTGAATAACAGCATAATAGTAGGTGGAGATCCAGCCGTCGTAAGCCTGTGCCGAACCACCAAAAACGCCGCCCCCAGCAACGTTATGGTTTCGGGACCCGTATTCCACAAAACGGTTACGCGAAAATATAACTGGCCCAAATTATCCCTTATCCGGCTGGAGAGGCAACCTCATACTTACAAGAAGGGACGGCAGGCCGCCAAAAAGGTGGTAGAATGATCGCGCCCTAGCCCTTTCACAAATCCTGGAGACTCTGGTGCAAAGACGGCTTTTTTTTCTCTTCATGATGTTGTCCCTGATTCCGGCGGCGGCCATTCTTGCGGTTAACTGGCAAATCAGCCAGCAGCACCTCGGCTTCCTGGACAGCCCGGGTCTGCGCGAGTCTCTGGAAAGTTCACTTGATCTGGCCCGGGGGGAGCTGAAACGGCAGAGGGATCTGACATCGGATGAGATGGACCATCTGGTTGATGTTTGGCCCGGAGTTAATAATCCCCTGCCGATTCCAAACCGGCCCGCCGTTCTGGTTCTGATCCAGAACAACCGGATCCTCCAGAGCGTCGGGGATTTTGATTCCTCTATGGAGCGGTCCATTCTGGACCTGGTTGAGAGTCAGCACCGTACTCCGATGCGAATCGAGGGACAACAACAGGACTGGATGGCTGTTGCCGTGGACCTCGCCCACAGTCAGCTCGTACTTGCTCGCCCGCTTGATCCGCAGCTGACCCACCGCCTGGACACAATCAGCCAGGGCAGCGCCAGGATCCGCCAGATGCGCCTGTACTACGGCGCCCTGCTGCGCGGCCGCACCCTCGCCACATTGTCGGGGTTGGGGCTGGCCGTGTTGATCCTCTCGTTGCTGCTTTCCCGTTATCTGGCCCGACGCATTGCAGGCCCCATCAGTGCCCTGGCTACGGCCACGCGGAAAGTGGCCGAAGGCAACCTGGATTACCGAGTCGACGTAGAGGCACCGGACGAGATGGGCCAGCTCGTCAGGGCATTCAACCGGATGACCGATGATCTGCGCACCGGCAAAGAAGACTTGATCCAGGCCGAACGGGTAGCCGCCTGGCGTGGCGTGGCGCGACGACTGGCCCACGAAATCAAGAACCCGCTGACACCCATCACGCTGGCCATGCATCGGATCAGCAAGCGGGTCGAGGATCCGGCCATTATCGACTCGGTGCAAACGGTCCTTGAGGAGACCGAGAACCTCAAGCGACTGGCCGATGAGTTTTCCCATTACGCCCGGTTGCCCGCTCCCCAACCCGAATTTGTCGATCTGGGCGAGTTGCTGCGTTCGGTGGTTGAACTTTATGCAGAGGACGATAGGCTGGAAGTGGTTTGGGAATCAGCAGTTGGTTCCCCCGTTGGATACATTCCCGAATCAGCGCCGGTGCGCGTTGATTCCGGACAGATCCGCCAGGCCTTGGCCAACCTGGTCAAAAACGCGGTGGCGGCCATCGATGGCGCGGGCCGAATCACGTTGCGGATGGGGAGCGATGGAGACATTGTGATCCTGGAGATCGCCGATTCCGGCCCCGGCCTGCCCGATCCGTGTGAACAGGTATTTGAGCCTTATTTCACAACCAAGGCCACAGGCACCGGGCTTGGATTGCCCATCTCGCGCAAGATCGTGGAGGATCACCGTGGCAGCCTGACGGCAGCCAATCAACCGGGCAATGGTGCAGTCTTCCGCCTGACCCTGCCCCGCAGCAAACAAACGAAAACCGGGGAACAAACGTGAGCCCGACCAACCGACACATCCTGATCGTCGACGACGAGCCGAACATTCGCAAGTTGCTGTCCGGCGTCCTTGAAGACGAGGGCTACGAGGTGATCACCGCCGCCGAGGGCGCCGAAGCCCGGGCTGTAATGGCGGGCCGAGCCATAGACCTGATCCTGCTGGACGTTCAGTTGCCGGGCGAGGACGGCCTGGCCCTGCTGCGCCGCTGGAAAAAGGAAAACGACACACCGCCGGTAGTGATGATGAGCGGTCACGCCACGATCGATATCGCGGTCCAGGCTACGCGGGCCGGCGCGGTGGACTTCATCGAGAAACCAATCAGCGTGGAAAGATTGCTGGTTTCGATCGCCAACGGCCTGCGACTGCGGGATCTCAACCGGGAGAACGTTACCCTTCGCGAGACCATGCGGGAAACCATGCGCGAGGCCGGAATGATCGGCGGTGAGATCATCGGCACCAGTGACGGCATCGCCAGGCTGCGCGAGGAAATCGCCCGCACTGCTCCCAGTCAGGCCCGCGTTTTGATTACCGGCGATAACGGCACCGGCAAGGAGCTAGTCGCCCGCGCTCTGCATACCGGCAGCGAACGGTGCGACCGCCCCTTTATTAAAGTCAACTGTGCGGCCATCCCTTCGGAGCTGTTGGAAAGTGAGTTGTTCGGCCACGAGCGAGGGGCCTTCACCGGAGCCGTTGCCGCCCGTCGAGGCAAGTTCGAATTGGCCCAAAAAGGCACCCTGCTCCTGGATGAAATCGGGGACATGAACCCCACAACGCAGGCCAAGCTTCTGCGCGTCCTGGAGGAGCAGGAGATGGAGCGCGTGGGCAGCGAGAGGACCATCCGGCTGGATGTCCGCATCTTCGCCTCGACCAACCAGAATCTGGAGGAGCGAATCGTTGCCGGGGATTTCCGACAGGACCTGTACCACCGCCTGAAGGTCGTACCAATCCATGTGCCGCCCCTGCGTGACCGCCAAGGCGACGCGGCGTTGCTGGCCCAACATTACCTGGACCATTTCTGTTCCGCGATGGGTCGTCCAGGGCGCGGATTTAGTGAAGATGCCCGACAAGCGCTGGATGCCTATTCCTGGCCGGGCAACGTGCGGGAGTTGCGCAATCTGATGGAACGTTTGGTGATCATGAGCGACGAACCGGAAATCGGCAGAATGGACATCATGCCCCTGTTGATCGGGGGTACGGGAATCGCCGGCTCTGATTCGATTGCCGACAACAGCCGCCTTGTCATGGCCGAAACACTTGCCGACAAATTGACCTTCTTCGAAAAACAGACCATTTCCCAGGTCGTTGACCAATGCGAGGGAAATGTGGCAGCAGCGGCCCGCAAGCTGGGCCTGGACCGGGCCAACCTGCATCGCAAACTGAAACGGCTGGGTCTGGATTGAAAGATGGAATTTCGTTATTTAACGTGTCGCTCGCACAACAACGGTAGTCTGAAGTTCATGTCAGAAGAAGCTTTTCAGCGGCCAAAACATTGGCTGGGTCAACAAAGCGCGCCACACAACAACCTGTCGGGTAATGGTTTACAAAATTCCGCGCCCATGTCAGTGATACGGTACAGCACTTGCCGTTAGGGAACCTGAAACTATGAATGTTCCCCGATCGTTGTCAACGGGATGGAGCTTGATCATGAAAACACTGAAATTCCGATACAGCCGCCCGCTCTACTGGGGCCTCGTACTGATCCTTGTCGGCCTGGTCGCCCTTGTCATCCAGGTTTCCGCCGCCTGGTCCGCCGAGCTCACGCTGTTGGGGACCGGCATGTCCGAGGCAGGAACCTTCGCAGGCAGCGAAATCCATTCCTCTGCGCGCACGAAACAGTACGATGACAAGGTTCTATTCCGCTACCTTGACGAAGACTTCACCTCCGTCGCCGTTGCCGGCAGTTTCAACGAATGGAGGCCGGTGGAGATGGAATTGGACCCCAAGTCCGGGGCCTGGTTCGTTACCGTCACCATGGAGCGCGGGCGCCACAGTTACCAGTTCCTTGTCGAGGAGTCGGATCAGAAGTGGGAGGCCATTGATCCATCCAACGCCCGTGCGCGCAAGGACGCAGAGCACGGTTGGGTCTCGTTGATTTCTGTTCCCCGAAAAAATCTCAAGTCTGAAATGAATCCGGAGGAGGACGAAGAATCGGGACCAACAAAAGCCCTGGTGGACATCGACTTCAACCTTGAGCGGGACCGTTTTTCAGACCGGGACGACAAGGACGTCTGGGAAAGCCACCGCCGGCGATACGTGCGCCGTGAATTGAAGTTGATGTACAGCCAACCGGGGAAGAATGCATCGTTTCAGCGCGTGGACGGTTTTTCGGTCTTCATCACTCCGAGCAGCACTTCCCAGGAGGATTTCGGCCCGGCGTTGAAAGGACTGTTTTCCTATGGGTTTCGCAGCAAGGAATGGACTCTCGGCGGCACCCTGGTTCAACCCTTGTTGGAAAACCGGCGCCTGATGGCCCTGATCTCCGGCTATTCCGGTACGGATTTCCAGGACAACACGGGGATTGGCTGTTTCGAGAACAGCCTGGCCGGTGCTTTCTTTCGCGAGGACTTCCGCGACTACTACAAACGCGAAGGAATCACGCTGAGTTTTGTTGCCTACCCCGCCAGTTCGATGCGGCTGGAGTTGGGGTACGAATCCAGCGACTACACTTCACTTGAAACGCTTGAAACCTGGTCCTTCAGCGGGGGCGAGTTTGCAGACAACCCGGCCATCGACGAAGGCACCCTGCGCAGCTACTTCGCCAAGGCAAGGATCGGTACTAGAAACAACAATATCGTTGCTCACTGGGAATCGGGTCGCAATAAAGAGAATGACCCCTTCGACTACTCCCTGATGAAAACCGCCTATCGTGGCCGGCTGAGTTTGAGCAAGTCCCGCTACCTGGATTTCAGGACCGTATACGCTACCGCCCTGTCGGGTGAACTGCCGATCCAGCGCCGTTTTCCCGCCGGCGGCCTGGGCACGGTACGAGGCTACTACTACCAGTCGCTCCTGACACCTGATCCTTCCCGGGCAATCTCCTCTGTGGCCAAGGGTGGCCAACGCATGCTGGTGGCCAATTTCGAGTACGCGTTTTCCTTCAACACTGACGTCACCTGGGACTCCAGTCGCTGGGACGACGACTGGGAAGGGTTCGATGGATTCGAACACTTTGATATTGATTCGGCCTTCTTTTTCTTCTTCGACACCGGCATGGCCTGGGAGGATCGCTCCGCCGATTTCGACCTGAGCGACCTGAAATCGAGCGCGGGCATCGGTTTCCAATTCGATGACAACGGCCCCCGGTTGGATCTCATCAAAACCATGGACGACGGCGGACACGACACCCTTTTACAAATCCGATTGGAACGGATGTTCTGATTTGAATGCGGCCTCAACCATAACCACGAGTCGGCGGCCGGCCTCTTCAGGGCTGGCCCGGCTCGTTTGCCTGCTGTTCGTGGGTTTCCTGGTCGGACAAGATGTCGCTCCGGCAACGGCCCAATCAGATCCAGCGCTGGAGCTCGGCCAACCTTACCAGCGCAACGGCATCCTCAGCTTCGACCTGGAACTGACCCACCTCTTCGACGACGAAACCGCTGAAGCGCTTACTTCCGGCCTCCCGGCCACTGTGATTGTTCAATGGGGAATCTGGAGGAAACGCAAGGCCTGGTGGGACGACGAAATCGTATCCGGTTCCACCTCTTACCGGGTTTTCTACGACGTGTTGGAACAGCGTTACGATGCGTTCGACCGCACCGGCCGGCCCCTTGCCAGCAGTGACGACCTGGGGGAAATCGAACACGCCCTTTGTCGCCGCCGAGGCTTGACAACGGTACGAATCGATCGCCTCGAACCCGAGACTTCCTATGTTATCGAAGTCCTGGCCCGGCTTGAGCCACTGGATGAACAAGATATCTCCAACCTTGAGGCCTGGGCCCGCGGCGGCCGAAGTGACAAAACCTTTCTCTCCTCCGTTTCCCGCCGCACAATCGGTTGGTTGAAAAATCTGGTTGGCCCGGGAATTCGATCAGCCTGGGCCCGATCGGAATCGTTCGTCCTGGAGGACATTTTCGAGCTGGACGAGTAGGGACGGGGAATCAGAGCTCGCAGATCTCCGAGAGTTCCACCTCGCAACGCAGGCCCGAATCGGAGATCCCTTTACGCAGCAGGACAGGTACTTCGGCAGCCAGAAGTTTCTCGAAATCCACCGCCTGTGTTTCGTCGTCGAATACCGACCAGCACAGGTTGCCGATACCCTCGGTTCCACAATAGGCATGTAATTCAAGATACATCGAGTATCCCATTTCCGGGTCGTGGTAACTGTCGACCATGATATCCATGGCCAGGCAGTCTTCCGGAACGTTGTCGCCGCCCTTGGCGCGAACGGCCTTTTCCCAGAAGTCGGTTACTTTTTGGACCAGGTACAGACGGAACTCGCCATCCTCCGTCGCGTCCCAGATTTCCTGCAGACGAGCGGGATCCGAGTGGTGGTAATCAATGGCGATCTCAGCCTTGATCTCTGCCGGGCAATTGTCTCGGAGATCCTCGAAATCCTGGTACATGATCTTCAATCCCAGAAAAAGTGAACGCGTGCGGAAGCGTCAGAAATTCCCAACCGTTGAAACCTTGTCCTATCGGCCGGTCCCTGTCAACTGGATCAGTTCTTCTTGCACGTCGGACACCATCGTGGTAGTCTGCCTTGGGGGAATGATTTCAGCCAACACATCGAAGATCGCCGCTGCACCTGGCATATGCCTACCTCCTGGTTGTGTTTTTTACTGTGCACACCCACCTGTGGCGGGTTTGCCTCAACGAAACTATCTTGTCATTTCTTAAAATTTTATCCCCCTCTCACTTTATCCGGAGGTCAGCCGTGAATTCGATCAAGGAATTGCTGGATGCCAAGGAATCGGACACCGTCCAAACCATCGAACCTCAGGAAACGGTACTTACGGCCGTAACCCGGATGATGGAAAACAATATCGGGGCCATACTCGTCGTCCAAGACAAGGTCATCAAGGGGATCCTGACCGAGCGGGACTATTTGCGTTTCGTCAGTGAGCGCGGGCGTACCGCCAGGGAAACTCCCGTCAATGATCTGATGACCCAGCGCGTGGTCTATGTCACGCCGGACACTTCCATGGATGAGGCCATGGGCATCATGACCAAACAACGGGTTCGTCACCTGCCCGTGATGTACGAGGGCCGGTTGATGGGCATAGTGTCCATCGGCGACGTGGTCAAACAGATCGGCCGGAACCAGGAAACCAAGATCAGATTCCTTGAGGACTATATTGCGGACCCTTATCCGGGACCGAATTCCAACCAGGCGAAGGGCTGATTTTCCAGGAGAACTTTTCCTGGAATCTTTACTAGAATTGATCCCTTGGGCTTCATGATCTAGATTTGGGCCAGCTGGAGGCTGCATGCGAGGCCTCCGTCTGCCAACACCTTTTCCAGGGGGAATACGCGCCATGGCCCAGACCGTCATCGAAAAAATCGTCCAGGCTCACGCTGTCGGACTGTCCTCAAAACACGAAGTCCGCACCGGTGACTACGTTACCCTGGTCCCCGATCACGTAATGACCCACGACAACACCTCGGCCGTGATGGGCAAATTCAAGGGACTGGGTGTGTCCCGGGTGAAAAATCCCCGGCAGCCGATCTTCACTCTTGATCACAACATCCAGGACCTGGGTCCGGACAATCAGGACAAATACAAGAAAATCGCCGAATTCGCCGCCGAGAACGGAGTGACCGCCTATCCGGCCGGCCGCGGCATCGGACATCAGATCATGATCGAAGAGGGATACGTCAAGCCCGGCGGCTTCTGCGTGGCCAGCGACAGCCACAGCAATACCTACGGCGCCCTGGGTGCATTGGGCACGCCGGTCGTGCGTACGGACGCAGCCGCGTTGTGGGCGATCGGTACCGTTTGGTGGCAGGTCCCGCGTACAATAAAGGTGAACCTGGAGGGCAGCCTACGTCCGGGAGTGACCGGCAAAGACGTCATCATCACCCTGTGCGGTTTATATAATCAGGGCGAGGTTCTGAACGCGGTAATCGAGTTCGGCGGATCGGGCATGGCCGGATTGTCGGTCGATGAACGCTTGACCATCGCCAACATGACCACCGAATGGGGAGCGCTGGCCGGCTGGTTCCCCGTCGACGAAGTAACCATTGCCTTCATGGAAGAGCGCCGAACCTGGCTCGAAGAGCAAGGCATCACCGACAGGATCACGGCCCAGGACATCGCTCAATGGAGGGACAATCCTCCGGTCAGCGATCATGGTGCCTGGTTTGCCGCCGAAATTTCCCTGGACCTGGGTCAGGTAACCCCCCACATCAGCGGACCGCACTCGGTTCAGATAGCCACCTCGTTGAAGGAGATGGCTGAGCGGAAGATCGCCGTCCACAAGGCCTATCTGTTGTCCTGCACCAACGGCCGCCTGGGCGACCTTGAAGCAGCGGCTGCCGTGGTCGGAGGAAGCGGAGGAGGAAAAAAAGTGGCCCCCGGGGTAGAACTCTATATCGCCGCTGCCAGCCAACCGATCCAGGACCAGGCCATCGCCAGCGGAGCCTGGGGTAAGCTGCTGGACGCCGGCGCCATTGCCCTGCCGCCCGGCTGCGGGCCCTGCATTGGACTGGGCAAGGGATTGTTGGAGGACGGCCAGGTGGGAATCTCCGCCACCAATCGTAACTTCAAAGGCCGCATGGGCAGTCGCAACGCCGAAGCCTATCTGGCCAGCCCTGCGGTCGTAGCAGCCAGCGCCTTGAACGGATACATCAGTGGGCCGGATAATCTGGAGTTGGGCGGGACTGATCCTGACCGAAATCATCAGGAGTTTTCCGCCCGGGAGCAGGATACGCCCCCCGTGGAAATCCTGGCTGGATTCCCTACTGTTCTGAAGGGCCGCGTGATTCATCTGCCGACCGACAACCTGAACACCGACGGCATCTACAGCAAGGACTACACATATCGTGAGGACATCACCAAGGAACAGATGGCCCAGGTAGTAATGGAGAACTATGACCCGGAATTCGCCGGCATGATCTCCCCGGGCGATGTGATTGTCGCCGGCTACAACTTCGGCACCGGTTCCTCGCGCGAACAAGCGGCCACTGCACTGCAGGCGGCCGGCATCCAGTTGGTCATCGCCGGCAGTTACTCGCAAACCTATCTGCGCAACGCGATCAACAACGGCTTTGTCTGCGTGGAGTGTCCCACCCTGAGCGATGCCATGCGGAGCCATTTCGCAAACGAGGGAGCCGAAGGATCGGGAGCCGCCAAGAATATATTGACCATCATCGGCGAGGATCCGTTGGAGCTGGACTTCTCCCGTTCGACAGCAACCTGGCGGGGACAGGAGTTCCGTTTCTCTCCCTTGGGCCAACCTGTTCAGGAACTGGTCATTGCCGGTGGCGTGGAAAACATGGTGCGGAAAAATTTGGGCTGAGAAAACTAGCGGTGACAATCGATAGAGGCCTGTATGTTTTCCAGATGCGGCCGAGAGGCTCCGACCCCGTCAAGATTGGGGGATCTCGGCCGTTATTTCAGATGTTGGAAAAGATTTCTTCCAGCTTGCCCAGGCTTTGCCTCAGATTCCAAACTACCTCATCCCACTCCGATTCACCCAGACCCACTACCTCCATCTCGGCCGAAAACCGGCTGTGGTGAATCTCCCGACTCAAGTCGTGGGGCTTCTCGTAGCCCACGCCCCACTCTCGGCATACGCCACGAGCCAGGGACAGTATCGCAGCTTCGGTCTTCCAGGGTTCACCCGACTGGAAATCGTGATGATGTCGCACGGGACCGGTTATCGTCTCGGGTATATTCCACTGCTTGAGGATCAGGCCCGCCAGCTCGCAATGGTCCAGACCCACCGCCATCTGCTCCACTTCCCTGTTGGCACTATTGTGCGGCCCCGGCCCCAGAAATTTGTCCAAAACCAGCTTGCCCACATCGTGCAATAGCCCGGAGACAAAACTCTCCTCGGGGCGAAGCCCGCTCTCGGGGCAAACCTCACTCAAGATCTGAGCCGCCTGCCCAACCGCCATGGCATGGATCCAGAAGCCCCGGTCCGGGTGGTAATCGTAGTGCATCAAGTTGCTGCACATTATTCCCTGGGAACTGACGGCATAAACAATCTTCTTGAGATTATCCAAACCAATCAGAACCACGGCCTCGGGAATGGAATGAACGGAACGTGAGCGTCCGAACAGACCGCAGTTGGCTATCTTCAACAACCGGGCAACCAGAGCCTGGTCCTTGCAGATCACCTTTTCAAAATCCTGGGCCGAATAAAACTCCTTGCGACAAAGCTGCAGGAATTCCACGACCACTGAATTGAAACTGGGCAGGTCCTCCACGCTTTCCAGAACTTCAAAGCGAATATTGCGCCACTGACCGGGATTCGTTGGGGACGAATTATCCGGTTCCGAATTCTCTAAAGCCGGTGGCACGGGTTTCGAAAGCGTTGTCAATTCAGGCCTCCAAGTTCCGCCTGGGCCAGAATGAAGCCGACATCGTCACCCATGAAGAGGTCTTCCGGTAATATTGTGGAATTATCAGGGATATGGCCCCCGGCCAGAGCCAGTTCCGAAGTCGACCAGGCATCAGGATCTGTCTGCAGTACGCCGTCCGGACCCGCTGAAAGAACAACAATGGAGCCATTATCATCGTTGGCCGGAGGGTCCAAAATCCAAACGGAATAGGGTCGCTCCCAGGGATCCAGCGGAATTTCCTGCAACCAGGGCTTGGCCGCTTTGCCATCGTGGCTAGTTGGAGCCATTGTCCCGGTCCGGGAAAGAAGATCGGGGTCACTTATGGATGAGGCCAAAGTCGTCGTCGGGTCGGAAATCATAGGCGCAGTCCGGGTCAGGCAGGATAAATCCAGGCCTGATTCGGTGGATTTCGGCCACATTTCCGTATGGCGGTGATAATCTTGGATCGCCCAGGCGATGGTTTCGGCCTTTGACTCCGCGCGCGTTGACTGATCTTTTGCCACCCCGCCTTGCAATGGAGGAAACATCAGCAAAACCCCGATACTGATCACAGCCAAGCCCATCACTAATTCGAACTTTGTAAATCCTTGATTAATCATTGTTTACATGTCTCCACTTATAATTGACCAAGCCAAATAGTCCAGATTGGACCTGGGTTTTACGCCTGAAGGGAATTCAACGGGCCATGATTGCAACACTTATTCCAGAAGCATTGAAAGGGTATTGTTATCTGTAAAAAGGAGGATATTTTGCGAACAAGGCGCTTCATTTGCGCTTCGAGGTGCTTGTTTACCTCTGTGCACCCATGTAGTGGGCGACAATTTTCTTGCCGTCGATGGGTGTCATTTGCTTCTTTCCCAAAAAGAATACTCCGCTGGCCGCATCAATGTTATAGGGCTCCGGGATCGCCTTGTCTAAATGTTGTAACCAAAAGAAAAGGAGCTTTATTGCTTTCCCTGCTTTTCTTGATCTAAAAAGACCTCTGAAGAAATTGTCCAAGGACCAAAGCAACTGGGTACCTGCTCCGGCTGACGCTCCTGATTTAATCATTTCAAATTTTTTGAAGAGATAACGGTGCCCGCTTTCCGTGAATCTGGAAAAGTCATAGGCTCCTTCGTGAACATGTTGAAGAAACGGTGTTTCAGAATAGACGAGACCGCTGGATCGTAATACACGGTAGATTTCCGAAACTACGGTGTTTGGTTCCAAAACATGCTCCAACACGGCTTGAATAATCACTGCATCAAAGCTGTTGGCGGGTAAGGGAATGCTGTGGGCATCAGCTATGAATTGAACCGTTTCAGCGCCGTAAATATCAAAAGAAACAAGTTCTATCCGGGGATCACTATAGAATGGACCCATACCCTGGCCAATGGTTCCGCCCCCGACAATCAACACCCGCGCTCGGGTTTTCGTTCTCAACAATAAATTCATTATGTGTTCAACATTTTCAGCGGTCACGTTTTTGGGGGAAGATACCAACCGTTTTACGACACCCGATAAACCACTATATGAATGTCTTGCAACAACTGAAGAGACATTTCTGAAATTTTCTTTTTCCAGGACGCTTCGGTCAAAATCAATCAAAACGGGATAATCATCGATGATGTCGTATTCAATGGGCTCCTGGTTGGGATCCTGGTTGGGTTCCGGAACCAGTTTGCTGCCGCTTTTTATCAGTTTGTCGCCCGTTTGGGGGCAACACAGAATATTTTTGACTTCATTTTTTTCCAATAGCATTGCTGAATTTTCTCCATCCGTCAAAAAGGACGAATTCAAATCTTCGGGCGGGTGGAATAATCCGACAGGGACAATTTTTTAGCTCATCCAGAATAGGTTGGACCTTCGGCTTTCTCCAGGGGAAAACTGAGCTCAACCCGCGTCCCCCGACCAATCGTTGATTCCACATTAAACTTACCCGAGATGAAGGCCAGGCGCTCCCGGATACTGAACAGCCCGAAACCGGCCGCCTTGCCGCTTGCAGCCATGGTGGTTTCAACATCAAACCCGCCGCCATTATCCGTCACCGTGGCCAGCAGAAAATTTTCCTCCCGGCACAAGGACACCTCCAGCTCGGTTGCAGCTCCGTGCTTCACCGCGTTGATCATCAATTCCCTGATCATCTGAAAAATCAGGCCCCGGGTCTCCCGGCCGGGGTTCCAGGAGGAGGATTCGACCGCCAGGCGGACCGTGCAGTCGTAATCATCATTGTACCGACCGACCAGCCATTCCAGAGCGGAAACTATTCCGGCCTCCTGCAATCCCGGGGGACAGAGTTGAAAAGCAAGGGACCAGATCTCCTTGACGATTTCGTCAATAGTACGGGAAACCTGCTCAAGTGTCTGTTGGGCCCCGGAGGAATCCCGGAGTGATTCCCTGCCCAAATCCAAACGGGCCATATCCACTGATAATTTCAACGCCGCCAGGTTCTGCCCTATCGAATCATGCAATCCGGAGGCGATTTCCTGTCTGAGATTTTCTTCGGCGAGGGCCAATTGGGAAGCGAGGGATTGCAGTCGCCTCTGGTATTTTTTCACGGCCGCTTCGTGAGCTCGTTGGTTGGTGATGTCGGTTCCTGAACTGAGGTGGCCGACAACCTGGCCGGCATCATCCAGCAAGGGGGAATTGTGCCAGGAGATGAGCGCTTCACCGCCGGAAGCGGTCAGGACTGGGTTTTCGAAGTATTCCGCGTTATTTGCTTTATCGGTCATAAGGCCATTGGAAACCCCTTGGGTTTGGTGTCGGTACCGATCGGGGACAAAGTTCTCCATCCAATTCCTGCCGACAATGTCCTTCTCCGGTAGGCCCAGAACCTGACATCCCTTGCGGTTGACCATGTTGACAACGCCTTTGGTGTCAATGGCGATGAACAGGGCTCCGGCCAGATCCAGGTATTTCTGTGCTCTTTCCTTTTCTGCCCTCAGCGCAAGCTCGGTGGTTTTCAAGTCGGTGATATCGAGATGGGTGCCGGCCGCCCGCAGGGGCTTTCCGTCCACATCCCATTCCATGACTTTACCCAAATCCAGAACCCAGATCCACTGACCGGATTCGCTCATCATGCGATATTCAACGAAAAGGCGCGGGGAATCTCCTGCCAAATGTTTCTCAAGTTCCTTTACAACCAGGGGAGCATCATCTGGATGCACAAGTTTTTCCCACAAATTGAAATGGGGTTCGATATCCTCTGCAGCCAAACCCAGCATTTCCGCCCAGCGATCATTTATAATCAGGGACCCTGTGGCAACGTTCCAATCCCAGGTGCCGAGATTGGCGCCCTCGAGGGCCAGTTTTCTTTGCTCTTCAATCCGGTGAACAAGATTCCAGGCCCTTTCCCTGGCTTGTTCTGCGATTCTGGAAATTATTAAAATCGAAGTGGCAAGGCCCATTCCCAGGAAGATAAAGATAAATTGCACAACCCTGAGCTTGTGTTGGTTTCGTAGTGAAAAACGGCTTGATGTCTTGGTGAATTTGGTTGTTACGTTTACAAACTCGCCGAATACGGCCTCAAGGTTTTCTTCAAATGCAGCGTTTGTTCGGCTATCGGGTTTCCCCTCAATGTAGTCAAAGGTCAGGTTTTTCATCTGGGCAACGAGTCGTCCGATTTCCTCCATCTCCATCCTTAGTTGGGGAGAATCAATAGGAGGCACCTTGATCCCTTCAATTTCCCCGCCTTCAAGGGCCACTTTCACATAACATTCAACCCGATCAAAGACTACGGCGATGTCCTTTTGGTTGTGGTCCCCTTCCCCCCTCATAAGATCCATGGTCCAAAGATGGGCCGAAGTGATGTTGTAGTTGATCCGCACGCCCAGCCGGGAGGGAGAAGGCTTTATTTCATTATTTATGCCCAAAAATAACGCGCTGACGCCGATCGCCATTCCCATGGAGAACAGAAAGAGCCCCTTGAGAAGCTTCAGCCGTTTGTGGCCCCAGACACCCTGGACTTGAGATGTAAAATCAAGTGGCATGATCTCCTCCAGTCCTGCCTACTTCTTCCTTATTGGAAACACTCCATCCAGCGCGTCCCGCAAAACATCCTTCAGGTCCTCACTAAAATCCTTTTTCAACATCCATTCCAGATAGCCGCGGCCGTCCGGGTCCTCACAAACCACCGCCAAGGTCTTCCCCTGTAGTTTTCCGAATGTGAATTCAGGTTCACCCTGATCATTCCAGGCCAGTTTCCGCTCGCGATCCACAAAGCGGGCCCGGTCGGCGTTGCAGAAATCGTGCAGGGCCTGGGTCGTATCGGGAATATCCTCATAATGACCGACCTGGGCATCCAGGATTTCCAGAGTGGCGGCGGTATCGGCCAGGGCGGAGTGGGCATTAACCATCTCCTTGCCGCAGTAGAACCGGTAGGCGGCCGACAAATCGCGGCGTTCCATTTTATGGAAGATGGTCATGGCGTCCAGGTGCCGGACATTCTGAAGATCCAGGGTGCTTCCGACGCGTTGCAATTCGGCCTCAAGCAACGGTTGGTCGAAGCGGATGGAGTTGTAGCCGGCCAGATCGGCGTCCGTCAGAAGCTCCTCTACACGAGGAGCGATAGCGGCGAAGGTCGGTTGATTGCTGACATCGGCATCGGTTATGCCGTGCACCGCGGTGGCCCCGGGCGGGATGGGGCATTGGGGATTGACCAGAGTCTCGAGGGTTGTTCGAGTACCGTCCGGTTCAATTCTTATGACCGCGAGCTGGACGATGCGATCGTTTTTCACATCAGTGCCGGTGGTTTCGAGGTCGAAAACAGCCAGTGGGCGATCGCGACGCAGGTTCTTCATGGGGTGGGGCCTTTCGGTTTTCGGCGGTTATCTTCCCTCAAGCAAGCGGTCGGCGAGTTGTTCCGGCAACCCGGCCTGGATTATGTCTGCTTGGGCTGCCTGGATATCATACTCCACTCTGTGAAAACCAATGGTCCCTGCCTCCTGGTCCCAGACGGCAAAGGATGCTCGAGGATCCCGGTCTCGCGGCTGTCCTACACTGCCCGGGTTGATGATGTGCCTGCGGCCGGCCGACAGCAAAAACTCCTTCGGACCACCCTGCCACAGATCCTGACCGTCGAACCAGGCGGGTTTGTGGGTGTGGCCCAGGAAACACAAGTTTAGGCCCGCTGTTTCCATATCCTGACAAAGGAGACTGAAGTCCCCCTCCAAGTGGATGTATTGGCTGTAGTTGGTTGGGGAGCCGTGACAAAGCAGGACATCTGGCTTGAGATTTATCGTCAGCGGCAGCCCGGCCAGGAATTCCAGAGCTTCAGCCGGCAGAAGCCCGCGAGTGATCTCGGCGGCCAGGAGCGATTTTTCGTTGAATCCCAAACCTGGTTCCTTACCCGTGACCATGGCCTCGTGGTTGCCGAGCAGGCACCGCGCGCCCGCGCCGCGCAACAGGTCTACACATTCGGACGGCTTGGCACCGTATCCGACCAAATCACCCAGACACAAAATCTCTTGGCAATCGAGATAAGCAATACTCTCCATTACCGCCGTCAGAGCCTGCCGGTTGCTGTGAATATCGGAAATGAACGCGAGACGGCTCATTGGTCGGGAAAGATCCTCAATGTATTGCTTGGACCTGGCTATCGTGAGCCGGCCGGATCGGCCGATCAGCTCCTGCTCCCGCTTAATATCCGCTTCCCCGGGATTTCTGTCCAGACAGGATTGAAAGAAACAGGCGGCGTTTTCCTCATCGCCAATTTGGCGGCGACCCGTTCATTAAAGATATCCGGTTCCACTAACCCGGCCTTTGGAAATGGGGAATAGTTCGGCCCGGCGCGACCGCACAATCGTTCATACAGTCGTCCATACGTTTTTTCATGCGGCGGGACATCCTTTGATCCAAACCCTTGTCGATGATGACGCAATTCGGGTTTGATTGATTCGCAGGCGTGGGAAATCAATTCGTCCGTTACCGGCCAACCCAGCCACTCGGTCAAGCGGCGCAACTCCCGGTCCGGATGGGCTAAAATAGCTTCGTAATGGGTGACCATTGATTCCACACCCGAAAGACACAGGAGATCCTGCTCCAGGCGCTCGTTGTACTGTTGCCACAAATGCAATCCAAGCCGGGTTGAGAACCCGTTGCGTTTGTTCAGGGAGGCGGAAACCTCCCCAGGATCGCGCAAACAAACCAGGACCTTCATATCGGGCACAATTTCAGACCAGAAGGGCAGCAGAAGGCTGCAACGCGGATCCTTCCACCCCCAGCCGTGACTGAAAAGAGGCCGACCGCTGGCAGCCGTCACACATGCCAACGCGGAGGCCCCAAACTCAGCCAACAAGGCCGAATCATGGCCCATATTTGGCTTTTCCACAGGGGGTAAATTCCAGGCCCCGTTCATCCTGGCCAAAATCCTGTCATCCAGGGTAACGAAATCCAGGTTCTCCCAAAAGCCCTGGGGATTGTCGGGCTGGGCCTTCAGTAAACGCCGAGGGTCCCCCAAGTGTAATCCACACAAATTCAGCAACCGAGTGACCATTGACGTGCCGGAGCGGTGCATTCCGGTGATTAGCAATGGGTTGTTGTTTCCTCGTTCGCTCATGGTTTGCTCTTTACTTGTTGCGGACCCATCACTCCGTCCTGTTCCGAAATTCCAGCTTGTTCGGCCCGGATCTGCAAATTCAGTGCCACGGGTTGACGGTTGTGGTAGCCTTTCGTCCGGGTAGTCTCCGACGATTGGAGAAAGACAATGATCCGCTTTTCTGGTTCGTGCCGTTTTCTTTTCCTGCTCGGTTCGATGCTCTTATCGGGAATCGTTTCAGGCCAGAGCAATCTTCCGTCCGACCAGGATTCTTCGGCGGTAGGCTTTGACCGCTGGTGTTTGGAACTGGACGCTCGTCCTGAAGCACGAACCCGCTTGTTCTTCAGCCCGGAAATCGGACAGGAGTTGGACGCCGGAGAGCGTAAACACTACGGCCTGCTCGGCAACACCTTCGGCTTCCATTCGGCCCGTCTTCCGGTAAGCAAGACGGGTGAATTCATGCTGGAGATCGCACTGCAGAAGCCGGATGGCCGATCCACCATCAGCCGTAAGTTTTCCGCCTCCTCACTTAGACTGACCCGCCTGCACTGCTACCTCAGGGAACGATTCTCGGCACTGCCCCCCTTGGATACGGTTGCACAAAATGAAGCGGAGTTAATGCTGCGACTGGCCCTGCGTTTCGCCTCCCGGAGCCGCTACGATCTGGTCGAAGGGGTGCTGGATGATCTGGGCAGAAACTTTGGTGATACCGACGCTGGATTCTTCGCCTCACAGCTGCTGCCCGATGTTCGCGCCCTGCGAACCGACCGCCAGGCATTGATCTGGGATCAGCCTCCAAAACGGGGCGAAGGCAGTAATGATCTTAAACTCTTCGGAGGATATTTCGGCCTGTGGCTGGGCATGGCCGTTCCCATGGCCCTGGACGCAGATTCAGTGGAAATTTACGGCTTGGGCCTGATGGCCGGGGGGCCCTGTGGTTTCGTGCTGGCCAGCGCGGCAACCCGGAAGTGGAACATTTCCGAGGGACAGGCGGCCATAATAGAACTCGGCGGCAACCTGGGCACCTGGCAGGGCCTGGGGTGGGCAAGCGTCGGCAGCTCAGATGAGGCCGCGGTTGTGGGTTCAGGAGTTCTATGCGGACTGGCCGGAATCGGCGGCGCTGCCTGGTTGACCTCAAAATATGAATTCAGCGAAGGCCACGCCGCCATTACCGCGGCGGCCCTGCCCTGGGGCGCCTGGTTCGGGCTCGTGGCCGCTGTCATTTCGGAAACCGACACGAGTGAAGGTTGGGACGACAATAAATCCATGTTGATCGGCAGCAATGCCCTGGTGTTGACGGCGGGTCGTATGGCCCGGAACGTGGAAATGAGCGAGAAGCGGGTGCGCCTGATCAACCTGTCCGGGATCATCGGGACGGTGATGGCGATGGGGTTGGAAATGATTGTGCAGCCCGATGATCAGGGCGTGATAATGGGCACCATCGGGGCCGGCGGGGCGATCGGTCTGGCCGCAGGCTTTCACCTTACCGCCGGCGTTGACGAGGACAAATATGCTGGTCGTTTCCAGACCACCGGGACCGGTCTCGAAATAGCGTCCCGTCCCACGGTTCAATTCCCAAGAATCTCGGTGCAGCCCAACCTGATGACCGGCCGCGGCATGATGCCGGCCGTGGAAGCCGGCATCACATTCTAGGCTGAATTAGATTGCTCTATTTTATTGTTCTATTTTACCGGAACCTTGTGGACCCACTCCGGGTGCAGCTCGCTGTTGCCGTCGTGAATGCCGCACAGATCCTGGCGCAACCTCAAGGTCAGCGGACCTTCGTTGCCGTCGGCCACCTGGTGATCCTCACCCTGGTAGTGCATCACTCCAACCGGAGTAACGACCGCAGCAGTTCCGCAGGCGAATACTTCCTTCAATTTGCCGCTGTGCATATCCTCGATAATCTGAGCGATCACCGGGTGTTCCTCGACCCAATTGAGCTCCATGTCCTTCAACAGCACACCCACCGAGTCGCGGGTCACGCCATCCAGGATCGTATCACCTGCCGGAGCCGTGATGATCTTGTCGTCGTAAACGAACATGATGTTCATCGCGCCCATCTCTTCGACATACTTCATCTCGCGGGCATCCAACCAGATGATGTTGTCGTACCCTGCGCCCTGCGCCTCCTGGATGGGAAGCATGGCGGCCGCGTAGTTGCCGCCCGTCTTGGCAAAGCCGGTCCCACCCGGAGCCGAACGCACGAACTTCTCTTCCACGCGTAGCTTAAGGGGATTGATGCCCCCTGCGAAGTAGCTGCCCACCGGTCCGATTATGACGTAGAAGATGTAGTCGGTACTGGCCTTGACTCCCAGACCGGTCTGCGTGGAGATCATCGTCGGCCGGATGTATAGGGCGTCGGGACTCTCGGGTACCCATTCCCGGTCAACATCGATGAGCAGGTCCAGGGCCTTCATAAACACGTCCGAGTCCACTTCGGGCATACACATCCGCCCACAGGAGATGTTGAAGCGGCGGATGTTCTTGTCCGGCCGGAACATGTGCACCGAGCCGTCATCAGAGTTCTTGTAAGCCTTCATGCCCTCGAAGATTTCCTGGCCGTAATGCAGCACCTTGGCCGCCGGATCCAGGCTGAACGGGCCGTAGGGCACAATGCGCGGGTCGGCCCAGGCGCCGTTCTTGTAATCCATGATGAACATGTGGGGCGTGAAGATCTGTCCGAACCCGTAGTCCCCAGCCGGCGGAGTCGATGGGTTGGGATTTCTGGTGATTTTGATATTCATCCCGGTACTCATCCCGGTCTCCTCGTCGTTGCCGGAACCGCTGACGGCATTAAGCCGGCCAGGGGGCCCGAGGCTCGAAGAAGGGCGGATCTGCCCAATCAGAGGGAAAACTCGTTTCTCAAATTTCGTCATTTGACCGTCGGAAAGCAAACGGAAGGAAATCTTGATAATTGCAGGTCTAATGGACAAATCAGGACAATATGGGGCAAAAAGAAACCCGGATAGTTCTCTCGCTCTGGGAACTACCCGGGTAAGGGGGGCAGGGGAGCCGGGTTCGCCCGACCGGCCCCACTGCTTATAAACCCGGCCCCTCGCTAAAATGACCAGGTTAGGAGGCGTCCACACCTCTAATAATGCAATATCCGGGCCGAAACTGGTGGGACATATTTAACAGGTTGGGTTTACTGGGGTTATCTGTAACGGCATGGTTCTGGTCTAAAAAGCGACCTGGTAAAGTGTCCCATTTATGTGTCCCACGGACCCCGGTATTTGGGACACGTGGGACACTTTTGAGGCCTGCGTGGAATAAGATTTCTTCCCCCTGGGGAAAATCTGAAAATGTAAGGGCGTTTTACACCGCCCTACCGGACCAGGGTCATCTTGTTAACCTTGACCCCTCCGGCAGTTCGCGCCTCGTAGAAATAGACTCCCGAGGACATGAGGTGGCCCTGGTCGCTGGATCCATCCCACATGACGGCTCCCGGACCTTCGGCCGTTGCCTCGTTGATGAGGGTTCGGACCAACTCACCGCGAACATTGAATATCTTCAGGCTCAAATGTCCCGCCTTGGGCATCGTGAATTTGATCTTCGTGAGCGGGTTGAATGGGTTCGGATAGGCTGTGGCGGCAAATACCTTGCTCGGCAGATCCACACTGGTGGGCATGTAAATACCCGGCGGTAAATTGAAATCCGTCAGGACTTCTTTTAGTAGACGGACGCGAGCCGGCAGCGGAGAGAGTTGTTTGGCCTTGGCTGGAGTTGTGGGCGGAGTTCGGATGAACATGAAGTCGTAAGGCAGGGAGATGACTTTGGAGCCGTTCGCGGCTACGTACTTGGTGGCGGCCGAGTAACCGGTAATGCCATCATTGAAAACCGCCAGGGGTTCGCCCTCGTTGACTGTAACAGCGTCAAACGTGTTGATGCGGCTGCAGCCGCCAAAAGCGATCCAGGAATCGGTGGTTTGGAACACCGAGTTGCCGGCAACCGGGGTTACTACCGGAGCCGTGTCGCCACCCAACAGCGGACGAACGTCGTTGCTCACATAGGACAGGCCCATGTAGTCGGTGACAAAGGCCTGTGTGCTGGTTCCGGATCGGTTCAGATCGTAGACCAATCCATCGCCCGTTGTGAACAGGTGCTTGCCGCCCTGTGCCATCCAGTCGGTTACGACACCGACGTCGTCGCCGGCATCCCGATCGTAGTCTTGGTTGGTAATTGTACTAGTAGCCAGGTCGCCGCATGTATAGACCATGATGTCATAGCCGTACAGTTGTCCCCCGGAAGCGCGGCCACCAAGGCCGTTACCAACCCCCGAGCTGGGAGCGTTGGTGTAATAGCTGTCATAGACCCAGCCCGGATTGAAGCCGAGATTCGCAAAGGCGTTGTACCACATATTCTGGCCGTCGTGGCTGGCGAAATCGTTCCAGAACAGGAGGGTCGGCTGGTCTCCACTGTCGTCGAACAGGGCCGGTAAGGCTCGCACCACGAAGCGGGTGTTGTAGGCCCTCGGATCGCTGAAGTCTCCGAAGCTGGTCAAGTCGGCCGGAAGTGTCGCGTTCTGGTGATTTCCGAGCACGTCATCCCAGGCCTCGATGTAGTAGTGCAGAACGTCACCCGGGAACAGGAACCCATTGTCGGGCAGATCGAACATCCATTTTACCGGGTGTGGAACGCCGTTGGCCATTGCATGAGCGCCCGGTACTTCACCGCAAAGATTGCCGTTGTCATCCAGGCCCGTGTAGCCGGCGCCTTCTGCTCCAGTCAAATTGAACCGCCAGGAAATATCGACCGACACACCTTCTTCCAGGGTCCAGTGCAGCCGAGGGGCCTTGACGACGGCATCAACATCGGACTCGACCAGGACCGATCCGGTTCGCACCGGGACGATGTCGACGACGATGGAGTCTCCGGGATCATTCCGCAGATCAGTCGCCAGCGAAATGTTATTGGCCATGTCGAAGCGGACATTGTTCAGGTTCATCTGCGTTCCGGAGTACAGGTCGCCATCTTCCGGGAAAGCGTCCTGGGCCAGATCCAGTTCACGGGCGACCAGGCTCGGGCCGAAGTGTTCGTAGCAGATCAGGCTTACGTTGTCGAAATAGGGCGC
>JAHOYV010000011.1 GCA_019038745.1 Gemmatimonadales bacterium
TTCTTGTTTTCGTAAATGCAAACGGGACAGGGCGATGGAGTTTTGACTAGGCACACGAGGTTCGCGAAGGACAGATGCTGAATAACAATCCCTGAAATTAGCTCATTTGACCCTAATTGGATAAAAACCTATAAAAGATATCCAATAAAACGGATTTTGACGATAAAACACTTGATTAATGGCTCAATGTCGTCGAACATTATCCAATAAACGCATTTGATCTAATTGATGATCCAATAAGGAGTGTGGCTGTGCGATCCCTGTCACCGGAATACTTGGATAAGTTAAGTTTTACCGCCCAACAGCTGGCAACACTAACCCGGATTGGCTCTTTCCAGGGGAAACAAGCCTTGTATGGGGAAAAGTTACCTGAAGTCCTGAAAACCATGCGGAAAATTGCTCAAGTTGAGTCCACTGAATCATCCAATCGGATTGAAGGGATTGTTGCCTCACGAAAGCGTATCCAGGGCATCGTGTTGGAGAACACCAATCCGGCAAACAGGTCTGAACAGGAACTCGCTGGTTATCGCGATTCATTGACCCTCATCCATGAATCAGCAGGAGAAATGGCATTTTCTCCAAGTGTTATCAGCCAACTCCACTCAACGATGTATCGATACCTCCCACAACCAGGTGGAAACTGGAAACCAGTAGATAATGAAATAGTCGAGCGCCAAGCTGACGGATCACTCTCGGTTCGATTCAGGCCAATCTCAGCTGTGGCTACACCTCAGGCAATGATGGACTTGAGCAAGGGGTTCGAAAGGGCTTTTATGCTCGAAGAACGACCAGGTCTCGTTATTGCTCCTTTGGCAATTCTTGATTTCCTGTGTATTCATCCTTTTGCTGATGGTAATGGCCGCATTTCCCGCCTCTTAACTTTACAGCTTTTGTATAAAATGGATCATCAAGTTGGGCGTTTCATCAGCTTGGAGCGGGTCATTGAAAAATCAAAAGAAACTTATTATGAGGCATTGGGGCGAAGTTCCCAGGGATGGCACGAGGGCCACCATGATCCGCATCCCTGGTTGAATTATTTTTTTGGGATTTTGCTTCGTGCCTATTCGGAGTTTTCCGAAAGGGTCGGATCATTGAATCAGGGTGCAGGAGGAAAGTCTGCACTCGTTCGAGAAGCGATAAACCGAATGACGAAACCCTTTGCTTTGTCGGAACTGCAATACGAGTGTCCAGGTGTCAGTCTTCCAACTATCAAGAGGGAGCTGAGTGCTATGAAAAATGAAGGATTGGTTATGTTACAAGGTAAAGGGCGAGGAGCGAAATGGAGTAAGTTGGATTTTTGAAAGGAAGCTTGTGCCTACCCAAAACTCGATCGCCCAAGAAACAGCACCGAGAAGCAGCTAGGTTTTCCGGCTGATTCCAATTTTGGGTCTTGAAAAATGGAAACTGAATGATTGCTCGAATAAGATGACATAAATGAAACAGGGATTCTGATATTTTAGCAGAACAGTCCACAATTCAGGCTTACATGAATCAATCAAATTGCCTCAGGCAACCTCCCGAAAATACATGTGATGCAATCCCCCAAGCACCGGCTCACTCTTAACTCCACCGATCTCCGGCCCTTGAATTTCCCGAGAAACGGGACAGTCCTTTCCCAAACCCAGATGAGTTCTCGGCTCGTGATAGTAATCAATGCTATTTCCGTCATGTGATTCTTGATAAATGTCCGCCAGGTTTGAGAGGGCGGTTTCGGATATTTTACCATGTATCGAGCAATAGTCGTTTCGCCGACCTCAACGCCTAGCTTGCCCAGTTCGCCGTGAATTCGTGGTGCACCCCATAGTGGATTCTCTCGTGACATCCTGCGGATCAAATCACGTGTTTCAGCCGAGATCGGCGGCCTGCCCTTTCGTTTTGGACGGCTCTTCCATTTCCAGTACAACCGCCATCCTTTGCGATGCCAACCGACAACGGTTTTGGGCTGGACGATTGTCAAACTGCTTCGCCATCTGGTGTGGAGTTGGGACAGAATGACCCAAAGGAGTCGGTCCCCTGATTTGAGGCGAGGTGTCTTGTTGTTCCGACGCAGTACTTCCAACTGGTGACGGAGCGCACCCTCACCTCACCAAGAACAGCAAGATAAGGAAACCGGGAAATGGCGAAAAAGGAAATGGCGAAAAAGAGGATTTTGAACATCCATCTATGCTATACTGCTCTAACCTTAACCGCAACGGGAACAAGGCGGACGGATTAAATGGTAACGACAGGCAATTCAACTGATGTTCTGATAGAATCACCCTGCCGGTTTATCCGTATACCTTATACGATCCGCCCATCTTTGGAGGCCCTATGATGACAAGCAACACCGTGATCCGTAGTTTGATATCGATCCTGATTCTCTGCGGACTCCTGGCAGCAACCCCATCGATGGCCGCACCCGAGCCCTACGGCGTCTGGCGATGGACCGAAACGGATATATCCGCCGATGAGTCCGTTACACCGGAGAGCGCCGGCTACACTCGCGCGCTGGTTTTCAACGATGACATGAGCCTGGTCGAGTACCGTGACGGCGAAATATTGCGCACTGGCACTTTCAACTTCTACGACTATGTCTGGGACATGGGTATGGGAGGGTTGGAATACTTCACGATCATAGAGTCCGACTTCCCGGATTTCGAGGAATCCTACAGCTACTCCATCGAGAGTGGCGGGACCACTCTGCACATGTGTTCGGGCTCAGACCCGGTTATGGGTTTACCCTGGTATCCCTGCGAGCATTTCGTTAGAGACGGTTCGGTGAGCGCTTCGCCGGTTAGCTGGGGCACAATTAAGGCCAACTACCGCTAAAAATCCTCGAAATTGTCGATATCGGGACCTGTCCCTCCCATTGAATCCATCCGGGCTCAATTGGGCCCTTAAAGGTCATTTCGGGATAGCCTCGCGTCTGAGACACCGAGTTCCCTTCCGCGTCCCACCCGGGAAGCCGGTTGTTTTTTAAGGCAAAAATCGGGGCGGAGATAGGCGGGTCAAGATGACCTGCCTTTTTCGTGCGCATAAGCTGTTGGGGCAAAGGGAGTTGGGTTTGGAGGTCGTTTGAGGGGCCAAATTTTGAGAATTTCTTTCTTAATATAACGCCACTAAATGACCTTGAAGTCTGTCTCTGATTCTTGGTTTTTCTGCTAATGCTGGCGTTTTGGTTTACGGCTTATGGGTGAGATCAGATTCTCGTGAACGGTAAAACCCTTCCGATTGTTATGTCGATTGTTAGGATCCCGATTCCCATGATCCCCGATTCCCATTGAATTCACCAAGGGATTTGTGATATTCTGCTGTCTCTCGTCCAGGGGGATATTCTAATAAATCAAGAGAGACCTACTGGCTTTGATTGCTAATGAAGGTTCGCCACGTTTGAGACGGCGGCCCGATCCTTCTAACCATGTACTTGGCAATTGTGGATTCGCAAATATCGTAGCCCAGTTTTAATAACTCGCCGTGGATACGGGGTGCGCCCCACAATTGATTCTCATGAGATATGCGGCTAATCAAGGTGCGGATTTCGACCGAAACCTTCGGCCTTCCATTTCCAGGCTTGCTTCGCCATCGCCAGAAGAGTCGCCAACCTTTTCGATGCCAACGGATGACGGTATCCGGCTGGACAATGGACAAATGTTACCGCCAGTCGGGGAGAATGCGTGATAGCAGAGCCCAGAGAATCCGGTCTGACGGTTTCAGCCGTGGTCGCTTTGTGTTTCGCTGCAAAACTTCGATTTGGTGTCGAAGAGCAATGTTCTCAAGAACCAGAAACTGGCGAGATTGCAGAGCCGAGAATACGGCAGGAATTGTGATTTTGAACATCCATCTATGCTATACTGCCCAACTGTAACCGCAACTTGGACAAAGCGAACGGAATATTTGGTAGATTTTGATTAGGTCAATTCCGAATCTGGCCCTCTGGTTGCCGCGTCAGTTTGTTGGTATATTACCACTTCTCGCTTTATTTCACCCAAACGACTATTGTGGGAGGTCGATACCGCGAAAGGGGATATGCAGATGTCTGTTTCCAGTCCGCAACCGGGCCCGTATACACCGAAAGTCGACTGCTTCCGTAAACCCTCGCAGATTCCCGAGATCCCTGCCGCAACTGCCCGTACGCTCGATGCGGTGGCGGAGCGCTTTGCATTTCGTGCCAATGACTACTTCCTTAGTCTCATCGACTGGAACGACCCGGCTGACCCCATCCGCCGACTCATTATTCCCGATGAGGCGGAGCTCAACGATTGGGGCGAGTTGGATGCTAGCGACGAGGCCGCCAACACGGTGGTTCGCGGGCTCCAGCACAAGTATCGTGACACGGCTCTCGTGCTCATTGCCGACACCTGCGCTGCGTATTGTCGCTACTGTTTCCGCAAGCGCCTGTTCATGCGCCACAACAGAGAGACCTCTGGGGACCTCGGGCCCGCCTTCGAGTACGTGGTGCTGCATCCCGAGATCACGGACGTCCTTCTAACCGGCGGCGACCCACTCGTGCTGAGCACTGAACGTTTGGCACCCATCATTCGCCGTTTTGCCGGTATTCCCCATGTACGAACCGTCCGTATCGGCTCCAAGGTGCCGTCGTTCAATCCATACCGGTTGCTATTTGACGAAGCACTTAAGGATCTGGTTACCCAGGTGACGGCGGGCGGGACGGCCGTGTATCTGGTGGCCCATTTCGACCACCCCCGCGAGTTCACCGATTTGGCCTGCAATGGCATCCGAGCCATGCAGCAAGCGGGTGCCCATGTGGTGAACCAATGCCCTATTGTCCGGGGAGTGAATGACTCTGCTGAGGTGCTCGCTGAACTCTTCGAGGCAGCCACCGAGTTGGGCATGCCTCAGTATTACGTGTTCCAGGGGCGTCCCACAGCCGGAAACGAGTCCTACGCGGTGCCCCTAGTGAGGGGTTGGCAACTGTTTGATGCCGCACGTGGCCGGTGCTCCGGTCTGTCGCGTGGGGCGCGGTTCGTCATGAGTCACGCCACAGGCAAGATCGAGGTGCTTATGGTGGATGACCGACACATTTACCTACGCTACCATCGTGCCCGGGATGCGGCCGACGAGAGCCGGATCATGGTGGCCCGTCGAGATGATCAAGCCTGCTGGTTTGACGAGCTGGAGTTACTGGAGTCCTTTGCCCCTACCAATTAATCCATCCGAGCTAAACTGTGCCTACCCAAAATTCGATCGCCCAAGAAACAGCGCCGAGAAGCAGCTAGGTTTTTGTTTTCGTAAATGCAAACGGGACAGGGCGATGGAGTTTTGACTAGGCACAGCCGAGTTGATTGATCGTCGAAAACACACCTTTTTACTGGAACTTCGGGGTGTCGTTGTGTTACAATGGCTCTGTCGACCTTTCGAACCGTCCGAAAACGAAACGCCCGAGGTCCCATGCCGTTGCGTCGCATCCACTGCCGATTCTTCACCGGCCTGATTCTGATCGGCGTCGTGGCGACCGCTCCCTTCCTGTCGGCCCATCCGCATCCCAACGACTTCGTGCTGGCCCTGACCTACGACGGGCTCGAGGTCGGTTTGATCGATCAGTCGGTGGTCGAGAACTTGGCTCGCCGCACGGCTGTCGACTGCGGCGCGGCCAATCACTGTGCGATGGAGATGCCTGCGGTGGCACCGGGATGCCATGCGTCGGCGTGCGAATGCAGCCGATGTGGGGATTCGGCGTCTCCCTGTGAAAATGCCCGCGGGTGCTGCGTGCAGTTGAGACTCTCGCAACAACCCCTGTTCCATATCGCGCTGGCTCCGACCGTGGACAGTCGCGAAGTGTCGGGTGTGATCACCCACGGTGCCGAGTTCGCCGAGACCCTCCGGCACAAGCCCCCGGTGCCTCCCCCGCGATCCTGCTGATCCTCTTTGACCATTTCCTGAATCATGGCCGCCGGATTCGCCGGCCGCCGGTGAACTACGCATTGTTAAGGAGACTCAAATGAAGATCTTCAAGATCGGGCTGACCGCCCTGCTGCTGATTTCGTTCGTGCTGACCGGCAGTCTGGCTGTCGCCGGCGACAAGTGTCCGAAGACCTGCGGCAGCAAACTCTGTGCGACGCAGGCGAAGGCCGTCGACGCGAAGTGCAGCGCCGAGAAGTGCTGTGCGGACAAGGGATGCTGCAAGGACTGCTGCAAGGACTGCAAGAATTGCTGTGCCGAGGGCAAGTGCGACAAGAGCAAGGATTGCTGCAAGGACTGTAAGAATTGCTGCGGCGAGAAGAAGTGCGCCAAGAAATGCGGTGCCGACTGCACGAATGTCTGCAACAAGGCCTAGCATCCGCTAAGGTCGAATGGCCAAGCGCCCGCCCGGTTGATCCGGGCGGGCTCAATCGGGCTGTGCCTTCCATTTAACCCATCCGGAGTAAATGCCAGCATATAACGATTCGTTTGCAGAGCATAATTGGAGATATCGACTCTGTGCCCTAACTCGTTATAATTCAGCGGACGGATTAAATGGTATGCACAACGGCTTGTTTCACGACTGATTTCCGCCACAGGTTGACCGAACCTTGCCCAGAATCCCCGCCAAATGCCGCCTATGTTGCATCCTGTAAAACCATATTGAAGTTCGTACATTGTCGCGTTTTTCCCTCCAACTTTGCCGTTTAGTGAGCGTAGGAACTTCTCCCGAGAAAATTAGGGCGTCCATGTTGTGAACTGAACTGAAACGGTCGAAAGAGAAAATCATGAAAAAGCTGAATTTATTTCTATCATTGATTCTGATCCTGGTGATGGGAACCGCTGCAAGTGCTCAGACGGTAGATGATGTGATTTCCAAAGCTACAGCCGCTATGGGCGGTCAGTCAGCGATTGATGGAGTCAAATCATTGAAAATGAGCATGACAGGCACACTTCAGGATAAGGAAATAGAATTTGAAGTGACTATCCTGAAACCAAATAATAAGATGATAAAAATGAACATTATGGACATGGACATTATAACTGCAACTAATGGCACAGATTACTGGAGGAGCCAGATGGGCCAGGTTAAGGATATGACCGTAGCTGCCAAGGAGCAGTTTGGGTCGAGCTTCTATCAGTACAGCGGTGCTAGTATTGCTGGCTTGATAGGAAACGGCACTTTCATCTACTCAGGAAAAGAAGATGTTGACGGCATAAGTGCTGACGTTGTGAAAGGCGCTTTCACCGGCTCTGGCCCTGTGTCAATGTACTTTGATGCAACCGGCCTGCCATTCAAAATGCTGATGCCTAATGAAGAGGGCGATTTACATATGTCTATCACTGACTATCGTGATGTTGGCGGCATGCTAATAGCTTACAAATTTGAATCCATCACAAATGGCGAGTCAATGATGGCTTTGGAAATTACTGAGGTAGAAGCAAATATTGATATTGATCCTTCAATATTTGCCAAGCCTGCTCAATAAACCCCGATAACTTTAGAATTTGAAACTGGACTTGCCTGCCTTTATCGACATCTAGAATGTGCTACAAATGTGCACCCGAGAGGTGTTAGCTATCCGAGAGTGTCGTTGTTTCCACGTCCTTAACCGCAACTGGGACAAGGCGGACGGGTTAAATGGCAACGACACACTCTCCTCAATACTTCATCACTTATCGTCTCCAATATCTTTTGCGCATCGGAAGCCGACAGCATAATCGCGCCAGTTGCCTGGCAAGCCCTTTCGATAATAGACTCTTTTACACATCGCCCCAGAATGCCAGCTCCCGCTTCTTATTACCCTGCTACTTCCCCCCTCCGGCCCTGTGGGATTGTCAGAAGGGCTTGTCTTATAGTAATCTTCAGCAAAGCGATCAGAGACCCACTCCCAGACATTACCTCCCATGTCATAGAGCCCATATCCATTCGGTTCATATTTTCCAACCGGATCGATAAGGTTTCTCCAGCCCGTAGCGCCCTGCTTTGCTTTTTCTTTCGTCCATTTGTCGCCGTTTGGAAAATTCTGGTCGATCAGTCCGCCCCGAGCCGCATGTTCCCATTCTGCTTCTGTCGGCAATCTTTTCTCTACCCATTCCGCGTACTTATTCGCGCTCCCCCAGCTTACTCCGATCACGGGATAGCCTGAATAATCCTTTCCGCTCCTGAAAATATCTGTATTCCAGAATTCAGGAAGATCATGACCGGTCGCTTCGCAAAAGAGAAGAAACTCGCCGTTTGTGACCTCGTGTTTATCCATGAAAAATGAATCGACTTTTACCTTATGCGCCGGGCTGAAAGAACGTCCCTTTTCAGAATCCTTCCCCATCATGAATTCTCCCGATGGAATAAGAACCATCGAAGAGTCTCTCGGTGACATTTCCTGTCCTGTCGCCGGTAATCCGATCACCAAAACAGTAAGGATGGAACAGATCATTCTTATTATCATTTCTCTTTGTCTGCCTTTCTTCTCAGCCACATTACTTGCCCCTAGTCAAAACCCCACCCAAAACCACGCGACCTGATTGGCCGCCTCGATTACGCCGGGTTTCCAACGCCAGCTTTACAAAATACTTCCCCCCGGGGGATGTGCCCGCAGTATACCGCGATATCCTGCAAGAAGTCCAACCCAGCACCCAGCCCAGGATACACCACACGCTCGCAGTAACCGTTCTGCCAGGGCCCGACCTCGCAGTAATAATTTTCTCTTCGACGCCCAACAGATGAAGCGCATACCGAACTTCATGACCATAGATATTGTCACGACCCCTGATAATGAAGCGCCTGGATCAGTTGTCTGGCGGTCCATTCGGCAGTTGGGTGTTGCGTGATGTGGGCCGTCTTTTTCCCGGTTTGAACCAGGAAAAGTTTCGGGTCTTTGCCCGAATGCTCGGTGGATTGTCAGGGCAAACAGTGAACCAGGCCGAGGTCGCCCGGGCCCTTGGTGTATCACCTCCGACTGTTCGGGATTATTTCGAAATCGCTCGGGGTTCTTTTCTCTGGCGGCAACTACCAGCCTTCATCCGGAACATGACCAAGCGGGCCGCCAAACACCCCAAGGGATATCTTCGCGACAGCGGTCTGGGGCATCACGCATTGAGGATTCCTGATGTCACGGCACTATTGTCCCATCCCCAGGCCGGTACTTCCGGGGAGGGGTTAGTTGTTGAGGAACTATGTCGTCAACTGGTATTCCCGTTCGGTTTTTGTAGAAGCTTCGGACTCTCAGAGTAAGTTCCCCTCCGCGTCTCATCCGAGGAGCCAAATTTTTTGGTTGTGCCTTTGAAATTGTGTCTATCGTCTACCCGTTGCCGGTCAGCGGGGAATCTCCTGGAAGCCAAGTAGACGTACTTCAAGGAATGTTCCCGTGAATTTGGGGAAAGCTTACGACCCCATAACCGATTTAGCCTCTGCCATAGCCTTTATCTTGATAGATGGTAAAAAGTTAACTTTGAAGGAAAAAACCATAAATGCCTAATGATGACTGTAATCATATCCGATATGGAAATAACAGAAAATTTTCACCTTTGGCTGACAAAAACATGAACAAAGACCAGTGAGGTTTGGAAATGAAGATTAGAGCTTTGCTTTCGTTATTATCATTTGCAGTCATTTTGGCTTTTGGAGGCTGTTCGGATGATTCTACAACAGATCCCATTGTAACTTCACCTGAAACTCTTGACATTGCAATATTCGAAGCTTCAAAGGACATTGCTCCGTCTTTTGCTGATTCTGAAACCAAAGCCGCCTGGGATTTAAATGGGCACATGTTTGGCTTATACCACAAACTGCGAGCCTATGACGATGCCATCCACCAGGGCGTCATTGGTATGGACAATTTTTTCAAATCCCTCCACACCATGGAAGAAGATCTGTTCGAGGCTATGCAGTATGCCGAAGCAATTGATCCTACAGTTATTGAAGAGCCCTACGAATTTGGAAATTCCGATACTTATGAGTTTGCGGCCAATGTTGATTTTGCGGAGGAAGATGGCACAACTGATCAATACTCATTTGCTTACAGGCTCGATGGAGATGCCATTCATTTCCTGGTTATTTATCGCCAAGAGCAGAGTGAACCTGAAAATAAAGTAGAAATATGTCAGTTCCAAGGTATTCTCAATCCTGAATCTGGTGATCTCGAATTAAAAATTGTTAGCTTTGTAGATTATGTTGACGATGAATATTATTGCTCGGTTCTCAATGAAATTTCCGGCAATACCGAAACACATGAATTCCAATTGCGCATGGCAACTTCCGGAAGCGGGGGTTTAGACGCAACGATCGTCGGCAAGGGCATTTCTAGTGGAGAAGAGTCCTATTTCCTAATCAAAATGGATATTGTTGATGATATGGGTACTGATTTGGGCGATCGTTATTTTGTTTTCCCATCGGGTGCAGACGAGGCCTTCATCAGGGCCATGGATACAGACGGGTTGGCTTATGCTGATCTTCCTGATTCTGTGAATGATTTTGCGGAGGACGTTCAGGCCCTGGAATTTTATGTTGAGGAGGATTTGCCTACCAGCCAATCCGAATTTAACGGTGGTAATACCATTTTAGTATTCTAGGTTGCCAGGATTTAAAATACTATCGCTTGCATGAGGCAGGGCTTTTGCTCTGCCTCATGCATTGATGACAAGATGAAACCAAGGGCTACTCCGGGCTAAATAATCCAGGCGCCTTCCGCTCACTTGAGAGGAACATCCCAGGCAACCGCCACATAAAGTGGATTGGGAGCTTTCCTGGCCCGTACGGCGACGCGTCGGAGAGTGGTATCGCCTGCAGCAGGGTTGGTGTCCACCTGGACCTGAACGTTGCCCTTGCCCTGTCCGTTGGTGGTGAGTGTCGCGATATCCTCGTAGATATCCGTGCTTCCGTCTTCATACCGCACGCGAACGCTCACCGAGAATTCCTCGTTGGGAAGACCGTTTTCCACATGCGCCACGGCAATGACAATCCCGCTGCCGGCCGTATTGATCACAGCCCAGCCCACATCCGGGTCGAACGGAACCCGGACGGATCCTTTGCCTTCCGCAAGCGCGTGGGTCGCCACGGCGACGAAGAGCAACATCGTGATGATCATCAACTTCTTCATGATCAGTCCCCCTTTACTGGTGACTCAAGATCCAAGAACGAACAAAGTTTCACGTCGGGCTTCATCTCACCAGGGAAATTTTCCGCGCCTCGGCATCATCGCCGGTTTCCATTTGCACCAGATAGGTGCCCGACGGCACGGTTCGGCCCTCATCATTCCGTCCCGCCCATTTCACGGAGTAGATCCCGGGTTCGTAGATCTGGTCGGTGAGGGTTGCAATTCTCCCACCGGCCACGTCAAACACCGAGACGGTGACTCGCTGCGTGTTCTCCACGGCGAACCCGATCGTTGTGACAGGATTGAACGGGTTGGGGTGGTTGCCCATCAAGCGCACCGCCGCCGGAGTTTCCGGAGACGCCGACACCGGTTCCCAATAACGCGGCGCTCGGTGAATGGGAGCGCCGCCCAGATATACCCAAACAATGGTGCCGTCCGGATTCACTTCGAAGACCCGGCCCTCCGTTCCCTCGCAGATAACGGTAGTGCCGTTTGGCATCCGGTAGGCGCCGCCCAGGGTGCTGGACAGAAACCCGTAAACGTCGCCGTATCTCCATGCCGCCGACGCCGGACCGAACGGTAGGTTCGGCTCAATGAGGTACGCGCCCGGTTCGGATTGCGGGGGCAGGATCTCCTCGACACTCGAAAGGTCGACCGCGGTGTTCGGGTTGTCGCCGTTGTTGAAGACCATGATGTTGCCCGCGCCCGGCAGACTCTCGTCGATCCACACAACGCCGTGCGCGCCCCAGAGAACTTGGTCGTTGGCATCGCCCCGTCCGTAGGTCTGTGGGTTGCCCCAGCGGTAGAGAATGTCTCCGCCGCGACCCCAGCGGCCTCCCGTATGTCCGGCAGCCTCGGCTGTGGACGTGCTGTGGTCGATGACGTAGACCTCGCTGATGTTCCGAGCGGAAAACACGATCTGATCCAGTTCCTCGTTGTAGTCGACGGCGTTGGCGTGCAGCCAGGTGCCGGCCGGCACGTCGCCGAAGTTGATGTCGATCAGTTCGGGATGATCCGCGATGACGCCATAGTTGTCCTTGGTCGGGTCGGCTTCCTGGACCAGGTGGTCCCAGGCGCTCCATTGCCAGACTACGTTGCCGCCGGTAAGTCCTACCGGCTCAATCTCCACGATGTAGGTAACCTTCATGTCGTTGATGAGCTCCTGGCGGCCGGCCTCGATAGCCTCGGCGATGCTGTGCCTCTCCCAGGCGAGCAACAATACGTTACCGTTCGGCATCGGTTCGATGTCGTGATGTTGCAGATACTGGTTATCCGGGTCGTCGAAGAGAAAGTCCCAGATCACCGTATCGTCGGCGTCGATGCGCTGGATGCGGCCGCCACGGCCTTCGGCCAGGGGAACGTAGCAGGGGCGCAGCACCGAACTGTCGGGCAACATGTAGGCCAGTTCGGTGGGCACGGTGGCCCCGTGCCAGGTCTTGACCACGTTGAAGTCCATGTCGACAAGATAGCTGTCGGCGGTTGTGCGCAGTGAAATGATGGTCAGGCCGGGATAGGGGCCCTGGGCAAGGGCTGGACAGGCGAACAGCACGAACAACAACGTATATGCGATCAACGATCTCATGGTCGACCCCTTCTCTTGGAGGACTCCGGCGATACGCTGAATGGTGCGGGTGGCCGGGGTGGACGATCAGCGCCGATGGTTACAAGTTATAGTATAGCACATCCTGTATGCCGTCCATTCGCGGACGGCTCCATTGCCAGGCCAAGATGGCTGGCCCATGTGCGAAGTCCGACCGGTGTGATATATTGGATCCTGGTTCGCGCAAGAACGGGGCAAAGCTAAGTTCCCCTTCCCTTGGGGCACATTCGAAGAAGGGCATAATCTGCCATGTTGAGAATCGGACAGTTCAATAATCTGGCGGTCATCAAAGAGGTCGATTTCGGTTTCTACCTCGATAGCGAAGACGAGCAGTGGGGCGACATCCTGTTGCCCTACAACGCGGCGCCAAAAGACTGCTCTGTCTACGATAATCTCGACGTCTTCATCCATTTCGACTCTGAAGACCGGATCATCGCCACCACTAAACGGCCCCACGCAATGGTCGGCCAGTTCAATCTGCTGCGAGTCTCCGCAGTGGAGAGAGTCGGCGCCTTCATGGACTGGGGTTTGCCCAAGGACCTGTTGGTACCCTTTGGCGAGCAGAAAATACGGTTGCAGGCTGACCGCTCCTACATCGTCTATGTCTTCATCGACGAAGGCACTGGCCGGATCGTCGGCTCAACCCGCATCAACAAATTCATCGACCAGGTGCCGGCCGACTATGAAGTGGGTCAAATGGTGGAACTGCTCATTGCGCGCGAAACGGAGCTGGGGTACACCGCCATCATCAACGATGCCCACTGGGGTTTCCTCTATCACAATGAAATCTTCAAGGACCTGCGCATCGGCAAAAAGATCAGGGGCTATATCCAGAAGATGCGGGACGATGGCAAGATCGATTTGTCCCTTACGTCTGCCGGGTATGAAAAAGTGGGTGGCATCGCCGAGACGATTCTCAACCAACTGGCAAGAAACAACGGCTTCCTGCCCCTCACGGCCAAGACCTCGCCCGAGGAACTGTCGGACCGTTTTGGCGTGAGCAAGAAGAACTACAAGAAAGCGCTCGGAGCCCTCTACAAGAAGCGTTTAATTTCCATAGATCCTGACGGCATTAGACTTTTGCCCCCTCCGCCATCCGAAGGAAAACCTGATGACCTGCAATGACGTTCTGGGCCGCCTGCGCTACATATTCGACTATGGTGATGCCGAGATGGTGGCCGTTTTTGCCGCCGCCGATTACGCCGCTACCGAAGAACAGGTGAGACATTGGCTGCTCGACGAGGAGAACCCGCTCTTTGCGAAGCTTTTCGACCGGGAGTTGGCAGCTTTTCTCAACGGATTGATCAACCACAAGCGGGGCAAACGGCCGGGGCCGCCACCGGCTCTCGAGAATCGGCTGACCAACAATCTTATCGCCACCAAGTTGAAGATCGCCCTGAATCTGAAGGGCGACGACATGATTCGAATCCTGGCCCTGGCCGATTTTAAACTCAGCAATCACGAACTGAGCGCCTTTTTTCGGAAACCGGGACACAAACACTTCCGAAAAATGAATGATCAGGTCATGAGGAATTTTCTGCAGGGGCTGCAACTACAATTCCGGCCAAAGTGAGGTCGCTCCATATCAGCGAAACATGGCCTTCAGCGAGGACCACGTCTCTCGCTGTCCCTTCCATTTAATCCATCCGAGCTCGTCGGTTGATCTGTGTCCAAACTCTCGCTCGCCCAGCGGGGGAGGTGGGGATGGATTTTGCTTTCAGCAAACAACCGGTCAGCTACAGGGATTTACTTGTTCTTCTTTTCCTTTTTTATTTTTCGTTTTTCCTTGGCAGTATGCTGGGCCGTTTTCTGCTGTTCCCTTTTTCCCTTGTCTTTACTTCCCTTGTCACCCATGTCTGTTCCTCCTTGCTTGGTAATGCGTTGCTGATCTGATTCCACCGATAGTACCACATCCAGAGTTGTGGACTTGCCTTCTTTTCTCAAATATTTCGAATGTACTGGCAGTCACTCCGTCCTAATCGGGCGAGTTTACCAGTCCCAGGACCGCCGCCGGCACCGGAGCTTCGAACACCATACGCCGGCCATTGTGGGGATGAGGGAAGGAAAGGGTTCGGGCATGCAGCGCCATCCGCGCGACTCGGTCGCGTTTCTTTCCATACTTCGTATCGCCCGCGATGGGATGTCCGGCCTCGGCGAGATGGACACGGATCTGGTTCTTCCGCCCGGTCAGTAGCTTGATATCCAACAGGCTGAAGCGGGGCGTTTCCTTGACGACATGATAGAGCGTTTCGGACCATTTTCCCTTGGCTGCATCGTGGGTGGAATGAACGAACTGGTTGTCGTTCTCTGCCAGATAGCTGGCGAATTTGCCGTTCTTCTGGTCGAGACTTCCATGCACGACGGCGGTGTAGTGTTTCTCTACGGCCTTCCAGTTTCCCTTGAGCTTCTGCTGGACGGCCTCGCTTTTGGCGAAGATGAGCAGACCAGAGGTTTCACGATCGAGGCGGTGGACGGTATAGGCACGTATCCAAGATCGGCTGCTTCCTTTGCGCAGATAGCTTGTGAGCATTTGTTCGGCAGTCGCGTTTCTGTCTCCTTTGTAGCTCATCGTCAGTAGACCTGGGTCTTTGCAGATTACGAGGAGGTCTTGGTCCTCGTGGAGGATTTGGAAGCGGCCGCGGCTGCTGCGGCTTGGTGTTTTTCGTTTGCTGTTCATGGGGTACATCGTATACGCCCGGTGGGCTGAGTTCAACTGTGGACAACTCAGAATCACGGATGACCCTACCAGGTCTTACTTAGTTTGACAATGCTCTATCATCTTGATAGAATCGCCCGAGCTTCGATCGGAACGCAATCCGGTAATCGGCCCGACGACATGGGGGCGGATAAAATGAGAACGATCCCAATCCTGATGATGCTGCTCATCCTGGCGCTGGCGCTCACCCCCGGCTGCAGCGACGACGACCTGATGACGGAGGTTGAAGACATCGAACTGCTCGACCAGCCGCAATCGGAGTTCTCGGCGACCGAGGAAATGCATCTGGAGGTCTACGGCGGCCGGAGCGAATACGGCCAGTACATCGTGAACGAAGGCGAATACGAGAACTCCGTGCAGGACGGGTACTTCGGCGGCTACATCCTTGGTACGGAGGGTGCCGAGTCCCCGTTCGATTTGTGGATGACCGGCCTGGACTTCTCGGCGCCCAGCGAATTCCTGGGCAACAAGACACCCTACGCCGGAGGCACGCTGGAGTACTCCCTCTGATACTCCCCCGATCCCTGGGATATTCACGACCCTCCCCAGTGGCATGCGAGCATCGCGAATTTCATCGTGCTGACGAGCGAGAACGGAAATCTGGTGTACGGTCCGTCGAACTCCGACCACGTCCCGGATCCCCGGTTCCGGCCGGGCAACTACTTCCCGAACCTGGCACCGACGCTGTTCGTCATAAATCTGACCGCAGGGGTGCAGACCGGCGAAGACGGCTCCGTCCCCGGCAGGTGGTACCGCTGACGGTACCGTAGGGGCGCTGCTGAAGCGAACTGTCCCAACCACTTAATCTATCCGAGCGAAATGCCGACTTATTGGTAAGGAGGTGGGGCAGTATCGTTCCTTTCGTAAGCTTTCCCAAATTTCGAACAACTCAAAAGTTGAGCTTTCTGCCCTACTCACTCCCTGCCAAAAACACTTCCAACTGTGCCAGAGCGGCCGCCTCGTCCTGCTCCCTGACCAGGGCATGCACGAGCTGATGTCCGTCCTCGTGCTCGGTGAAGAACAGGAGAAAGTGCTCTGAGACCCCAAGTTGTCGAACCGGCGCACGGCACTGCTGGATCAGTTTTCCCTCGCTGTCCAGCAACCAGTAGGGTACCGTTTTCTCGTCGGGTCCGGGACGCCCGGTCACTAACACTAAAAGATTTCCGGCTGGAGTTACGTCTAGGTTCGATATCACCGGCCGAGGATACAGCGCCTTGTCATAAGAGTTGACCGCCCGGCCGAATCGTTGCCACCAGGCCGGATCCAGGTCCATCATCATCTCTTCCCGGCTCTTCTGCCAGCGCTTCAGGTCGTCCCGGGTCACTTCGCCTGCGGGTGGCAGGGGTGTCACCAAGGGATCCAGGGCACGGCCTTCCAGATCGAACACGCGCAACTGCGGACTCAGACCGTCGCTCCAGACGATTCGGCCCGTCGGAGCGCAGACCCAGGTGAACGAGGGCAGGTACGGCAAGGTGGTGTCCCCCCCGTTGGGGCTGGTCGAGATGAGCCTGATGTGGTCGGTGCGCAGGATCTCGGGACCGAGCACACCTTGGTCGTCCATGACCGTCAAGGTCTGGGGCATCCGGTACAAATATATATCGCCTTCGGCTTCGGCTTTCGTGCCGTAGGCGATCTGGACCAGGAAGCGTCCGTCCGGCAGAGGAACCGCCCCCTGGACACCGAACGCCACCTGCAGTTGGGGGCTGATCGTGTTCACCAGCGTACCGTCCAGTTGCAACAGGGTCAGCCAGCGGTGGCCACGGAAAAATTCGGTGAAGTAGAGCAGACCCTCTGGCGTGAAGCCGAAAGTCGCACCGTCGGCCCGCTGTATTTCTCCCGGCCCTTCACCGGACCCGGCCAGGTCACGCAGGTGCTCGCCGGTCGGTGTGAAAACTTTGATGAGCGAATCACCAGCGTCGAAAACATACAGGTTCCCGTCGGGCCCTTCGGCCACTTGGCTAGGCATCAGGAGCAGGGACTCCTCCTCGTCCTCTCCGCCGAGGATCAGATGCACTTCAGCATACGTGGGAGCGGCTGAGGTCAGGCAGTAGGTGATGGCCACCAGCAGGAACAAGCTCGATCGGCTCGGTTGCATCATTCACTCCGAGGGGTATAGTCCGGGGTTTTCTGGTCCGGAGATTGCCGTCTTCGTTGGTTTTTGAATGTTTTGGATATAATTCAACGAATATCTCCTCATTCGGATTATATTCGCCCTATGGCCTTTATTGTTTTTATGCGGAGTATAGAAATCCCAAACAACTTCTCCAGATGGTAATACTTCAAACACCCTTCCCTTATTTGATTCGGTGATCAAGGTGTTCCCGTTCGGCAATCTCTGACTCGTCCCTCTGGTGGTTGAATAAAAATTCTTCAACTCCGGGTCGCGATACTCCCATACGATTTCTTTTGAAAGAGGGTTCATTTCAACTACACGAGACCATTCTCTGCCCAGCCCATTGTCAAAAATCAATATATTACCGTTTTCCAACATTGTCGCATCATGAGGGCCTGACAACTCTCCCTGTCCCCATGTCCAGACTACTCTCTTTTTTTCCCAATCAATTATCGCCACGGTATCCTGGTGCCTCATGGTGACAATGATATTGCCCCGTGAATATATCGGGGAATTTGCCTCAAGGCCTATCCATTCCACTGTATTGGTATGGACAAGATCAATATGCTTGACCTTTAAGTAATCCGACTCCTTGACCTTTTGCAGTTTAAACCCGGGAGTGCCATTCAATAAATCATACAAGGAAAGGCTGTCTATTACTTCACCATGTTCCGAGAGGGTCGCGATCCGGTTGTCTAAAACCGGTGTTTTGGAATGCAGTTCGGGAATACTTCGATGATCGAACAACAAGGTCAACAGGGGTTTCCCGGCCGAGAAATGTATTTCGTGATGTGCCTGGATTGAAATTTCTTCCAGCTTTTCTCCCTGCCATGACAATTTAAGAATCGCTCTGTTTTCAAAGGGGTCTTCGAGTGAAGCTTTCTCTTTCGTTTTTTTCTGCCCGATAACAAGGAACGTGCCGTCAGGCAACAGTTCGAAATCCTGCCAAATCCTGAAAGTATGGTCGTGCCATGATTGAACAATGTTTCCCTTATGGTCCAACAACTCCGCCAGGCATAAACTTCTGGTGACATACAGATTGTATCCAGGACAGGAAACCTCTTCGTTGTTTTCAACAACACCACTTTCCTGCCCAGATTGCGTTTTGGAGAAACTCACGTAAGGTAAGGACCTTAGCTGGTCCTTGATTTGGTTTAAGTCGACTTGTTTTTCCTTATCCACATTTTGGGAACATCCGGAAAAAACAACCAGGAAAATCCATAGAATACTTTGTGTTGTTTTGTTGACCATTACCCCAATCCCACACCAAGTGTCTTTCTGACTCAATTACGATTGTTTCCTTTTGTCCGGCCAATCCGAACACCCCATCCAATTGGCCGGGCCCGATGATAATTTCTACTTCTTTTTGACAATTGTGCCAACCAAATATTCCATTCGATGCAAAGTTGTTTCGGAATTGATGATATAATTGCCCGGCAAGGGAATCCCTCCCAGCACGATCAAACGGTCAGAGCGGAATCTCCTTGATTTTTTCGCCCCCTGCGTCACAATCCCCTTCCTCCGAAATGGTCGTTTTGCTGCCCGCTTGTGAAGGAGAGTCCGATGCGCCTTGGAAAAATCGCTCTGATAATTTGCGTCCTGCTAACCGCTGTATCCTGTTTTGCAGCCGCCGAGTCGGCTGTCACCGATCCCTACCTCTGGCTCGAGGAAGTCGACGGGGAAAAGGCCCTGCAATGGGTTGAAGAGCGCAGCGCGGCCGACACGGCCGAGCTTGAGGCGGTGACTGAATTCAACGGGATCCACGAGAAGCTGCTGGAGATCTACAACTCCAGCGATCGCATCCCCTATCCCGCAGTTCGGGGTGAATGGATCTACAACTTCTGGCAGGACAAGGATCACGTGCGCGGTATCTGGCGTCGCACAGGGCTTGAGCAGTACCTGACCGATGCCCCGAAATGGGAAACAGTGATCGACGTGGATGCTTTGGCCAAGGCTGAGGATGAAAATTGGGTATGGAAGGGCGCCGGCGGCCTGTACCCGGACTACGAGCGTTTTTTGATTACCCTGTCTCGCGGCGGCGGCGATGCCACGGTGGCACGCGAGTTCGACACTGTAACCAAAACATTTGTGACCGATGGCTTCATCGTGCCGGAGGCCAAGTCCCAGGTAGGATGGAAAGACGAGAACACCCTCTGGATCGGCACCGATTTCGGCGAGGGGTCTCTGACCAGTTCCGGCTATCCTCGTCTGGTCAAGGAGTGGAAGCGGGGAACGGCCCTGGAAAGCGCCGGCACCATCTTCGAAGGCTCAATTGATGATGTCTCGGTTAGCGCCTACAGCATGCACACCCCCGAAGGGCGTTACGATATCGTCACCAGCACTCCGGAATTCTTCAAGGGCACTACCTATTTGATGCGGGACGGAAAACTGGTGAAGTTGGAAATCCCCGAAGACGCGGAAATGCAGGGGATCTTCAAGGGACAGCTCCTGGTTTCTCTGCGCACCGACTGGACGACCGGCGGAAAAACCTACCCGCAGGATGCCCTGCTGGCTATCGGATTGGACGCATTTCTGGAAGGCGGCCGCGAGTTCTCCCTGCTCTTCCAGCCCGAAGACAGGGTTGCTTTGAGCGGGGTCATGAGAACCCGCAATCACCTGTTGGTAACCACCATGGACAACGTGCGCGGCAAACTTTACAAGCACATGCTGAGCGATGGGACCTGGAGTCGGGAAGAGGTCCTCATGCCGGGCCTGGGCACTGTCCGGGTCGTGGGCACCAACAAAGTGAATGACGTTTTCTTCGTCAGTTACACCGATTTTCTTACACCCTCGAGCCTGTATGTCGTGCGCGACGGGAAAACGTTGCAGAAGGCCAAGAGCACTCCCGAATACTTCGACGCCACGGGCATGAAGGTGGATCAGTACGAGGCCACATCCGCCGACGGCACGAAGATTCCCTACTTCATCTTTACGCCCAAGGATTATCAGGCCAACGGAAAGAACCCGACCCTGCTCTATGGTTACGGCGGCTTCGAGATCTCCATGCGGCCCAGATACTCGGCCACAACCGGCACCGCCTGGGTAGGACGCGGGGGCGTGCACGTATTGGCGAATATCCGGGGTGGAGGCGAGTTCGGCCCCAAGTGGCATCAGGCGGCCATGAAGGAGAAGCATCAGACGACATTCGATGACTTTATTGCCGTGGCCGAAGACCTGATCGCCCGCAAGGTCACGTCGCCGAAACATCTGGGAATCGTCGGCGGGTCAAACGGCGGCTTGTTGGTGGGGGCCTGCTTCGTGCAGCGACCGGAATTATTCGGGGCTGTGGTGTGTCAGGTGCCGTTGCTGGATATGCAGCGCTATAACAAGCTGTTGGCAGGAGCCAGCTGGATGGCCGAGTACGGCAATCCCGATACCGAGGACTGGGAGTACATCAAGACCTGGTCCCCGTACCACAATCTGGATGAGAAAAAGACCTATCCAAAAGTGTTCTTTACCACCTCCACGCGAGATGATCGGGTGCATCCTGGACACGCGCGAAAGATGGTCAAGAAGATGACCGACATGGGCAAGGATGTTTACTATTATGAAAACACCGAGGGTGGCCACGGAGGAGCGGCCAATTTGAACCAGCGTGCCTATATGTGGGCGTTGACCTATGCCTATATGTGGAAAATGGTGAGGTAAATCTATTGACTGGTCGTCCGGATCTTGCGGGATCCGGACGACCCGTCTCTCGCATCTCTTCAACGGTTGGACTATTGAGAACCCTGCAGAAATAATCTTGGGTCTGCTGTATTGGTGATATAATGATCGCTGGCCGGATCTAGATTGCCGACTTCCAACTGGGTCAAGTTTTCAGGGGAACCAGAATGAAAGAATTTTCAATCGCCATCGTTTTGACCGTGATTTTTTCCGCTTTTGCGGTTATTGCGATAGTGAGTGCCGAACCTCTGCCAAATCTAATCAACGTGGACCAACTGACCGGGCCATCCCTCGACAAGTTCTCCGCTCCCGCTAAAGCAGCCACCGACTCCCTGTACTTGCTGGGAGGTCCCGGTGTCCTGTCCGGAAAATTCCAGAATGAGGACGGACTGCCCGATCGTCAGGGCTGGACCGGCATCGACCTCAATCAAGAGACTGAGTTCCACTGGCAGGTCAGCACTTTCAACGCCGGGGACCTGGATCCCGGAACGGCCGACAACCGCGCTTGGTGGTGCGGCAGCTATTTCGAGTCCTGTAATGCCGAGGATCCAGCCGAAGGCTACGGAGACTACTGGCGCCAATATCTGGACTGGTACGGGACGGTGCCCGATCCCCTCAGCAACGTCACCGTTCGCATCCAGGCCGTAATCAGCTACGACATCGAGCCGGGAGAGGATTACCTCTTTCTGCAGGTGGACGACTCCGAATGGATGGAGAACCTGGATTCGTTTACCTACCAGGGAACCGCTGAGATCGTGAACCTAACCGCAACCCTCACACCGGACTACTTCGTCGGCGAACTGGGAGACCAGGTTCACTTGCGCTGGGCCGTTCTATCAGACGGCGCCTGGTCGGACGAGGATTGCAGGTGGCCATCGGCCGGCGCCGCCCAAATCGACTTGATCCAGGTCCACTTCGACCAAGGCCTCGGTGAAATTCAGATGGGACACACGGAAACCTTAGAGCCCGGCGTTCCTCTGCAATGGGAGCCCTCGGTGCCGCAAGGTCCAGGAGATTTTTCCCAAGTCCTGTCTCTGCTCGGGGATGCCGATCCTACCGCCGGGAACAACACCCCCCAGTTCGTTTTCATTGACGACGGTGTGGTCGTACCGGGTACCGGAGGCTATCCCTGCACAACTCACTGCTATGGGCCAGGGGGATATATCGTCAACCCGGAAGGTGGTCTCGCCGGCCAGTTTGAATGTGTAGCCAGCGAGATCTGGTCACCGGTTCTGACCGTTCCGGTCGGTGGTTGGGATAGTGCATTATTCTCCTTCGACCACTACGTGCACGCCGAACTGAATAACGGCGGACCTTTCGTTCTAGGCCTTTGGCATGTCCGGTCGACCGACGATCCGGCGGGCCAGACCGGATGGTCCGAGTGGCGGGACCGAAATTTCGCTCTCTGGGGAGATCCGCGATACGTGAGGGAAAGCCAGAACGTCACCGACCTCCTGGTACCTGGATTCACCCATGTACAACTTGCTCTGGGAGTAAGGGATTACTACTCCATTGGAGCCACTGATGGTACCCCGGCTCCCTACTTCGACAACGTCTCCCTCAAGGTCTACAAGAACGTGGAGCCCTCGGCCCTGCTGGTACGATCCGACGGCAGTGGTGACTTCCCGACCATCCAGGCGGCGATCAACGCAGTCGCATCCCAAGACACAGTCCTGCTGGCCGATGGCGTCTTTACCGGTGACGGCAACCGGGATCTCTATTTCATGGGCAAGGACATCGTGATCTGCTCCCAAAGCGGAAAACCCGAGGATTGCATCATCGATTTGGAGGGGGCGCCAGGAGATCTCCACCGGGGATTCTTGTTCACTTACGAGGAGGGACCCGGTTCGGTGATTTCCAGTGTGACGATAACCGGCGGCTTCCAGGATATCGGTTCCACTTCCTTCACCAGCAATAACTACAGCGGAGGAGCCATTGCCTGCCGTCCGGGGTCCTCACCGACCATCAACAACTGCATCTTCAGCGCCAACAGCGCTGTCGGGAACTATCAGCAAGGCGGCGCAATTTTCTGTGACGACGCCAGCCCTCTGATCAGCGACTGTATCTTCAGCGGCAACACGGCCTGGGGTGGTGGCGCAATCGGGGCCACGGGTATATCCAGCCCGGTGATCAACAACTGCCTATTCGTCGGCAACGAGGCACTCACTTTCGCCGGAGCAGTGTTTGCCTATTACGCGGATGTCCATTTCACCGTCAGCTCCAGTACCTTCTACGGGAACATCAATCCTGCAGCCTCCGCCACCCTGGTCTCCTACCGCAACGGACGATTCGACATCGACCACACCATCATCGCCTTCGGCAGCAGCGGGTACGCCGCCGCTGCCTCCGACACTACGGATTTCCAATTCACTTGCAGCAACATCTACGGAAACACCATTGGCGACTGGTACGGGTATTTCGCCAACCAACTCGGGGATTTCGGGAACATCAGCTATGATCCGCTATTCTGCCTGGAGAAAAATCCCGCCCTGCCCTACGGCATCGATGAGAATTCGCCCTGTCGGTCCACCTTCAATCCGACCTGTGGCCTGGTCGGCTACTATCCCATCGGCTGCGGAGACTGGAGCGCGGCGGAAAATCATCCGGCCACTCACGAAAGAGCTCGGCTCCTACCCAGCTACCCGAATCCGTTCAATCCGCAGACAACCGTTTCTTTCAATCTGCCGAGCACTGCGTTGGTTGGGTTACGCGTATTCAGCCTGGACGGCCGACTAGTAGCGACCCTGATCAACGAAACGATGTCGGCCGGCCCGCACGAGATCAAATGGAACGGCCGGGATGACCAGGGGCGGGCAGTGGCCTCAGGTGTCTTCTTCTGTCGGTTGAAAGCCGGCCCGGATGCAGACTCGATCCGGATCGTTTTGCTGAAATAGCCGCCGGAACACGATGACCACCATGGCATCAGCAATCCGCTACGAAGACATACTCGAAGTACTCAATGTCCCGCTCGTACTTCCGTGCCACCAGATCGCGGGTCTCCGCGTCATAGTAGCTGCCGTAGGGTCGGTGCTGGGTTGTGTTGTACCGGCCCAGGCCGGGGTTATCGATGCCGAGCCGGGTACAGACAGTCGCGAAGTCGGCCGCCATATTTTCCACGCGGCCTATGAAGTCCATGTCCAGCCGACCGTCCACGCTCAGCCAGTCAAGTTGGTTCCAGTGTAGAAAGCGGCCCCCGCCTGCCTTGTGGTCCAGCTCCTGCTCCCATACTCGGCGGATCCACTGCGAGAAGGGTAGCAGGGTCTGCGGAGGGGTTTTCCCTCGGCGGAAGGTGTAGAGCGAGACAAGTCGGTCCCAGGGATTGCGCACGAAGGAGAATTTGAAGTAGCTTTGCCACTGCTCGAGGGTGCGGGTCTGCAGAAAGAGTTGCTGCTGCTCCTGCAGGCTGGGGTGCATCTGCACGTCGAAGCCCAGTGCCTTCTCCACCGAGATACCGCCACACTTGTTGATGTGTACGAAGACACACTGCAGATGGTGGTCAATCACCGGTGACCTCGCCGATCAGGAAAGGGATGTCTTGTATTAACCACGGCAGCCCGGAGATGGACTCCATTCGGGGGGCAGTTCAGCAACCGGTTCATGGTGGATTCCCAACGTTTAATATTGTGGCCAGCCTTTGCTGAAAATGGAGGAACCTCTAGGTCGAGTCTGAAGCTTAACGAGAGTTCCCCTTTGGGTTCAAGATAATTCAGAGGCACAAAAAATTTTTGGGCAGAAACGGGACTTTTGAACTGTCCCAATCTCTGCCCAAATGGACGTCACCCGATTTGAATTGACCTAGAAAGCTACGGAAATTCCCAAAGACACTACGGGGTAGATGGAGATCACATCGAGATCTTCATTCTGCTCTTCGATTTCCGCAGCAATTGCAGCATCCAACAGGATCTGAAGTAGAGGATTGCTGGCAGTGGCAGTAAGTTCAGCTTCAGGGCTGCCAACCATCATGACGCCTATATCCATGGCAAAGTGGACCTTACCTTCACTTGTGGCATCACCAAGTCCGATTCCCAAATATGGGGCCAAGGAAGAAAATCCTACTTCCCCCTCAAAATCACTCACAGTATAACCTACACCAGCGAAATCAATGCTTTGTGTGATATCAGCGTCTAGAACTGCCTTGGTCTGGTTGTTGTAGAGACCACCTGACAAGCGAAAGCGGCCCGCGTTCGGGTGATAATCCAGAACGGCGCCAAGAGAGAATAATTCCAAATCGACCCCAAAATCCTGGGCCCCGGTTGTTCCGGAAGTTTCGATATCGCTGAAACTGTAATTGAAACCATTGATGTTCCCACGAACATTCAGTTTGGGGGAAATGGAGTATGTCGCATCGGCACCGATACCCAGAGTCCCAATTTTTCCTGTAACACCAAATCCTTCGGCAAAAGCAGCCTGAGAAACAATTAGCAGGCTTAGAATTGTAAAGATCACTAAAGGAGACTTTCGCATTGGAACCACCTCTGATTTTTGGGAAAATTGATTTGGAAGCACGAGTTTAGGACAATGTATATTTTCAGGCAAGCGCTTAAATCAAAAAAACATCTCCGTTTTGATTGCCTGTGGGACCAAAAGCTGTCAAAAAACTTGCCGAACAGGTACCTCGGTTTCTGCGGAAAACAGTCTTCCCTTATGCTATAATCAAATTCATACCGTCTTCAAAGGGGGATGATGATGAAGACGATCCATTCCTTGTTTTGCCTTCTGGCAACTCTGGTGCTGAACTACGGTTCGTACGCTGGCGAATTGCCGAAGTTGGTCGACGGGCATTCCGGCGTTATCCACGGCGGTAACCTGGAAATGTCCCGGGCAGCCTCCCGCGATACCGTGTTTCTGGTCGGTCCCTGGGGCAGCGGCGCTATCGCAAATGGCCAATTCGAAGACCCCTCGGGGGATCCGGCATGGAACGGCTGGACAAGCACGGACGTGACCCAGAAAACCGAGTCTGCTTGGCACGTGGATACCTACAACGTCCCGACCGGCGTTTACTCCGCCTGGTGCGGCGACGGCAGTATCAGCGCCTGCTCGGAAGAGGACCCCGTTGGCGGTTATGGCTCCAACTACAGCGAGATATTGTCCTGGGTCGGCACCGTGGACAATCCGGCCATTTCAACCGTCGTGAACATCAGCGCCACGGTGAACCACAACACTGAGCCCGGCTATGACTATTCCAATCTCGGCTACTGGAAGAATGAGGCCGAGATTGCCTACGTGTGGACAGCCGACGGTGTGGGCGAACAGGTCGCCGTGATCGGCAGCGTGACCTACCAGGCCGGCGAGTATGTGGGCGAAAACTACGACCAGGTTCGTATTTCCTGGCACGTCACTTCCGACGGCGGTTGGGACGATTGGGACTGCCTCTATGCCAGCAACGGCGCCCTGCAGGCCGACAACATCAGAGTGACCATGACCAACGATGGGGTCGAGACCAGCACCTACGACGATTTCGAAACCTCAGGACCGATGGGTACCCTGGGCGACAACTGGTTCGTGGATTTTCATACCGGTGTGGGTGATTACGCACACATTCGGTCCGGCCTCAAAGATATAGATCCCTGCCTCTCGAACTACACTCCGGTTGTCTGTTTCATCGCCGACGAGATGATGCTGGCCGAACGCGGGCTGCCGACCCAGATCTGCCAGGACTGGTGCTATGGCCCGGGAGGCTACATCGTGACCACGACCGGCGGCTTAGCCGGCCCTGATGCCTACCTGTCCGGCCAGATCGAGTCGCCCGTCATTCCGTGGCCCGAAGGTGATTTTCAGGGTGTTAGTTATCTGTTTGACGTGTATCGCCACGAGGATCTGTCCGCAGACTCCCCTGGAATGTTCTACGCTTGGGGCATTCGCTCCACCGATTCGGCCGATCCGGCGGATATCGAATATGCTGCCTACCAGGACAGATGTTCCGGACACTTCTACGGAGGCCCTGATTGGATCCGCACCGGCGAAAACAATGCGGCTGATCTGGTAGTTCCCGGGCCCAAATACGTACAGGTCCAGTTGATACTGCGGGAGCATGGCTACATCTGGGGCTGGAACGGCGACGATGGTTATCCCGCGCCCTATTTCGACAATGTCAGATTGGTCTGCTACGAATATTTCGGTCCGGGAATGGCTGCCCGTGAGCTGGATCTGGCCCAGGACGCTTTCCCGGCCGACGGCCAGATCCATGTCGGCGCTGACATGGGTTTGAACGACGTACGCTTCGACATGGCCAATAACATATCCCTGGCCAACGACTTGCGAAACGATCCCGGTGACTCCATCGTAATGGACATCGTGGCAGTGCGGGCCGGCTCTGTTTTGGTGGAGACCGACGTCAACTCGTCGATCACCGCCCCTCGTCTTTACTTTACTACCAAACTGAACGCCGCCTTCGGGGCGACACTTCGCATGGGGGCGGGTGCATTCACGATCAATTCCGGTACCGATGGGGAGCTAGACGGTGTGATCACCGACGATGGTTCAGCCAGCGGTTATATGACCGGTTATGTCTACGGCGCCCGCGCGGTCAACAACGGTGTCACAAGCCCGGATCGCTGGCAGTTCGATCTGCCCGATGTGGACTTTCTGTACCCAGGCGATGTCCTGCACTGGTATGTCGAAGCCTGGGACAACAAAGATGGGGGCTACCAGAATGCCTTCATCCCAGCCGATCTGACCGGTTACGGCGATTTCAGCGATCTGCTGGCCTACCACTCCAGTTTCGTTGTTCGTGCCCTGCCTACCCTGTTTGACGGGACCGGTGCCCAGCCGGACATTCTCTTCTGGAACGACTTCGGCAACCGGGGCGGTCAGGATGAGTGGCACGGCGCTTTCCGTAACCTGGGCATGTACCCGGGAAAAGACTACGACATCTACTACACCAACGCTCCATCTTCCGGTGTGAGCAACGGTCTTGGTGGTCGGGCTCAGTTCGGTCAGCTCGACGGTTACGGCACAATGGTCTATACCTGCGGCGACCTGGGTTGGAACACCATTTCCAACCTTGATTACGAAAACGATGCCGGCGATGACGTCGGCCTCGTCAGTGACTGGCTGGAAGATGGCGGCAAGTTCCTGTTCTTGACTGGTGACGACTTGGTCAACGACATGTGGACCAACGGGGGTCCGGCGACCACTGCTTTCGTGAACTCGTGGATGGGTGTGGTCTGGCAGGAGAATGACGCCCGTCCGTTACTGGGTGGTGACACTACTCCGATGGTCTACCCCGTCGCGGGCAACTCCGTGTTTGATGTCACGGATTCCTGGATGGCCTATGGCGGCTGCCGTGTGATCAACCGTTTCGATGCCGTCACGGTGAACGGTGGCGAGATGCTGGCTCAGTTCAACGACGGTACTTCCGCTCTGTCGGCCGCCACGAAGTTCGTGGCCCCCAACGGCTCCACGGTCATCTCGATGCCCTACGATTTCATGTTCATCAGGAATCCCCTTGCCCCGTCTAAGGTCAACCAACCGGCCCCTTTGCCGGCTCGGGCAAGGGTCCTGAGTACACTACTGACCGAATCCGGCAACCCGCCGAACCATGGTTTGGAATCCGCTACCGGGCTGCCCGGTGCGAAATTCACTGTTCACGCGTATCCCAACCCGTTCAATCCTTCCACAAGGATCGAATTCAACCTACCCAGGGCCGGGCACCTCAGCCTGAAGATTTTCAACGTTCGCGGGGAGTTGGTTCGGATCCTGGTGGACGAAATGCGGTCCGAGGGATCAAGTTTCGTGAGGTGGGACGGCACAAGTAACAAGGGTAGACAGGTATCCAGCGGCGTATATTACTCCGAAACCCGGATAGCCGAAACGGTTCGGGTCAACAAGATGATTTTGGTGAAATAGTCGCTAAGTCATTTGTGCAGTGCATGATCCCGGACTTCAGCCGGATACCGCCGTCTCGTGTTTCCGGAATGAAACCAACGCCTTGGCCAGACGCACATAGAATTCCGACGGTTCGAGCTGCCGATTGATATGATCGGATATGCGTTGCTGGAATCGTTCCCACAGATCGCCGTGCTGTTCACCGAAGGGATGAAACTGGTCCAAGTTGTCCAGGGTCCAATCGCGACCGAAACGGGGACCGATGTCGAAGACCTCTTCAAGGAAGCCCCGGTGACTGGCCAAACGGGGTTCGATCGCTCCCAGGGAGTCCACCACCTGGAATACGGGTTTGCCCAGGGCTGCGGCGATCAGGCCGTTCGAGGCGATGTCCGAAATAACCGCCTTGCCCGCGAAGAGGATTTTGGGATTTGGCTGGTCGAAGTAGTCCACCCCGGAGATCTCTTTCAGATCTACATCATCCTGATGCTTCAGAACAGCGATCCGGAAGCCCCTTGTCGCCAATTCAGGAATCAGATCGTGCCAGCAGGCTGACTCGTTCGGGATCCCCATCAATGGACCGTAATGGGCGTAGGAGGTGCAGGCGAATACCAGATCGTACTTTGGAGCGTCTGATTTCTTCTCAACCCGGCTATACTCTTCCAGCCGGGGATAGGGAACATCAACCACTCTGGCCCCAGGATCGAGCAGCCGAGTCTTCCTGCGCAGGGAATTCCCCGTACAAAGGTACAGGTCAGCTACCTGCAATACTTTCGGGAACCAGTAATGGGCCTTCACCGGGCAGGCATTGTGGGGCATGAAAACCAAAGGCAAGGTCGGGAACAGTTTGCGCAACGCCTCGGGGGCCCAGAGGTGGCAGGTAAGTAACGCGTCGGCATCCTGCAGATATTCCTGAAACAGCCCAGGAGATTTCAGCAGATTTCGCAGTTGTGGAAGTAGGACGAATTCCATATCCGAGGGAGCCGCCGCGGCCACCGATCCAAGCATGCGCACATCGCCGGGAAATTCCTGCGTACATAGAATTTTCATGTCTGGTCGCCACTTCCTGACCGGTGGATTGGAAGAATTCTGCACATACATCCTGGCCAACCGCTGTCCAGTTTGATCGAAATTCAACCCGATCCAACCCGGAAAGCTGATGGCAGCTCTGATTAAATGGAAAAGGCAAGTTCCGTACCGCAACAGCCCAATTGGCCGGATCCAGGGAGATTCGGGATAGGAGGTTCAGGATAGCAATCAGGGGCGAGGGGTCTCTAATCCTCGATATTTACCATCTTGTACAGCTTTTTCAAATCCGTATCAGTAACGTTACAACCTTCCCGGATTATACTTTGAGCCAGGTGCAAAAAACCTACGGCGATATCCATCCGGCCCTGCTCTTTCCAGTAACTCCCCAGGAATTTCAACGACTCCAACTTCAGGGACGATGTATTGATGGCTGGAATGCGTGGCTGATCAACCGCGCGCATAAGTAGCTCGTACCATTTTCTGGCCGACTCGATATTGCCGAGTTCTTGTTCAATTTTAGCTCGATAAGCAATTAGAAGTGGATGGCAGGGCAAGCCGGGCTCCCCTTTGATTTCCTCCAGGTTGTCCGGAAGATAGGACAACGCCTCCTCGAATTTCCGGAGGTGTATCAAACAGTCCACGATTTTTACCTGCGCACCCTCAGCGAGTTGATTGAAGTCCGGATGTCTAGAAGTCAACTCATGGCAATCCCGATAGGAAGCCAATGCGTCTTCAACATCGCCCAGGTCAAGATGCGCGCCGCCGAGGAAAAAATAAGTGTGCGGGTCGATCACCTCATTATTTTCCAACTGTGCCAGGAGAATTTTCCGGTTTCGCTCCTGCTTTTCCTGTTTGGTCTGATCGCCTGTATAACCCGAGTGCATAACAACAACATCGGTGTTTATTATGGAAATCCGAGCTTCCGCCAAATTTGATTCAACTTGTTCGTGAACCGGACCGCGATAACGTATTGCCGGGTTGTTGGGGAAGATTCGAACCTGGTGGGCAGTTATGCCGCTGGTCTCATTTTCAACAAGAGCACTTTTCTGGATCAGTCGAAAGGCGGTGGCCGGTGTCTCTTGTTTTTTTGTATTCCGCTTGAGTAGAATTCTTACGGCACTGATACCCTCCGGCAAAAGATATTCATCAGCATCCAGAATCAGAATCCAGCGCCCCTTGGCATTATCAATGGCCTGATTGCGCGCCCGGCTGAAGTCGTTTTCCCAGGTCGACTGAATAAGACGGGCTCCCATTTTTTGGACAATTTCCTGGGTGCCGTCACTTGACCCGGTGTCCACAACTACCATCTCATCCACCAGATTCCGGACCGAGTTCAGACACTTTTTAACAGTCTCGCTCTCGTTCTTGACGATCATACAGAGACTCAACAGGAGGGTTTTTTCTATCTTGGCCATTTTATCCTTTTCACGGGAAGGGCTTTCAACGTTCACACCGCTATCGGTTGTAAAGGAAGCCAATACCGACTCTGGTGATTGAACAGTTGTAATCCATGAGGCTTTCGCCATATCCACTGAAAAATCTCAACACCAGGAAGCCGCTCTCGGAGTGGGGCGCGGGAAAACTGAGATTTAGACTCACATTGCCCTTGTCTGTTCCCAGGTAACCACGCATCAGAAAATGCAGAAGGTTCCCCTTGGGCAGCATGTAGTAGAAGTTGATGTCGCTGTAACCCAGGTAGTCGGTAATATCGGGGTTGTCGTCGCCTACGGCTGAGTCGGGGGTTTCCTTGTCGTCCTCGGGGATGCGGTAGCGCAGCTTGAAATATGCGAGCCAGTTGTCGCCATGAAAGGACGGAGCCAGGTAAAGCAAATTCCAGCTGCGGGAAAGAGGAACTCGTTGGCCGTTGGATTCATGCTCGAAACCCGCATCCGCACCAAGGGAACCGAAGCCCAAAGTGGTTTCCGGAAAACGGTAGAAGATTTCCGGGTTGTAGTTCGTGTCCCGGAAAGGGGCTGAATTTCCGCTGTCGTAAGCCTGCCAGAACGAGACTTGGGTGTAGGCAGTATAAAAACGGGTTCCGGCGATGTCGTGCTTGGCGCTCAGCTGGAAAACAACCTCAGTTTCCCCACCGTTATATTTATCGGCGTAGGTGAAGGGCAGGACGCCCATCTCCTTGTGAAAAGTAAGACCACGGCCGGTTTGTATGAGTGAAAATTCATGAGATTCTTGGGTAGCGGTGGGGAATGTTTGGGCAGAAGAAAAGGCGGGGAATATAATGATTAAAAGAAATAGCCCTGATACGACTGTCCGCACGGAAGTCCCCCCGGTTTGTAATTCCAAACGGTCGATCCGATGATCTGAGCAATGATACCGACATTCAGCCTATTTGATTGAATCCTGAAGGTCAAGTGCCTCGATCGATCTTGATCGGTATTTGACGTGGGTTGGACGATTGAAAACGAATCGATGTTTTGAGATTCTTCGGCGATGGCTGTTCGGTAGGTACCGTCGCAACTCCCTTGTGCGTCTGCTGGCCTTCGACAACAACGATTGCTACATGTGTCGAACAAAAGTTCAACATCCCCGGTAAGTTTAAAACGATTCCAGCAACGAAACATACTCACTGATTTTTTCCTGAAGTTCCTCTTTACTAATAGCCCTCATTCCGGGGGCGTCCTCGGGCATGACCGAGGTGACCGTGAAGGGGTTTTGCCACTTCATACTGCAGTACACGGCCGTCAATTTAAAGGGCAACAAGATATCGTTGAAGTCGGCCTGAAAAGGTCCGCCCTTGGTGTAACCTTCTTCTGGTCCGCCAGCCGTGACCACGCTCTGCCAAATTTTCCCGGCCAGTTTGTCTCCTTCTCCCGGAGGGAAGGCAAACCCTTTTTGCAGGACAGTATCTTGCCATTCCTTCATCAGGGAAGGACTACTGAGCCAGTACATTGGATGTTGAAAAACAATTACATCGTGGGCCAGCAATAACTCTTGCTCCACCGCAGCATCGATTTTGAAATCAGGATACTCGGCGTACAGATTGCGTATCGTCAGGTTTGGCAACTTGCCGGCGGCCTCCAGCATGGCTTTGTTGCCGCGTGAGTACTCCAGGTTTGGGTGGAACATATTGATCAGGATCTTCTTTTCTGACATTTTCGTCTCCTAATTATTTTTGCTTCTGGGTTCACAATTTGGTGCGGTAAATATACAATTTTTCAAAGTAATTGGCATCTCATCCCAGATTCGGTTGGAGAAGTTGTAGTTAAGGTCCATGCCGTAGTGGAACGTCAGCCCGGAGAACATGGCCTTATCTTGTTGCGAATTAAGGGGTTAGGCTGCAGGACAATTGGACTGGAGTAGGCTTGGCCAAAAAGAACAGTAAAAAACTAGGCCTTTCCGGGAACCAGCAATGGAGCTCGAGAAGGATAATTTTTTGAAAATTAAAACAAGATAAAACCTATCGATTACTGGGAGATGCTCCTGTTTTAATTTACGTAAATGCCCAATCTTAAAATAGATAGCTTGTTTCCAAAGGTCAAAACACATCAAAAAAGTGTGAATTAAATGATAAAAGTTTAACGTAAAATGTTTTTTTTTACCTCTGACCTTAAAACACCAGTAGTACAATGGCCATTGTTCAGGAGGGATTTAATATTGGGCAAATTTTGACCTCCTGATTTCCATAGAGTATTCCATTTTTCACTAAAAGGGGGATCTCATGCGATTTGTGACAATCATTGCGCTGATATTGATTGCGTGTTCGGCGGTAGCCGAAGATGGCGAACTGTTCATGAAAAACGTTTCAAAAACACCAGAGCTGGATACTAATCATGTAACGCTCAGGGTGTTGTATAAAAACGTTCCGGCCATGACAGCCGAAGGTGTATTAACGAGTGTCGTGTATACAGACCAAGAGGGGGAAACGGTTTTAGAGCGCGATTATTCCAAACCCCTGGTCGTCTTTTACCACGATGGACCTGTGGTCAATCCCGAAGACAGCGGAGAGTTTCCGGGCCATGGCCAACGCGACGTTTTCGGCGCTGTTAGTCTGGATGACGGCAACACTTTTTTGCGGTCAAACCTGTCGAATTCCGGAGATAAAAGTTCCTTCAGGCTCAGGGACCAAACCGACTATTTCGGTGACACCTTCCGCCTTTTCGCCAATTCCGCGGGCAACAAGGTGATGGTGGCCTGGGCCAGCCGTTATGCCAATGGCGGCAATCCCAACTACGCCATGACTGATGAGGATAAGGCTGACCTTGCCGGATATCTTGGTATCGAAGAGGAAGATCTCTACCTGAACGACATGTGGGGCGTTAGTGGCTCCCAGAACTCGTCCGATTTTGCCGATGAAGGTTATCCCACAGTGGGAGAGGTGCCCTATGCCGCGCTGTGGACATGTCGAGGCACTCTGGTGGATCTCGACGAAGACGGCAATTACGAAGTGGTCTGGCGTCAGGCCGAACGGCTCACTTCCGCCAGGCGCGACGTGCACCGCATTGAGGTGGGCGTTGCCGGTGGCGCCGGTTTCGTAGTCACCTGGCAGGAAGATCCTGATGGCCTGCGTCCAGGCGAGGGTGAAGGCCCCGGCGAAGGATGGAGTGGTGCTGTTGCTCACCATCAGACCGACGTCTGGTATAGCTATATAGACTGGAATGAATTCGACAAAGTTTATTCCGGAGACTACAGCGCTCCCTTTGATTTGGTTGATTACGCTGAAGAAGGCACTCCTGCCGTGGGCGTTCCCATGTCCATGCCGGTTCGTTTGACCGATAACGCCATGTGTGTGCCCGTTGAAGACGATCCCTACGTCTATGAGGACTTCGACGGAAACGGCATATCTGATCTTTGCGCTTATTCAGTACCGGTCACCGAGTATGATGCTGCCGGAAATGCAATAAAAACCACGGAGATGTGCGTAGCCGAAGACGGCCGTCTCATGCGTGGCAACACTGCATCTACCCGTTGCCGCGTCAACCTGCGGGGTTATGACACCGACGGTGACGATGTGTATGACGAAGCTTGGGTTGTCCTAGCCTATGAAGAGTCCAAGGGGATGGGTGAGGAAATCGACTATGATCCCAATGATTTGATCGAAAAAGTCGACATGGGCAAAAACATCATGTACCACACCTTCGACATGCGCAATCCGGAACTGGTCTCACAGGGCCTGATGCTCAACATGCCGGCGGTCTACCCGGGGGATGAGCCCACTGCCTATGCCTCGGGCACCGAGCGTCTGGTGGAGTATCCGGTTACCGTTGACGGCGTGTACAATTACCGCTTCATGCAAATCGATCCTGATCCGATCTACAGCGATCAGGCAGGGATGGAGTCCGTTCTTCTGCAGTCCGAGATTTGCCGGCGCTTCAGCCTGATCTCCCAGCCTCCCAAGGATGTTGGCGAGTCCGGTACCGTGGCGCTGGGTATGTGGAAACAGGGGATCATCCGGCAGGGCGGTCCGGCCGATGTCTATGGCCGTCGCTTTGTCACACCCGAGGGTTTCGACATCACCGTGGACAACCCCTTCGATTACAGCTGCATGGAATGTGGCGAATGGCTCTTCGAAGACGGGGCCAATCCGCGCTACGTCAAGGGTCTTTGCATTTCCCCGCCCGAAGCTTTGTCCGCCACATCGCTGGTCGATAATGCGGACGCCGTAGGCCCGGACGGATCCAATTCAATTGGTGCCACGGCTGTGGACCTTGCCTCTGTCTTCCCCTTCAACGAGGCCTTTGACGACATCGAAATGGCTATGCTGGAAGAAGCCAACGAGACCCAGCTGCCGAAGGTCTACGAATGGAGCCAGATCGGCCCAGATTTCGGATTTGATCCCGACCTCACGGTTGATGGTACGACGGGTCTTACCCCGGGGACCAACTTCGACGACCAATCCTGGGAAAACCCCTACGACGTGGCAAAGGGACACCGGGGCTTCATCTCCGGCGATTACATCATGATGTTGTATTGCTGGTCTCCCAACTGGCTGGCCAACACCCGGGGGCACGACAACTACAATCTGTACGTCCGGCGTTCTTTTGACGGTGGTCAGACCTGGACCACTTTGCCGGTGGACTACACCGATGTTCAGGAGATACCCGGTACGACGAACCTTACTGCCGACGGCACAACTTACTACGAGTGGATGGGGCCCGCCGGTGGCGACTCCGAATACAAGTTCATATACGATCTGGGCGAGGGCGAGTTCGAACCGACCCGCAGCATGTCCTTGCTCAACGGACTTAAGGAGACCGTGCTCGACCCGCGTTACGCGCCCACCGGCGGAGCAACTCATTCAAGCGTTGTAGATGACTATGCTGATCCCGATGACACCCGCGACCCGTCCAAATTCTTCATCACCTTTGAGGTAGGAGACAACACGACTGTAGAGTTCGGGGAAGCCCTTCCGATGAACATGTACTACAGTCGCGCCACCAATTACGGTGATGACTTCGAGATGGTATGGGAAGATGAGACAGCTATAGGTGTAATTGACGAACTATCCACCGACAATGACGCCTACTTCGACTGGCTGGAAGGTAAAAAGGACGTCCACGCCGCCGAGGCTTCAATGTGCGCCAGCCCGGGCGGCATGTTCTTCTGGACCGCTTGGGAAGAGTGGAAGGAAGACATCCACGAGAACGTGTGGGATACCGATGCTACCTTGAGGCGGCTCATGTTCCTGGATGAAGAGTCCGACGACGGTAGTGGTGGCGACGGCAAACAACCCGGTGGCGGCGGTGGCAATAAGGGTAAGACAGCGCCCGTCCTAGAATAGAAAAACCTCCATAAATCGGGCTTCAAAAAGAAGCTCCTTCCCGGAACGGGAAGGAGCTTCTTTCACATACCTGCTCGACATGGCAAGTCGATATTTTTTTGGCCGACCCCGAGTCAGGGACCTCAGTCCTCAAAATCCCCCTCCGGCCCGCGATCACGATCCACCACTCGGGCGCGATACTTTTCTTCGGTCCATTCGTCGGGATTTTCGATCCGCTCCGCCTTGGGCCCCAGGTCATGTCCGCCGGCTACGATGATCGCTTCGTAGGCCAGCGGCGCAGTGTCGGCCGCGTTCATCACGTTGGCCAAAAGATTGTAGGTGAAGTCCTCGACACCCTGCTCGACGCGTTCACGAACGTCCGCGGGTTGGGCCATCATCTTGTTCTCGAAGGGCAGGTTCAGCTTCTTGTAGTTGCCGCCCTTGATGCCGTTCTTCTCGGCGTAGGCGACCATCTCGGCCCACAGACATTTTGAAACGCCACTGCCGTCCACCTTGTCGAAATCACCGTTGGCATCCAGGATGGCGTTGCCGTATTCGTTCACCTTCACGCCCCAGGACACCATTTGCAGAGCCGTGGCCACGTTGGCCTTGGTGGTGTTTGTTTCCCTACAGATCTGACGCAGACGGTCATTGTGATTGCCGGAAGTGCCGTGCTGGGCACCCGAAGTGCCGTACGACTCAAGGGCCTTGTGGACCTCAGCAGTCAGGCCCACCTGAATACCTTCGGCGCTGGCTTCGATGCCGTGCGTAGTGCCGTTGTTCAGGGCGATCCAGTCGGGGATGATCCCGTGGGCGTTGAGGCCCTGGATCAGGTACTGTGCTTCCACGGCGGTGGACAGTCCGTCCTTGCCCTTGATCTCGCCAATCTCAGTTTCATAGCCGGCCCACTTGGGGATGAACGGATAAAGCTCCAGGTTGGCCTTCAGGTTGTCATCGTCCGGCATATGTGAGGCATCGATGGCGATGGAGGTGATGCCGGCGTCGAACAGGGTCGGGATCTCGATTTTTGACGGTTCCACATCGTCCCAGGTTTTCAGGCCGTAGTGGTCCGCGTGGATGGCCACCGGGATGGTGATTCCCAATTCGTTCATAACCTGGTCCACACGACGGGCCAGATTCCAGAAATTGCTCATGCAGTAATTGCTCTCGGACTTGGCGATCTCCACGAGCAATGCCGCGTTGGCTTTTTGGGCGGCGCGCAGGGATCCGCGGATGACACTCATGTTGCGACCGTTAGCCGCTATGGTCATTGCGTTGCCCTTTTTGATCAGGGCACGGTCGATGACCTTGCCGCTCACGATCAACGCCTTGGAATTGGGAAACAGTTTCCGGATATTCGGCGGACGTCCAATTTCTAGCGCTCTTTCGAAAGACATGGTAGTTTCCCTTCTTGCTGGAGGCGGAGGTTCAGATATTGGGTGCAAATTGGTTTTGCGCCATAAGCACTTTGGATTGACCGAAATCAATCACCAAGCGGGGATGGTTTTCAAACCGGAAAAAAACCATGAATGACGGCTAGTCCCTGTGGATAAGATATTGGAATTGCCCTGGGATTTCACCAAAAGATTCTTATCCGGGTCCAGTTTTTTAAGCGTGGTTTGAACTGAGGGTTACCTGGGCCGTGGGCCAAAAACTCAAAATTGCTGCCGAATAAATTTAAATAACATGCAAAAAACAAACATACTAATGCGACTGTTGGAAAATCAACCAATAGTCGCATTCTTTTCAGTCCTGCTAACGGGGTGGAGTAGATGGAATACCGTTGGCTACCAGCAATAGGGTCCCGGATCCATATCTTTCACACATCTTCCTTGCCCACCTCAAGCCTTTAATGCTACCCTCCCGCCTTCGATCTATCCATTCCATTCAGAATACGATGTAAATGGGGGAGGACCACGATGGAGCGAGTCTGGTACAAGCAATACGATGACGGCGTCCCGCAGGATCTTCCCGCCTCGGAGAGAACCGTTGTCGACGCTTTCTACGCCTCGGCTGCAAAGTGGCCTGATCAGCCCGCTCTATCACTCAAGGGCAAGACCCTCACCTACGCCCATCTCCAGGATCAAATAGACCGCTTCGCCACGGGCCTGAGCAGGATGGGAGTGGTCAAGGACAGCAAAGTGGCGCTTTGGCTACCCAATCTGCCCCAGATGGTCATTGCTTTCTACGCTACACTCAAGTTGGGCGCCCAGGCCGTGACCACAAATCCCATGTACGTAGAGCGGGAAATCGAACACCAGTTCAACGATGCGGGCGTGAACGTGGTTGTGACTCTCGATTATCTGTGGTGGTACAAGCTGCGGGGAATTCTGGACAAAACTCCGGTCAAGAACGTCGTGGTGACATCGATCCCCGACTACCTGCCCTTTCCGCTGAATCTGCTGGCTCCGCTGAAGCTGAAGAAAACCAAGCAATTCGTGAAGGTGCCCAAGGAGGAGGGTGTCCATTTCTTCAAGGAGATCATCAAGCAGAGCCCGCCCAATCAGGACGATGTACAGGTCACTCCCAAGGATCTGGCCCTGCTTCAATATACGGGTGGAACTACCGGTGTCAGCAAGGGAGCCATGCTGACCCACTCCAACATCGAAACCAATGCTCGACAGTGCTCCGTCTGGTTCCCTGCAGTGGTGCCGGGCCAAGAAGTGCTCTTGGCCTGTCTGCCCTACTTCCACGTGTTCGGCATGACCGTGTCGATGAATTGGCCGCTTTCGGTGGGTATGCACATCGTCCTGGCGCCTAATCCGCGGGATATCCCAGACCTGATCAAGAGCATCACCAAGAAAAAGGTGACGGTCTTCCCGGCGGTGCCGGCCCTTTTCGCCGCCATCAATGAATTTCCGGGGGTCGAAAAGCTGGATCTTTCCAGCATCAAGGGTTGTTTCTCGGGTTCGGCCCCCCTGCCGTTGGATGTTCTGGAGCGCTTTGAAAAAATCACCGGAGGCGTAATAACTGAAGGCTTTGGTCTGACTGAAACCTCTCCGGTGACCCACGGCAATCCCCTGGGCGGCGTCCGCAAGCCCGGCACGGTGGGAGTTCCCTGGCCGAGCACCGATTCGAAAATCGTGGATATCCAGGATGGCGATACCGAACTGGGCGTGAACGAAGAGGGCGAACTCTGTATCAAGGGCCCCCAGGTAATGGCTGGATACTGGAATCGCCCTTCGGCGACGGCGCAAACCATTCGTGATGGTTGGGTCTACACCGGCGATCTGGCCAAGGCCGACGAGGATGGTTATGTGACCATCGTCGGTCGCAAGAAGGACATGATCGTGGTCAGCGGTTTCAACGTGTACCCGGACGAGGTGGACGGTGTGCTGATTTCACACCCGGCGGTGTTGGAGACCGCTACCATCGGGCTCCCGGATCCCAAACGAGGCGAGACGGTCAAGGCCTTCGTCGTGCTCAAGCCAGGCCAGACGGCCACCGTCGAGGAACTGAGGGAGTTCTGCAAGAAGGAGATGGCCTCGTACAAGGTTCCCTGGAAGATCGAATTCCTGGATGAGTTGCCCAAGAGCAGCATGATGAAGATTCTACGTAAGGATCTTCGGGCCAAGGAACTGGCCAAGGATAGTGACTGAAAGTTGGGCTCAATCGCTGGCGACGGACCCGTGAATTTGTTATGATAAAACGTAACAAGGGGGGTTCGATATGCGGGTTGTTATTCCATTCATGATCTGCTGCCTGGCTCTTGTCTCCGGCCCTGCATCCGGGCAGTACCCGTGGTGCTCGGATATGGACAGCATTACCGCCGAGGTAGTGGGTGGTGACCTTATTCTTCGCCACAATCTGGCCACCTACAACTGTTGTCCTGATTCCTTCACATACAACGCCCAAATATCAGGGCAGACACTCACTGTAACCGAGAACGAAGTTCTCACCACACCTTGCGATTGCATGTGCTGCTTCAATCTGGGAACCACGATTACGGGTTTGGAGCCGGGCGTGTGGTCGATCGTATACCGCTGGCTGGATGACGGTACTTGGGACTGGCGAGAATGGTATTTGACGGTGACCATCGGCGAGATGGACAAAGCCGGGATCGTGCTTGCTGGTAGGATGGAGGCCACTGGTTGCTTGGATATCGGTAGCGCGTCGGGTATTCCCGCAGGGACCTTGGCCCTATCCGGGAACTACCCCAACCCGTTTAACCCCGGGACCGCTATCTGTTTCGAGTCGCCGGGTTCCGTGGTCGTCGACCTGGATGTTTTTGATTCTGCCGGCCGCCTGGTGCGGACGCTCCTCAGTGGCGAATTGGCCAAGCAGGGTCAGAACGAGATTTTTTGGAACGGACGCGATGATGGGGGCGGCCTGGTTTCCTCCGGGGTCTACTTCTACCGACTGGAAGCCGAAACGTTTAGCCAAACGAAGAGAATGATCCTGCTACGGTAACCGTCGCAAGGGGTGGTCTTGAGGTTTGGTTTCGGGCCACACGGTCATGTTTACGGCCCCCCTGCAACATCTGGTGCCGGTTTGCGTCTGATTCCCTGTTGATCCATCAACTACATTGTTGCCCGGGAAAGGATTTACATGTCCGTGTCGCGAATTGCCGCCCTTCTTTTGCTGTCACTTTTCATCTCCCTAACTGCCGTTCCGGCCGTTGCCCTGGATACAGAGCCGAATGTCTCGGCCAATCAAGGCTTCATCCATGCAACGGTGACTTGGCCCTCGGGCGAGAGCAAAACCGGCTTTCTGCGCTGGGGCGATGAAGAGGCCTTCTGGAAGGTTATTCCTTTTTGCACTCCCGCGGATTAATCGGCGAGACAATTATTTCCCTTTGTATAGCTTGATGATATCCTGGAGAGAGTAAAATTCTCGGTTTTCTTGATCACTAATTTCTGGATGAGGTTTTTACGGGCAACGCTGTGTGGGCGATATTGCATGCAGTATGTATGGAAAATGTACCTACGGCGGCCAAACAACAGACTGCGGTTGCTGAGCTAGCTGGCATTCACTCAAAAGTATTACAGAACCAAAAAGCGGGGACTGATGAAATTGACATTGGCCCCCCCATATCCAGGAGTCGGAGGCTGAATACTATGATGCACCTGAGACCCATGTTGAGCTTCATTTTAGTAGTGGCCACTAGTTCCTTGGCAGTAGCTGCTTCGGGCGAGCCAAAGGAAACGATTCGAGAGTTCGTGGTGAAACCACAGTGGAGCATGTTGCAGAGTGCTGAAGCAGAGAACCAAGCATATTATCTTGAGCCCCATTATATGCAGCGCGGAGAGCTACTGGGTGCATTTGTGGATAGTACCGGAAATGTGTATATCTGCGACAGAATCACCGATCAGCTAATCAAGCTGAACCCCCGTGGCGAGGAAGTATTTGCTATAGGGAGTTTGGGTGAGGGCCCCGAAGATCATCGAGGTTTTGGCGAACTATTGTCCTGGCCAGGGAGTCGTATAGCTAGGACCGACTGCGTCTTGCCATCCAAGATTATTATCTATGATGTCGATGGAGCCTTTCTTTGGGATGTTGACCTAGGAACACAAGACACGTTGACGCGTCTGTTCTGGAATGGCAAGTATGCAATTGGAAGCCATACGTGGTTCGATTACGATCCATCTGGTACAGAAGTTAAAACGTCATTGAGGTTGTTGAGTGACGACGGTGTAGAAATTGAGAAGATTCCGATGGGCCGCATTTTTTTGGACCCCGAGCGCGTGCCCACAATGGAGGAAATGTGGATTTACCCATATGTGGCCGTGTCTGAGGACGGGTTTTGTTTTGTTCAGCAAGATCTTTATGGGGGACGAGTTGACTGTTATGATCAAGACTTAGATCTCGCGTGGTCATTTGACTGTGGATGGCAGCCTGTGCCCCTCACGCCAGAAGAGTTTGCGGAGTCAAAACGTCAGCCAATTTTTGCTAGTATCCATCATACGATTAGGAGGATGTTTGCACGTCGCGATGGTGAAGTCTGGATTCAGTCTTGGACTTCGGAGCAGGCGGGTGAATATGTCGTATTTGAAGCGTTTGGCCAAGAGGGGAACCGATTAGGATTTATTCACATCTTTGGTTTACCAAAAGAGGCCGGAAGTTGGGCTTTGCATGGATCAAAAGTACTTTGGATTGCGAAGGGCAAAGTTGATGCAGAAAATGCAAATGTAACTATCCCATACATTAGTGTTTTTGATTTGGTAGCAAAATAAAAAGGTTGACCACGCCGAAGTCGGGTGCCAAAGAGAACTAGCCATCCAGGCAACTTTTTTCCGGATTTTGCGTCTTCAATTCGGCTTGCCAGCCCGTTCCCGAGCCCCGAATGAGGATTTCATGTTCCGTTTCAGATATTTGTTTCTCGTTCTCCTGATCCTGGGAGGCGCCGTCGGCGCGAGCGAAACTTCGAACGCACAGACCCCCGAGTCCAGCCCTGGCCAAGGCTTCATCTACGCCACCGTGACCTGGCCCTCCGGCGAGAGCAAGACCGGCTTTCTGCGCTGGGGCGATGAAGAGGCCTTCTGGGATGACCTTTTCCATAGCGGCTACCGCGATCAGGTTTGGGATCAATACGTCGACTTGGAGGACCTTCGCAAGGAGCGTCGGGCTGAATATTTCAAAACCCACGGCCTGCTGGACAGGATCGCCTACGCGATGGAAAAGGATCGGGGCAACCCGCTGGGGTGGCGCATGTTTCTCAGCCGTTTCGGAGATCTGCGCAGCATCGAGATCCACGACGGCGACGACGATTTCGCGATCACCGCAGACGGCGGGCGGCATCAAATCGGCGGTTACGCTAACGATTCCGGGTCCAGGCTCTATCTGTTTATTGGTCAGGAAAAACCTGAACGGATCCGTTGGAACGATTTGACGGAGATTGTCTTCTCTGCCGCCCCGCCGGGATCAGTACCCTACGCCGAACGTCTGTACGGGCGGGTGGAAACCAGTGAGGGAATGTTCGAAGGTTTCATCCAGTGGGACAAGTCCGAGTGCACGAGCCTCGACATTCTGGACGG
>JAHOYV010000039.1 GCA_019038745.1 Gemmatimonadales bacterium
ACGAGTTTCTCGACACACTCCCCCACCCACGCTCGTCGCCCCGTCACCTTTTAATAAATAAGGAGACTGATGATGGCAGGTACGATCAAAAAATATGACGAATTGCTTTGTTGTGAGTCTTGCGGTCAAATAGGCGATGACAAGACTCCATTGTTCGACACTGCATGGTCGGGCGTACATTGGTGCGGGAGTGCGTCGTGTGCGCACACTATAATGAGAGATAATTGTGACAATATAGACGTCGAGCCATTCGCTGAGGATGTCTGTGAAATTTGCGAGGAGTCTGATTGCATCTGTGAAATATGTGAGCATTGCGGCGAGAACATAGACGCCGATGAATGTGAGTGTATAATTGTTGACGAGGAGATTGACGAATAATTGTCGCCGAGGATGATGGAGCGAATATTTGGCCAGGGATGGCCTATTTTTTTGGAGTATCAGCAATGAAAACAAGCGAGTTGCCGGCACAAATAACGTTCCGCTGTACGCAGAGCGACAAAGAATTCTTCGACGCCCTGCGCAGTTCATACATCCGAAAATGCGGGCTGACGGGCATTGCTCTGACAAAAGGCGGGTTCCTTCGTGAACTGATGCACCTGGGCGCGGAATGCGTCCGCAGGGAAATAACGGAGGTGGAACATGAATAAGGGCGAGCAAGCTGCAAAGGCAGTAATGGATATATTCATCGGAGCCGTGTTCGTCGGGGCCGCGATATCGATTACTGGCATTGCGTTGCGTATTTTAGCGTGGGGGATAAAGGCCTTTTTCTAGGAGGCTCGTCATGAACGAATATCACCAGAGCGCGCTGTCTTCGTTTGAATACTGCGCGTATGCCTACCACCTTGAACGCATCGAGGGCAAGCGGTCTCTCGGCAGTTTCGCGACTTGTCGGGGCACAGCGGTACACGCTGGCCGAGAACACAACCTCTCGCAGAAGATAGAGAGCGGCGTCGATTGCCAAGTCGATGAAGTTTTGGACGCGACCCGCGATTCCGTCAACAGCGATATCGGCAAGGACAGGATCGACCTGGCTGTCGAACCGCTCGACGGAATGAGCAAGCGGGATGCGGCGGGCAAGATTATAGACACCGCCGTCAAGCTGGCCGAACTCGACCACGAACAACTCCAGCCGACCGTTCGGCCAGTCGGCGTCGAAGTCCCAATTGTGATCGAGATTCCCGGCTATCCGTTCAGGGTCGGGATGCGATTGGATAGCATAAACGCCGATAATACAGTTAGTGACTTGAAACATTCCTGCCAGCGTCGCGACGGTCTATGGCTGACCGATCAGTATCAGCCGCCGCTATACGCTCTCGGATTCTCAGCCCATACCGGCAGGCCGTTCAAGCAGTTCGTCTACGATTTCGTGATATGCACGCGAGGCGCAAACAGGCTCTACGCATACAGGCGAGAGATTATGCCAACGCGACAGCAGACGCTCGCGATGCTGAATCGATTCTCGGCGATGCACGAATCAATCCTCAAGGGCTGCTTTCCCCCATCGCACAAGGCCGCGTGGAAGTGTTCGCCGGTTTATTGTTCGCAGTACCGAAATTGCAAATATGTGTTTTGATGAAGGGGCTCCCGTGAAACGAATAACAAAACCTATCAATCGCGTGTTTTGGCTCACGCGATCAAGCCAGTCGCCATCACACATGTTGTGGCGGGAGAAATCAGAGCCGCATCGCACTGAATGGAGCTACCAAGGGTCGGGTAGGCGTTTATTTCTGCGGACGGTTTGCACCTCAGCACTCCAGCAATTAGGCATTCCGGCGGTTCCATATATGTCGGGCGGCAAGTACAAACTGACAGTCACGATTGAACGTATAGAATAAGGAGAATGACCATGACGAAAAGGATTTTGAGCCAGCGCAACACAATCAGAGTCGCCGATTTCCTGCGCGACAACAAGCCGTCTCTCGATGGGAAAACGCTCCAAGAGATTGTTATGAGCGTGCGGGCCGGATGCGGCCTGTCAGAGGACGATTGCGGCAACAAGTCGCTACACCGGCTCATTCGCGAACGGGAGATTGCGTACGTGAGCAAATTCGCACACGGGACGGGCGGCAATATTCCACGGCGATACCTTGACGCCCTCGCCACGCAGTTATTATCAATCGCGGCGGCGACCGAGGCCGAACTCACTCAGGGCTTTACAGAGCTATGCCAGGAACGTAATCTCATTACGGATGGCTGCGAGGACTTGTTCAATGGATGACGAGGCGATTCAAAGCCTGCTGATATCAAACGATGGGCGACCACTTCGCGGCCTGCGACCAGCGCATCAAATACGAGGGCGATATTATCCAAAGGAGAATCATGCGAGCAAACGAAGTAGTACGGGTGCAATCAGCGCCAATCATGGACGAATCGCGGATTCGGATACAAAGCGAAATATCAACCGCGAAGGAATATCCGAGAAATCTCGCCGAAGCGGAAAAGGCGATGCAAAGTTATGCCCTGACCCCGGAGAGAGCGCCGAGCATGTACTATTCGATCCCAAGGGGCCAAACGATGATCGAGGGGCCGACAGTAAGGCTGGCCGAAATAGCGGTGACGGCCTTCAAGAATCTGGCGGTTGAAACTATTCTGCCGGACGTTCCATTCACCGCAACCCACGCCGTGGCGACGGCAATGTGCCGAGACCTGGAAAACAACGTGGCCGTAAAGGAAACGGTCATCCGTAAAATCACCGACAAGAATGGTCGGCGGTTTAATGAGGATATGGTCACGATTACCCAGCGGGCGGCGGCGAGTATCGCCTATAGAACCGTAGTGCTGCGGGTTATTCCACATTGGATTATTGATCCGATATGGGAAAAGGCAAAACAAATAGCCGCTGGCAACGCAGAACACCTGCCCACTACTCGCGCGAAGGCCTTGAAGGAATTTGCGAAACTGGGAATCGATGAGCCTAGAGTTCTCGCCATGCTGGGAGTGCCGACAGTTGACGAGATAACACTGGCGAATATCGCTACGCTTAAAGGTGCGTACAATTCCCTTAAAGAGGGTCACGCGACGGCGGAAACTATCTTCCCGCCAGTCAAAAGCGAATCGCCGACGCCCGACACATTCGACCCCGAAGAAATCAAAGACGTAACGCCGCCAGCCGGGCCCCGGCCAACATCGAACCTGCTGGGATAACATTTATGCGGCGGAACAATCTAAAATAAGCCATTGTGGCCCATTTAGTATTGGTAAAGCACTCATATCACCCTCCTTCTGGCCGACGCCGGTGGGGCTGAAAACGACCCGGCATTTAATCTTGAAAGGAGAATGACCATGCGTAAGCTGATAATCAGATACCAGAACGAAGCGACAGAGGATAAGCCCGTCAATATGGAGGATTTGGCTCAGGGGACAGTGTTTAAGACTCACGGCGGCGGTACGTTTGTGAAAGGAATGGGCAAGGAATCCGTTTTGATTATGGACTGCTCCGGTAAAGCAGGTTTTAAGCCTTTCGAACAACTAATAGACAGCCGCGCCACCAAAGTCCTCGGCCCCCTACGGGGTATCATCATCAGCAGAGAGGGGGAGGCGAAATCGTCGAATCCCTGGTGTCTGCACGGCGTCGATGACGGGTGGCAGGTGTTGCGGAATGCGTGTTACAAGCACTCTCTCGCGGCAGGCACATACACCGCCGCCGAAGCCAAAGCCCACGTTGCCGCCCTGAACGCAGCAGAGGACGGGGAGTAGCTCTTTGAGAACATCCGCGAAAGCGGCAATAATAACCAGAAGGCGAGGTGAATTATGAAAGTATGGTGTAGTGAATGCGAAGACAACATAGAGGTTGGCCCAGACGAATGCGTAGAGTGTCACGTCCACGATTGTGAGGTGCAGATAAAATTGCGGGCCGAGGCCAATCTCTTGCACGTTAAGGAGGACTCAGAACTGGCACAGCGAATGCGGGAGCACTTTCAGTCGGTGCTGGGATTGGACGGCGCGGCGATTGATGTTATGATTGCCATGTCGCTCGAACGTGCTTTTGAGACGGCCACAGCCACGATCAATAAAGCCGTCGAGGCTATTGCGAGAGAAAAGGCCGGCGAGTTTATCACCAAGAAATGCGAAGAACACTTCGGACAAGAATTCGAAATCGCTCTCGACTCGTCTGTGTTGATGAAAGAATCACAGAGATACGGTGGCGACCATTACATTGAGAGGACTGTTCGCGAAATGGTAGCGGGTCGAATGAAAGAGTTCTTCGACAGCACTAAAACGAAGAAGGATGCAATAGCCAAAACGCTCGACGAGGCCATTGGCAACCGGGCCGACCGAGCGGTCAAAGAAGCTATCAAGGAACTCAAAGAGGATTGCATCGAGAAATTCAACAAGGAAGCCATGAAGAAGATGATGCAGGGCATGGCCCGCGAATTACAGAGCGACAAGCGGCTGTTGGCTCTGCTCGGCGGCCCGTAGGCATATTGCGAACATCCGCGAAAGCGGTTCATAAAGCGTGGGTTCCCCAGGCAGGCTGACACGGGAACATCTGGCCCGGCACGCGTGGAGTCCTCCCAGCCGGGGAATAACTGAGGACCTAGGCCTGCCATTTTTTTCTATCAAAAAGGAGGTGATTATGCGAAGCCCCTAAAAAGGGCATAGACAACTGAATATGGGTTTACTATTGACCTCGCGGGCGGTGATTCTGATATGTAGACGCCGCCCGCTTTTTTCTTGCCTATCCGTCGCCCTGCTCACCGCGCACTGCTCTAAGCGAGTCCATTCAGTATAATCGCACTCGAAAACAGTAAAATCGACCAGAGCGGCTCACAGCGGCTCACAGTAAAAGGAGAATCCATGCACCTGCAAACATTAACGATCCACAATTTCATGGGCATCGCCGAGGCCGTCGTGGACTTGAGCAAGCCGGTAACCCTCATTGCCGGGCCGAACAATTCCGGCAAAACGACAATCGCCGACGCCCTACAGTTCGCCTTGTGCGGAAAATGCCGGACGGCTGTCAAGTTCAAAGACGCCGCCGACCTGATCGGCCCCGGCGAAGACCCGTTTTCCGTCTGCCTGACATACACCAAAGACGGCGAGCAATACGAAATCACGCGCACAGCCAAATCGGCGAGCAAGAATGTGATTGCGGGCCCCATACTCGATGCCGCGTTGAATCCGCTGAGCTTCGTTGCGGCGAAGCCAGCCACCAGGGCATCGATACTCGCCTCAGCATTGGGCGATTCCAGGGCGATTATCAAGACGGCGCTCGACAAACACGTCGGCGCCATCATGGACGATGTCGCGAAAGCTCTCAGGTCAAACGGCTGCGATCAGACCGACCTCGATAACTATCACAAAACGGCAGTCGAATTGCGGCGGGCATGGCAGCGTGATTTGGAGCAGATACCCAAATCATCGCCGACGCTGGCTCAGTTCGACCTGCCGGCGGACTACGACCACGGGAAAGCAATCGCCGCCAAGCAGGGGCTCGGCGAGCGAATCAAGACCGGAACTGCTCTGTTCGAGAAATCGAGGCAGTTGAATCTCAAGAAGTGCCGACGCTCTGAAATCGTCCGAGAGATTGCGAAAGCTAAGACTGAGATCAAGGATTTGCCGACGCCGCCCAAAGCCGATATGGAGCTTGATCGAGTACGCGGCGAATTCGCCCGCGCGTGGCTGGACGGCGATTATCCGGACAAGGCCCGCTGTTATTGCCCGTTCTGTGGGTCTGATAAAGACGCAAAAAACATGCTCAACATGGCGGATAATTACATCGAAGCCGTTTCACAGCAAATCAAACTCGCCGCTGAATACAGAACCGTGGTCGCTGGAAACGAGATTATCGCGGCGAAGATTACGAATCTGGAGAGAGAATTGGGTATGATCGATAAGGTTATCGGCGAAATGAGCGAAGACGTGCCCGAAGGACTCGCGAGCAATGAGTCGTTGTTCTCGCAACTGGGAATCGAACGCGATGCACTGGTAGTCCAAATCAACTCATTCCAGACGTACACACAGGCCTGTGCCCGCTGTGAGAGCGCACAGGGCGGCAGGACGGGGCTTGAAGCCAATATCGCCGAATGTGCCCGCATCGAGACCGCAATCAAAGAGAGCGGGCCTGTGCGCGAATACATCGCCAGCAACGGGGCCGAGTTGCCGCTTTGCACCGAACTGGCTGAGGCGTGGGAGATTCCGTCGTTGCAATGGAACGCAAATGGCCAGATTACGCTTCTCGGCAGGCCCGTCGAGGCCGCGAGCTATTCCGAGAGATACAGGGTGGCGGGCGTTCTCTGCATTGCCCTGGCCAACGTCGTGGGGCTGGGGTTCGCTATATTCGACGGCTACGAGCATATCATCGGCGACAAGGCCAACGCACTGCTCAATATCGACGTCGGGCTCGATAATGTGGTCGTGTTGACGGCGACGGACAAGCACTACGAGCCCGAAGCGATGTCGAATGAGATATTGAGTGTCTGTGTCGTGGAGAGCGGTGTCGTGGAACAATAAACCAAATCAAGAAAGGATGGATGTTATGAGGATTAAATGCACGTTTGCCGAGCCAGCACTTGGCAGCTTGTCTGGCAACAGAGAAGTGACGGCGGAATATATCGCGTCCAAAGCGGATACGCCGGAAAAGATGGCTGAAGAAGTAGAGGCAGTACCAGATATCGAAGAAACTCTCCAAAAGGCCACTACGGTATTCGCCCGAACGCCAGACGGAAAACCGCAGATATGGGATTATCAGGTCAGGGGTTTTTTCAAGGCTGCCGCACTGGCACTGAGCGAATCCGGGCAATACACCAAAGAACACCTCAAGAAGTTCAAGTTGACGCCGTATACCTACAAACGGACGATAGATACGCAGGTATTCGTCTTTCCCCGCAAGATCCCGCTGATATTACCCGAAGACGGGGCGGTCGGCTTCGTCGAACGGCCCTTGCGAGCCGAGACGATGCGAGGCCCGCGAATCGCGCTTGCCCGGAGCGAATCCGTCCCGGCTGGTACGACCTTTGACATTGAGGTTGAATGGCTGAACGACAAACTCGGAGACTGGGTTAAGTCGTGGCTTGACTACGGCAGGTACAGCGGTATCGGCCAGTGGCGTAACGGGTCGTATGGCCGCTTCACATGGGAAGAGGGTGATAATACCGTGAAGGCGGGGCGGTGTGCGGCAGTGTGAGGGCCGGGTGCAGCACTGTTAAGCGCGGTGTAGAGGCAGAGCCACGTACAGGTAACGCGCAGTCAAGTGCCGGCAGGGTAACAGCAGGGCATGGGCAAGGCAGAGGCAAAGCGTGGCGTAGTTTGGGCGAGGCGCAGTGGAGCGGCGTGATTTCTCAATAATTATCTTGACAAGCTGCTGGCCGGCTGTATTTTGAAGTACGATGATCACAATCCTTGATAGTATGTTTTGTTTTCTACCCCCGCCAGAGGTTCGCATTTCTTTCGAGGATTTCGATCATCACCCTTTGGCGGGGGTTTTTTATAGGTGCAGTTATGAAAAACACCCCTGCATTTCAGTATTATCCCGCTGACCTAATCAGCGACCCGGACGTAATGTCATGGAATATGGAGGAAGTTGGATGCTACTGGTGGTTGATTTCTGCGATGTGGTTAAATGGAGGCAAACTGCAAAATAATGAAACAATTTTGCGCCGTTTAACGCGCATAAATGGAAAAAAAAAGTGGAAAAAAATCTGGGAAACGATCAACGTCAAGTTTCAAGTGAACCCGGATTGCATCACACACAAACGAGTAACTCACGAGATGGAAGTACAGGCAGAGAAAAGGCTTAGCAGAAAAAACGCTGGGAAAAAGGGTGCTAAAAAGCGATGGCAAACAGATAGCAATGCCATAGTTTTGCCAATGGCAAACGATAGCACTTCATCTTCATCTTCATCTTCTTTAGCTACTAACAACAACAACGCGTGCGCGGAAAATGGCAAAGCTATGGCAAAAGAAGCCGAAGAAATCGACGACGTCGTCTTCCCGGAGACTCTCCAGACTCAACCAATCGAGCCGCTCGTCGATGAGTTGATTGCCAAGTGGGATTCATTCGCCGCCAAGAAAAGCAACGGCTCGGTTCTGGCGGTTCAGTCCGAGCTTTCGCGAGTCCTGATGCAGACCGACCCGGTAATCCCATTCTCGGACGTGCTGGCGGCTATGGATAATTACCGGACGGCGTTGGCGTTGCCGGATAGCCAGGCACCGCAGCATCAGTGCGCCAATTGGCTATCGAAGCACCTCAAGAAATATCTGCTGGGCTATTTCGACGTCGATCATTACGACGCAGCCAGGTACGGCCCGCCCAAGAAACCGAAACGAGAGCCGATTGCGGATCGTATTGCAAGACTGGAGGCCGAAAATGGATAGTATTCAAGCCGGACAATTCGTCGCGTTATTGGAGGAGCTATGGGAGAAGTACGACTGGTCGCCGACTACTCGTGAGTTGGTGCTCTGGATGCGTGAGTTGCCAAAGTACGACTACGACCGGGCGATAGCCCTGGTTGAAATCTGGTATACACACGAGAAAATCAAGGCTCGTGAGCCGGTCATGGGCGCGGTATTAGACGCTATCGCCAACGCCAAACTCGCATCGCCGGTTCGACGGCAGGTGAAGCGGGCCACCGGCACTGCAGGCCCGCGCGGTCGGCAAGCGGCGCGATTGGCAGCCGAGAAGATATTGGCTGGCCCCGACAGCCCTGCCAAGTGCTTCCTGCTGGCGCGCCGCGAAGTCGCTGAGTTTGCGAGGCGGTCACAAATAGCCCAAGAATCGACAATCAATGATGGGATACCGTCCTAAAAAAGGAAAGATCATGGTGAATAACGAAACCGAAATCAGCAAAACCAATCTGGATCACCTCATCGACGCAATTGGCCCCGGCCCAGCAGTTCAAACGATGATGGCCCTTGCGCTTCAAACGCCCGTGCTCAAGTGTGCGTTGCTGCTCAGCGAGCGCTGCGGCTATATTTTGCAGTGCTCGTGTCTCGGACGTGCTCTCCATTTCGTGCAGTTTTGTCTCGACGAGAATATGATTGATATCGCCATTCTTAAATCCGACGAGCACAAAAAAGACGGCGTCAAGCTCAGCACGCCGAAAAGCTTGCTCGACGAAGGCGAGATTACAGCGAGGATGACCAGTCCAATGTTCTTGGCGTATGCGGCGGTGGCGGCTACTGCCGAAGCCGAACTTACCTTTGAAATTATCCGAAAACGAGAAGAACAGGAAGGCGAATAATGCGAAAACATAAATACAGAGTATGGAACAAGGTCTCTGGGGAGTTCACTTACTTCGATACTCTTGTGGTGACCCTAGATAAAGACTACCCGATTGCATTCAAAAATGTTTCGGATACCAGGAGAATGATTACGGGCTACGGCGAGCAAGAGGACTACATCGGCCTCAAGGACAAGAACGGCGTGGAGATATACGAGGGGGATATTGACGAAAAAGGATTTCTGTTCACTTTCAACACTGAAATGGGTGGCTGGTATAGAACACGGGGTGGCTATAGCTTCGGATGGCACGAAATGGCAGTCAAAAAGGGGAGATTGCCGTTTAAGATTGTTGGTAACGTCCATCAGGATAGTCACTTACTTGAATATCCCGAATCACTCGATTACCCAAAGTCGCAGGATGATAAACCAGAGATAAAAGGGGAAGCCGATGACTTTTAGCGAAGAATGCGAGCTTGACGAAGCGTGGAAACAGTGCTTGGAAATGTGGAAGTGGATTGCCGGCCAGGACGGCGAAGTCACAACCCTAAAAGAAGAATGGATGAGGCAAACTGATAACTATGGGCGTATACGCGACAACTGCTATTTCTGTCACTATAGCGCCGACGACGGAGATGAATGCGACTGTTATCATTGCCCTGGAGTACTAGTTGACCCCACTTTCAACTGTCATTACCCAACCTATCACTACGAATACTCGCCGTTGGAGTTCTATCAGAAGCTCTTGGAGCTCGATGCCATAAGGAGGGGTGGCAATGACTAAATACGGAAACGATCCACACAAAGCCATAATCAACGGCGAGACGTATTCTTTCCGCTCGAAACTGGAGCATCGGTATGCCGGATATCTCGAATTACTGAGACGCGCGGATGAGATTGAAGGCTGGGAATACGAGCCGGAATACTACGATTTCGAGGAAATCGACCACGGCGTGACGCGATACCTACCTGACTTCAAAGTGTTCTATGCCGACAAAACATTCGAGTTGCACGAATGCAAGGGCGCGTTGGACGGCAAGAGTAAAACCAAGTTGCGCCGGATGCGAAAGTATTACCCGGATATCCATATCGTGCTCGTGATCGACAGATTGCCCGCCGGTAGGACGGCAAAGAGTCGGCACAGGCGTTCGCAGATTCTTGACCTGTGCGGCAAACATGGCATTCAACTATTCCAGATCAGCACACTTTCAATTATGAGGTGAAGATGATGACCGAACGAGTTTCAGGAACCCGCGAATGGTCGGGGCATTCAATGAACATCGGCGTGGGCTGCTCGAACAATTGTCGCTACTGCTACGCTAGGGCCGGCCAGCGGCGATGGCAACGTGAAAATTGGCTCAACTGGCACAAGGGCTTTGTGTTCAATCCAAAATGGTACGACAAGTGGATGAAGACGAACCGGGCCAAAAAGAAGGGCATTATGACCCCGACGCAGCACGATATTACAGAGGATAACTGGGAGAAAATGCGGGATGTTATTCTCCACAATCACGGACTCGGCAGCCGCATCCTGATTGTGAGCAAGGGCGGTAGAGGGCTTGAGTTGTTGGCGCATAGTCTTATGCAAAGCACTTGGATAGGCAATCGCGGCAAGATTGAGATTCGCATCAGCATCGGTTCGACCCAAAACGAAACTCTTGCATTTTGGGAGCCCGGCGCTCCTGGATACGAGATAAGAAAATATGACTTAAAACTTGCGTATGATTTAGATTTCAACACGAGCGTTTCGTGCGAACCCTATCTGAGCACTGCGGACGATTTAATCAGGCTGATTGCCAAGGTGAGATTGTATTGCACGCAAGGCATCTGGATCGGGCCGCTCAACAAACTCAACGAGCGAGTGAATTTCCAAGCCATAACAGCAGAAGAAAACAAGCGATTTGTTCAGCCCGTGCTCGACAACCAGACCCCCGAAAGCGTCGGGCGAATTCACGATATGATCGGGAGTTTTTGCGAAGCAGATGAATGGCACGGTGTGCATTACAAGTGCGAATTCCGCGAATTGTTAAACAAACATCAAGAACAGGAGGCGTAAAGAATGGAGATTAAAACCCATCATTGCGAATTGTGCGGCGACAGAATCCCGGATTGTGACGTCGTGGAAAGTAGCCAGATGCCAAGATATATCCTGCCGGTACCCGGAGGTATCCACACCCGAACGATCACCATAGATATAATATTTAGCGTGCATGGCCAACATGCTTTGCCGGAACCAGTGAAGGGCAATAGGCTCGCCGCCTTGTGCAAAGAATGCAAAATGAACGTGATGAATCGCTATTCAGGCGTCGTGCGAGACACAGACGCCATCGCTGACCTAAATACACAACTCGCCGATGCCATAAATGCACTGCGTTCGCTTGCTCGCAAAGATAAGTGCGAGCAGTGCGTCAATAACGGCAAAAGCGTAGACTGTGATTGTTGCAGGTGTCTTCGCGACGATGCGGCGGCTTCTTATCGCAAGATTACCGGTAAGTCGGCGATGATCGGACCGAAGGGGGGCGGCGATGCAGAATAAAAAAAGCGTACGCGATACATTCTCGGATATTGCCTATGAGGGCCGGTTCGACGGCGATTCAAGAGAAGATGGATTCAACGCCGAAATCTATCTCGGCCAGGTGCGATTCCGCGTGCAGGTCTCGTGGTGCGACAACTGGGAGCACGTAAGCGTAAGCGTTGTCGGCAATCGCAAGGCGACGCCGACGTGGGATGAAATGTGCGCTATCAAAGATATGATATTCGCCCCGGACGAATGCGTGATCCAATATCACCCACCGGCCAGCGATTACGTCAATACGCACCCCGGTGTTTTGCACCTCTGGCGGCCTGTGAACGGCGAAATACCCATGCCGCCGAAATGGATGGTCTAAATTTAGACTTGACACTAATTCCCTGTTGATATCATAGTATTTGAGGTTATTAAGGAGAATCCTATGGCAAGCACGACAGGCGTTCCAATCGACGTGCATTGCTCGCACGACAAACTCGTCGATACTGGCAAGCTCAGACCCAACCCGATCAATCCCAATACGCACCCCCCCGAACAAGTGGCGAAACTGGCACGGTTGCTACTGCATCACGGTTGGAGGCATCCGATCACCGTCTCCAAGCGTTCTGGGCTGGTCGTAGCGGGCCACTGTCGGCTACTGGCGGCCCTTGAGTTGAAATGCGATAAAGTGCCGGTCGATTATCAAGAGTTCGATTCAGAGGCCCAGGAGTGGGCTGTGCTGGCCTCTGACAACATCGTCGCCGAGCTTGCAATTACAGACGGCGGAAAGATGGCCGATGGTCTCGTAATGCTCGATCAGGCCGGGATAGATAGCCCATTGCCGGAACTCACCGCCCTTGACCTTGCAGAAATCGAGGCGTTTATCGACGGCCCCACGGGCTTGCCCCAAGGAAATGACGGCTCAGGAACCCAGATTCCCGATTCGAGCTTCGGTGTTATGGTCGAATGCGGCGACGAAGCCGAGCAGAAAAGGGCATTTGAACTGCTCAAGAAAAAAGGGTTCTCGTGCCGATCGGTATGATTAGGAGGTGAACAATGTCGTCACAGATAAGACTATTGCAAGATGTTTGGGTGCTGCATATTGACGACCAAGTGGTCGGCGAAGTCTATTCGTATGGATCATCGCGTACACATAAGGGAGAGATTGATACAATTACAATTGTTGTTTGTCAGCAAGAAGGAAATTTCTGGGATTATTGGTCCTATCTTGACGGCCAGAGACGAATTCTGTCAGTCGTGTGCGGCGACGAAACAATAGAAACGGAAGGGGTGTTGGAAATGGCTGCACCAGATACGGCGATGTTTTTAACGCTCAGTTTTCGAGTATTTCGGACAGGAGAAAACAATGCTATTGAGACGTGAATTTATGAAACTGGCCGGGGCCCTGGCAATCATCCCCCGTGGAATCCTCGAAAAATCAGCGCCACCCCCCGCAGTTGAACCAGCAGAACCCGCACGCCAAAGCGAAGACAGAGATTGCGGCGAGGACTCCGACGTCTGGAAAGTCTACATCGACGGCCAGAGAGTTGGCCCAGTCCTCTCGTGTGTATTTGAAAGCAAAATGCCAAATTGCTTTCAAATCAAGGGCACTTCAACGTCCGATATGTTTCCGGTCGATGTGATCGAGATGGCAATTGTCGGGTGTAATGAAGGCAATTTGGAGATCATACTAGGCGGCCGTCTTCGCGTTCTAACTATACAATCAGGGAATACGAGATATAGTGCAGTGGCTAGGCTAAAGGGAACAGATTTTTTTGGGCGCCATCGTAATTCAACCGAAGTTGGTGTTCTCCAAGTCCGATTCTCAGTATCTAATTTCAGAGAATATTACGTTGAAGAATAGAAGTGGACGAAAAATAACGCGGGTACAACGCACGGCCATGTATCAGGCGTGGCTCGAAAAACCCACTGTGAATTACGTGGTGAAGAAGTGCGGTTTTCACCGGACAACAGTGGAGAGATACCGCCGAGAGGATAAGTGGGACGAAAAAGCCGAGATCGTTTCGCACAAGATCGACACCAAAGTTGGCGAAATGATGGTGACGGAGAACGCGAAATACATCACAATCGCCGAGGGCGTGGTCAACGTCTTCGCTAAATCCCTCGTCGGCCATGTAAGTGAGAACTGCCCGCATTGCGGCGGCGCCGTGATTATTCAGGTTCCCAATCCTAAGATCGGCCCCGGCGATTTCGGGGCTATGGTGGCGCTCGTCAAGAGCTTGCGGCGGGAAGATAAATCGCAGGATGAACGCAAAATCATTATTGAGCACGTGTATCCTGAAGGGTACGAACCAAAAGGAGAAGCAAAATGAGCAAGGAAAACACAGTAGAATTAGGAATGTTAGTACGCGATAAAATCACCGGTTTCGAGGGCATCGCTTTCGCTGAAACACGGTGGATACATGGTTGCACGCGGATTCAGGTGCAGCCAAGAGTGATGCACGAGGGTAAGCCCATTGACCCCAGATGGTTCGACGTGCCGCAACTGGAGATTGTATCGGCAGAGATTGCTATCGCGCCTGATGCGGAGCCAGAGGGCAAAAAGCCTGGTGGGCCTCAAAGCGACCCCGTTCGCATGACGGGAGCGAGCCGGTAACGAATGGCTGCTGGCGAGATAAAGACAATCAAGCCCCACCTACAGGTCAACGGCCCGCTATACGATTGGCTGGCTGCCGGCGACGGGGTTAAGCGGTGGAATTATGCGTGGGGCGGGGCGGCGTCTGCTAAATCGTGGACGATAGCAGACTATCTGCTTGCCGAGAAGTTCTGCAAAGAGAAGAATATGGGGATTCTTTGCGTTCGCCGCTCGAAGCCTCAAGTCCGGAAATCCTGCTGGCGTCTGATAGCGAAACGGCTTGCCCGACTCGATGAGCCGTTCATTCAGAACAAGACAGAGCTTTTCTATCTCTCGCTCGATACCGGTTCGCGGATATACTTCGACGGCGTCGACGACGTGCTCAAGCTGAAATCGCTTGAGGGCATAAACTATATCTGGGTAGAGGAGGCCACCGAGCTAAACCACCAAGAGATACTCCAGCTAAATCTCCGGGCCCGGGCGCACAACCCGTACGGCATCAATCGCATTTTCCTGAGTTTCAACCCCGAAGACCCCGAAGCAAATGAATGGCTCAAGGATTTAACTGATGCGGCCATGACCGGGGCTGTGCCGGATTCTACGGCGTTCCATGTTACGTTCCGCGACAATCCGTTTCTCAGCGAAGAAGAATGCGAACAGCTCGAACGGCTGGTGGAGACCGACCCGGAGTACAACAGCATATATAATCTCGGTGAATGGGCGACGCCGACGCTTATCATATACAGCAACTGGGATAGGTGCGAGAAGCTGCCTGGGCGATACGATCAGCGGCTCTACGGGCTCGATTTCGGGTTTTCCTCCGATCCGTGCGCGCTCGTAGAGCTACGCTTTGTAGGCAACGACGTTTACTGCCGAGAGTTGATATACGAAAAGGAACTGACAAACCCCGGTCTTATAGCGAGAATGCGGGAATTGCAGATTGATGAAGACGATTTTATCATCGCGGATTCCGCCGAGCCCAAGAGTATACAGGAGATATGTGACGGGGGATTCAACGTCTTTCCCTGCAAAAAAGGGCCGGATTCAGTGCGGTTCGGCATTCGCACCGTCAAGAAATACAGGCGGCATATCACGCTCGATTCCGATAATATGCTCAAGGAAGTAAAGTCCTATAAGTGGAAGCCGGACAAAGAGGGCAAGCCAACGAGGAAGCCTCTTGCGTTTCGCGATCACACAATGGACGCGGAGCGATACGCAATCAGTTGGTGGAATGAGCGAGTCGAGGCCGGGATGGGTTTCGTGGGCGAAAGCGAGCCGACAGTCAAAGGCGCTGAGCCTGAGCCCCAATTAACCGAAAAAGAAATGCACGATAGGGAGGAATTCTGGGATGATGCAGGCGGCAATGACGACTTATGGGATTGATGCAGAACATCCACTCGAATCACTGGGCTGTGTTTGTGGTTGGGTTTGGTGTAGATGGACAAGGCAATGGCTTTACACTGCGAAATATTGGCCGGTGCGGGAGTTCTGTAGGATGCATGCGAGAAACTTGAGAAGCTCACCCGTATTTCATTATTGGAAACGACGATTTCGAGGCCGGGGTAGGCACTTGAATATCGTATTACGAAGGGGCAGAAAATGACTAAGCAAGAATGGATGAAGGACTTCACAGGGCGAATAATTGTATTCTGGCACGACGTTTCAACGGGCGAAGGCGGGACAATAGAATACGTATCCACCGATAAATCTTCGGCTTATGCCGGGGCGAAGGTGCTGACTGAGTGGGATGAGTCGTATCCCAACCGGCTGTATGGCCTTATTTATAATGAGCGAGCCAGATACGAGCTTGGCCGCGACGGCGTCGCATAATGGAGGCTGAAAATGACTGACAAAGAATTCAAAGAGGAAATGATAGATGCCGTAGAGGCAGCATGTTTTGACGTGACGTGCATACTGTGCGTCTTGAGCATTATCGCTGTCGCGGTGCTCTGTATGGCGATTCATAAAAGCCATCACCCAGCAGAAGCAGTTGGCATAAGTACCAGGGGCGTAGAAATAAAACCAGGCGACATAGCCAACGGCGAGTTGATAACAAAAGATACTTGGATTGGCGTCAGGTCCTTACGGTTCAACAATGCCTGTTATCCCAACCAAACAGGCTGTCCGGGAGAAGACAATGAATGACAAAGAGCCATTCGTTCTACTGATAATCACGATCATATTGGTACTGATAACGATTGCGATACAGTGGCGCAAGTGAAGCAGAGTAGGCGGTTCACAAAAAGGAGATTACGATGGACAATGAAAATTGCACAGCGGCAGGTTATGATTTGAGCGACAAGCAGAAAGATGCAGTGGAAGAAATGATTAGCGACAGGCTTCACGACGAGGACGTGGAGAAAGGCGACCAGCGATTCAAGCGGTTCATTCAAGTACTTATCTGTATCGGCGTGATCGTCGCGAGCATTGTTGTTTGGGAATATGGAAACGATGCATTGGAGGAGCGGAAAATACAACAAAACTATCGCAGACAGTCCATTATGCGTAGCATTGAAGCCGCTTCAAGCGAGGCTGTACGTGAGGCTATAGAGGAGGCGTGGAAAAACACCAAAGGAATGATCCAGCATCACGAGCTAAAGCATCACCCGGTAGAGGCAAATGACCCCAACGCCATAATCTCTTGGAGGGAAACTATAAAGCCAGGCGATGTGGTCAACGGCGTGATGTGTGGGCGAGAAGACGCCAGTTATTCCGAGGAGACAGGCTGGAGCTATGAAATAAATGATTAACACAATCGTATGCCTGATCTTCGGCCATCGTTGGCACAGGTTCGGCTATCCGACTGCCAACGGAGACTCACAGCTGTTCATTTGTACCCGATGCTGCCGAACTGCCATAGTCAAGCATAATGGACGTGTACCGAAAGCGAGGACGTTAAAAAAATGACACGCAAAGAAAATGCCGAACAATCCTATAAGGGAGAAAGCGGGCGATGTTGTGCGAATTGCACGTGGAAGCGATTTGTGCCGCCGGCCTATCCGGACGGGTATGGGCAATACGGCGACGAGTGGGAATGTCGCCTGATGGAAACGGACGTGGCTGCGGATGGGTGCTGTGCGGAGTTCGAGCACGATGGTATAGTGGAGGCCGAAAATGAAACAGAAAGCAAAATGCCATAAGTGTGAAGCAGAAGCCGTGCGGACAAATATGCAAGAGCAGATTGCATGGTGCGGCTCTGAGGTGTGTGCTGAGAAGCTCTGCCAAGATGACGCTTCTGATATCTCGCAACTATGCGAAAATTGTGGCGGAGGGGCGGTGTACTGGCTGGAACAGTTGTGTGTGTATTGGTGCGGTGATTCTGCCTGTGCGAAGGTAATTCTCGATCAAGGAGATTGGAATGAGTGACCACGAATGCCAGCGATGCGGAGAATGCTGCATGGGCCGAGGGAATCTGTGGACGCAAGCAAACCTCCCGGCATTGTTTAACTCGGACGCAGTGAGGCAACAGAGACGAGAGTTTGGCGACTGCGACATGCTGGGCGTGGATAAGGAAGGCGAGTACACTTGCCTGTTGGAGGTGATATTTGGTAAAGCAGCTAAACCAGAGGTCTGCCGGGACTATCCGTTCGACGGTGAACAGTGTGAAAGAGAGAAAATGAAATGACTAAGCAAGAAACAACAGCCCTAACCAAGCACCCGCTCGGCCTGGAGGCATTCTACGAGAATCGAGAATTGCGGGCGGCGTTGGAATCCTGCGTCCAGGTGATGTTAATAGCAAAAGATGAGCCTTGGCCCGATGCGTTGGGCGAATTGGCATTCGGGGAAGCGGCCCCACTGCTACCGGACATGAATCTTGAGGGGCTAGGATAACGGAATTCACAGACAAACACTGATTAAGGAGAATCATTTATGAAAACCAGACGATTACGTTGCCAATGCAACGCGAGCACCTGTGAAATCAACTACAAGATCACCGACGCCGACGAATGGGATAGGCTCAATCTTGAGGGGCCAAAATTCTGCCTCATGGACGGGAGTATTGATTGCGAGTGGGAAGTATGCGAAGCCGAGGAGGAACCTGTCAAGGAGGCCGAAGATGCTGAGGCGAAGGTGGCCGAACCGGAAATTGCGTAAATACGAAGTACAGGCACTTGTTACCGGCGCTCTTGCCCTGTTTGCTATCAGCCTGATGGCGGCGTCGGTGCTCGTGCATTGGTTTAGGGAGGCTCTATGACAATCAAGGGCCCATGCCGAACATGCAATCGCACGAGCGTGCTGAATGAGCACAAGGGCACGTGTGACAAGTGTACGAATCACGACGAAAAGGAGAATCAAAAGATGACTGAAAAGGTATGGAACGTTGGCGATTGGGTCAGGATTAACGGCGGGATCGTCTGTCAGATTCTCTCGGTAAAGAGCGAAAAAACGAGTGAGGCATTGGTGTATGGCTATACGTGCAGGCTCTGGACTCGCGTGCAAGATGGGTCTTATGTAATGTCGCGACGAGTGTTTTCAATCGAGCCGTGCGAGATCATTGCAGAGGCGACTCCAATTACGGAGAATAGAGGTTGAAATGATAATCAGCAAAAAGTGTGTAGAATGTTACGAAAAGGAGAATCAAAAGATGGCCGAAGAAAAATGGGCTTGGTTCCCGTGGTATCTACATTGGGCGGTCGCTGTATTATTAACGCTGGCTGCGATTGGTATCGGAATCGGGGTCAGGCAGGAATACGCCGCGTGGTCGGCCCGTTTGCACGAGCAGATAAGCGACCGCATCGAGATTGAGATTGCGTTACACGAGCAGAATTACCACTATGAGGATGGGCAGAGTACGACATGGCTCGATCCAAACGGGAATCCCTTCGAACGGTTCAATCCAATAACGGGACCGTCTTTGCCGTCCAGCAGGATGGCCCCCGATGGGCGTTCTGGGCAGCCAGAATCCACAAAGTGAATCAAGTGCGTGCGATTAGACGTTCAGACGTCAAAATCGCTTAGAATCGAAGCAGAGAGCTTTTACGGTTGCTGTTGGCGGGGTGGGCTTCGGCCCCCCTGCTGATGTTAAGATGGGCAATAAAGACTGTTTGATTAGGGGCCATGGATGGCGTGTAATCCAAAATATAATGCACTAAATAACTTGACACCTGGCTCAAAAAATGGTATAGAGCGGGCTGATAGAGTGCTTGAGGCACTGAAAAGCGAGGCCGAAACTTTAGGCTTCGGCGAAATAGAGGTCAGGTTGATCGTACACAAGGGCGAGATTACAGCGGGCCTTGTGACGACGCTGACCAAAAAAATCTGACACACTGGCTACTCCACACCATAGGAATGCCGCGACACTTTGGGACGCGACTATGGGTTTGTGGAGTTGGCTGTCAGAGCGAATCAAGGGGGCAGAGCATGGCGGCTGGTCGGTTACGCAGTTTCAGGCCGGTCGGCCCACATACCAACGCGCCAATTCGCGGCAGTTAATCGAGAAATACACCGGCTACGTCTACGCCTGCGCGCGGATTAACGCCGCAAGCTGCGCCGAAGTGCCGCTCAAGCTCTACGCGACGAAGACAAGCACGCGGCAAAAGGCCCGTTTCCGCACGAAAGACGTTCATCCGAACCGGCTGGCGTATATGGCGAAATCGCAAACGCTCCACAAATACGTGAGCGCTGCGGTCGAAATCGAGGAAGTTATTGAGCATCCGCTACTGGACTTGCTCCGAAATGTGAATGAGTTCATGGGCGAATTCGACCTGATGGAGGGGCTATTCCTCTATCAGGAGCTCGTCGGCAATCATTACCTACAGATCATAAACGACGGTCTCGGTACGCCGGTCGAAATATGGCCGCGAATGCCGCAATACATGACCATTGTGCCGGACAAAAAGAAGTTCATCAAGCACTACGAATTTACCGTTAATGGGGCCGAGAAATACATTATCGATCCCGCCGACATTATCCACTTCAAGTATCTCGATCCTACAAGCCAATTCTACGGGATGGGGCCGTTACAGGCCGCTGCGGTTGCTGCTGATTTGAATATGGGAATGAATCTGCATGAGAAGAACATCTTTGAAAACGGCGGCGTTCCCGATTTTGTTATCACCTATCCGCCCGAAGCAGGTAAGCCGAAACCGGGCGAACAGTCGCGAATAGAGAAGCTATGGGCGCGGAAGTTCCGCCGAGCGCGACAGAGGGGCCAGCCGGGATTTCTCTATGGCGGGGCCGACCTGAAACAGATTGCTATGAGTCCGAAAGATATGGCGTATCTCCAGGGCCGCAAGGCGACGTTGCAGGAAATCGCCGCAATATTTGGCGTTCCGCTGTCGAAGCTGACCGTCGAAAACGTCAATCGAGCGAACGCAGAGGCGGGCGAATACGCATACGCCAAGAGCACAATACTGCCCAGGCTGCGCAAGGCCGAAAGCAAGTTCAACGAGAATCTGACCCCGCGTTTCGATCCTAACCTGTTTCTGGCGTTCGATAATCCCGTGCCGGATAACGTCGAATTGATGCTCAAGGAGCGCGAAACAAACCTTAGAACACAGTATTCGTCAATCAATCTCGAACGGCGCAGAGCGAACGAGGAAGACGTGCCGTGGGGCGATGAGCCGCTCGTGTCGATGGGTATTGTGCCGCTGAGCATTGCGGGCCAGTCGCCGCTAGTTAGCCCAGCAGACGGCGACGGAGGCGGCCAGGAGGACAAGAACAAGGCCACAAGCAAGCGAGTGCCCCCGCTCGGACACCCCACGAATTTCGAGAACGAGCCGTTCCGCTATCAATTGGTTCGGACGTTCGCCGAAATGCGGGCCGACTTCATGGCGGAATTGGCCGAGTACGGAGAAGGCCTGGTCAAGAGCATTGAAAAGGCATCGCCGGACGACTTCATGTCCGGCTGGTTCGATATGCAGAAGTGGGAAAAATTGCTCAAGGAGCGCACAGACCCGTTTTTGAGATACACGTTTATGACCGGGGCCGAGCGGGCTATGCGGCAGATGAACGTCGAAACTCAGTTCAATCCGCTCAATCACCACGTCGATCACGCACTGACCGTAACGCGGACGGGGCACATACAACAGAACCTTAACACGAGAGTCAAGGATTTGCGGAAAGCCATTGCCGCCGGCATGGCCGAAGGTGAAGGGCCTGCACTGCTCAAGAAACGTGTAGCCGCCGTGTTCGAGGGCATGGAACAGCACGCGGCGATGAGAATCGCCAGAACCGAAACAATCTGGGCGTGGAATCGCGGGGCAATGGAGGGCTACCGGCAGTCAGGCCGAGTGAGCGGGACGAAGTGGGTTACCTCCGGGGATGGGAGGCGATGCCAATTCTGTGCGGCTATGGATGGCAAAGAATCCGGCCTTGGCGCACCCTATAAATCCGCTGGTACTGAAATGGAGGGGGCCGACGAGGGTATCCTCAAATTCCAATACGAAGATGTTTTGCACCCGCCGCTCCACCCTAATTGCTTACCGGGCGACAGTCTCGTATCGCCCCGTGGCCGGATTTTGTCTGTTAGTAAACGGCTTTATGATGGAGATATGCTTGTCATTCGCACTGCCGCTGGTGACGAACTCGCCTGCACGCCAAACCACCCGATACTCACAGACGGCGGGTGGGTCGCTGCGAACGCTTTGGACGTAGGCCGCGCAGTGGTCTGCAACAGCGCCAGTGAGCGGCGAAGTTTCATTCACGGCGACCACATAAATGCACCAGCCAGAATTGAGGATATAGCGGAAGCGTTCTTGCGTGATAGCAAGGTGTTTGCCGTACCAGTGCCAGTTGCCGCCGAACACTTCCACGGCGACGGGGGCGGCAGCGAGGTCGCAGTTATAGGCTCCAAAAGCCTTTTGCGGTACGGTTTCGATGCCGCGATCAAGCAACATTTGCCCCAACTCGATTTCGCATGGCGAGACGTTTTGCGGAAATCTTTGGAGCGTCTGTGCAGTCTTGCATTTGACAGCCCAAGAGACTTTGCGGCCCTTACAGGCGGCGTGGGCGGCTCTGACTTGATTGGCACGGGCACTGCTGCTCATATTCGCCCACTTAACCGTCTCGGCCTCGCTTCGCGTTCTGGGGCGGTAGCCGATAGCCAGCAATCGCCGGCCAATGGCCCTGCGCGAGCAGCCAAACCGCTTAGCCAAAGCATTAACGGACATTCCATTGCGGTACATGTTGAAGATTTCATCAATCGGCAACGAGAGTTGCGGCTGTTGCATCGGCTCAGGAGTGCAATCGGGCGAAGTTTGGATGTTACAACGATTTCTCATATTTCATCCTTTCATTATCGTGGCTACGTTTACAACCTTGAAACCGCCCAATCATACTACATAGCCTCAAACCTTGCAACACATAACTGCCGTTGCGCAATCGTGCCAATCCTGATCGGAGAATAACAATGCAGAGAAACGTCAAAGACAAAGCGATGAGGCCAAAGTTGACGGCGGCACAAGTCCACGCCCGACGTTTCCCGAAGCCTAAAGGTGATCCGGCCAGGCCGCACACAATCACAAGAGCAGAAATCACAGGAGAATCGGACGATGAGTGAGTACTCGAAACTCAAAAAGACCGCGTTGGTCAAGCTGGCCAAGAGCAGGAATCTCGATAGCACGGGCACGAAAGCCGAGATTATCGCGAGACTTGAAGCTAAGCCCGTCAAGCCAGAAAAGGCCTTGCCGCCTATCAATGACCCGTTCGTGACCTGCGGAACGTGCAATTCGTCGGTTCGCAAGAGTGAGTGCAAAACTGATACCCAATCAGGCAGGCCCGCTTGCCCGCGATGCGTCGCGGCGCACAAGGGGCGAGAATACGCGCTTTGACAGGAGCTATCATGACTGAGAAGCTGAAAAAGACATTACGGCAATACATTGCCAAGACCGAGACCGACGAAACCGAACGCACTGTGACGGCTATCATAAACACCGACACAATTGACCGCGACCACGAAATCATTCTGCCCAAGGGCATGGACGCGATAGCGTATCTGAAAAATCCCGTCGTACTCTGGGCGCACGATTATTCACAGCCCCCAATTGCGCGGGCTCTATGGTTGAAAAAGGGCCGGAACCGGATCACGGCGAAGATGCAATTTGCCGAGGATGATGTAGCTGAGCGAGTGTACCAACTATACAAAAATGGTTTTCTTTCGGCGTTTTCGGTTGGGATTGTTCCAACAGAGCAGCCTCGACCGCCAAAACCCGAAGAAATCAAAGCCCATCCTGAGTGGTCAGAAGCTCGTTACATCTATCCGAAGTGGGAGTTGCTGGAGTTCTCTGCCGTGCCTGTTCCGGCCAATCCTGACGCGCTCGCTCAGGCTATCAAGGTTGCGTCGATTACGATTGAAGACGCAAAATTCGCCGGATTCGATGTCGAAGCAATCGAAGCCGACGAAGAAGAAACGCTGATGATGGCCACAAAAACGCCCAGCCAGCCCGAACCCGAAGTGGAAGCCGAGCCGCATCCGGAACTGACCACGATCAAAGTTGCCCCAGTCGCAATTAAAGTCCAGCCGGTCAGCGATATCAGAGTTGCCGAACCCATAACCGTAGCGCCCGCCACCGACGAACTCGTGGGCGAGGCGATTAAACGCCATAGGGGCGTAATGTATTGATCGGAGCAATCAGCCGATCGCTGGAGATATCAGGCGAAAGCTGGAGATATCAGGCGTGACGTGGAGATTCGCAGGTCATCGAATCGAAACATCGAAAAAAAGGAGTATGAAATGCCGAACGCAAAAGATGAACTTACCATCAAAATCCGTCTCGTCAAAGAATGGGATGACGGCGTGAACCCGGAATGGCCGCTCGGCCAGGTTCTCATGGCCACCGAGAAGGGCGCTGAGACGCTCGTGAAGCAGGGAGTCGCCGAAATCTATGAGGCCAAGGCCACCGACAGAGTCTTTGTCAGCCCGCTCGGCGGCAATATGATCGAGGAAGAACTCGAAGGCACTATTCGGCGCATAGCCGATGAACGCATCAAAGAGAATACCGCTCAGACAATCGTGACCGGCGAAGATGACTACATCAAGCGGGCAGGATTCCATTCGATGAGCCATTTCGCAATGGAAGTTTACAAGGCCGGCCCGGGCGAGCAAGGTTCTCAGGCCATCAACAAGTGGGACGGTTTCTGCAAAGCCGAAGGACTGAGCGAAGGCGTCGGCGCTGATGGCGGCGTGCTTCTGCCGACAGAGTTCAGAAGCGAACTGCTTCGGATAGCGATGGAGGAATCGTTCATCAGTTCCCGCGCGACCAGTATTCCGATGCAGACCAACTCAATCAAGATTCCCATAGTCATGGAATCGTCGAGGGCATCGAGCTTTTTCGGCGGCGTGATTATCTATCGACCGGATGAGGCGGCGCAGATTACAAAGAGTAAGCCGCAATTCTCGCACGTTAAACTCGAACTCAACAAGCTGGCGGGGCTGGCGTATGTGACGAGCGAATTGCTGGAAGACTCGCCGATGTCGTTGCAGCCGATACTCACGACCATGTTCGGGCAGGCTCTCGGATACCAGATGGACGACGATTTCGTCAATGGAACCGGAGCAGGCCAGCCGCTCGGTATTCTCAATGCAGGATGCCTGATAAGCGTAAGTGCTGAAACCGGCCAGACGTCGAGCGAATTGCTCACGCTGAACATTCTGAATATGTGGGCGAGAATGTTCCCCGGCTCGCATCCTTACGCGCTGTGGATGGCGAATCCCACGTGCTTCCCGCAGTTAGCGCAACTGTCGCTGTCGGTCGGTACGGGCGGTTCTGGTGTAGGATTGCTGAGAGGCGATGCAACCGGCGCCGTCGCGACGAGCTTGCTCGGCAAGCCTCTGCAACTGACATCGCATTGTCAGTCTCTCGGCACAAAGGGCGACCTGATTCTCGCGGATTGGCGACAGTATCTCGTCGGCCAGAAGGTTGGGGCCTCGATGAAAGTTGATTCGAGTATTCACCTGCGATTCGATTACGATGAGACGGCGTTCCGCTTTATCTCGCGATACGATGGTCAGCCCTGGTGGACCGGCGCGTTGACCCCGAAACGAGGCGACAGCCTGAGTCCGTTCGTCACCCTTGAGACTCGCTCCTGATTCTAACGAATCGCGGACGGAGAATGAATGCTGAAACGAAACGTCATTTACAGGAGTTTGTAAGATGAAGAACAGATTAAGCGAAAACGCAAAAGTGGTTCAGGGCCTTGCTCCGATTACTCCCAGCACGAGTACGCCGGATTATATAAGCGTACGAAACGCCGGGCACCTGAGCATCATCATTTCGGTTGACAACGGAGACACGGTTACGGGTTCGGCCATTACACTGTTGCAGGCGACTGTTGTTGCCGGCACGGACGAAAAGGCTCTAGGCTTCACCACCATGTACGCCAATACAGATACAGGGGCCAGTGATACGCTGGTGGAGACTACGGTCGCCAGTGATACGTTCACGACCGATACCACGAACGCCAAGAACTTGCTCTACGTAATCGAGGTCGATCCGGCGTCGCTCGATTGCGATAACAACTTCGACTGCATCAGAGTGGGCACAGCGAATGCGGCGAATACGGTACTCGATGTTGTTTATGTGCTCACCGATTTGAGGTATCACGGGGCCGGGATGCCGACGGCCATAACCGACTGACGATAGGGCTTGAGAATGGATTCTCCCGCGAGGTCTGCACCGTGCGGCCTTGCGGGAGATTTTCAGGAATGGAATTCCAATTTGAAGGGGTACGACGATGACCGCTACACAGACCAGAGCTTACTGGAAAAACAGGATCATGAGTTTTTACGACGAGCATCTGAACCCGGAGCACAAAAAGGGTGTTTGGGCAACGTGCCCGCTGCTCGCTATTGCCTGCAATCCGGGTCTCGCTGCTGTGGTCGGCGAGGACTTCACGCAGTTTAACGACGCCGTGGCGACAACTTCGCTGCCTGGCTGGACTGTTACACAGGCAGGGTCTCAAGGCGCCGTTAGTATTGACGATGCTGCTGGCGGCGTTTTATTGATCGACAGCGACAGCGCGACGGTAACACAAGGCGCGAACGTCCAGAAGATCGGCGAGTGTTTCCTGCCTGCTGCGGACAAGGATATATGGTTCGAGGCCCGCTTCAAGATCGTGGATACATTCGACAAGTGCGAGTTGTTCGTCGGGCTGAGCGAGACTGATACGGCGATCATCGATACATCCGCCAACGCATCTGCGAGTCATATCGCCTGGCAGTGCGTAACGGATGACGGCGTCCTGTTGCTCTCGTCTGAAAAGGCTGGAACCGGCGAGACTAAAGCGGCGGCCACTATCGAGGAGGATACGTGGATCAAGGTTGGATTCCATGTTTCCGGCCTCTCAACGGTCGACCAGTACATCGACGACGTTCTGATTTCGACCACAACGGCGTTGCAGCACGTAACGGCCAATATCCCGATTGTTGAAATGACACCGAGTTTCGTCTGTCAGTCCGGTGGAACCAACGACCCGATCATGCACGTGGACTACGTCAAGGTCGTACAGGTCTTGAGCCGCTAAGGAGAAAGCCATGAAGCCGAAAACAGTATTTATGGGATTCGTCACGGCAGCAATAATCGCCGTGTCCATCGTCGTGGTGTTAGGTCAGCCCATAATGGCCCCTGTACACCTGATGAGCGCTATGCAGGGGGCCGGTGGGAGCAGTACGGCATATCGGACCCTGCGAACGGCCACAGCGACAGAGGACACGCAACTTACCGCGACGACGCAGCAGACCGCTCCGGTCGAGGTCGACGACGGAACCATCGCATTTCTCAAGCCCGTCGGGGCCGCTCACGTCAAAATAAAGGGCACTGCCGCTGCGGATAAAACGCTGGCGTGGACGCTGTGGGCCTATAAGACGATCACCGACGATGCTGAGTATGTCGCGCATGGAACCGCAACCACTGGGGCAACTCAGACCGGCGAAACAAACGAATTCTGGTGCGACACTATTGTCATCACCGACCAGCAATGGCTGACCGCTGTCTCTGTTATTCCCGGAGCCCCGGACACAATCGTCAACGGCGGCGGAATCGCAAAGCTCGCATTCGACACTTGCGAGTATCAGTTTTTCAAAATCATCATCCGCGATATTGCCGGGGGTGGCGCTGAGGCAGCGACGGCTGGGGCTGACATCGCAACCATTTATTAAAGGGCGACTACGATGAAGCGGCTTATTCTACTCTTGCTATGTTTGTTTTACGTTGCGCCCGTTGAGGCCGTTGGGCTGCACTATGTTCGCGGCGCGTATCGTTTCGGCGACGAAACACTGCCGAGCGGCAAGAAGCTGATCGTCTACGACGAGGACAACGCGGAATTCGTGCAACTCTACGCATCGAACAATCAGGCTTACCTCGAAATGGGCGGAACGTCGCCTGCGATGTTCAATATCGAGAACCCCGGCAACGTGAGCGTGAAACTGTTCGGGGCCGCACAGGAGGGCGTGTATCGATCCTTGATTATCGGGGGATATGCGGCTGGAGCAGGCGCAGTTGATACATTAGGTATCACCGTGGGGATAACGGGCGACAACAGCGTCAACTTCGGCGGCCTGAGCGATTATTTTTTTACGAGCCCGGCGACAGCGGCGAGTTATATACACATTAACACCACAACGACTGGCTATGCCTCTGGATTTAAGCTGGCCGAAGCCGGTTCGCCCCGTTGGTATATCCAGAACGAAGGCGGGGCAGGCGACCTGTTTAGCGTAAAGCAGCAAGCCAATCAAGCAGTATTCACGTGTGCGCAGGATAAAACAACTACATTCAGTTCAGACCTTACTGTTAATGGCGACATGTCAATCCAGAATACATCGGCCACCAATTCGGATAGCGTCCTTGATATTAGTGGAAATGGAACCGGACACGGCATTTTATCGCTTGATGGTCGGCAGATTGGCCGTATTTACGACGCAAACAATGCTATAATGTTTGGCTTCAACGCCGGTGAAGATACTTTGTATGGGACATATTTAGGGGTGTCATGCGGAAATAACAACACTGGTGAAGACTTCACGGGCGCAGGTTACGGATGCGGGCATACCAATACCGGCTACAGATTCACAGGCTTCGGCAGATATGCAGGGCATGGCAATACAGGCGACTGGTGTGCTTTTGGTGGCGCGTCTTCAGGGCAGTCGAATACGGCTGACAAAGTGGCCGCGTGGGGCTATTGGTCTGCCTACTTCAATCGCGGCGAGGGATTGAGCGCGTTTGGCGAGGACACAGGCTTTGCTAACACAGGGGCGTCTGTTACTGGAACCGGCGAGAGCGCGATATACAACAACACCGGAGACAATGTCGCTGTTGTCGGTGACGCAGCGGGCTATAATAATATAGCCGACCAAATTGTAGCCATAGGTTCGGGATCATTCTCGAACTTTGACGAGGATTCTGGGAACGCACAAACGTTTGCTAGCGGCGACGTCGATATTGGCACTGAGCGTATCACGATTGCGGCGCATGGCTTTGGCAGTGTTGGTACATACGTAAATCTCAAGCCAACCAGCACGGGGACAGTTCCTGCCGGCATGACTTCGGGATATGTGGAGCAGTTCGAGATTATAAGCGTCGACATTCTTGAGGCCAGAACCGCCAACATTACAGGCGGTGGAACTGGAACTCATACATTGACTCCGAAATTTGCCTACACCAACAGCATTGCAATAGGCTATGACGCCGAGCCGGACGCAAGCAATCAATGTATGATAGGAAACGCATCCCTGACAAATATCAAGAGCGCTGCTGGCATAACGCTTGGCGGCGGTTTATCGACAGGAGCCGGACATGAGTACCATGTCACTGCGATAACAGCCACCACCACGCTCACCTCTGCGCATCACGTGGTTGTCTGTAACGCTGGAGCAAATATGGAGGCCGATCTGCCAGCCGCAAGCGGTTCGGGGCGGGTCTATCATATCAGCCGTATCGACGCCACTGGTAGCACTGTCGAAATCGACCCGAACGGCACAGATGCAATCGACGGCGGCGGCGCTGGAGTGAATGTCAGTCTGAGCCAGTGGGATAATGTCGTGCTATGCGATATCGCGTCCGGGCAATGGAAAATACTATGAGCTATTTCGGCAGACTCGATGAAATTGGAGCGGGCATAATCGGGCGGGCTGTTACCGACACCCTGTACGTCTCTCCGTCTGGCGGCAACACAGATGGAAGGACGTGGGACGGCGCTTTCACTACGATTCAAGCCGCCCTTGACGCCGCGCCAACTGATACCGGCAAGGCAACGCTGATACTTATTGGCCCAAACCCGACATGGTACGATATCAATACCACCGGTGATCCGACGTGGTCAGGCAATTATATTCTTAAAGGAACGCATCGCGCGTGGGCAAGCATCAAAAATACTCATGCTTCGGCCACTTCGATTTTGAATTTTACGGGCAAGGCAAGTGTAGAGAGTTTGGCGTTTGGGTTAACCGGGTCGGGTAACGGTATTGTGCTCACAGGTAAAGGCTTTAGGGTTAATCACTGCGGATTCAATGCTATTGGCGCAACGGGGGCTTCTTCGTGTATTTGGGTCGGGGACGGCGCGACGATAAACGGTGGGAAAATACAGGATATCGAAGTGCGAGGCAATCAATCGTACACGACGGGATTGACACTGAACAACGCCAGCATCAACGAAATGACCCATATTCACATGCACAACTGCTTAACAGGAATCCATATACTCAACGCTGATAGCGATGTAAATACGTTTGTCGATATGGATTTGGGGCTTTGCACTATCGGAATAGATATCGACGCAGGCAATGCCCAGCACTTTTTCGGCGTCAACTTTCACGGCTGCACCACGAACATAGACGACGAAGTCGGCGACCATATCTTCGAACATATCACCGGTGATTTCCCGATATATACCAGCCCCGCTAACCTGGCTGGAATCACGGCGACGGCCCATGTTGACGCCAATACATGGGGAGCCGACACTGAGATAATAGCCGCTGGAGCCATAGACGTGCCGTTCCGAGTTGTCGGCATAGTAACCGTGCCCAATGTGACCCAATGGCATTCCGTTCGTTTTAGCGATGACAGTGGTTCTACATTTTATGACGAGACGCTATTTTACAGTACAAAGTTTCAAGGCACAGAACATCCTCCAGGGACTGGATTCATCTTCAATAAGGGGACGCGGATATCCTGTAGCGTAAAGGCGGAATCGGGAGGCAGCGACACAATACAGGTATGGCTTAAAGTTCAAGAAATATAGGAGAATCAAATGAGACGATCAAAGACATTGTTAATCGGCTTGGCGCTGATTGGAGCGGTATTTGGTTATGTGCTGGGCACGACAGAGTCAGCGACTTACGCGGAATTGGGCCAGATTGACGATCCGAATGTGATGGCGGCGGCGCTTGACCCGAACACGTTCGATCCGAATGACCCGAACCACGTGATGATCCAGTTTGATTACATGGAGAATCAGATTCGGCAGATGCGGCATCTTTACCGGCTCCACGTACAAGGCAAGGTGATTGTCTACGAAGTCGATCAGCCGCTTAGTCCGAGCGTCAAACTCAGTCTGCGTCAGAAGTTCCGACTGCGATTGCGCGGGCTTGGCGTTGCTGTCAGCAGAATGCGTGATGTTACGCCGCCCAACTAGGAGGCTTCAATGAGTACGCTCACAACTCTCGCGAATTATAAGGCCCACGCTGGGATCACTGACTCGGCGGACGATGCTCTGATTACATTGGAGCTTGAACGCGCGACGAAAGCGATTCAGGTTGAATGTGACCGCGATTTGGTAGCGGATACGTACCGCGAGAGGTACAACGGTGAAGGCGACTGCGAAATCATCCTCGATCAATATCCGATCACGGCGATTTCGCTGGTCAGCACGGACGTACTCGATATTATCAGTATCGCCAACACGTCCACGGACGCCTACAATGCGAGCGTCGACATCAGCGCTACCACAATGACCCTTACTATCTCTGGTGGCTCAGACGCAGGCTCAGACGCTCTAACGCTGTCCTCGTATACGCTCACCACACTGGTTGCCGCGATTGACGCTTTGGGCAAGGGCTGGGATGCGGAATTGCTGCTCTCCGATTACGGTGTATGGGCGGCGACGGAACTCTTGCCGGTCTATGGCAGAGGTTGTCTTGACCAGTTGACTTACGCGACCATTCCCGGCACGCCAGCCGAAGATTACGTGGTTGCAACCGACGAGGGGGTCATCACGTTTGCATCGAGCCTGACGAGGGGTACGCAGAATATCGTGGTCAAATACTCGGCTGGCTGGGCGACTATCCCTGCGGACCTCGAGCGCATCGCAATCGAGTTGACCGATTATTACTATCGAGGCCGCAAAATCGACCCGTCAATTCAGGCCGAAAAGCTCGGCGACCATTCGATCACCTACAGCAAGGCACAGCAGAGCAATGCGATTCCAGAGGGCCTTGTGCTGCGCCTCGCGAAATACAGGAGGTGGATGAGTGCCGATTGACACGTTTATGACCGGAGTTTGCACAGTCAGGAAAAAGACTGAAACTACGTCGGCGACTGGCGATGTACAAAGCGCCTATGCCGACCGCATCAGCGCGCTTCGCTGCCGCATGACTCCGAACAGCGTCCGCGAAATCGAAGTTGCCGGCAAGATATCTACGCTCAGACTATTTACTCTGTACTGCGACGCGAGCGACGATGCGTTGACGATAGAACAAGGCGACCGCGTAGAGTTCGGCAATAGCGTATTCGAAGTCGATGGCATACACAATCCCGGCAGCCTCAACAGGCATCTTGAAATCTCGTTATGGGAGGTGGATTGATGTCCGTTATAAAATGGCACGCCACAAAGATAATGAGGCTGGCGACAAAAGCCGGGGTCAGTGCAATGACCGATGCCGCGCTTATCGTCGAGCGAGATGTCAAAGAGAATTTTACGGTAAGTTCCAAGTTAGGCACAACCAAAAAGGGCAAAAAGGGGACGCGTCGGTCTGGTAAAGGGGCAAAGTCGAAGCGTCATTATCCCAGCAAGCCGGGCCAGGCCCCAGCAGTCGATTACGGGGCGTACAGGGCGTCGATATCCCACGAGGTTGTCGTCAAGCGGGATCAGGTTCACGCATTCGTCGGCTCGGACACAAAGAAACTCCAGCAGGAAAACGCTAAACGTCGTGGCATTAGCGCCGCTAAAACAGGTGTGGGCAGCGATTTGGATTACGGTTTTTATCTCGAAGAAGGAACGAGCAAAATGGAGCCGCGACCGCACTTGCGGCCCGCCGTCAAGCGGATGCGGCGTAAGATTCTAGAGAGATTGCGGAGGGCTTACGCATGATTACAGAAGCCTCAAAAGCAATCTTCGACCAGTACAACGCGACGCAGGCCCTTAAAATAGTGCTCCCCGGCGGGATGTTTTTTCATCAATCGCCGGACAGCGTTACGACGCCATATTGCGTTTACCGCATGGGCGGATACGACCGCGAAGAAATTACCGGCACGGCTGCGAATGCCATCGTCGAAGTCGATTGGCTGTTTCATGTAGCGAGCGATGCAGTTGATGGCGGCGAAGAAATACGCGATTGCATACAGGCAATCGAGGATGCGTACAACTGGCAGACGTTAAGTGTCAGCGGATACAATTTCATATCAATGCAACTGATGAGCGTCGGCCCAATTATGCGCGTGCATGAACAATGGGAATGTGTGCTCTATATGACAATGAAAGTTGAAAAGGAGTAAGCAATGGCGGCTTTCAGTAGCAAGAAAACGACCGTCACATTTTCGGGCCTCACGCTTGAAATGGGGACGGTTACCGTAACGGCAAACGTCGCCGTTGAGAATGTGACTGTAACGCAGTTGTCTGATTTCGTGGAGCAATACGTGGTCGGCATGAAGGACTGGACGGCGAGCTTCGAGGGCGTTCTGCCCCTTGCCGGTGTGGGATTAACCGCACTGGGAACTTCGGCCACACTGACAATCGACTTTGAGGAGACTGACAGCCAAAAGTATTCGGGCACGGCTATTTGCACGAATATCACGCCGAGTGGTTCTGCTCCCGGCGCTGGCCGCGTCTCGATATCATGGCAGGGTAACGGCGTCCTCGCAGAAGCCCCATCTGTCTAATAGAAATGAGGTGAAACATGGCGGCTGGTTCAGGAAAATACTGTTCGGTGCAATATGGCAGCACTCCGATTGCCAATGTGACCGACTGGTCGATAAACGCATCATCCGACATTGCCCCGGCGACGAGCGTACTCGAAGTCATAGGCGCATGGTCGGATTCTTACGGCACTTACGACGTTGGCGATGTGGTGACGTACAGCGGGGCCGTTTACGAGTGCCATACATCGCATACGGCGGCAGTCGGCAAAGAACCGACCGAAACGGCGTACTGGAACGCCTCGCCCGGCGTTGAATCATATACAGCAGGGATCAAACGCTGGGAAGCCTCCGTCACGGCTTATGTCGATTCCGCTGGACTTGAACCCAGTATCGAAGGCGATTTGGTTGACACGTCAACGAGCACGCTGGATGTCTACTATCAATCGCCGGGCTTGAGCGGAAAAATGCTTACTGGTTCTGTATGGCTCAGGAACGCGCAGCCGTCAACGGATGTTAATGGAAACGCCGTTATCAACTATTCATTTATCGGCGACGGTACGCTGACAGAACAGACAGATCCGACCTAAGAGGGCTTAAAAATGGCGACAATGCACGGCAAATTGGCCGAGATACAATGGGACGCTGAGGTTTCAAGGCAGGAATTGACAGGCGGACAAAGCTGGTCTCTTGATGCATCACGACAATATATCGACGTCACGGCGATGGGCGATACATGGGCGACGTTCCTGCCGGTCTTTGCGGATTGGACTGCGTCCGTCACGTGCGATTTGCAACTGGCTGGCTCCGATATCGGCCTGATACCTGGCGACCCGAACGGCGTGGGCGACGTTCCCGCGTATATCGAGTTGTATTTCGAGGCCGACACCGGAGCTTACAAAATGCTTTACGGTGAATGTATCTGTTCGGGCCTGAGCATCAACGCAGATGCGGCGGGCAAACCCGGTATCACATACGAATTCCAAGGGGCGGATTCGCTGCTTGCGTACTATTCCGGCGCGTCCCGCAAAACATATTAACGATTCTGGAGAATCCCAATGGCTTTGAATATGGCAGGTTACACCAGACCGAAACGAGAGTTTGATATTGGGGCCGACCGGCCCCTCAAGTTCACGGAGCTTTCGCTCGGCGATTACGCGGCGTTTTCCGCGTGGGTAGCAGAACAGCGAGACATCAACGCATCCCGGCATTCAGAAAAGATTAAGCAACTGGCGCGTGATATCGAGGGCATCGATCCGCTGGTGTTGCTGGAGAAACTTTGCTCGCCGCCGACTGACGAAGAAATCGAGCACGCCGAGACGACGCCAGAGGGTATCGGTTACTTGATTTATCTCAGCCTTAAATATGCCTACCCCGAAATCTCGCACATTGAAGCGATGCAAGTTGTTCCAATCGGCATGATAGCGGAAGTTATCCAGTTCATCATGCCCAAAAAAGACGGCGACCCCGCAAACCCCAAGAAGGCCCCGGCGAAAAGAACACAGGCGAGGAAGCGATAGCAATCGCCGTCGGCCAGATATGCAGGTTCTTCGGATGGGGCCTGCAAGAAACTCTCGCCTTGAGCTTTACGCAGTTTAGAACGGTTATGAAGACAATGCCGCACATTATAAAAATGGAATCCGGTTGCTCGGACGATGAGACGAGCGACGCAACCGCGAATAGTCAGGCGGCGGCTGCGATGTTTCCGCCAGGTAAGGGTAAGGGGCCACGATGCCTACGCTAGGGCAAGCAAAAGTTGATATTCTGGCGAATCTGAAACCGCTGAGGGCTGGGCTGGCTTCTGCCCAAGCAATGGTATCAAGTGCAATGCGGTCTGTGTCTCGCCGGATTACATCCGGCATGAGTCGTATAGTGTCCAGCATAGGCCGAATGATTAAATCAATGGGTCGGCGGATTGTCAGCGCCACAAAATGGGCGACTGTCGGGCTGGTTGGCTTGCAGGCGGCGCTCGTCAAAGTGGCTATGAGCGCCGAAGAATCCGAAAACTTGTTTACGGTTGCAATGGGCAAAATGGCCGATAGCACGCGCAAGTGGTCGAATGAACTTAGTAAATCGCTGGGCCTTAACGCTTACGAGTTGCGCCGACAGGTTGGCATATTCTATACCATGTTCGAGTCATTAGGTGTCGGGGCCGAAAATGCGGCGGCGATGAGTGAGCAGCTTGTACAGTTATCGAACGACATGGCGTCGTATTATAATATCTCACAGAGCATCGCTTTCGATAAGTTGTCGGCGGGGATGATGGGCGAAATCGAGCCATTGAAACGCCTCGGCATAATCGTCAAAGAAGAGTTTATCAAACAACAGGCAATACGTGCCGGCATCATAAAGCAGGGCCAAGCTCTAAACGAAGTGCAAAAGGTGTATGTTCGTTTCAATGCGATTCTTTCGCAAACAACAAAGGCCCAAGGTGACCTGAAACGAACGTACGATGCCACGACGAATGTATTTCGCACCATTGGCTCGCGCATAAAGATGACATCTGTCTTGATTGGAAATCAACTCTTGCCGCGTGTCAATGAAGTCGCCAAGGCGTTTCGAGATTGGCTGATTGAAAACGAAACGGAAATTGTCAATTGGGCCGACAAGGCATACACGTCCATCGAAACGGTGATAGACGTGATGAAGGAATTCTACGGCTTATTACGAGAAGACCCAAAAGGCGCCGCTGCGAATCTAGGTAAAGCATTTATGGAGGTGATAAAGGCGGTCGGGACTTCAATGGCGGCTATCGGCGCTATGATGGGGCAGCAGTTTGTTGATACAGTTAAAAGAGGGATGACATTAGGAATTGAGACGGACGAAGACGTGCTTGCTGAATACCGGAATCTCGTTAAGCCAACAGGCGAATTTGCCTTTAAGGGAAGATGGCATAAAGAACTGCCTTGGTATAATCGGCTAACGGAAAGTCGAGGCATGCACGTTACGCCCTTGTCTGGGCCACGTTGGGAGCCACCGGATTACGGCGGGCACATGAACATAGGAACAAGCAAGGGACGTTGGGTTCGCACTGAGATGTTAGCACAGCCAACGCACCCGGGATTGATGCCGCGTGCCCGCGCGAATGTAGCTTGGAAAGAACTCGAAACCATTCTTTTCGGTGTCGGCGAAGTAATGAAGCAGGGCGTTGCCGACGCGACAAAGAAGTTGTTTTCCGATGACACCATAGCAGTTTTAGAGGGTCGGCACAAGGCTAGAATGGATGCGTTACTGAAACGAACGACTGCCGGGGCGGGCATAGACGATGGAATGCCGTTCGGTATGGGCTTTGCCGGTAGAATGGCAAGTAGTGTTAAGGACGCTGTCAAGGAAATACAGCAAGAATTGGGGCCACGCGCCATATCGCCTTATGTTCCACTTGCCCCTCCGGTTGAAGCAGTACCGGATATCGTTGAACCTGCTATGCCTCCGGGCCTTGCCTTTGTCGGCGTGAAAGAGTTCTGGAAGCAGTTGTCAGTCCAAGTTGGCACTGGGCAAAATGATATGCAAGTACAAATCCGGGACGAACAGAAGAAGACGACAAAAGCGGTTGAGGTCGGAACCTCTGACATCCGCAAGGCATTAACGCAATTCGCAACGGTAGCATTCGTGGGGCCATAATGGCAGATAAAACTTTTAGCGAAGATGGATATTCGTACACCGAGGACTTTGGCAGCCCGCGTGAATATGTCGCTCAGACTGATGTTCGTGTCGATCGCCATTTGCTTTGCGATTGGGGCGACAGGCTGGCTTTGGCCCGTGCTCTTCTTGGCTACCGTCAAGGATCGAGCATCAAGCATCCGCACAAGTACAAACCGGAGGGTGGAACTGATATTATCGCATACGCCCAGTCGGTTCAAACCGAACCCGTCGGCAGGCCAACGTCAGCGACCAGCAGCTACGAAAAGGCGAGGCTGATAGTCACATACGGCCCGCTGACCTACGATACCGCTGAGGGCGGCGAGGGGCCGTGGCCTCCACCCCCGCCAGGTTCACCGATAATATACGCCACTGAATCGCTTGAGGCGTCGATGGAATTTTTGACACTGCCTCGCAATGGCTTATATTTTGACACTGGCGTGGACAAGGTATCTCTCGATTCAAACGAACTCACAGTGCCCGCGAAACTAATACCGTTGGTTGATTGGGTCTACACACTCCACGGTCTCGAACGTGTGCCGAACGCCTTTTTCGCGCTGCCGGGCACTGTCAATGATGCAGACGTCTACAGTAAATCACTGGGATTCACCTTCTTTGAGGGCACGTTGCTGGCGGGCACCCCGACGCTGGGCCGCGAATATACCGATTTGGGCGTTACAATGTGGAGTGTGACGATGCGGTTCACATACCGGAACAACGGCACAATCGACAACCCCAAGGGCTGGAATCATTTTCCGCGAACAGATGAGGGTTCTCTTTCATGGGAACGGATCACAGACGGGGCGGACAATGTTGATATTTACGAGACAGCGGACTTTTCGCAACTGGTGATTTAATGATTTCATTTAAGCGGCTTAGAGCGAATAAGGACAGATTCTCAGCGAGCCAGTGGAACTCGCTGATTAAGGTTGTGGAATCTATGGTCAACGCTCTATTCCGCGACGGCTTTGTGAGCACCGGCGGCGGCATGGCGACTCGGCGCGTCCTGGGCGGCGGCGGCGGCGAAATCAAGATGGCGCAGTGCCGGGAATCGGCCCCGGCGGATGAGTTCATAAGCGTGAAGCTGCTCGATTCTGACTTGAGCGAAACAGGCGATGCGTTCGATGTTACCTGCCGGTTTGCAAATAGAATAGCCGGGGCTGGTGCATTGAACGAGGCTCTACCCCGCCTTGTTTCCGGTGATTATATCCCGATTGTGAACATATCGGGGACGTGGACTTGTACGACTATATTCCAAGACACGGAGGACTGTGACTGTTACACAGCACCATAATGCCAAACGCATTGGCCGCACATTATAATCCGAGCACTGGCAAAGTGCATTTTAGCAATGCAACCGGGAAAATCGGCGGTACACCTATCGTTGTTTCCGCTGGCGATCTGTGTGCAGGGCCATGTCCAATAGGAGATTCCACGGTAGTAGCTGGCTGTGATGTGCCATGCTTTCCATACTATCCCGCGTATTGGTATACGGCAATATCTGGCATAAGACGGTGTTCGGATAATAGTATTATTCCTAGAATTGATTTTTGTCTTCCGTGGGTCAGCGGAACTCTTTGGAGTACCACTATCGCATGGGAAGGGACTACTGTTACTGTTCGGATGAATATTTCGGGCTGCATCGTCAGCTATACGGAAATTTACGATGATGATAATATCTGGTTTTTCGATGAAGAACATGAGATACCGCACAGTGGTGGCCATACAGCGCGCCCAGAAAACGAGTTTGAATTAAGCCATTGCGGTGCTTCATGGCCCTATCCCACAAAAACTGTTGCCGGATACGGCGGATTGATCTCGATCTGCGATACGAGATTTACTTGGGAAGAATGCGAAGCGTAATGGCTTGCTGCGGAAAATCAAAACAAGTGATCGGCAGGGTGCGGCAAATCGCACAGGGCTACAGCCGGTACGTGAGTAAAAAAAAGTGCCCATACACCGACGACAGGATCAGGGTTTGCCAGACCTGTGCCGAAAACTATTGGATTGGCAAGTCGTTATGGTGCAGAATGTGCAAATGTTTCGTGCCCGCAGCGGCACGCAGTGATGATAAAGATTGCCCGCTTGGAAAATGGAAGGAATAAACGATGGCAACGACATACTGGACAGGGGCGACGGACGGCGACTGGATGGACAATACGAACTGGTCGGGCAGTGCTCCGGTCGATGGCGATATTGCGGTGTTCGATTCTCGCTCGGCAGTCGCAGCGGATGAGGGCATGGACTGGACTGAAAGTGGCGGGGCCGGAAATGGAGACTTGGCGATGTTGCATATCAAGTCCGGGCATACCGGCAATATCGGCACGCTCGATGAACCGCTCACAATCTCGCCGTCGAAAATCATCATCGAGGGATCGGGCACATACTATATCTGCATCGGCACGGCAGACCAGACGACGAGCATCACGACGCCGCTCATTATCATCAACAACAAGGCCGCGACCGTCTACCTGTATTCACTGGCAAACGACGCGACCTACACCGCCGAGATCACGAGCTTGATGCACATTGCCGGAACCCTCTACGTGGAGAAGCTGACCAGCGGCGAATCGACTTGGAATGCGGCGCACGCATCATTGACAAGCTCCGGCTGCTATATCGCCACGATGATCGTAGCGCCGACCGGGGGCCGGGCGGGAAACGCGACGATCACAATCGAGCACGACGCCTACAAGGTTAACGGGGCTGTGGCCATGAACCTTGATATGCAGAACGGAACCCTGACCAGCGATTCGATGTTGGGCACTGTACGCTTGTGCAACGGGACGCTGACCTACGGAACCGATGGGGCCGCCGAGACCGATTGCAATATCGCCGTGCTGCATCAGTACAGCGGAACGTTCAATTGGCTGCCCGACGACACGGGCGACGATGCGTACATCGGCGAGATATATTTGTACGGCGGCACGTTCGACGCCTCCAGCACCACGAACAACGACCGGGCGAAAGTGCTCGGCAACGGGGCCGGGAAGGATATTTACGTTTACAACGGGGCCAATCTAAACATCGCGAACAGCAAGGGCAATATTACAATCGCGGCATCATCGCAGCTATTCAGGTTCGGAGGAGAAGTGGTGGTCGATACGGGGGCAGAACTGGCGATAAGTTATCATACCTAATGAGAGGCATCATGGCGAATGGAGACAGCAACCCATTGATAAATCAACTCAAGCGAAACTGGCTGACAATCCTCGTGATCGGCGGCAGTATGATTGCAACGAGCGTGGGCTTCTTTGCGCGATTCGATGCACACTGCGCCATGGCATCAGAGCGAGAAATGCGCAATCAGGAGTCGCTAAAGATACTCAAAACGGAGGGCTGCGATGTTTCGCGGGACGTCGAGAAGCAGTTCATCGAGCAGGCGACGAGAAGCGAAGCGACGTTCAAGGCGGTTCTCGACCACTTACAGCGTATCGAAAAGAAGCTCGATGACCGATGAGCAATTAAGCCGCCGAATCGAGCGGCTGGAACGGGTCGTTTTCCGTATGTGGCCGGGCGACGATCCTTGCGTAAAGGAGAATCACAATGCGAAGATGGATGTTGTGCGTTGCCGTACTGAGCCTCACGCTCGCCGGCTGCGCGGTCATGCACGAGAACGCCGCCGAGATTGAGGCGACCGGCGAGCAACTGCAAGAGATTGCGCCTGCTGTTGGGGCATTTAGCCCGGAGGGGGGCCTGATTGTGCTGGGGGTTGGCCTGTTAGCCGCCGCTCTGGGCGCTGGATTGCAGAAAAAGAAGCCGAAAACGACGAAAACAGGAGGTGCAAAATGATGGGGCCTGAAATGCCGGTCGAAGAAATTGTCAGCGTAACGCGGGAAATGCTCTATCTCGTCATCATCATATCGGGCCTGATACAGATGCTCAAGCGTCTACCGCTGCCCGAAATAGCCAAATCCTTCTATCCGCTCGGCGGCCTGGTGGTCGGGGTTCTGGGTTCGTATTATATGGGCCTTGACAATTACCTACTCAGCGGTATAATGTGTGGATTGCTGGCCACGGGCGGTTACGAGATACTGAAATTGCCTACCCAGTAACCAAAAACGTCAATGGACTGAGGCGATCCACAAGTGCCCTTTGGCTGGTGGGTCGCCGTTTTATGCGCACAGGGCTGGCCAGGCTGTGCTCCACTGGGCTATTTCGGCCCAATTCGTGCAATCGCACTGGCAAACAGCAAAATCGCTTAGGTCGACACACAGGAACTCAGGCGGAAAATCCTTGAAACTCGCACTGTCGACGCAGCCCCGGCAAACAAAATGCCAGCTGTAAAAAAAGATAAAGCGTTGTAGCGGCAAGGGTTATGCGTGATGCCGAAAAAAACTTCAAGAAAAACGCTTGACAAAATCGCCGCGGCAAACCAGAATGTCGACAGTTCAGTTGATCTACTCAGTTGGATTAACAGTTCATTGAAAAGTTCATTGACCATCGACGCTATTTCCTGAGTTGATGTAAAGAGCCGTCGGGCGATATTGATTCGCTGGCGGCCAGCGCGAGAGCGTAGGGACGATCACAGACGAGATTACGATTGCCGACTTGAATAATCTGGGATGGCAAAAAGCTAGCCGCGGGGGCGGAATCATTGCAGAGAACGGACTGGGCACGATCTGCAGAGGTGTGCTGGATGATAGCAAATCGGGAAGAATCAAAAAAAATCGCTCGTTAGTGAAGACAAAAACAGCAACCGTTGGCACGATGATTCGAGCGTGCGCGAGTGGGTGCAATTCCCATCCAACGGATTCATTTCTACTGACCCATTCTACAGGAGGCTAAAATGACCGCCACAATCACAATCGAAGATATCCAACAACAGATTGAGGTCTGCACCGCAGCCGCCGAGAATGAGAGCATTGATCTCTACGAACTCGACGCCAAGTACATCGACCCACTGAGGCGTATGATGCGACAGGGCGTCGAAGCCGGGTTGTGGCGCACCGATGCGCAGCGCATCAAGTTGATGGAGGGGCTTAATCAGGTGATTCTACGACGAATGGAGGCCGTATACGGCGATTAGGGGTTAGTTGGCCCCCGGATACTCATACCCGTCTGGGGGCCGTTTTGCACTCATACGGGGCGACGAGTTTCTCGACACACTCCCCCACCCACGCTCGTCGCCCCGTCACCTTTTAAT
>JAHOYV010000109.1 GCA_019038745.1 Gemmatimonadales bacterium
GTCACGAAGGCGGTGATGGCTCCGACGTAGAGAATGACCAACATCGCGTTGGGACCAAAGAGCGGAGCCAACCTGGCGACCATATACACACCGGCGGCGACCATCGTCGCGGCGTGAATCAGGGCCGAAACCGGAGTCGGGCCCTCCATGGCATCGGGCAGCCAGATGTGCAGCGGCATCTGCGCCGACTTGCCGACACAGCCCATGAAAAGACCAACGCCCGCCCAGGCCAAGACCGTACCCTTGATGGTGCCCGCATGTACGTGGGCGAAGAGTTCGAAATAGTTAAGCGTACCGGTGATGGTGAAGAAGGTCAGGATACCCAGCCAGAAACCCCAGTCACCGACCCGGTTGGTCAGGAAGGCCTTCTTGTTGGCGTTGGCCGCCGAATGCTTGTGGAAGAAGAAGCCGATCAACAGGTAACTGCTCAGCCCCACAAGCTCCCAGAACACGTACAGGAAGAACAGGTTGTTCGCCAGCACGATTCCCATCATGGAGAAGGTGAAAAAGCCCAGGAAGGCGAAGAATCGCTCGTAACGCCGGTCGCCGTGCATGTAACCCGTTGAATAGAGGTGGACCAGGAAGCTGATCGTAGTGACCACCATCAACATCACACTGGTCATGCCATCGACCAATATGCCTGCGTCGATACTGAAGCCACCCAGGTCGATCCAGGTGAAGGCTGCCTCTATACGGTAGGTGGGATCCGCCATCTGCCAGAAGGAGAGGAAGATCCGGATGGCCAGCAGCCAGCTCACTCCCATGAAACCGACCCCGATGAAATCGCCCTGGCGCGGCAGCTTCTTCCCCAGGAAGAACGTCAGCACGTAGGACAGCAGGGGCAGGACCAGAATGGCCAGCGCTGAATAGAGTATGGCGGAGTCGCTCATCACTAATCTCATGACCTGATTCATGGGCTACGAGTCTCCCTTATCGCTTCAGGCTAGATACGGTGTCAGCGTTGACGGTGCCGAAATTCCGGTACATCGCCAGCACGATGGCCAAGGCCACAGCCGCTTCCGCGGCAGCCAGCACGATCACGAAGAGGGCCATGATCTGGCCGTCTATGCTGTGCTGCACGTAGCGTGAAAAGGCCACGAAGTTGATGTTGGAGGCATTGAGCATCAGCTCCACACCCATGAGAATCCCGACGGCGTTGCGTCGCTTCATCACCCCGAACAGGCCCAAGGCGAAAAGCAGGGCGCTGACGGTCAGGAAATGGGTCAAACCAACGGTCATGATTGGACCTCCGCATCCCCGGCTTCTGAATCGCCGTCTCCGCTAATCCCCTTGGGCTCACGGATCAGGATGGCGGCGCCGATCAGGGCCACCAGCAACACCAGCGAGACATACTCGAAGGGGAAGATGTAATTCGTCATGAAGTTGGCGCCGATAATGGCGGTGGTCGGTAGGGGCTCTCCAGTCTCCACAACCGCCCACTGGGTGCCGGAGGAAACCTTGAAGAGAAGGGCGAAAACACCAAGGGCCAAAACACCGGGAGCCAAATAGCGCGCCGCGCCGCCCCCGGAACCCTCGGCCCGGGGCACCCTTGTCATCATCACCGTGAACAGGACCAAAACCAATACTCCCCCGACATAGACCATCAACTGGGTTACTGCCAGGAAATCGGCTCCCAACCAGGCAAAAAGGCCGGCCACGCCCAGGAGCGTGAACAGAAGGTTGAATCCCGCGTGTACGATGTTACGAGAATTCACAACCCAAAAAGCCGGTACCAACGTAAGTAGCGCCAGGGCATAGAAGATCAGATCAGCGGTCAATGGTCTTCTCCTTTGTCATCGGAGGGTCCACTCTCGGGCGCAGGTTTCTCGACTGGCTTTTTCTCCGCCTTCGGCTCCACCCACCAGCCCAACTCCGTGCGCGTGATTCGATGACAAGGCACCTTCGCCTCGTTGGGATCCATGAACTCGTAGACCAGGGTGTCGCGGAAATACACGGAGTGGTCGTAATCATGGCTCATCGTGATCGAGTCGGCGTGACAATTTTCGGTGCACAGCGAACACCAGATGCACTTGTTGTAATCGATGGCGTACCGCGTCATGTAGCGGTCCTTGGCCTTGCCCTCGGTCTCGATGTAGATGCAGTCGACCGGGCAGGCTTTCGCGCAAATTCCGCAGCCGTCGCACTTTTTCGTGTCGTTGTGGACAAAACCCCGGAAGCGCGGCGACATGACCTGCCGCTCATCCGGATACTGCAACGTCACCGGTTTCTTCCAGATATGCTTGATCGTGATCGACATGCCTATCAGCGCCGAACTTACTGCTTGGTACATGTCCGCGAAGTACTGGGCCATCGACTTCTCCTCGGGCGTTCGCCCAAAAGGTTGGTCGGCCGCGCTGTTAGGCGCCGGCCTGACCGGACAACATCATCCAAATCCCGGCGCCGACGACGCAGATCAGGGAAATGGGAATCATCACTTTCCAGCAAAGGTGCATGAGCTGATCGACCCGCACACGAGGCAGCGTCCAGCGCACCCACATGTTCAAAAGGACCATCAGCACGCCCTTGATGATGAACGTCAGAGCCGGGGCGAAATCCAGCCCCGGGATCGGTGCCCACCAGCCACCCAAAAAGACCATGGCGGCGATCAGTGACACCAGGAAGAGGTTCGCGTATTCGGATAAAAAGAAGAAGGCGAAGCGCATGCCCGTGTACTCTGTATGGTACCCGGCCACCAACTCGGACTCCGTCTCGGGCATATCGAAGGGGCCTCGATTCGTCTCGGCGATAGAGGCGATGAAATACATGATGAAAGCCACGAAAAGGAACGGGTTGCGGAAGACGAACCAGTTCAGCATCCCGCCCTGCTGGGCGATGACGATGTCCGTGGTGTTCAGCGATCCGGTGTACATGACCACCGGAATGCAGGCCAGGGCCAGGGGAATCTCGTAGCTGATCATCTGCGCCGCGCCACGGGCGGCGCCGTACAAGGCCCACTTGTTGTTCGAGGACCAACCAGCCATCAGAAGACCGACGATCACCAGACTACTGACCGCGAAAATGTAGAACAGCCCGAGATCCAGGTCCGCCGATACGAAGCCGGGCGACCAGGGAATCGCGGCCCACGCCAGCAACGAACCCAGCAGCACCAGGATCGGGGCGAATGAGAAGAAAAAGCGGTTCGCCTCGGCCGGAATGATGTCCTCCTTGCCGAGAATCTTCAACATGTCGGCCACGGCCTGTGCCCAGCCGTGCCAACGACCAGTACGCATCGGGCCATACCGGCTCTGGATGAAACCGGCGACCTTGCGCTCGGCCCAGGTGAAGATCAGAGCGCACAAGGCCATGACGATGAACATGATCGTCGCCATGGTGGAGGCCACGGTGATGAACACGGCCTGGTCCGACATCTTGTCGGGGCCGAACCAGCTTCTGATCAGGTCGGTGAGGATTTCCATTACCGGTCAATCTCCCCGAGTACGATGTCCAACGATCCCACGAAAGCGACGAGGTCGGAGACCATCTGGCCCACGCCGACTTTCTCGATCACCTGCAGATTACAGAAAGAGGGGGACCGCACCTTGTTCCGGAACGGGGTCTGGCCGCCGTCGGAAATGATGTAGTGACCCATTTCGCCCTTGGCGCTCTCGGTGCGGGAATAAGCCGCACCAGCGGGCACTTTGACGGGTTTTTTGAGCTCGATGGCCTGGCAGGAACCGCCCGGCAGCGAATCCAAAGCCTGGCGAACGATCTTGCAGGCCTCTTCGATTTCACGCACCCGGACCATGTAGCGGTCCCAACAATCGCCGACGGTGCCCATCTCGCCCATCCCGACGGGAACGTCGAAATCGAACTTGTGGTAAACCGAGTAGGGATCGTCCTTGCGGCAATCGAACTTCACGCCTGACCCGCGCAGGACCGGACCGGTGCAACCGTAATCAAAGGCATCCTGCTTGCTGATCACGGCCACGTTGCCGAGCCGCCCGATGAAGATCTTGTTGTAGCTCAGGAGCTGGTTGTAGTCCTTGATCTTCTTCGTCTCGAGCATGGTAATGAATTCGAGAACATCGCTGACCCAACGCTCATCCGGTACGTCGTAGCGAACACCGCCGGGCACCATGTAGTTGTAGAGCATCCGGCCGCCGGCGATACGCTCGAGCAGATCCAGAATCACTTCCCGTTCCCGGAAGCAGTACAGCAACGGGGTCCAGGCGCCCATATCCAGTCCAAAGGTGGCCAGAGCGATCAAGTGGCTGGCGATTCGCGAGAGTTCGGCAGCAACCACGCGCAAGTGCTCGGCCCGCTCGGGGACCTCCACGTCCATGAGCTTCTCCACTGCCGTGACGTAGGCGTGGTTGCAGCACATCGGGGCCAGATAGTCGAAGCGATCGGTGTAGATCACCCATTGCTTGTAGTTGATGCCCTCGGCGATCTTCTCGGCGCAGCGGTGCAGGTAGCCCAACACGGGAGTTACCTTGTAGACGATCTCACCATCGGTCTCCAGGAGCAGCCGCAACACGCCGTGCGTGGCCGGGTGCTGGGGGCCCATGTTGAGTTCCATGAGCTCACTCTTGATCCCCGGAACCTGGTCTTGATCCGCCCAACCGCTGTTCATCTTCGTTTCCTCAGTGGCCATGGTCATCCCTCCGCGCCGGGCGTCGGGCCCGTGGTCGGAGTAGAAGTCGGTGTGAACGGGCTGGCGGTCATATCCTTGCCCTCGAGCGGCACTTGCTCCCACTGTCCCGGCATCTGATAGTCCTTGCGCAGGGGATGTCCCACCCAGTCTTCTTCCAGCAGCATACGCCTCAGGTCGGGGTGGCCCTCGAAACGGATACCCAGTAGATCCCAGGCTTCCCTCTCATGCCAACCTGCAGTGCTCCACACATCGATCACGGTCGGCACTACGGCCCTTTCCCGTGACACCCGCACCCGCATGGTGAACTTGTGCTTCTTTTCGTGGCTGTACAGGCTGTAGGCAACGCCCAGATCGCCCTCGCCAACGCGGTCGCTGGTTTCGGGTTTCCCGTCCGCGGAATAGCCCAGGATAGCCACGGATTTGCCCTTGCCGTTCTCATCAAAGCCGTCCCAGTCGATACCGCTCAGGCACATCAGCTGGTTGAAACCCAGTTGCTCTTCGTCGCGCAGAAAAAGAGCAGCCTCGGCGATCTTCTCCGGGGCAACTTCGGCGTAGGATTCTACGCCCTCGTCATTGAACCCCAGAGCAGCAGCGCCGATTTTACCGGCCAGTAGTTCGTAGATTGCTTTCTGTTCCATAACCGCCTTGCCTCAATTACTTACGGTAGGGAATCTTCTTGGCGTAATCTGTGACCCACTTGGGAGTCTTCAGCTTGGCCTCGCGGCCACGAATCTTGTCCTGCAGACGCATCAACCCTTCGAGCAACACCTCGGGACGGGGCGGACAACCGGGCACGAAAACGTCGACCGGCACCAGCAGATCCACACCCTTTACCACGTGGTAGCCGTACTTGAAGTACGGTCCGCCTCCGATGGCGCAACTGCCCATAGCGATGACCCATTTGGGCTCGGGCATCTGGTCGTATATGAGCTTGAGCCGGCGGGCCATTTTACCCGTTACAGTCCCCGAGACGATCATAAGATCGGCCTGGCGGGGAGTAGCCCGAAAAGCTCCGGCGCCGAAGCGGTCGAGGTCGTAGCGTGTGGCCGAAGTGGCCATCATCTCGATAGCACAGCAGGCCAAGCCGAAAGTCACCGGCCAGATGCTGGAGAGCCGGGCCCAGTTGAAAACCTCGTCCAGGGTCGTCAGCATGAAATTCTTGTCGTCGTCGCGGCCATCATCCTCGAGCACCTGCTGGAGCTGCGCCGGGACCTTGAAGTCGAGCAGATTCTCTCGCTGGACATCGTATCCGGCGGGAGGAGTAGTGCTATCTTTGCTCATGGAGTGGGAACCTCCTCCTCGGGAGCTTCAGTCAAGCCGCGAACGGGCTCGGATTCGGGACGATCAACCAGCGTTTTCACCCAGTCGAGATCGCCCTTGACCCAGATATAGGCCAGGCCCAGGGTCAGAATCGTCAGGAAGATGATCATTTCCCAGAAGACCAGGACACCCAGCTGGGGATGCGTGAAGAGCTGCTTGAAGACCACCGCCCAGGGGTACAGGAAGATGACTTCCACATCGAATACGATGAAGAACAGGGCAATCAGGTAAAAGCGCACGTTGAAACGGATCCAGGAACTGCCGCGAGGCAACTCACCGCACTCGTAAGTGGTCATTTTAGCTGGACTTGGATTGCTAGGTCGCAAGAGTTTCGCGACCCAAAGAGCCAAGGCGGCAAAAATGAATCCGATCAAAACGAAAATCAAGACCGTCGCGAAGTTACTAAGAACTCCAGGGGTGAAAACCCCAAGCGGAATAGTCGAATCCATGGATTTTCCCGGTTTTCATTAACTGCCCGATCCGAGGTTGGCTGACCCCGAAACCAAGCGGGCCCGGTGAATGATCCGGACCGCGAAATAGCGGCCGGCCCCATATATAAAGCTGTCGTTTTTTCGACAACTTGCGTGCAAATAAGATCGTCCTGCCACCGATGTGTCAAGGGATTGTTTGAACTCCTCCTGTAAGCCTCTGAGTTGTTAAATTTTCAACGATTGAAAAGTTGTGAATCTTCTGGAAAATTATCAAAATTACGCCCAGAAAGGAAAACCCGAAAATGATCAAACTTATCGCCACCGGAAAAATCAAGGATCGCCGCCTGTCGGGCCTGATCGAGGACTATCAAAAGAGGGTCCGGCCCCTGGCCCCCCTGGAAATCATCGAAATCAAGGACAGCAACCCGGAAAAAGAAGCCAAGGACATGACGACCCGCTTGGGTTCTCCCGGCGGACAAACCCTGGTCATTGCCATGGACGAACATGGCGATGACCTTACCTCGAAAGAATTTTCCCGTGTTCTTGGCAAGCACGGAAGCATCAGTTTTTTGATCGGGGGGCCCGACGGGCTGGGGTCGGCAGCAAGGGAGCGGGCCGGCCGTACCATTCGATTGTCCAGTATGACCTTGACCCACGAAATGGCCCGAACATTGTTGGTCGAACAAATTTATCGTGGATTGAGCATCCTGCGAGGCAAACCCTACCATCGGGAGTGAACTCCAAAGGGCCAAAATCCTCTGGGGGGAGACGATGTTTTTCTGGGCAAGCGAAGAATCCTTGCCCTATACTATTGGCTGAACTGTTGACTCTGGCTATTGACCGATCAGCCTGGAACCCGTGACAGGACAAGTTATAGCATGGCCCCTCATATCCGGATTCTCCCCACTTGGCTGCCTTTTCTGCTGCTGACCTCGCTGCTTGTCCTGCCTGGGACCGGCGCCGGGGCTGCCACCGTTGAGCTGGCCGGCCCGAGCGGGAGCGAAGTATTTCTCGATGGTGAAGCGATCGGCTTCCTCCCCTTTTCCAAATCCCTGGAGTTGGAACCGGGAGAGTATCTCCTGCGTTGCGAACTTCCCGGCCACCAACCGTTCGAGATGATGGTCCACCTCTTGGCCGCCGAGGATCAAAGGGTAATCATGGCCCGTTTGATGCCTCTGAGCCGCCGGACAGCTTGTGCGAGTAATCTCGTTTTCGCCGGCATGGGACAGCATTACACGGGGCAGAACCTCCGAGGTTGGATTTACAACGCCCTGGAAATCGGTGGCCTGCTGACCGCTTTAACCGCCGAACTCCAACGTAGCAATTACCGGAAAGACTACCTGCTGCTCTATGAAAAGTATGAGCAACAAATCAACTTTGGTGAGAGCTCGAATAATTACCGCCAGGAGACCCTGGACGCATACACCGACATGGAGGACATGGAACAGTTGCGCGACACTGGGTTTTTGGTGGCCGGAAGCGCAATAGCACTATCCATCCTGGACTCCCTGTTGCTTTTCCCGTCGTTCGAGGCGGGGATGGGATCACCCACGTTCCTAAACACCTCTGCCGAACATGTGGGGGAAGCCTCGGCGCAGACATGGAACACGGTACACATGGCCTATCGAACCACATTCTGACCGAAAACTGGAGCAGAGCAGATATGTCAACCAGCCGGATCACCCTGATTGCAGCCTTCCTGCTGACTTTTTTACCGGCCTTGTCGATCATCCTCGGTGGATGCGAAAGCAATCCGGCCGAACCGGTCTTCGACAACATCTTCGATCCTGAGGGCCCGGAACTGGGTGATCCGCTGCATGTCATGGCAACCTATTCGGACACTTCCATCACGGTGATTTGGGATCAGCCGCAAGACTTCGGCATCGCCTTCTATGAAATCAGCCACAGTAACAGTTACGGATCAGGGTACGAATTTTTTGAATCCGTGGACCACACCGATCTCTCCTCCGGGTTTCTGGCTTATCCGAACCCTGAGCCCACCACGGAACATTACTTCCACGTCCTAGCCATAACCCATGGCGGCGATTTCCTCTTGGCCTCCTATCAAAAGCCAGGCAGCGTTATTACCCCGCCCCGGGTATTAATGGGCGACGACAATGGATCCTCGCCAACTCGCTATCTTACCCTTTCGATCACCGTATCATCAGAGGATGAACTGGTTTTGGCCGACAACGAGGATTTCGAAAACCCTCTCCAGATCCCGGTCATCGAACCCGGCACTGCGCAGGAGGTCACTTGGGACCTGGGTACCGCCGAGGCCAACGACGAGATGAAATTTATCTTCGTCAAGGCCTTGACCGGAACCACTGAATCGAAGGTATTCGCCGATTCGGTAAAGGTGGATTTTCAACCGGCCTTTTCGGTTAACAAGGGATTGCAATCCGCTTTCACGGCTCCCGGCGATACAGCCTTCGTTCCCACCTTCGAGGTGGATCTGGATATCCCGCTTTCCGGCGTCCAGAGGATGCGCTTCGCCCTTTCAGCCGAGGCCCTGGACAACTCCACCTGGCTTGCTGTGGCATTGCCTGACTCGATCCTAAGGGACTTCGAGTTGGTGAACACCCTTGAAGCGCAGGTGATCTACGGGGAATTCGAGGGTGATTTTGGCTTTAATTCCCCGATCATCGAGGTGGTGGTATCCGGAGACGATTTGACGGACGCCCAATTCTCTTTGGACCTGGGTGAAGCCGCTTTTGTCGATAACCCATTAGTGACCCTGGAATGCAGCGCCGTGGCCACCGAGATGCGATTCTCCGAGAACCCGGATTTCACGGACCTTGCCTGGATGGACTACGAAGACAGCCATGACTTTGAACTGAACCCCGGAGCAGGACACAAGACCATCTACGGACAATTTCGTAATGACTTTGTCGATTCCCGCATTCTTGTCGCCAACATCAACGTCTATATCGAACAATCCGTTGCGGTGTGGTTCCTGGAGCCCACGGACGGGACGGTCCTGATCGGGGGCACGACCCTTGATATAAGAGGCTCGACCGCCATGGCCGTTGAAGGGGCGAAAGTCGACTCGGTTAAGATCGATCTGGGGAATGGGGAAGGCTTCCACATTGTTGAGTTGGAAGAAGATTTAATCAACTGGTTCTTAACCTGGGACGTTCCCGTGGTAGAGGAAGAAACCCAGATCATTCTACGGGTTCGCGCCTTGGCCGACCCTGACTCGGCAACGGCCGATATCTCCGTGACCGTGATTCCCTGACGGCCCCCCGCGGACTGTCAAAATCGAGTGACCACGACACCACAGAATTTTTCCACCCGGGACAAATAAACCGCAAGGGGAACCTTCACCACCCCCCCGTTCTCGTAATATCCGGGCAACCCCCTACTGGCCGCGTGCACAATCCAGGGCTCTTCTCCTTCCCTGATCACGATGCCCAGGTGTCCGATCACCAGGCCGAATTCCTGGCGCAACTTCCGGCCGGATTCACTACCGGGGTCAAGAACCAGCCAAACGATGTCACCCTCGAAAATTTCCGCCCCGACGAGGGAACCGCTAGGTACATAGACAAAATCACCCGCAGGATAGCGTGAACTTCCGGCGCTGTCAGGCACGGCGCCGTTAAGGTCGGCGGTGATATCACTGCCCCAGTATCCACTACGAATCATATCCAGACTGAAGTCCAGATGTTCGGGGCTGTCGTAGTCCACCCGACCGGTCCGGCCAATCAGGGAATCGAGGGTCCCACCGGCAAAGCGGGTTCGTAGCGCCCACTCAAGAGCATCGACGGCGCTGTCTGCCCGCCCCAGCTCGCTGCAGCGATACATCAGGCTGACGCAGTCATGCCGCGTGTCCAGAACCAAACGCCCTTCGGCAACATAGCCGCCCCCCGCCGGGCCGAAGAGGTAACCAACCCCGGGGGCAGCCAGAAAACGGCGGGCCCAGGCCGCGACCCGAGCCGGCACCGGCAACTCAGCCTCAACAGCAAGAACAGAGTCCTGAAACGAGGAAGTAAATATTCCATCGTCCCCCAGATTCAGCTCGATCACCTGGGGCGGCAGCCCGGCAGCGGCGAAGGCCTCGGAATGTATGTTGGCCGGACCCCACAAAGCTGCGAGCCAGAAACCGGCCAGCAACAGTACAAAGAATTTTTTTAGGCTGGAGCACCGGTTAAATAGATCAGGAATCAATATTCATCCACCTTATCCCGTTCCCAACGGCCCCCGTGCTTCTTGGTGACAAGCTGGACCACAGCCTACAACGGCCTGAAACCACCGTCAAAAGAGTTTCCAGCAGACCGTCATCATAACAAGACGAAAAAAATCCCCGGGCCGAACAGCCCGGGGATGGAGAGAGATCCAATTCAGTGGGACCGAACTAGCGATACATACTCTTGATCATGCTCCAGGAAGTTTCGTCCGTTGCAACGGCCCCGTCCTGCAGTCCCGAGAATGAACAGGTGTAGTTGAATTCGTGCCCGGTAAATCCTGCCGGAGGAATAAAGTTCAGGGGAGCGATCCATAACCAGACCAGATCACCCGGCGAACCGTTGATGGTCATAGTAGCCGGAGAGCAAGGCCCAGCCACGAATTCCTGGATGGTGACGGAGTTGGAGCAATCCAGGGGAGAAAGCACTTTCCCTTGGGTCATTTGCTCGGCATCCAATGTCAATTCGATGATTCCGTTGGTGCCGAAAATGGCGATGAACCAGTCGGTATCCCGGGAAGAGCTATCGTACCAACCGCTCTTGCCACAAAGAGTAAATTCACCCGAAGCGCCGCCGATGAGATCATAGAAGGGGTAACCCAGGTCGGAACTGTTGCAACCGCCGTTGAAACTGTCCTGATACCCGTCAGTCAGTGACGGCTCACCCTCGGATTCCCCGGTACAGACCAGGAAACAGACTTCGGGCTCGGCAACTTCACTGATATTCAGAATATAGTCCCCGCAATCCCCGCCGTAGCCGTCCACTACGATATAATAAATCTGGCCTTCGGTAACCTCCAACCCCGCAATTAGGGAGGTGTTGTAACCGCAGACCTCATCGTAGTAGGCATCATCGTTACAGGCAACTAGCCCGTCATTCTGATCCAGAACCAATAGCTTTGTATCGAAAGCGGATCCACACAGATCCACCCTCAGATACCCACTGAACCCCGCCATGAAGGAATACAGCACGTCGGGAGAGCCTGCCCCGACGTAGGGACAATCCACGTCGTAATCGTTCGTGTTGCCACAAGTATTCCCGGCGTCCAGGAACGGCAAACCATCAATTACAATGGCAGAGGAGGCATCCACAGCCCCGGTAAAGAAACTGGACGTATGAGAAAAAGGTATTTGTCCTCCGGACTTGGGGATCCTGGCCAGGGTCCCATTCTCTCCGGCTGTTACTGCACTTGCCATAAGGAGTACTAAACTAATCGAAAGCAAAATTTTCATCTTCAGTTCCTTTACTTCTGAAACCACCAGTGCCCAGATGTGTGACTCTGTTGTAAATTTCTTTCAGGCTCTGGGATCATCAATATGTTGTATTATAGCAATTATTTTTTACAAAGTAAACTATTGATTAGAAAATGTTCCCATCATTTCAAAAAATATGGGGGTTGATATCCTTTTCGATAATGCTAGCATATCCTTACTTGTTTGTAAAGATCTTGATTGTTCCACTGCTGCCCGCTTTTTCCCTGGAGTAGTAAGGTCATGAAAAACGTCTACGCTTGCCCACATTGCCAGACGGTTCTCAATCCGAGCGTAAAAATCCTGCTTGTTGTGCGGTACAAGAAGCATAGAGGAATGATCCTGCTCAGCCCCCAACCGGGAAATTTCAAGTTCATCTGTGATAGTGACCTCAGGGAATCCCTGCACCACGGAGCCCTCCTGAGCTTCTCCTGTCCTGTTTGTTCTAAAGAACTGGTTTCCGACCAGGACGACAAATTTGCAGAGTTGTCCATCTTGACACCAGGGAAAAAGAATCGTCGGGTCGAATTCAGCCGTGAGTTTGGAAAAGAGGCTACTTTCATCATCGACGGGGAAAACATTGCCACCTTCGGCTCGGACGTGGATGAATATTCGGGGAAAAATTTCTTCGGATCTTGAACGTGGATCACTCCACCGCTTTATTTCGATACTGTTTGTCTTGCCATGGGAAATTCTTGTCCCTGGAAGGAGACCGCACCATTACAGGCGAATTTCCACTCGTCAAATTTCAAGGTTGGAATCTCAAAACGACATTCTGAGCAACGGGTCAAACCCGGTCGCCTGCTTGCAGGGGGCTTTTTCCTGGGTATTCGGACCCTGCCTTCGCCGACCAGACCCACCAAGGCGGTTCGAAGTTCCAGGCCATTACTCAACCACTCGTCAAGAGCGCTCTTGAGCAGTTCCACCAGGGCAGGAGACGGTCCTTCGTCAAGCACCCTTTCAACTAGGCTATTGCACTGCAGATAAGAGGCCTCGGCTCGGGTGTAAATTGAACCGTATTCCTCAAGGTGTTCGCAAAATCGTGAAGACATGATCCGCTCCCGGAATTGTAAACCACACGTTATTCCAAATTATCGGCCTCCGGTCAGGAGGATTAACCAGGATTTTTTCTGTTGGCGGGTGTCACATTAATGTCACAAATTTCTTTTCTTCGGGACTCCGGGAAACTAGAATCCTGTTTGCTGGATTGACCCTGGCGGGATTTCTCGAAACTGAGCCCCGCGCAAACATCCCAATGACCCGCCCTTTTCCCTTTTGGAGGCTTTTCCATGCGCAATTCGACCCGACGACTTGTTCTGTTATTCCTGACCTTCGTGATTCTCTCCGCTCCAGCCATTCAGGCCATGGAGGTAAACGAAGATCACCAGGATATGGAAGGACCCTTCCCGGACGGCCCCTCGGTTACCGCGGCCTGCCTAGAATGCCACGAAGATGTTGCGCATGATTTCATGAAAACTTCCCACTGGAATTGGGCACCCATGCAGATGGTGGGCGAAGAGCAGGCTCCCCTGGGCAAGAAAAACATCATCAACAATTTCTGCATCGCGGTGTCTTCCAACTGGCCCCGCTGCACGAGCTGTCACCCCGGATATGGGTGGACGAATTCCGAATTCGATTTCACCGATCCTGGAAATATCGACTGTCTGGTCTGCCACGACAAAACGGGCACTTACCGGAAGTTCCCCACCGGCGCCGGCCACCCTCCCTACAAACCCAAAGAGTGGAAAGGCAAGATTTGGGAGCCGGTCGATTTGGCTGGAATCGCCCGAAGCGTCGGCATGCCCGCCCGTGAAAATTGTGGCGTTTGCCATTTCAACGGCGGCGGCGGGAACAACGTCAAGCACGGGGACATGGAGAAAGCCCTGCTCAAACCGGCGTTGGAGTTGGACGTTCACATGAGCCCCGACGGACAGGATTTCACCTGCCAGGAATGCCACACGACCGAAAACCATAACATCTCCGGAAACGCCATTTTCGTTTCCCCCAGCGGCCAAAACCACCTGGAATGCACTTCCTGTCACGAAGACCAGGTGCACGACAAGAAGATCCTGGATTGGCACGCAAAATCCGTCGCCTGCCAAACCTGCCATATCCCCACCTTCGCTCGGGCCAATCCCACAAAGACCTGGTGGGACTGGTCCACCGCAGGGACAAAGCTGCAGCAGGAGAAGGACGAATTTGGTATGCCCACCTTCGTCAACAAGAAGGGCACTTTCAAGTGGGAGAAGAATGTCGTACCGGCCTACGCATGGTTCAACGGCGTAGCCGGCCAATATCTGCTGGGTGATCAGATGAATCCCGACCAGGAAACATCCCTCAACTGGCCCCAGGGCAATCGGGTCGATCCCAAGGCCATGATCACTCCCTTCAAGCTCATGAAGGCCACCCAGCCCTACGACATTAAGAGCCGGACCCTGGTCGTCCCCCAGCTCTTCGGCAAAACCGGTTTCTGGAAAACCTTCGACTGGAAATCCTCCATTACCAATGGCCAGAATTCGCTGGGTATGGAGTTCAGCGGCGAGTACGGTTTCGCCCCCACCGTTGCGTGGTGGAAGATCAACCATATGGTCGCACCCGCCGATCAAGCCCTGAAATGCAAGGCTTGCCACCCCACCGCAGGCAACGGCCGGATGGACTGGAGTGCCCTCGGCTATGACGGCGATCCGATGCACAAACGTGGGCTCTCCCGATACGAAATGAAGGAAAAGTACAGAGGCATGGAATTGAATTAGCCTGTCATTCCGGGCCGATGGCGGCACGGATTTTATTTCCCGAACGGGGCCTCCTTCACTGGAGGCCCCCTTTCCAGGAGCTTCAAGATGACCACTGCCAAGATGTCCACCCTGTTCGAAAGCCGCCAGCCTTCCATGATCCGCATGGCGCAGATCCGCTTCGACGATAGAAACGACGGTACTGAAGCGATAAACGTCGCCATCGGCAACGTATCGCTGCCCATGTATCCTGCCATGATCGAACGGATGAACAGCCTCGGCGCTCCCGGCAGCCCCTTCGCAGACGGGGTGGTCAAGTACTCGGCAACCAGCGGCACACCCGAGTGTATCGACGCTTTTATGAACATCATCGCCAGCAGCGGGTTCGAAACTTCCGGCCTGCACGGCCACATCACCGAGGGCGGCACCCAGGCCATGGAGTTGATGATCGCCGGCGTGTGTGGCGAACCAGGCAGCGGCGATGATCCCCTCATGCTGATCGATGCGGCCTACACAAATTACAAAACACTTTGCCAAAGGCTGGGGCGGGATACGTGCTCCATCACCCGCCGTCTGGGTGATGATGGACACTTTTCCATGCCGGAGATCGATGAGATTGAACGCGTCATTCTTGAGAAGAAACCCAACGCGATCATCGTCATCCCCTTCGACAACCCCACCGGGCAGTATTACGAGAAGAAAACTCTGGTCGAACTGGCCAAGTTGGCGGTCAAGCACAACCTCTGGCTGATCAGCGACGAGGCCTACCGGGAGCTCTACTACACTAGCGGGGCAGATTCCAGCGCCCCCTGTACCAGCATCTGGGGAGTGACCGACCAGGACGCCCCTGGCATTGAGGGTCGCCGCGTCAGTATCGAGACCACTTCGAAGGTTTGGAATGCCTGCGGCCTGCGCATAGGGGCCCTGGTTACCGACAACGAGAAGTTCCACCGCAAGGCTATCGCCGAGCACACAGTCAGTCTGTGCAGCAGCGTCATCGGACAGTATATCTTCGGTGCCTTGGCAGGCGAGAACCACGAGACCCTGCGCGGCTGGTACTCGAAACAGCGAACCTACTATCAGGAGATGCTCTTCGATTTTTCCGAGGGAATGGGCAAGGCCCTGCCGGAAGTTGTCGTCTCCAGCCCCCAAGCCGCCCTTTACTCGGTAATCGACGTAAAAAACCTGGTGGACGATGATTTTCAGGCCTTGGACTTCGTCATGTGGTGCGCCGAGGAAGGATCCGTCACCGTCGACGGTCAAGCCACGACTGTCCTGACCGCGCCCATGGCCGGTTTCTACAGCACGCCCCCCGGAGCCCCGAATCCCGGACGTACACAAATGCGGGTGGCCTACGTTGCCTCGCCGGAGCAGATGGCCCGGATCCCTGAGCTCTTCGCCGGTTTGTTGAAGACCTATCTGGCCCGGTAAGGACACGATCGCGCCTCGCCAACGATTCGTGGCGACCCGGTCGGATCAGATTTCGAAACCTTCCTTCAGGTCGGGCGCCGTGGTTTCGGCCCCTGTTACTTCAGCAATCCGCTCAGCCATATACTGCGCCGACTCCGGCTCCCCGTGTACCACGAACACCCGTTTGGGAGGCTGCGGAGCCGTACCTATCCACCGCATGATTTCCTCCCCATCGGCGTGGCTGCTCAGACCCTGCATCGATGCCACCCGTGCCTCGACGGGAATGTTTTGGCCGTGCATACGCAAGGTCTCCGCGCCATCATGCAGAGCCCGGCCCCGCGTACCGACCGCCTGGTAACCACTTAGAAGAATCAGGTTGTGGGAATTGGGCAAACGACGGACGAGATGGTGCAGAATCCGTCCCCCCGTCATCATCCCGCTGGCTGCGATGATGACCCGCGGGCCATCCAGGTTGTTCAGAATTTTGGATTCGTGAACGGTACGATGCAGGGTCACGTTCTTCGGCAACAAACGGTTGCGCCCGTCGGAAGTTATGTCCTCATCCAGATTGTAATCGTACAGATGCCTGGAGTAGATGGCGGTCGCGTCGATGGCCATGGGGCTGTCGATGTGAATGGGCACGTCCTGCAGGTCACCCTTGCGCATCAGGTTGCGCAGGATCAGGGCCACAAGCTGGGTGCGTCCCACCGCAAAGCTGGGGATCAGAACCACCCCGCGCTTGTGCATGGTCCGCTCAAAATCCTCCCGGATCTGATCCAGGATCGATTCCTTTTCATGGGAACGTTTGCCGTAGGTTGATTCGACGATCAGCACATCGCAGGCCGGTAACGGCTCTGGGTCCGTGTGAAGGGGAACATTGTAACGGCCCAGGTCGCCGCTGAAAACCAATGTGGTCTCTCCTTCGTTCACTCCACTGCCGTCACCCCCGGCGATACGGATCTCCACAAACCCCGCCCCCAGAATATGCCCGGAATTAATGAAGCGATAGCGCACTTCCGAAGACAGTTTAACCCACTTGTTGAAGTCCTGGGGCACCACCAGCTTGAGGGCATACAGCGCGTCAATCGAAGTATAGAGAGGTTCGGGCGACTTGTGTCTGGAGTATCCCTTTTTCTTCGCCCAGGCCGCGTCCTCTTCCTGGATGTGGGCCGAATCCATGAGCATCAACTCAAGCAGTTCGGAGGTGGCCTGCGTGCAATGGATCTGTCCTTGGAAACCATACTTCATCATCCGCGGCACGTAACCCGTGTGGTCGATGTGGGAATGAGTCAGGATGATGTGATCCAGAAAACCGGGCTCGAATCCGGGTTCATCCCAGTTCATTCGGCGAAGCTTTCTCAGACCCTGGAACATGCCGCAGTCGACAAGAATCCGCTGGCCGGCCGCTTCCAACAAGTGGCGGGATCCGGTCACCGTTCGGGCGGCGCCGTGAAAGGTTAGACGCATGGTTGTCTCCTTGAACCGGGCTGGAGTTGGACGATCGGGACAAACTGGTAGGCGGCAAACATACACCAAACAGCGGAATCTCTCAATTCCTGCTGCCGATGTGCATGTGCGATGAAAGACCACTTTGTTAAATCTGGCGGTTGTGGAACAATACGAAGAACGATCATTGACTCAAGGAGGACCGTCCCATGCTGAACATTGCCCTTTTTGGTGCACCCGGTGCCGGTAAAGGCACCCAATCGGAACTGTTGATGAAAAAGCACAACCTGGTGTACATAGCCACCGGCGACATCCTGCGCCAGGAGATCGCCGACAGCACCGAACTGGGCCTCGCCGCCAAATCAATCATCGAATCAGGCGGTTTGGTCTCCGATGAAATCATCGTTCAGATCATCGAGAAGAAGATCATCACCAATCCTGATGCGGCCGGTTTTCTCTTCGACGGATTTCCCCGCACCTTCGTCCAGGCCTACATCCTGGAAGGGCTGCTGCTGAAGATGCATACCTCCCTGACCTGCCTGCTCAGTCTGGAAGTACCGCCGGAGGAATCATTCAAACGCCTGCTGAACCGGGCCAAGACCTCCGGCCGCAGTGACGATACCGAGACCGTCATCAAGAACCGCCTGAAGGAATACGAGGAAAAGACAGCGCCGGTGGCCCAGTTCTACAAGGACCAGGATCTATACTTCCCCATCCAGGGCGTGGGCTCCATCGAAGAGATCAACCGGGAGCTGGAGGAGGTCATCGAACAGGAACTTCGCAAGGTGCTGTTCAACATCGTACTGCTGGGCTATCCCGGTGCGGGACGAGGCACCCAGGCCCGCAATCTGGCCCGGGAATACAACCTGGTCTACGTTTCCACCGGAGAGATGCTGAAGGAGGAAATCGGAAAGGGGTCGCATGTCGGCCGGACGGTTCAGGCCATCTTCGACAAGGGCGACCTGGTACCCGACGAGATCGTCATCAAACTCATCGAAAAACTCATCCGGCGGAACCCCGAGGCCAGCGGTTTCATCTTCAAGGGCTTCCCGCGCACTCTGGTACAGGCCTATATCCTGGACGGGCTGCTGCGCAAAATCAATTCCTCGGTATCCTTCACCCTGGACATCCAATGTCCCACTCTGGAATTGATTAAACGACTGGATGCCCGAGGCAAGACCGAACGGTGCATGAATTACGACCTGGAGACTACTACCATCGTCCACCGTCTGGAACAGCACGAAAAAATTTGCCTGCCTGTTGTGGATTACTACCGGAAGCAGCGCAAGGTGACGGTCATAGACGGCGACGGCACGCCCGAGGAGATCTGGAACCGTATCAAGGGACCCGCCGAAGAGGCCTGGCGCAAGGCGAGGTAGACAGGGCGCAGAAAATTCTGCGCCCTGGTCCTGCCTGCTGAAGGGGGTTCAATCAGGCAGGTAGATGGAGCGCTACGTGTCTGCTTGAGTTTTCATTATGCTCTTGGCCATCAAAGCGTCTTTTACCTTCTTCTCGAAATTCGCCTTCAGGGCCTCGGCGTCCTTGCCGCAACAACCCTTGCTGTCATCCAGCGATTCGACGCAACAAGGGTGCATCTCGGCTTTGGCTGTCTGGACATGCGGACAACTGTTGAAAGCTTCCTTCACCTGCTCGGCAGTCTTGCCGCAACATCCCTTGGCACTCAAGGCAGCCTCCATACAGCACTTGTCCAGGGAATCCGCCATGTCTCCACAACCCTTGGCGTCTGCAGCCTGGGGGCAGGTTTTGGGACAACCCTGAGTGGCGGCGGTCTTCTTGGGCGGACAATTCTCCGCAAGGGCCAATGAAGATACCATGGCGGTCAAAGCCAAAACTGCCATCAGGCAAATAGTGATCTTCTTCATTTCCAACATCCTTTCCAATTATGACAAAATTCACGCCCAAACCCTTTGAGTCTGGTTTTGGGCCTTGACTTGAATTCCCACTAAAGGCATTCCGCAGAACGTTTTCACACTGAATACCTGAGGGTGCGACCATTTCCTACTCTTTTAGTATATGTTTGGTTCCAAAAAATGCAACTTGGATTCTTTTTAGCGCTCCATTCTCATGAATCCTCGGTCGCGTTACCCTGAATTCAGGGGGGATTTGTGAGCCGCGATGGACTGGAAATTCCTTCCCTCGGGGGAAGCATTGGGGGGAATTTTTGGGAAAGCTGTCGCGGGGTTGGAGCTACGCACTTCTTGATCAACTGCTCAACTGCTCTCCCTGATCACTGCCAGAAACCGCTCGCCATAGCGCTCCAATTTGGCCTGCCCCACTCCGCTGATCTGCAGAAACTCCGCCTCATCCGTCGGCCGATGAAGAGCCATGGCAGCCAATGTCTTGTCATGGAAGATTACGTAGGGAGGGACTTCCTGTTCGGCGGCGGTGGTTCTCCGCAATTCACGCAAACTCTCAAACAGGGCCTGGTTGGCTTCCCCGTCGGCTTCGGCCCCGCCTTCGAACAAAATCGCCACCGTGGCCTTTTTCTTCTTCGGTTTTTTCGCCCGGGCCATCGCAGCCGTTTCCTGGCGCAGCAGCAGTTTTCCCTCTCCCTGCAACACCGGTCGCGCCGCCGGGGTCAACCGAAGTCCCCCGTATCCCTCCAGATCCACCGCCAGCAAGCCCCGCGTAACCATTTGTCGGATGATGGAGCGCCACTGCCAGACATCAAACTCCGTGCCGATACCGTAGGTACTCAGCAGGTCGTGACCAAACCGTCCAATGCGCTCGCTTTCGCTGCCCCGCAACACGTCGATGATGTAGAGGGCGCCGAAGCGCTGACCGGTTCGCGCCACACAGGAAAGCAGCTTTTGGGCAGCTTCGGTGCCGTCGAAGGTGTCCACCGGTTCCAGACAGGTATCGCAATTGCCGCAGGGCTCGGGCAACGATTCCCCGAAATATTCCAGCAGCAGTTGCCTCCGGCAGGAAACGGTTTCGCAATAGCCGAGCATGGTATCCAACTTCTGGCGTTCGCTGCGCTTGTAGATTTCATCGGCATCGCTTTCCTCGGCCAAACGGGTGTGCAGGATCACATCCTGCATGCCATAGGCCATCCAGGCGTTGGCGGCCAGCCCGTCGCGCCCGGCGCGTCCGGTCTCCTGGTAATAGGCTTCGATGCTCTTGGGTAGATCCAGGTGGGCCACGAAACGCACGTCCGGCTTGTCGATGCCCATGCCGAAAGCAATCGTCGCCACGATGATCAGGCCGTCCTCGTTCAGGAAACGATCCTGGTGCCTGTGCCGAACACCGGCCGACAGACCGGCGTGATAAGGCATGGCCTTCAGCCCGTTATCGACCAGGAACTTGGCGACTTGTTCAGTGCGTTTGCGGGACAGGCAGTAGACGATGCCGGCGTCGTTTTCGTGCTCACCGCGGATAAAATCCAACAGTTGCCGCTTTTCGTTTATCTTGGGCGTGACCCGGTAGCGAATATTGGGGCGGTCAAATCCCGTAACGAAGACTCGACCCTCTCCCAGCCGAAGCTTGGTGACGATTTCCCTGCGCGTGCGCTCATCCGCCGTGGCCGTGCACGCCAACACGGGTAATTCCGGCCAGCGATCCCGCAAGATGTCAAGCTGCAGGTACTCCGGACGGAAATCGTGTCCCCAGCGGGAGATACAATGGGCCTCGTCAATGGCCACCAGCGACAGCCTGCAACGGTCCAGAAACTCCAAAGTGGAATCCTGTAACAACCGCTCCGGAGCGAGATAAACCAGGTCGAGTTCCCCCCGCAAGAGTTGTCCCTCCACCCGCCTGATTTCATCCAGGGGCAAGCTGGAGTTCAGGCAGGCCGCACGCACGCCCACCTGGCGCAGGGCGTTGACCTGATCCTGCATCAGGGCGATAAGGGGCGAAACCACCAGCCCAGTGCCCTCGCGCACCAGGGCTGGAATTTGATAGCAAAGGCTTTTGCCGCCCCCGGTAGGCATCAAAACCAGTGAGTGGCCGCCCTCGATGAGGTGATCGATGATCTCCTGCTGACTGTCTCGGAAAGTGTCGTAGCCGAAAACACTACTGAGAATCCGGGTCGCGGACGAGGTCATGTTTTTCCATTTCGAAAACAGGATTGGATTGCCACCAGGGTAAGTCCTGCCGGACTGAACAGCAACCAGCATGCCCCAAATCAAATTATGGCCAAGTGGTAAATTCTACTCAATTTTCGGCGTCAAATGACGATTTACTTCTCATGAGTACAAATCTACAGACCGAAAAAATCGATCATGGTTCCTTCGACCAGGTAATTCTGGGTATTGCCCATGAGTTGAACAACCCGAACACCTTCGTGCGTCTCAACGCGACCAACCTCAAGAAGATGTTGTGGCTCCTGCGACCCTGCCTGGAGGAATACGAACAGAACCATCCCGGCGAAAAGCTGGGGCCCTACCCGATGGACGAGCTGCGGACGAAGATCAACCAGCAGATTGAGGGCATCCTCAATGCCACGGTTCGAATCATTGTCGTGGCGGACAAATTGAAACAATGCACGAGCGAATCGCTGGAGCAGGTTTCGCCCATCTCCATGCGCGACATCATTCAGGACATGCTCCGCGAGCACGCATTCATCATGCAGGACAAAGTCGAAGTGGAGACTGATCTTCCGGCTGACGAACCCTGCCAAATCATCGGGTTTCGCCTGCAGATGGAACAAGCCGTATCCGTGCTGATAACCAACGCCGTCGACGCCATCGGGGAGCAGCACAAGGAAGGCGACGCCGTAACCGGCCGCTTGCGAATCAAACTCGCCATGGATAAAAACCTCGTTACCCTGAGCATCGGCGACAACGGATGCGGAATCGACAAGAAGAATCTGGCCAAGGTATTCACCCCCTACTTTTCGACCAAGCCGCAGGGCGTGGGGGACGGCATGGGTCTGCCGATCTGCCGATCCATCATCGATAGACACGGCGGCACAATAACCCTCGATAGCGAACCGGGAACCGGAACCGAAGTGCAAATCGTGCTTCCTCACAACAGGAGTGAATGATGTCTACAAGTCTGATTAACGTGCTGGTCGTCGATGACGAATTGGAGATACTCCAGTCACTCCAGACCAACCTCGAACTGGGCGGCTACTTCGTAAAGACCGCCGACACGGCGGCCAAGGCGATGAAACTTCTGGACCAGGACGAGTTCGATATTGTCCTGACGGACATCAATATGCCCGTTCGTGACGGCATCGATCTTCTGGCCGACATCAAGGAAAAACACGGACAGACCCTGGTGATCATGATCACCGCCTACGACAGCATGGCCAAGGTTCTCAGCAGCCGCCTTTACGGTGCCTTCGATTTCATTCTCAAGCCCTTCGGGGACCTCAGCGAAGTCGAGCGGGTCATGAATTCCGCCACTCAGCACATAGAGCGATGGACAGAGGTTCTGGAGGAAGTGCGTCAGCTGAAACAGACCAAGGTATGATCAGCGACCGCGCCAGAAGGATCGTCGAAGGGGCCGAAATCCCCTCGATCCCCCATGTCCTGCAAAAGATACTGAAGGTCACGGGTGATCCTACCAGTTCAAGCCGGGATCTGGAAAAACTCATCACAACCGAGCCGGCCCTGGTCACCCACCTGCTCAAAACCGTCAACTCCGCCAATTTTGGTTATGCCAAAAAAGTAAATTCCATAAGCCATACCATTGTTATGCTGGGGGTTTCGACCGTGAAGAGCATTGCCTCGGGACTGATGCTGATAGACGTCTTCAACAACCTGCCGGGTCTGAACCAGGGTTACGTGGTTGAGGTGTGGAAATGTTCGCTGGTCCGCGCCGGAGTGGCCCGCCTGCTGGCCCGGGGCACATCCAGCGAAAAACAAGAAGAGCTGTTTCTCGGGGCGATGGTCCTCGATATCGGGCACCTCGTCCTGGCTCAACACCATCAACAGAACTACGACGCCCTGACCGAAGACGATCCTTTCCCCTCTCCCGCGACGGAAACGGAATCCTTCGAAATCGACCACGCCGACACGGGCGCCGCACTGCTGGAAACCTGGCAGTTCTCACCTGCAATCATCGACCTTGTAGCAACGCATCACCAGGCGGATACTTTCGCCGGCGACCAAAACGACCTTAACTGGCTGGAACTGGCCGACGGTATTGCCCGCCAGAGCGGCGCAGTGAATGAATTCCTGGAAATGGAAGAAGAGGATGTCCACCCGGATTTTCTTCAGCGACTCACCGCAGCCGGATGGTGCTGGAATGATTTTCGAGGCCAAAAGGACACGATCAATGAGGCCATCAAATTCGCCCACGAGGTGGTCACCCCGGTTGCTGAATTGTAATCAAGGTTTCCCCGCCGATTCCGATAACCAGATAACCAGAAGGAATGCAGTCTCCCAAATCCTCCGAGGTAATCATGAAGATTCTGGTCCTGGAACACAGTCCCCTGGCTCGGCGCATTATCAGAGATGAATTGCTGCCCTCCGGCTATGAGATCCTTGAAGCTGAAACAGTCCAGGAAGCTCATAACATCCTGGCCTCAATCCCCGGTATTTGCCTGATAACTACCGGCGTTGCCACGGATGAAGGAGACGGGTTCGAGTTCATCAAAAACCTGCGTTCCGCCGAAACCGTGGCCAGTCTCAAGCCATTAAAAAATCATGCCGTACCCGCCATCCTGGTGACCAGTAACGATACCGATGAGGATCGTCTGAAGGGCTATCAGGTGGGTGCTGCGGACTTCATCCAAAAACCCTGGCAAAGAGATCAACTACTGGGTCACGTGAATTCCGTGCTGGGCCAGGACGACGAATTGGCAGGCATGTCCGTTCTGGTTGCAGACGACAGCCCCACTGCCCGTACCTTTGTCTCAAATTGTCTGTCCCGTCTCGGGGTTACGATTCACGAAGTAGACGACGGAGACACGGCCTATGAATTCCTGAAGGGCCAGTCCGTTGATATGGTAGTTACCGACCTGAAAATGGAACGGATGGACGGGGATATCCTCTGCCTAAAAATCAGGGGAGAGCTGGGTCTGAAGAAACTACCGGTGATTTTCCTCTCGGCTAGCGAAGACAAGGGGACGATCCTCTCCCTGTTCAAACTGGGCGCCACCGATTACCTGATGAAGCCCTTCCTTCAGGAGGAGTTGATGGCCCGCCTAAAGGTTCATTTAGAGCGGGCAAAGCTTATGCAGGCCTTGAAGGACGATGGCATCTCAATCCCAGGCGCTGCGAATGATTCGGCAGAATCCCATTCGCAGTCTAAATATTCAGTCAATCAAGATGGGCATTCACGCCCCCTGCGTATCCTGGTGGTCGACGACGGTCCCGTTAACCTTTTGGTCAATCAAAAACTCCTGCAAAGCCTTGGCTGCCAGGTCATAACGGCCAGCGACGGAAGCATCGCCGTACCCTGCTTCCAAACCCAATTGAACAACAATGAACCCTTCGACATGGTATTCATGGACTTGATGATGCCCGAAGTCAGTGGACTAGAGGCCACGCGACGGATTCGTGCCATCGAAAAGGCCCTGCCTTTCGACCACCCGGGTCGCTCAAACCCCGTGCCCATTATCGCCCTGACGGCCCAGAACCCCGAGGGCTTGCAGGATGATTGTCTGGAAGCCGGTTTGAGCGATTTCCTGGTCAAGCCAGTGCAGGAAAAAAATATTCACGACATGATCCAGCGCTGGACATCGGTCCTGGTCTGAGCGCAGGTAAAGCCCCGCCGGCCCTCCTGTTTAAAACACCGAGGGGGATCGGTTTCGCATTTCCAGGATTGGGCCGGCCGGATTGTCAACAATTTCGACAAGCATGTTGAAGAGAATCCCCTACTTTTTCAAGTAAGCTGAGCGGGAAGCCAAAGCCACTATTGGCTGTTCCACCGATCCCTTTCTCGAGGGGGCATGTCTCTCGGGATCGGGACCGGCGGGGCCAATTTCATTCCTGCTTCGGGATTCAAAGGTGACCAGGTGAAAGGGAATCCCTTTGCGGTTACAGGAACGAAACGTGGACTTGGCCTCCCTGCTCCCGGTCAAGAAAGCGGATTTTGGATTATTGCGCCTGAAGAACACCTGAGGATTGTCCAAAGAACTTCTCCCGACTTTTAATTTGTTTTGTTTTAAACAGTTACACAGAAAAAAACACGCGGAAAAACTTGTGTTGATTGTTTCTCAACCGTCAAAACGTACCACGAAAACCCTCCAGAAGCATGAGGTCACCTTCGCTGGCCCGGGTTCGGGTGTAGAAAATTATCTTTCCATCGGGAGAAATGCTCAGGCCGGACTCTGCAATGTCCGGTAATTCGGCCAGGATCGTGGAAGCCCCTGATTCGATCTCCTGAAAAACCAGGAAGGCACTGCCTGAGGTTCGCATAACCCAGGCGATTTTTTCCTCCAACACGGCCCAGTTGTTGCGATCCCTATGGTCCAGTTGGGCCACCACCAGATCCGGGGGGCCGCCCATGTCCCGAGAGGCCCGCCAGAGGCCACGCAGACCGGGCCGGGTGAAAAACAAATCCTCCCCGTCCCTGGATTCCATAGCCACCAGCCCACCCCCGCTGGTACGGGCGATCCTTTGGCCGCTTTCCGGATCCAATTCGTACACCTGCCACTGTCCGTCCACGTCGGAACCCACCAAAAGCCCTCCGCTACGGGACCACGAGGAGAAGACTTCAGCCAGGCCAGTTGCAGTCATAATTCTGAACGGCCCACCCCGCGAGGCGATAACCATTACCGCCGATAATCCATCCCGAATCACATTGGCTGCTATGGACATGCCGTCGGGAGACCAGCGAGGATTAGCGATCGAAGCAAATCCAGCCTGAGTCAAACGTTGCAGGTTTCCACCTTCGGCGTCACAAGTCCAGATCTCGGGAGAACCCGACCGGGAAGAAACAAAGACTACCCGACCGCCTTCGGGCGAAAAAGCAGCAGCCGACTCCCAACGCGTAGAACGCAGAAAGGGCCCTGACTCCAGTTGCCAAGGGTCGCTGGCCAGAATTTCCAGCCGCCAGATATCCTGATCCACCAGGACCTGCTCGTATACAAGTTCCCCGCTTTGCCGGGCAACAGTGGGATTCCAGGCGAAATCTCCGGGCGTGGGCAGCCACTCGGCAGACAAGATCCCGTCATCAGCCAACGGGTCATAACCATCCGGCAGAATGACCCTCCAGAGATTGAACAATCCTGCGTGGGCCTCGGCGAAGACGATTCCCGAACCATCCGCCGTCCAGGCCAAGCCCTGCAATTCGGTCATGCCCCCGGTCAACATGCGGGCCTTTCCTCCCTGGAGCGGAGCCAGGAACACACCGCTACTACCGGTCAGTCCTATTCCAATCCAAGCCAGGGTCCTTCCGTCCGGAGAGATGCGGGGTAGGAAATTCCCTGCCCCGTCGGAACGATCGATGGAAACCGACTGCACTTTGAGATCATCCAGATCCAACCGGTAGAGGCTATGGTGGCTTTCCCCGGAAGAACGGGTGGAAAAAACCAGGCACGCTCCATCCGGAGACCAATCCAGCCCCTCCACCCAGGATTCCACCTCAAGTAGGGTGCGGATTGTCCCCCCGAGTGAAGAAACGGTGCACAGACAACTCAATGAATCCGACTGCTGAACGAAGGCCACTGTCTGGCCGTCGGACGACCAGGTCGGCCAGGCAGCCCAGCCTGGATCATCGGTAAGGCGGAGAATGGTCTCGGAATTTCGCTGCTTCAGATAAACATCAATATTGTTCCCCTCGGGACCTGCCCAAATGAAGGCGATCCGCAATCCGTCGGGAGAAAGGGCGGGGTGCCACTCCCGTCCGGTGAAACTGGTCATCGGCGAAGTTTCCGGCCGGAAAGTAACATCCTGGATCCCGATTGTTTCACTTGGCTGTGAGGAATTACCTCCCCTGTGCAACAGATGCGAACCGAGGACGGCAACCAGAACAAGGGTCAAGCCGAGGAGCAAGGTAAGTGGAATAAGGAATTTTCTCGCTGGTCGGGATTCTGATTGAGCGACTTCCCTGGCGGATGGCGCCGGCGAAACCTGGCCGGTTTCCAGGAGCAATCGATAGCCATGATTCCGGATAGTCTCGATCACCCGGGGTTGCCGGGCCCGGTCCCCGAAGATGCGGCGCAGCTCGGAGATGGCGCGCGTCAGGTTTTCCTCCCCGACCACCGCATCACCCCAGACGTCTTCCAGCAAACCCAGCCTGGAACACACCTGGCCTGGGCGCTCGGCCAACCGCAAGAGAACCTGCATCACCCTGGGTTCGACCTGGATTTCACCTTCCGGACCCTGAATCCGGTTCAGGCCGGGTAGAACGATCCAATCGCCCAGACTGAATGGAGGGCGAAATTCCTGGGAATGATTCATTATTCAAGCCACTCGTATTTCAAACGAATTCCAAAGACTCAGCTGAAACTCAGCTGAAAAATTTGTCGGGTATTAGTATACTGAATGATATCCTGCAAAACTATGGAGGACATTGCGGGATCATTGCGGGATCATGGTCGGACATCACCTTAAATCATGTCTACCTAACCGGAGGTGCGCGTTGGAATTCCCAGAGACGGCTCCCCAAGCAAAAGCCAAAGGCATTACTTATCCCGCCTACCTGGATTTGATAACCAGGCAGGCAGCCGCAGAGACCGTGGGAATGACTCCCGATGAAGCCCAGAAGGTGGAATTCACGAAGTTGAATCTGCATCGCTCCGAAAGGATCGGACGTACCTGGAAACCCAGCGAAACCTTGGCTGAACGACTGGTCAGAATCGAATCGGTTCAACTCTGGATGGTGCTGACCGAGCCCTGGTGCGGAGATTCCGCCCAGTGCTTGCCGGCCATCGCCACTCTGGCCCAGATGAATTCCCTGGTGGATCTACGCCTGGTCCTGAGGGACGAGAATCTGCCGATCATGGACCAGTTCCTGACCGACGGCAAACGCAGTATCCCCCGTCTGGTGATCTTCGATTCCTCGGGCCGGGTTCTGGGCCAGTGGGGCCCCCGACCCGCCGAAGCCCAGGCCGTCTTTGACCAGGCAAAGACCGCCGGATTGGAGAAACCCGAGATCCTTGAAAAGCTGCACCTGTGGTATGGGCGGGATCGGGGTAGCGCCCTGGACAGAGAGCTCAGCGAGCTCCTGGAAAAAATCTCGACCCGGACCCTGAAGCGATGATCCTCTACCAGAATCACCAATGGCTCGTCGTGAACAAGCCAGCCGGCATGGCCACGCACGCACCGCGAGCGGGTGAACTCGGAGTTGTAGAGTGGTTGGAAGTCCACCTGGGGCGAAAGACCCACGTTGTTTCCCGGCTGGACCGCGGCACGACGGGCGTCTTGATGCTGGCCCTGGATTCGGCGGTTGCGGCGACTGCCCAGAAAATCCATGAAGACGGAGGGGCGACAAAAATTTATGAGTTCTTTTCACCGTTGAACTCCGAGCAACTTGGACTTGGCGAGTCCTGGATCAGAGAGGATGAGCTTGATGAAAAGCCAGCTCGAACGGTTTTCCACCGGGTTGAAACCTTCGACCCGGGGTCCGGGGCCCGCAGCCTGTTGGGTACCGGACAACAACCCGTCCTGTTGACCAGGTACCGGGCCGAGATCACTCGCGGCCGTTGGCATCAGATCCGACGGCACGCGGCCGCTTCGGGTCTACCCATCCTGGGCGACGACGAGCACGGCGGGGCACCTTGGCCGCGCCTGTGTCTGCACTGCGCCGAGGTTCGCTGGCCCGGACTGGATCAGCCGCTGACCGCAGAACTACCGCCCTCATTCCGGGAAATGCTTCAAGACAAAGCGGGTGGAGCTGGGGCCGCGGAATTAGGATTCGCCCTCTGCCGGGACCGTCGCGGGTCTTGGCTGCAGGAAATCACCGATTCGTCGCGGGTAGTCCATCGAAATGAGATCCGAAACCTGCCCGTTGCAGTCGATGTGTTCGGCGAATGGTTCAAGGCCGCCTGGTTCGACGAGGAGGCCGACCCGGAAAAACGTGACCGCCGGCTGGAGCCGCTTTTGGACCTGGTCGCCCAACGCGCCGGCTGCCGTGGAGGTGTCCTGCGGATCCACCGGAGCAATCCACATCAGAGGAAGCTGGTCACTGAAACGAGGGTAATCGGAGAACCGCCCCCGGAAAGTTTCACCGCTACCGAACACGGCCTTCGTTACGAGATCAACCTGACCCGTACCCAACACCCCGGATTATTTCTGGATCAGCGGGATTCCCGTCGTCGGATTGCGCTGATGGCCGAGGGGAAACGTCTGGCCAACCTCTTCGCCTTTACTTGCTCTTTTTCGGTAGCGGCTGCTGCATCCGGCGCGGAAGTGGCTTTTTCGGTAGACCTGGCCCGCTCCTGCCTGAACACGGGCAAGACGAATTTCGAGCTCAACGGGCTGGCCGAAACCGGACGGGGCAAGTTCATCCAGGAGGACACTCGCAAATGGTTCAAGCGACAACTGCGGCGGAAGGAAAACAAGCCCGAGGAGTTCCAGGCGTTGGATCTTGTCGTCTGTGACCCCCCGGTGTTCGCCTCATCCCGGGACGGCGGTCAATTCATTCTGGAAAAGGAGTGGCCGGGGTTGGTCCGGGACACCGCCTCCCTGCTGGCTCAGACCGGCACGGCTGTATTCGCGAACAACCATCGGACCGGCAACGAGGATTCCTACCGAAACGCTCTGCGTGAGTTCTTCCAGGAGGTCGTTCATCACCGTCCTCCCCTGGATTTTCCCGTCCTCAAGAATCAGCCGCCCCATGTGCGCATCTATTTTTGCAAGGGCCTCAAGAGTGATTGACCAGGCCCATTTCCACCACGTTCATCATTTCCTCATAGGAATCTTCCAGCCGGTCGCGGTAGGGCTCGATCGAATCCAGTAGTTGCGGGGGCAACCCCTCTTCCCAAAGAATCCGCCGGGGCTCAGTTTCCATCGCTTCGACCTCGGCGGCCAGATCGACGCGCCACTGCATCAGGTCCGGATCGTCAACACCGTCCAGACGACGATCCAATTCCTCCAACTGATTTCTGACGATAAGGCCCAGGGCCTTGTTCAGGTAACGGCGTGTCTCCTTCGCCCGCAAATCCCGAACCCCCTCGGAATCATCCTCTTGGCGGTGTACTCCCCAGCGGATGGGACCTGACTGTTCATCCTCGTCCTCAGGCCCCGTGACCTGAAAATCCGGCCCATCGGACGGATCCTTTTCCAGGACTCCGAAAAAGGCCAGAGAGTAGATGTACTGGTACTCCCCCAGGCCCATGCCGCGTGCCAGCAGGACATGATTCCTCTCCTCGATAAAGGCCATCATGGCCGGGATGAATCCGATCCCCGCCTTGATCTTGTCGAAGGCCCTGGCTGGACCCCGAGGCATCGACTTGTCCTCCAGCCTGGCCATCAGAAGGGATGATTCATCCCGCGACGGAGCCAACTCCTGGCGCACGGCAAGGAAGATCTCCATCCGGTCCGCCGGGATCCGCCCTTCCGGATCGGGTACAAAATCCTTGGCGTGCCCCAACTGCGCGTCCAGTTCGTTAAAACTCTCTTCAATCCCATCGGCCTTGTCCACGATCTGGCGAACGCTGAAATATCCGCATGTGCCCACGGCCCCTATGATGAGCAGGAAAAAGCCGCAGCCGATGCCGCAACCGATCGCCCATTTCTTTCCTGTACTGGCCATGATTTATCTCCTGGTGATTCCTGGTGACTCGATAGATCTTCGGTGAAGATCCGGCCCGGGCCGGACCACTCCAGTACCCACTGGCCAGGGAATTTGTTCAACAAAAGCGCCTAATAAATTCCGGTTTTCCCATTCCGGTTGCCTCCGGTGCCGTTTGGAGTGATCATAGGCTAGCCTGGATCATGAAAAAGGTCCAATGGTGAACCTGGGAATAATCCGCCTAAACACTTCCATTTCAGTTACGCGAGGTAGTCATGGCTCAGCAATATATCTTCACGATGAAGGGTTTGAAAAAGATCGTCCCTCCCAACCGGGAGATCCTCAAGGACATATGGCTGTCATTCTATCCGGGAGCCAAGATCGGCATCATCGGACTGAACGGGGCAGGAAAAAGCACGCTTCTGAAGATCATGGCCGGCCTGGACGACGACTTTATCGGGGAAGCCTTTCCCGATCCCTCCATCAAGATCGGGTTCCTGCCCCAGGAGCCTTCCCTCGACCTCGATAAGAACGTGAAGGCCAACGTGGAGATGGCCCTGGGCGACATAAAGACCAAGCTGGACCGCTTCAATGCCATCTCGGTTGAAATGTGCGAGCCCATGGACGACGACGCGATGAACAAACTGATGGAGGAGATGGGCAACCTCCAAACCGAGATCGACGCCGCCGACGGCTGGGATCTGGACCGACATCTGGAAATCGCGATGGACGCCCTGCGCTGCCCGCCGGGTGATGCCGACGTGAGCAAGCTTTCCGGCGGCGAAGTGCGGCGCGTTGCGCTCTGTCGTCTGCTGCTGGAAAAACCCGACCTGCTGCTCCTGGATGAGCCGACCAATCACCTGGACGCCGAGTCGGTCGCCTGGCTGGAACGCCATCTGCGGGAGTACGAAGGCACCGTCGTCCTGGTCACCCACGACCGCTACTTCCTGGACAACGTCACCGGCTGGATCCTGGAACTGGACCAGGGTCACGGCATCCCCTGGGAAGGCAACTACTCTTCCTGGCTGGAGCAGAAACAGGAAAAACTCCTGAAGCAGGAAAAGAAGGACAACAAACGCCTGAAAACCCTCGAACGAGAATTGGAGTGGGTCAACGCCTCGCAGAAAGCCCGTCAGAAAAAGAGTAAGGCCCGCGTGTCGCGCTACGAAGATCTGGTCAGCGAGGAACGGGAGATGCGTCGTTCCGCTTCCCAGATCCGCATCCCGGTGGGAGAACGCCTGGGCAACATCGTCGTTAAATCAGAAGGTCTCAAGAAGGCCTATGGCGACCAATTGCTATTTGACGATCTGAATTTCGACCTGCCCCGCGGAGGCATCGTGGGCGTTGTCGGCCCCAACGGCGCAGGAAAAACAACAGTGATGCGCCTGATTACCGGCCAGGAACAACCCGACGACGGCACCCTGATAATCGGCGATACCGTGAACATCGCCTACGTGGACCAGAGCCGGGACGATCTGGATGGTGAAAAATCCGTCTACGAAAATATTTCCGGTGGCGCCGAGGAACTGGATCTGGGCGGGGTGATGGTCAACAGCCGAGCCTACTGCTCGGGCTTCAACTTCAAGGGCCACGAACAACAGCGAAAGGTGGGCACTCTCTCGGGCGGCGAGCGCAATCGGGTCCACCTGGCCCGACTACTCAAAAGCGGAGCCAACCTGATTCTGCTGGATGAGCCTACCAACGACCTGGACGTGGACACCTTGCGCGCCCTCGAGGACGCTCTGGTCGAGTTCGGTGGCTGCCTGGTCGTGGTCAGCCATGATCGCTGGTTCCTGGACCGACTCTGCACTCACACCCTGGCCTTCGAGGGAGACAGCAACGTCTTCTGGTACGAGGGCAGTTACTCCGAGTACGAAGCCGACCGCAAGCGGCGGTTGGGCGAGGATGCCGATCAGCCTCATCGGATCAAATATCGGAAGTTGACTCGTGGCTAAGTTCTATTAAGCCCAATGATTTTATCTTGACCATTAACGTGCTTATGTTAAAATAGTCGCGACTAAACAAAGACAAACAGCAATACAGGCAGGGTTATCTTGTGAAAAGACAGTTAATTAAAATAATAGGCGACCATTTTTCAAACAACAGACAGATGTTTTTTCTTTCAGGAGCCCGACAGGTTGGGAAAACTACTTCCGCCCAACAATTTGCTGAATCATATGGCGAAAGTTTTTACTTCAACTGGGACAACCAGCGGGACAGGGCACTGATTCTACAGGGACCCGACGCTTTGGCCGCAACCATCAACCTGGACCAGTTACGTGTAATGCCTTCGGTTTGTATCCTTGATGAAATCCACAAATATGGTGATTGGAAAAACTTCCTGAAGGGTCTTTTTGACACAGCTGGCAACCATCTGAAAATCCTTGTAACCGGCAGTGACCGTCTTGATGTGTTCAAGACCGGTGGAGATAGTCTGATGGGGCGCTATTTCAGCTATCGTCTGCATCCCCTGTCGGTTGGGGAATTGATCAACCCTGAAATTCCTTCCGGGACCCTCTTGAGACCGCAGGCGTCATTGCCTGACCACGAGTGGGACACATTGCTTTCCTTCGGCGGTTTTCCTGAGCCTTTTCTCAAACGGAATATCCGATTTTCCAATCGTTGGCAAAAAACCCGCAGCCGGCAGCTACTCAAGGAGGACCTGCGGGACCTGACCCGGATCCGGGAATTGGGACAGATCGAAATCCTGGCTGAATTGATCATCCAGCGCGCGGGGCAACTCACAAGTTTCGCGTCCCTGGCGCGCTCCTTGAATACATCCCCGGACAGTGCCAGGCGCTGGATGTCCACCCTGGAAGCCCTTTATTTCTGTTTCACCGTCAGGCCCTGGCACAAAAACGTGAGTCGGTCCCTGCGCAAGGAGCCCAAATTCTATGTCTGGGACTGGTCCGTATTGAAGGACCGGGGAGCACGTCACGAAAACCTTGTCGCTTCGGCCCTGTTGAAATCCGTCCATACTTGGACCGATAATGGTCTGGGGGAATTTGAACTCTTCTTTTTACGGACCAAGGACCAGAAGGAAGTGGATTTCCTGGTGTCTCGAGACGGTGCACCATGGTTTCTAGTGGAAGTCAAAACCTCCGGTAAGGCATCCCTGTCTCCCAACCTTCCGTACTTCCAGCAGGCAGTGGGTGCCGAGCATGCCTTCCAGGTTGCGTTTGATTTGCCCTATGTCGCACGTGATTGTTTTTCGGCCGACCGACCGCTGATTGTACCGGCGCGGACTTTCCTTTCCCAGTTGATATAGAAAGTGACTGCGGGACATTCGCCCGTGGAGTCGGTTTTGACCCAATCGTTCCTCAGCCAGTCGGCAAAGCTTCCACTACTTGGGGGTCATCGATCATTCCCACCGGGTATATCCCCACCCGCTGGTCGTAGAATGGTGTCTTCTCGTAGAACCAATAGCGAATAGCCCAGGGGTTCTCGGCGAATTCCGGATCTGCCTCTTTTCTGGCGGCCAATTCCTCAGCCCATTCCGGATGCTCGGCCAGCATCTCCGGGATCATCGCCTCGATGACGTAGGATTCCACGTACTCGACCCGCTCAAAAATCTGATCGAAGAAGCCCCACTGGGCTAAGGAATCCGGACCGCCCGGTTCCAGTAAATGGGCGGCGACCCGGGCCAGGGGCTGATCCATCGGCACAACCACCGACCCGGCCGGAAATAGGCGGCTTTCAGTCAGTCGTTCGGTGACAAACGTCACCGGATGGCGTCCTTCGTATGGCCTTTCTCTCCACTTTGCATCGCTGAAGCGCACAGTTCGGATCTTCAATTCGACCGGCTTCTTCAAACGCTCCAGACGAACACCGTGTAATTCCAACCGGTCGATTACCTCGGTCCATTCGACCGGGACAAGGTATGCTTCCGGCAGGTCGGCAGTAATCGACGGGGAAAGATCGTCAAAATATTCTACTGAAAATGTTTCAGGGCGGTCGCTGAACCGGAAGTACGAACCGCCGGTTACTTCGCTGGTTTCCTGCTCGTACTCCACCCCCAGGAATTTGAATGAGCTGGATTTATCCGACGCCTCAAAATCCAAGGGAAAGGGTTGCGAGCGAAATTCGGGACTGGCCGTCAAGCTATCCGCCGCAACGATCACTTCTCGAAGCCGCCCAGCCTGGGAGTTCAGCAATTCCATCGTGTGGCGCAACAGGAGTCGAGTTGACTCCACCCGGGTCGCGTAATCCTTGAGCATGTGGGTTTCGACCAGCAGGCCGGGCCGGTTACGGATCGCCGCATAGCCCTGGCTGAAACGCGGACCGGCTGCCCAGGCCGTCAACCCGCTGCGAGGGTCGTGCCAGTCCCGGAATGCTACATACGGTGCCATGGGAAAACCGGCGGCAGTCATGGTACCGTTCACGGTGTCGAGATAATCGGCCACCCAGCCGGAAAGCCCTGCCTCCAGATTGCCCTGCAATTCCAGGCCGTAAGTGATGGCGTACTGGTAGTCGGCCCCGTCGGTGGAATGGATATCGATAAAGAAATCGGGCTGCCAGGCGTTGAACAACTCCAGCCAGTCCCGCATCTCCGGGGCGTCCGCCTTGAGGAAATCCCGGTTGAGGTTCAGATTTTGCGAAGTAACCCGCCAGCCCATCTCCCGGGGACCGTTCTGGTTGATGCGCCCGTAGGGCCCGAAACGTTCATGGCCATCAACGTTGAAGATTGGGATAAAGAGCAGTGTGACCTTTTCCAGGAGGGCCTCGGCCAAGTTTCGATCCTCCGCCAGGTTCCGAAGCAGCTGCATACCAGCGTCCTTGCCGCAACTTTCTCCCGCATGGATACACGCCTCCACCAGCAGGACCAGATGATCGGACCGCTTCAGGTGATCTGCCGGAGTGAATCGGCCCCGGTTGTCCGCTACCACCAAAGGCAGAGCCCGCCCTTGGGGACTGATTCCGAAAGTGGTGTATTTTAGAAGGTCCGACGAGGCTGCCAGGTCTGAGCACCAGGATATGGTTTCTTCGTAGCGCGGGGTGTCCATTCTGCCGGATATTTCAAATGGAGTCAGAAGCCTGGATCCAACCAACGGACCTGAATTCCCTTGCGCATCGGAGGCTCCCTGAACAAAAAATATACACGACAATAAAACGCCGACATTTAATGCCTGTAATCTCTTTAGCATTTATCCACCACCGTTTTCCTTAAAAAACAATTAGTCCGGCCGGAACGATGTACAGGCTACAGACTGTGTAGTCTCAAGGCGACAAAAAATTGGGTGTTCTTTTTTCGCCTTCACTGAACGGCGTTTGTCATAAACAGAGAAATAAATGTTGATCTCTACCAAAAGGGCATTATCCTAACCCGGACTGACTGGAGTTTACTCTCTTTGGAGTTCCTTTGAATTAATTTCAATAACATGTTGACATGTTTTTGGAATTCCGGGGAAAATGGGTTTCAGACAGAGGTTGTGCCATTACGCCATCTGGGAACGGCCATTTTTATTGGTCGAGTCATAGAGGTGTAGCGCAACCGGAAATACGGAGATTAAGCCACCAAGTAGTGGCCAATGATTGTCAGATGCGGGTCTCGAACCCGTGCAGACGATGCGCAATGTTCCTCAGGAACATTTCGATCCTTGGGAGTTCTACTCCCGGGAGTACCTAGGTGGAATTCAAGGAGGTCCAAATTGTCTAACGTGAAATTGATTACCATGATGGTCCTGATGATCGCTCTGATCACCGGCTCCGCACTTGCAGGGGACATGGAGTGGAAGTTCTACGGAAAACTGCACTCCTCGATCAACATGATGAACGACAGTGAAGACAGCAAACTGAGTATGTCCAGCAATACCTCGCGCTTTGGTTTCAAGGGCGCCAAGGTACTCAACGACAACCTTAACTTTATCTGGCAGTTCGAGAGCAAGCTGGACATGGTTGAAAAAGGTGGGGAAACACTTGCCAACCGCAATTCATTCGTTGGTTTGAAGGGCAATTGGGGTACTGCTCTGGCTGGTATCCACGACACCCCGTACAAAACCCTCGGCCGCAAAACTACATTCTTCTTCGACTCGGTCGGTGACAACCGTCAGATCATGGGACATGTGGACGACCGGACCGACGACTACATAATGTTTATCTCCCCCAACTTTGACGCCTTCTCCTTCCGGGTCGGCTACGAGTTCGACCAGAACGCCGCTGGTGCACCTGATGCCGCCAATTCGTTCGCAGGCATGGCCACTTATGCCAAGGACGAATTCCTCGTCGGTTTCGCCTACGAGACCCTGACTATGGGTAACTTTGCTGTTGTCGACCCCGAGAGCGAGAAACGGATGCGTTTCGCGGGCAAGTACGATGCCGAGCAGTTTGCCTTGGCCGCCACTTACCAGATGCTGACCGACAATGGTGGTGTTCTCGACGCTAACGCCGTCACCATGGGCGGGGAAGCGTTGTACAAAGCCACTCCTGTGGTCAACATCAAAGCCGGCTATTACATTATAACCCCCGACGAAGATACGTTCGGGGCTGATGTTGGTGCTAATCTGGTTACTTTCGGCGCAGATTACAACTACGTTAAGAACGTACAGTTCTATGTCCAATACGCTGGTATGATGAACGCGGACAATGGCTATTGGGGAATGGGCGACTACAACGGCTTCGGTGATCCCGTTGATGCCGCTGCTCTACCTGGTGAGACCTTGTCCGGCTTCAGCATTGGTACTAACATCAAATTCTAAATCCTTCTGGATCTAGAGACAAAGAGCTCCGGCCTGGTGCCGGAGCTCTTTTTATTTCTTGTCACTCCAACAACTTAACTGAACCTCAGACCCCGTTTGGACGCCAATTAGCTAAAACAAAGCTTTTACCAAAACAAATGTAACTTAAACCAGCAATTTACTATTGATTTTCATTCCTGTTAGTTTATATTAGGGACAATTAATTCATCCCTCAACAAGAAAATCGATTCAATGGCAATTGAAAAACGCCGCAGAAACACACAACAAAGAAAAATCATCCAGGAAGAACTGTGTGCCCTGAAAACGCACCCAACCGCCGCTGAACTGTTTGAGATAGTTCGTCGGCGCCTACCCCGGGTCAGCCTCGGCACCGTGTATCGCAACCTGGAAGTTTTGCACCAGGATGGCCGGATCCTAAAGTTGGAAATGGGTGGAGCCGAGGCCAAATTCGATGGGGATACCCGATTACATCACCATGTTCGCTGCACCGAATGCGGGGCTGTCCGGGATGTCGAAATGAGTGAGCCTATCGATCCTTCGGCAAATATCAGTGACAGTTGCGGCTTTGACATCCAGGGGTACACACTGAAATTTATGGGCACCTGTCCTTCTTGCCGGGAATCGGCCGGCAACACCGACAAAAATTTGTCTCACTGAACAACTCCCCCTTTAATGGGGACATGCTTTGTACGACCGTCTCGGCATTCAACGCCGGGATCTGTTTCCAAAACGACTGAAAAAGGAGAAAACAATGGATAACATGGACTTCGACTTCGTTCCCGTGCCCCTGGTCTCAACAGAAGCGCCCGACTTCACCGCTACCGCCGTGATGCCGAACAATACCTTCAAAGATGACTTCAAGCTCTCCGACTTCCGGGGCAAGTACGTGGTCATGTTCTTCTATCCCCTGGACTTCACCTTCGTCTGTCCGTCCGAGATCATCGCCTTCAACAAGCAGCTCGAAGATTTCAAGAGCCGTAACGTTGAAGTCATCGGCGTCTCTACAGACAGCCACTTCAGCCACCTGGCCTGGAAGAACACCCCGGTCGAAAACGGCGGTATCGGTGACGTGCAATATCCGCTGGTTGCAGACTTCCAGAAGGTAATCAGCCAGGACTATGGTCTGCTCATGGATGGCGGCATGGCCCTGCGCGGTACTTTCCTGATCGACAAGGACGGCATCGTACAACACAGCACCGTCAACAACCTGGGCCTGGGCCGGAACATCGACGAGATGATCCGCCTGGTCGACGCCTTGCAGCACCTCGAGGAAAACGGCGAAGTCTGCCCTGCCAACTGGACCAAAGGTGATGACGCCATGGCCCCCACAGCCGAAGGCGTAGCCAAATACCTCAGCGAGCACAAGTAGACAAAGAGGTAGTCAGCTCTAGTGATGGACACAGAAAGACCGGGATGTCTTCGGCCGGACGGCCTACGGATTACCCGGTCTTTTTGTTTGTCTATTTGTCACGTGGTGCGGCAGGGAGGTGGATGCGGAAGGTTGTGCCTTCGGTTTCGGTTGAATCGAAGGATACGCGACCGCCGAGGTATCTTTCGCCCAACAAGCGGATGCTGTAAGTGCCGATTCCCCGGCCGGCACCCTTGGTGGAGAAGGAACGGTTGAAAACCTGGAGTTGAGTGGCCTGGGACATTACCTCGGGATTATTCACCCAGAAACAGAACTCTCCAATAATGTGATTGCAGCCCAAGCGGACTGTGCCTCCGGTCGCCGTAGCTTCCAGGGCGTTCTTTACCATGTTTCCCAGGACCCGGTGCAGTAGGGTTTTGCTGGTGTGGATCAGATGGTCGCTCGCCACCGGGTCCAGTTCCAACCGTCGCTCCTCGGCTACCGGATGGTTGGCATAGGTGCCCAGCACCTCCATCAACAGTTGCACTGTTCCGAAATCTTCCTTCTGAACATTGAGTTCGCCCCTCTCGGCAGCCAGCATATCCCGCTGGGAATCGATCTCGGCAACCAGTTGTTCAGTTACGAAGACGAGCAGGGGGGCAAATTCCTTTACTTCATCCATGCTATCGGCCTCGGCCAACATATTGGCGATACCCATCGCTCCCCCGGCCGCGTTCATCACATCATGGAAGAAAGTGCGCTCCAGGACCTTGCGCCGATTCTCGTCCGCCATATCCTGGATCGAGACGATTACCAAAGACCG
>JAHOYV010000060.1 GCA_019038745.1 Gemmatimonadales bacterium
CTCAGCCCAGCCTCTATTTGTCTCACATCCCGGATCGTGATTTGGTTCTTCCTTCGGGAAAGAAGCTCACCATGATGAATCCGGACTATATGGTCAGGGAACTGAACGAGGATATGACGGAATTGGACGGGTCCAAGGTCAATGTCACCAGCCTTAATCCAATTCGGCCGGAAAACCTTCCCGATGCCTGGGAGCGAAAGGCCCTGGAAGAGTTGGACCAGGGTGTGGCCGAGGTAAGCGAAATCGTGGCCAGTGGCCACGAGGAATATCTTCGTTTAATGCGACCCCTGTTAACCTGTGAATCATGTCTTAAATGCCACGGACATCAGGGATACAAGGTTGGCGATTTGAGAGGTGGGGCAGGGGTCTCCATTCCGTTGAATACGCTTAAGGCGGTTTCCCGGGAAATAAATCTTCGGCAATTGTGCCTCCATTTGGGTCTGTATATGCTGGGGCTGGTGGGAATCCTGACTTGGAGCAGGTTGCTGACCAAGGGACTAAAGGAAAAGGAAAAGATGGCTTCAGGCCTTCAGCAGGCTTTGCAGGCCACGGACGCCCTGATTGATAATGTCCCCTTCGGAATAGTTCTGGTGGGCCGGGACAAGGTTGTGCGCCGAGCCAACCGAACGGCTCTGGCAATTATGGGCAAGGATGAGGATGAAGTAGTAAGCTACCGCTGCCACAAGAACATTTGTCCTGCCCTGGAAGACCAATGTCCGATTCTGGATATGGGCCAGGAGATGGATAACTCAGCACGAAAGGTTCTGGGCCCGGATGGTCGAAAGGTTCCAATTCTCAAGACAGTCATTCCCTACAATTATCAGGGCGAAGAGGTGTTGCTGGAAGCTTTCGTAGATACAACGGAACAAACGAGGAAAAGTGATGACTTGCTGGCCACGCTCCAGGAGCTGAAGCAGTTCAACCGCCTAGCTGTTGGTCGCGAACTGCGGATGACCGAATTAAAAAATGAAGTCAACGTGTTGCTGGACGAATTGAAGAGGCAGCCCCGCTACGAGTCTGGGAAAATCTCGGTGCCGGGAGGTGGCTCTTGATCTTCAAGACAACAGCCCCTGAATTGCGCAAGGTGGTCCTGTTTCCCTTGGTGGCGATATTGGTTCTTTTGCTTTCTGGAACCCTCTGGGGCATTAACCACGTGACCCAGTCGGGATTGGATCATGAGTTGGAGGATGAGCTGGCGAAGTTCGAAGTCATGTTCCAAACCGAGCTTGGGCACGAGAGTGAGGCCCTGCATATCAGTTTGGAATTTCTACAGGATGTTCCCTGTATCCGGGAAGCCTGGCTGGCCAGGGATCGGGAGCTTCTTCTGCAAAGATCCGAACCCATCTTTGAGTATTTGAAAAATGATATTGAAGTTACCCATTTTTACTTCATGGATTTGGACAGGGTTTGCTATCTGAGGGTTCACAGCCCTTTTCGCGCCGGGGATACGATCAACCGTTACACTATGCTTCAAGCCGAGGCCGCAGGCGCGGGTTCTTGGGGAATCGAGCTGGGTCCGCTGGGAGCTTTCACTTTGCGCTTTGTCCAACCCTGGAGGATTGATGGACAACTGGTGGGTTACCTCGAGTTGGGCAAGGAAATCCACAATGTTACGGCAGGACTTCAGCAGATAATGGGCATTGAATTGACCTCTCTGCTGGACAAGGACAAGTTGACCAAAGAGGGATGGTTGTCCGGTAAGGAGGCGTTCAACTTTGAAGGCCAGTGGGATCAGCTGTCTGAATTCGTAGTCGTCGAAGGGTCTCTGAAAGGCTTTTCCAGCCAGTGGCTGGAGAAGTTGAAGCAAAACGAACGGGAAGTGCTGGGAGTTTCTAAATTCCAGTTCAGCGATGGACAAAGAACCATCGCTGTCGGTTCTTTGCCCATGTTGGACGTGGGCGGCACGGAAGTGGGGCGACACCTTGCCCAGTGGGACATTACCGAGTCCGTAGAGGCCCGCGAGAGAACCATGGTCTTGCTGACGGTGGCGATCATTTTCATTGGCGGGTTGATGTCTCTGCTGTTCTGGTTCTACCTGGGGCGCATCCAGTCCGACATGAAAGAGGCGCAAGTCGAGCTGCGTTCCACAATCAGTCGCCAGGAAAAAGCAGCGCGCCAGTTGCTTGAAAACGAGCAACGGTTGATGAAGGCGATGGGAGAAAAGAACCAGGCCGAAAAGCGACTCAACCGACAGATCGACGATTTGGCGGAGGCTCGTCAGGCCACCCTTAACATGATGGAAGACGCGGACCAGGCCCGGCAAAGTGTCGAAAATTCGAACCGTGAGCTGGCCAAAGCCATGGCTGAGACGGAGCGCCTACGTCAGGAGGCAGTAGATGCCAATCGCGCCAAGAGCGAATTTTTAGCCAACATGAGCCACGAGATTCGTACTCCGATGAACGGCGTGTTGGGCATGGCGGACCTGCTTCTGACTACCGAATTGACTTCACAGCAGAGCGACTTCCTATCGGTGATCACCACGAGCGGCGAGTCATTGATGATGATCATCAACGACATCCTGGATTTTTCCAAAATCGAAGCCGGCAAGATGGATTTGGACGTGATCGAGTTCAACCTGTGGGACACGGTGGAGGGCGTCTGCGATACGATGGCCATGTCGGCTCAGGGCAAAGGCTTGGATCTGATTACACGGATCCAGCCGGACGTGACGGAGCAATCCAAGGGGGATCCCGGTCGATTGCGGCAAGTGTTGATCAATCTCATTGGGAATGCCATTAAATTCACCGTTTCGGGGGAGATCCGGGTTTCGGTGTCACAGACCCGGGACGAGCGCGGTCAATGGTTTGCCCGGTTCAGTATCGAGGATACCGGGGTGGGGATTCCCGTCGATCGACAAGACCACCTCTTTGAGGCTTTCATCCAGGCCGATTCTTCGGTCAACCGAAGTTTCGGGGGTACAGGGCTTGGGCTTACCATTTCCCGCAAGCTGGTAAAATTGATGGGTGGGGAAATTGGTTTTGAGAGCGAGTTGGGACAGGGGACGGAATTTTGGTTCACGGTCCAGTTGGATACAAACAGTGAACCCGGCGAGGCCCGTGAGCGGACTCCCCAGGTCGGTAAAAGAATACCAAGGGCCATGGTGGCCACGGCTAATGCCACGCAGCGCGAATGGCTGGGGGAACGTCTGTCTGATCTGGTCGATGATCTATCCCTGGTGGACTCAGGCTCGAGGGTCCTGGATCTGGTCACCGGAGCAGAGTCCGGGGCCACATCCTTTGATTTGCTGTTGATCGATCAGAACCTGGGGCAAGTGGCCATCGATGGAATCAGCACCTGGTTGCTCGGGCAGCCTGAGGATCAGCGGCCCCAAGCCATCCTTCTGGTCCCCGTCTCGGTAGGCTTGGAGCCGAGGGTTTTACAGGAATCCGGATTTGCTTCCTATTTGACCGATCCCTTGCAGGTCCGCTCGTTGCTGAAGAAAATTTCTCCCGAAGGCAACGGCCAACGAAATCAGGACGATAATTCTGGAGCGAGTGAGGCTTCAATTCAGGGTAAATCAGATGGATTGAAGACTCCTGTGGGTGACCGGCCCGAAATCCTTTTGGTGGACGACAACCTGGTGAACAGGAAAGTCGGCCAGGGAATGCTGAAAAAACTGGGCTGCATCTCCACGGTTGCCATCAATGGGTTGGATGCGATAATGGTCCTGGAAAACAGGGAATTCGATGTTGTCTTGATGGACGTGATGATGCCGGACATGGATGGCTACGAGGCCACAATGATAATTCGGGACCCCTCCACCCGAGTGATTGATCATGAGGTTCCCATCATCGCCATGACGGCCAATGCCATGGATGGGGATCGAGAAAAATGTCTGGGTTGCGGGATGAATGACTACCTGGCCAAGCCGGCGACCCTGGCCAAGCTGAAAACGTCCTTGGTCGCGGCTCTTGCGGGGGAAGTGGCTTCATGTAGGTCTTTTGCTGAACTTCAGCATCCCAACGCTTCCGCTGAGGAAGTTCCCACCATCGGTTGAACCCCTGAAAAAGCCATGCCTGTTGTGTTTTCCCCTGGAATGTTTAATATTCCGTCCTTCAAGGACAATGCAGCATTTGCGGAGCCCGTCTCCAAGCCGAGGAATGATCATGGCCTACGATCCCGGAAAGATCGAACCCAGCTGGCAGGAATATTGGCGCACCCAAAACACCTTCGTTGCTGAGGATGGGGGAGGCAAGCCCAAGTACTACGTTCTGGACATGTTCCCCTACCCGTCGGGCAATGGCCTGCACGTGGGACATCCCGAGGGTTATACCGCCACCGATATCGTTTCCCGTTTCAAGCGGATGAACGGCTTCAACGTGCTGCATCCCATGGGTTGGGACAGCTTCGGGTTGCCGGCTGAGAACCACGCCATCAAGACCGGAACCCACCCGCGCGAGACGACGACGAAGAACATCGCCAACTTCAAGCGTCAGCTCATGATGTTGGGTTTCAGCTACGACTGGGACCGGGAAGTCGCCACTTCGGATCCGGATTACTACCGCTGGACCCAGTGGATCTTCACCCAACTATACAAGCAGGGACTGGCCTACGAGGGCGAGATGGCCGTGAACTGGTGTCCGGCCCTGGGCACGGTGCTGGCCAACGAAGAGGTCAAGGACGGGCTGAGCGAGATCGGTGGCCACGAGGTGGTCCGCAAGCCGATGAAGCAGTGGATGTTGAAAATTACCGCCTACGCACAGCGCCTGCTGGACGATCTGGAGGGATTGGACTGGCCGGAGTACATCAAGGACCTGCAGCGGAACTGGATCGGCCGCAGTGATGGGGCCGAGGTGGATTTCACGATTCAGGGCGGCGAGGGAACCGATCACGAAAAACTGCGCGTGTTCACGACTCGCCCGGACACTCTTTTCGGCGCCACCTACATGGTGCTCAGCCCCGAGCATCCCTGGGTGGGCGGATTGACCACCGATGAACAGCGTGGCGCAGTGGAGGCTTACCTGGCCGAGGCCGCCGGCAAGAGCGAGCGCGATCGGCAGATCGCCAAGGAAAAGACCGGTGTTTTTTGCGGCAGCTTCGCGATCAACCCGGCTACCGGGAAGCCGATCCCCATCTGGATCGCCGACTACGTGATGATGGGTTACGGCACGGGTGCGATCATGGCCGTCCCCGGCCAGGACGAGCGGGATTGGGAATTTGCCGAAAAGTTCGACCTCCCCATCATTCGCACCGTGCAGATCCCCGACGGCTGGGAAGGCAAGGCCTATACCGACGATGGTCCGGCCATGAACAGCGACTTCCTGGACGGCATGGGTGTGGCCGAGGCCAAGGCGAAGATGACGGCTTGGCTGGTGGACAGGGGCCTTGGCGAGCACAAGATCAACTTCAAGCTGCGGGATTGGCTTTTCAGCCGGCAACGTTATTGGGGTGAACCGTTCCCGATGTTGAAGCTGGCCGACGGCACCGTGCGGATCATGGAGGCCGACGAGCTTCCCCTTATTTTGCCCGAGGTGGAAAAATACGAACCGGCCGGCACCGGCGAGGGACCGCTGGCGACGATCAGCGAGTGGATGGAGCTAACCGATCCGGTCAGCGGCCAGGCGGCCGTTCGGGAGAGCAACACCATGCCCCAGTGGGCCGGCAGCTGCTGGTACTATCTGCGCTACATCGACCCGCGCAACGACAAGGCGGCCTGGGACCCTGAGAAGGAAAAATACTGGTTGCCCGTGGATTTGTATCTGGGCGGCACCGAACACGCGGTGCTGCATCTGCTGTACGCCCGCTTCTGGCACAAGGTCCTTTTCGATCTGGGTCTGGTTTCGACCTGCGAGCCCTTCAAGAAGCTTCGCAATCAGGGCATGATCCTGGGCGAAAACGGTGAAAAGATGAGCAAGAGCCGGGGCAACGTGGTCAATCCGGATGATGTGATTGCCGACCATGGAGCGGACAGCCTTCGCCTGTTCTTGATGTTCCTCGGCCCCCTTGAGCGGGATAAACCCTGGAACGCCAAGGGCATCGAGGGAATTCGCCGTTTCCTGGATCGCGCCTGGCGCTTGTTCTTTGACGACGAGACCGATGAGCTGTTGCCGCAGGTAAAAAATGTGGAACCCGACGAAACAGCGTTGAAGATTCTCCACAAGACCATTGACGCGGTGACGACCATGACCGAGGAACTGCGCTTCAACACGGCCATCAGCCAGATGATGGTCTTCGTCAACGAAATGTCCCAGGCTGCTGTTCGTCCACGGTCGGTCCTGGAACAGTTCGTTCTGCTGCTGGCGCCTTATGCCCCGCATTGGTCCGAGGAGGTCTGGCGCCGGCTGGGTCATCAGGACACGGTGGCCTTCGAAACCTGGCCGACTGCTGAAGCGCGCTACCTGGTCGAGGATATGATCACCGTCGTGGTCCAGGTCAACGGCAAGGTGAGGGACCAGATAGAAATTTCTGCCGATGCGCAGAAGGATGCCGTCTTGGCCCAGGCCGTGGGCGCGGAAAAGGTTCAGCAGTGGCTCAAGGGCAAGGAAATCGTCAAGCAGATCTATGTGCCGGGCAAGTTGGTCAGCCTGGTCGTGCGCTGACCGGGTGCCAAAGGAGATGTTGTGGAATTCCAGACCGTCAATCCAGCCACCGGAGAAGTGACCGCCCGCTATCTGACCATGGAGACCGGCGAAGTGAACGCCATCGCCGCGGCTTCGGATCGAGCCTTCCGCCATTGGCGTAAACTGACGGTTGCCGAGCGGGCCCCCTTCTTCATCAAACTGGCGACGGTGTTGCGTGAACATGCGGACGCGTGGGCTCGTCTGATTACGGTGGAAATGGGCAAGACCATCGGTGAATCACGAGCCGAGGTGGAAAAATGCGCCTGGATGGCCGAAGTCTACGCGGACAAGGCCGCCGGATGGTTGCAGGACGAAGAAGTCGTCGCCGACGGCCAACGCCACATCGTCACCTTCGAGCCGTTGGGAGTGATCCTGTCGGTCATGCCCTGGAACTATCCCTTCTGGCAGGCTCTTCGCTTTGCCGTACCGAGTCTGTTGGCCGGCAACACCAGTCTTTTGAAACACGCCAGCAACGTGACCGGCTGCGCCTTCGCCATCGAGGAAGCCTTCCGGTTGGCCGAATTTCCCGAGAACGTATTCCGTACCATCGTTCCGGATTACGAAACAATCAGTGACTTGATCGCTTCGGATGTTGTTCAGGGCGTAAGCCTGACCGGCAGCACGGAAGTGGGCCGCAAAATCGGCGCCGAGGCCGGTCGGAGCCTCAAGAAAGTGGTGCTCGAACTGGGTGGCAGCGATCCGTTTATCGTCCTGGAGGATGCGGACATTGATTTTGCCGCCCGGGGCGCCGTGGCCGGGCGCATGGTCGCCGCCGGGCAGAGCTGCATCGCCAGCAAACGTTTCATCGTGATCGAATCGGTGGCCGAGCAGTTCGCCGCCCGCTTCGCGGAATTGATGGGCGAATTGAAGATGGGCGATCCCCTGGACGAACAAACTCAGGTAGGCACCATCGTCAATGAGTTCGCCCTGAAGGAGCTGGAAGATCAACTGGCCCAGGCGGTGGAATTGGGCGCGCGGGTTCTTTGCGGCGGAAAGCGCCGTCCCGGCAAGGGCTTCTTCTTCGAACCCACCGTAGTGATCGACACCACTGCTGAAATGCGGATCGTTACCGAAGAGGTTTTCGGTCCCATTGCTCCGATCATTGTGGTCAAGGACGAATCCGAAGCGATTGCAGTGGCCAATGCCAGCGAGTTCGGCCTCGGCGGCAGCATCTGGACCCGTGACCTGGATCGCGGCGTGGCCGTGGCCCGCCAAGTGGAATCAGGTACCCTCTTCGTCAACAGCTTCACCAAATCCGACCCGCGCATGCCCTTTGGGGGCATTAAAAACAGCGGTCTGGGCCGCGAACTGTCCCACTTCGGACTCAAAGAATTCGTCAACATCAAAGGGGTTAATGTGTACGGGCATGGGTGATGGGGTCTGCCGGGTTGGTGTTTCGGAGCGACCGCGATGTCCTCGTCAAAGCCCTGCGGATTACGCGGTCGGTCCGAAACACCAACCCGGCAGACCCCATCACCCGCGCGTATAGCAGTAACCCAGGGTGGGGAGAAGATCAGCACATCCGCAACAGACGTCGCGCAGTTTCTTTCCAGCGACAGCGGAGGCTCCGTCGCCAGGAGATGAGTTTTATAAGCTCGGGAATCTGTTCCCGGGCGGCTGCGTAACCGCGAGCCCGGCAGGCCTCGCCGGCGCCGAAGTCGGCCCAGTGGAATTCGGTCACTTCGGGGCGGATGATGAAGTCGGCGGTGGCACAGACGAAGCGGTTCAGACGTTGCCGGGCGATTGTGTTGCTGCGCAGGATCATGTCCAACCCGGTGGAGAACTTGGTTTCCTCGAAGGCGGGAATATCCACGGCGATGATCAAGTCGGCGCCCAGGGCCCGGCAGGCTTCCACGGGCACGCGGAAGGGTCCTCCGCCGTCGCAAAGCATCTTGCCGTCTCGCATCATGGGGGGAAACACCGAGGGGATGGCGCTGCTGGCGTAAATCCCGTCGATGACCGGCCCGGAAGTGAATACCTCACTCTGGCCCGAGACCAGGTCCAGGGCCACGGTGGCCAAGGGGATATCCAGATCCTCGAAGGATATGGGACCGAAGAGTTCGGCCAGGGGACCCCGTAGTTTGGCTTCTTCCTGCATATAGGGCCGGGTGACGGTTTTGACGGCGATCATCTTGCGCTGCATGAAGTCGAAGATCCCGCTCAGTCGGCTCTGCGGGTCTTGCGCTTCGTCTTCATCCCGGGGTACGAACGGGGCCCAATAGGAGGCGAGATCATCGTTGCTGACGTAGGTTTCCAGGCTTTGCCACACGCGGGCCGGGTCGGGATTCTGGGCGTACAGGCCGCCAACGATTGAACCCATGCTGGTGCCGGCCACCATATCGGCCCGAATTCCAGCCTCCTCCAGGGCTTCTAGGACTCCGGCATGCGCCAGCCCACGGGCGCCACCACTGCCAAGAGCCAGTCCGATTTTTAGTTGTTTGGCCATTTTCAAGCTGATCCTTTGTATTTTTCCCCCGTACCCCACAGACAAACAATAGCAAAAAAAGGCCGGCAACGGAATCAAGGATTCTTTGACGATCGGCGGATCAGTGATTAGCATTTCCATGAGTTCGATCCTTAGCTTCAACATCCAAACAGGTTGGTTATGATGAACGATTCTCACGCTCCCGAATCTCCCTTTCTGATCGAGCGCCTGATGCGGGAAACCGCGCGCCAATTCGAAAAGGAAAATTATGCGTCCGAGGATGATTTTCGGGATGACATGCCGGAATTGATCGAGCAGGGATTGAATGATAAACGGCTGGAATATCTCAAGGAAGATCCCCTCGAGATGGCCCAGGAACTGGCTTTCCGGGCTTTTGAGAGTAATGATCAGCAGGAAGCCCAAAAACTGGTGGAACAGGCCCTTGAGCTGGATCCCGAATGCGTTGATGCCATGACCATTCTGGCCTTCCTGACCAGCGAAGACGCTGCCGATTTGATCGACCGGATCGAGCACGCCGCTTCCTGTGGAGAAAATCGTCTGGGCGAAGATTTCTTCAGCGAATTCCTGGGTGATTTCTGGCCCATGGTAGAGGCCCGGCCCTACTTGAGAACGATCAAACAGCTGGCCCAGGTGTTGTGGACGGTCGGTCGCCGCTTCGACGCGGTGGAGAACTACGAGAACCTTCTGGAACTGGATCCCGGCGACCACCTCGGCAACAGTGTTCTGCTGCTGGGATGCTACCTGAGCATGGGCGAAGTGCAGCGATCCTGGGACCTGCTCGAGGAATACGACGACGACCAGAACGCGCTGATCCAGTGGGCCTGGACCCTGGTTTTCCTGATGGCCGAAGACGAGGATGCCGCGGAGGACGCGTTGAAGCATGCCCTGGAGATCAATCCCCTGGTCGTTCCCCACTTGTTGGGAATGGGGGAGCCGGCCGAGCTGGGTTTGACGGTGGCTTCACCCGGCAGCGAAGAAGAAGCCTCAATTTGCGGTCAGATCCTTGGCAAAGCATGGAATTGCAGCGAGGAAAATATTTTCTGGCTGCAGCAGGTGTTGCTGGAAATGGGCATAATCGAACTGGAAGACGAGGAAGAGGACCCGGACTCTACGCTTCATTAGTCCCTTTGAGATTTTTTCAGTTGAGGTTTATCAGGATTTTTCCGCTCTCCGGCTGGATTTATTGTATAATTATGGGAACAGAATCAACGAGCCCTCATCCCGCCCGTGGAGAAACCATGACCCGCCTCTTCCGCTTTTCAGCTGTTTCTCTATTGGTTCTGCTTATTTCCATCCTGGTAACTTTCGGAACGGGAATTGGAACCGGTTTCGGTTCGGAGTCCGGCGTTGCCCCGATGCTGGAACGTGCCCTGGGCAGTTCTGACTTTCCCCGACTGGAAGCAGACGGCCGCTTGGCTGTTTGGGTTTTCTTCCGGGATCGGAATCTTACCGAACTCGAACTGAACCAAGCCCTGCAGGATGCCGAAGCGCAACTCTCGGAGCGCACGGCCCGAAGGCGGGCCAAGATGGTGTCCGATGGGCAATCCCTGGTCGACGGATCGGACCTTCCGGTCTGCCGGGATTATCTGGATCGGATACTTGCCAAGGGCGCTACCCTGCGCCGGACCAGCCGTTGGTTGAATGCCGCCAGCTTCGAAATGAGCAGAGAGCAAATTCGTGATGTGGCTGCCCTTGATTTCGTTGAGAAGGTGGATCTCGTAGCTCGTTTCAAGCGTCCGGATATTCCCACGCCGGTGGTGATTCCAGATGCGGCGCAGGATAAAATTGCGGACGAAAAGACGGCCGCCTGGACCATCGATTACGGGACCAATCTGGCGGCCATGGAGCAGGTCAACGTGCCTCTGGTTCATGAGATGGGTTTGACCGGAGCGGGCGTGGTCATCGGTATGCTGGATACGGGCTTTCATCCCACTCACGAGTGTTTGGCTGATGTTCCGGTCCTTGGGGCATACGATTTCGTCAACGACGATACCAACGTGGACTTCGAAGAGGGCGATCCCAGCTCCTCCATAAACCACGGTACCATGACCATGTCCACGGCTACCGGGAATATGCCGGGTCAGTTGGTGGCTCCGGCATTCGGCGCTTCGGTGGTGTTGGGAAAGACGGAGGATGTATCCCAGGAAATTCCCATTGAAGAGGACAACTGGGTCGCGGGTCTGGAATGGGCCGAAGCCCAGGGCGCGGATATCATCTCGTCCTCGTTGGGGTATTACGATTGGTACACTTTCGAGGATATGGACGGTGAAACGGCGGTGACGACCATCGCGGGGGATCTGGGTGCCGGCAGGGGATTGGTGATCGTCAACTCGGCCGGTAACGAGCGTGGCAGCTTGTGGGGACATTTAATTGCCCCGGCTGATGGCGACAGTATTTTCACCATAGGCGCTGTCGACAGCGCCGGTGCGGTGACCTACTTCTCTTCCCCCGGTCCAACCTACGACGGACGCATCAAGCCCGACGTCAGTGCCCTGGGTTACAGTAACACGGTGGCCAATCCGTATGATGATTTTACATATACGTCTGCCTCGGGGACATCCTTTAGTTGTCCTCTCGTTTCCGGGGTCGTCGCCCTGGTTCTGCAGCGGGCTCCCAGTCTGACTCCGATGGAGGTTCGCGAGGCTCTTTGCATGACCGCCAGCCAGGCTGATAATCCAGACAACGACCTGGGTTGGGGAATTGTTGATGCCTATGCGGCCGTACACTACTTCGGTCCGAAATTCATTCACGCTCCGCTGGATTATTCCCAAGATGTGACCGGGCCCTATTTGGTAAGTGCCCAAATCACTGATAGAGTAGGTGTGGATCCGGCCCAGGTAGCGCTTTATTACCGCCTGGATGGGGGCTCCTGGAATTCGCTATTAATGACCGATGCCGAGGGGGACAACTACAGTGCCGATATTCCCGGCCAACCGGATGATACCCTGGTCGAATATTATTTGGAGGCGGTCAGTACCAACGGCGTAATAACCCACGATCCTGATTCGGGTGGGCCGGGTGCGCCGGGCAACTATCACGATTTTTTGGTTTCTTCCCCGTCGCCGGTCAGTCTTAACGGTCAGGATGGTCTTCCGAATGTGACAAGCCTGGCGGCCGCGGTGCCAAATCCCTTCAACCCCCGAACCCTGGTCTCCTTCACGTTGGCTGCTCCCGGCCCTGTGCGTCTGGATGTTTTCAACCTCAAGGGTCAGCTTGTGCGGACCCTGGTCGACTCCCATCTGGAAGCGGGACCTCATGCAGAGGTTTGGAATGGGTGTGATGTCACGGGTCTGGAAGTGGGGAGCGGGGTGTATTTGTACCGGTTGGAGACCGGCGAGGGGGTCCTGGAAGGCAAGATGCTGCTGGTGCGCTAAATATAGATAGTTTTTTGAGACGTTCCCCGGAGTGTTTGGGGTTTACGCGGGCCAGTAGAGGGACTCCCCACCGGGTTGGCGGTTGGCTATTCCTGCCAAATCTTTCTGGCACAAATCTTTCTGGTGGATGGCCCGGTACGTGGTATCCTGGTCTCGTGGAAACTGTTCATGGCAACTCGCTCCGATTCGGATCGAACCCCCTTTCATTTTCGTTGACCTTACCGAGGAAAAGGACCCATGGCTCGCTCATCAACACGGTTTTTCTGCAAGAATTGCGGGCATGAGGAATTACGCTGGTTGGGTCGCTGTCCGGGCTGCCAGGAGTGGAATACCTTCACCGAGATGAAGATAGCGGATAAGTCGGCAAAGAAAGGGTCGCGTGGTTTTTCATCCGGATCGACAACTGCTCGGTCCAGGGGATTTGGAACTTCGGGTCCCGGAACCTCAATGTCAGGCGGTTTGCGGCCCGTACCCTTGGCCGAAATCTCCTCGGCCGATACCCAGCGTTTGACCGTCGAACCGGCGGAGGTGGCCCGAGTTCTGGGCGGTGGGTTGGTTGAGGGATCGGTAGTTCTGCTGGGCGGCGAGCCGGGCGTAGGTAAATCAACGCTGCTTACGGGTTTGGCCCTGTGGTGGATGCGCAACGGGATCAAGGTCATCTATGTGGCGGGCGAGGAAAGCCCTGCCCAGATCCGGATGCGGGCCGAGCGTTTGGGATTTGACCCGGACAAGGAGCCGGGATTTTCCATCTTGGCGGAAGTGCATTTGGAAAGTTTGGTAGATGCTTTGAGGGAAGAGATTCAAACCAACGCCAACGCCGATGATGAACAGAAGGACCACTCTCCCACGGTAATCATTGCCGACTCGATTCAGACCCTTCACAGCGAGCAGGTGGATTCATACCCAGGCAGCCCTGCCCAGATTCGTTTTTGCGGCGGCGTGCTGGCGGATTTCGCGCGACAATCAGGCTGTCCGGTGTTCCTGGTAGGGCACGTTACCAAAAGCGGCGACCTGGCCGGGCCCAAGTTGCTTGAACACATGGTCGACACGGTCCTCTACTTCGAAGGGAGTGGCGGCGAAGCGATCCGAATGGTCCGGGCGGTCAAGAACCGTTTCGGCAATACCGGCGAGCTGGCAGTCATGGAAATGCGCGCCGACGGATTGTTTCCGGTCGATCAGGCCGGGGTATTGTTTCTCAGCGGCAGGCGGGGGATGGAGCCCGGCTCCGCTGTCTGCGCCGTGAAGAACGGCTCGCGAACCTTCCTGGTCGAAGTGCAGGCCCTGGTGTCTCCCTCGCGTTACGGTACTCCCCAACGGGTGGTACAAGGGGTTGACGGAAAGCGGGTGGCTCTCTTGGCGGCCATCCTGGAAAAGAGGGCCGGATTGGATCTGGCCGGGTGCGATATATTCGTCAAGGTCGCCGGTGGCGGCCGCATCGACGATCCGGGCGCTGATCTGGCCATCATGACCGCCCTGGCCTCATCTCTGCGCGAGCGACCAGTACCAGTCGAGACGTTGGTTCTGGGCGAAGTTGGTTTGACGGGTGAGATTCGCCAGGTTTCCGACTTGGAATCGCGGCTGCGTGAAGCATCACGCCACGGATTCCAGCGGGCAATCCTGGCCAAACCGACCGGAGGAAAGGGCAAGTCCCGGTCTCGGAAGCCGGGAATGGAACTGGTGCCGGTGACCAGCGTGGAGGAGGCAGTGGGTCTTGCTATGCAGCCGATGCCCCGGCGCAGTTCGATGGAGGAAGGGTGACATGTCTCGAATTGTTCCTCTTCACCTGATCCTTCTGGCCGGCGGCACCGGCCGGCGCGCCGGCGGTAGTGGACCGGGTCAACGGCCAAAGCAATTTCATCCCACCGGTCGGGGGCCCTTGTTTGCCGTCAGCGTGCGGGAGTTTCTGAACCTCGATCCCACCACCGGATTTCGCCTGGCCGGAGTGACCATTGCAGTCCCTGATTCCTGGCAAGAGGAAGCCACGCTGGGTTTGGCCCCCGTTATGAGAGCCAACCGAAGCTGTCCCTGGCAATTGGCCTCTGCGGGAGAGACCCGCACGGGTTCAACCTGGCAGGCCATACAGACACTTGAGCGAGGATACAGCGCAGGACAGGACGGTTCGCCACCAGAAGCATACGATCTGGTTGCCGTACACGATGCAGCTCGTCCTTTCGCCAGCGTAGACCTTTTGGGTCGGCTGGCCGCTGCAGCTGGTTCTGGGGCTGACTCTGCAAAAACATCGGCGGGGTGCGCGGTGCCCGGGATTCCGGTGCCCGATACGATCGTCCAGAAATCTTCTCCTGATTTCGTTCCTTCCCCCGGGGGAAGGGATTCCGACTCCTTTGCTCTCTACCTGCCGCGTGAAACACTTTTGGCGGTACAAACACCCCAGGTTTTCCGTTGGGATATTTTTCGCGCCGCCCATGCCGTGGCTGCTGCCGAGGGTCTGGATTTCACAGATGACGGCGGGTTGCTGGCCAGCCGTGGCCATAATCCAGTTATGGTTCCGGGGGAAACCGGGAATTGGAAGGTAACTTCCGAGGCGGATCTCCAGCGGGCTGAAGAATTGTTGAAATAGGTTTCCTAGGGGGAGTACCGGAATTGCCGAAGGTGACCAAGAAACAGTCGAGACTCGTTGGTATTCAGTACCTGCGCGCGTTGGCCGCCTTGGGGGTGGTGTTGGTGCACCTGGTTCCCAAGCTGGAGGGCGGGCTGCCGGCGACTGATTTTCAACTGCGGGTATTCGGCATTGGCACCGATACGCTGCTGGTCATCAGTGGTTTCTTTTCCTGGGTAACGACGGAAAATCTGCGGATCTCCCCCCTGCAATGGTGGGTTCGCCGGATGTTGCGTCTCTTTCCCCTGTATTGGCTGACCCTTGCGACTTTATTGGTAATCCTCTGGCTGGGCTCGCAATCCGTTCCCAGCTTTGAACATATTGCCCGGGCCTTCTTATTCATCCCCGGCGGGCCAAAGGGTTTGGCGCCGTTCTTCGTACCGGGTTGGGCGATGAACCTGGTCTTTGTGTTTACGCTGTTTTTGGCTTTCACCTTGGTCATCAAGCGGCCACTGGTGCGCTTTCTCGTGGTCTGCTGTGTTTTTTCAGGGCTGGCCATTGGCCGCGTAGTTTTGAACTGCGAGGGTCCGATCCTGTTCGTTTATACCAGTCCCCTGTTGTTCGAATTCGTGGCCGGCATGGGTATCGCATTATTTCATTCCCTACTCTCACGCCGCTATTGGATTTTGGGACTCGCCACGATTGCCGCGGGTGTTCTTTACGCCATAACAATATCCCCCGATTTGTTTCCCGATGGACCGCGGTCCATCCGCAACGGCGTACCCGCAGTGTTGTTCGTTTTTGGGATTATTCAGCTGGAACCGTTGTTGAGGCGAATGCCAAGAATGAAGATATTGCAATCGATCGGGGATGCCTCGTATTCCATCTACCTCAGCCATCCTCTGGTCGTGGCGCCGATTGGGTTGGCGTTGGGGGCGGCAAAATTGCCTTCTCTGGCGCTCAACCTCGCCCTGGGAGTGGTCGTGATTCTCGCTCTCGGCATGACCGTGTATCGATTCATCGAATTGCCCCTTGTAAAAACAGCGCGGGGTTTATTGAAGGCTGGAAAGAAGGCTGAAGACTAAACAGCCGATTTGGGATACATTGAAATCCAATCGCCGACAAGTATCGCCAAAAGCATCCTCAGGGAGGCCTTTTTTTGACTACGGAACCCCTTACCGACTATTCCTCCGATGAAGCAAAGTTCTTTCAGATCCACTTGGGTGGAGATCGTAATTTCAGCTATCTCCTGGGGAATGGGCGTACCGGCGAAGCGGCTGTGGTTGACCCGGGATATGGTGCTGATAGCCTGCAGGAAACTGCCCAAAAAAACGGTCTAAAAATCCGGCACGTCCTGATCACACACGGTCACTCCGATCACATCGGCGCCTTAGATCGCTTGGTTGAACTGACCGAGGCCACGGTCCACGCCGGACCGGAGGATAAGGTTTCCGGCGCGGAACCGTTGGCCGACAATCAGGTGATTCGGCTGGGGGATCTGTCGGTCCATGCCATGAAGACACCAGGTCATTCCCCGGGTCATTTCTGTTTTCTCTTCGAGGGCCGATTGGCAACGGGTGATCTCCTGTTTTGCGGCAAAGTTGGGGGCACGGGCGACTACTTTCCCGGTTCGTCGGCCGAGGCTGAACATGATTCACTGGCCAGGTTGTTGAAACTTTCGGATGAAACAGGCGTCTTTCCCGGACACGATTACTACGGTGGCGAAGGGACGATGACCAGCTCCACGATCGGTCATGAACGCAGGAAAAATCCCTTTTTGACCGCCGCCGACTTCGCTGCCTTTACCCATTTGAAGGACAACTGGGCCCAATACAAGCAGGAGCACGGTATCCGATGAAGGACACACCTTCACCCCAAGGCCGATTAGCCTGGAATCTTGTACTGCTGAACATGCTCCTGTTGTTGCTGGCAGGGGTAATGGGCGCCCTACCCCTGGTAGAGGGAACTTTCGCCCCTGCGGCTCGCCAACTCTTCATCGGCGCCGCTGTGATCATTGCCTGGCTGGTGGCGATTCGATTCATTCTGATGGATACCTGGGGACGCTGGTTCTGGCTGATCTGCCTGGCCGGGGCCGCCCTGATGGCCGCCCGGTTCGGCTCAGGCGGCATGATTGCCGGGATCGCAATTTCGTGCACGGTGTTGTCATTTCGACGCTACAAATGCTGGCGCCATGTTTCCGCCCGGCGCCGGGCCCTTGGTTTCGGTTTGGGCATCCTGGCCCTGGTCTTACTATCCCTGGCACAAGGGTTTTGGGATTTGCATGATCCCGACGAGGGAATCCATGAAACGGTAAGGAATCTGGGCGGTTGGGCCATGGGGTCCCTGCTCTCCTTCTGGCTCTGGTCCCTGTTCCACCTTGCCTTGCGAATGAAGCTGCATTTCCTGCGTTTACGCTCCAAGTTGGCAGTCAGCGCCATCCTGATCGGGCTGGTGCCCCTGTTGTTGCTGGCCCTGCTGGGGGTCATGGTTTTCTATGCGGGTTTGGGCGGGGCCCGAGCCACACGGGCCGCCAATATTTTGGACTCCTGGCGGCAAACCGCGTCGGTGGGTGTAGATCTCAGCGGAGCTCCCTTCGACACTACGTTTGTTTGGTCAGAATCGGCTACCGAGCCCACTCCCTGGCTTGATTCACCCCATTCTTCCCGGGCTGTGACCATCCCCGCCCCGGCCTGGGTATCGGATATGGCCGCCGCCCTGGATTACAATCTGATCGCGGTGCCGGGAGCTCGGGACAGCCTGGCCACCGCTTCCCTGGACACAACCGGCTGGTTCTTGATGGGTCAAAAAATCTGGCTGATGGACTGGCGGGACGTCGGTGGCGGCCATCCCCGGGTCCGAGCCTGGCAGCTTGGCACCAAGCCCCTGAAGGAACTTTCAGGGATGATCAAGGCGGGGGTCCACATTACTTCGGTTCGGATCGATGAAGGGGAGGATGGAGAGTTTACCCTCGGGTCGGCCGAGGACGGTGTACAGCGCTTCCCCGGTCTGAAGGTGATTTACCGGGATGTAAGCGATGATCCCGGTTTCTGGAATGAACTGATCTATTTCGGCGGCACTCTTTTTCGGATGACCAGTATCGCCAACCGGGAGCTTGATACGGTGACGGTCTTCATCAACCTGCGGGCAGGATGGCAGGACTTGAAGGCCGAGTTCCTCGAAGGAGAAGATAATCTCAATATTGCCGTTGTCGTAGCTCTGGGAGTAGTGGCCGGCCTGTTCCTGATTCTCGAGATCTTTGCCCTGTTTTTCGGCGTACGTATCTCCGAGGGCATCGTTTCGGCGGTGCACGTTCTTCACACGGGGACCCGGTCCCTGGGAGCCGGGGATTTGGACACGCACATCGAATTGCCCAACGAGGACGAGTTTGGTGATCTGGCCTACAGTTTCAACGAGATGACCCACGCCATGAAGAAGGGGCGCGAGGATGCCTTGGCTCGGGAGGCCCTGACCCGGGAACTGGCCAACGCCCGGGAGATCCAGGAACGTTTGTTGCCGGCCGAGGAGCCCATCGTCAAGGGCTTCCAGGTGGCCGGCGCCAGCATTCCCAGCCGGCAGATCGGCGGCGACTACTTCGATTTCCTGCTCCAGGACAATGACTGTCTGGGCGTCGCCATCGGAGATGTCTCGGGCAAGGGCATGCCGGCGGCGCTGCTGATGTCCAATTTGCAGGCCAGCCTTCACGGCCAGGTGCTTCACCCCAGCAGCGTGGCCGAAATCGTCGGTCGGGTGAATGACTTGTTGGTCCACTCCACGGATTCCCACATGTTCGCCACCTTCTTCTACGGGCTGTTGGACTTGAACACCGGCACGTTTATCAGCACCAACGCAGGTCATAATCCGCCCCTGGTGCTGCGCAAGAGTGGAGATATGGAGACCCTCGGCACAGGCGGACTGCTCCTGGGGATGCTGCCGGACCAGCCCTATCGCCAAGAGATGATCACCCTGGAAGCGGGTGAAGTCGTGGTCCTGTATACCGATGGAATCACCGAGGCGGTGGGGCCGTCGGCCGAGGAGGATGACCCCGAGGCCATGTTCGGGGAGGAGGCCTTGATAGAGGTCATCCGGCGCAGCAGGCACCTGCCTGCGGTCGGTATCAAGGAGGCCATTTTGGACTCGGTGGCCGAGCACACTTCCGGTGTGGCCCAGTCCGACGACATTACGTTGGTTGTGATTCGCCGAAAGGATTAGAGCGGTCGGATTAGTCAGTGCTGGATCGAGCGGCTTCCAGCGGGTATCTTTACCCCCACAATTTTCACCTCAAGAGGGAGTCCCAGCCATGACCCATTGGATCGCCGACAACTACCCCATTCTGCTGGCCCTGGTATTCGTCACCATCATTTTCCGGCTCTTGCCCAAGGTGGATGTGGGGCATGATAAGAGGTATCTCCGGCGCAGGGTTTTGAACTGGTTACCCCTGGGGTTGACCTACGCGTTCCTGTACATGGGACGCTATAACCTGAAGGTCAGCCAGTACGCCTTCGAGGAAATCGCAGGGCCTGACGGCAGCCCGCTGATGGGCAACGCCGGCTTCGGCATCATCTTCATGGTCGGTACCATTGTCTACGGCGTGTCTTTCCTGATCAACGGTCCTTTGACCGATCGTTTGGGGGGGCGCTTTTCGATTCTCATGGGCGCTGGCGGATCCCTGGTGATGAATGCCCTGATGGGTCTTGTCTCGCTCACCTTGCTCAAACATGGGCCCTTGGCCGAATCACTGGCGGCCAACTTTATTCCGGTATTCTCGATTCTCTACGGCATCAACATGTACTTTCAGAGCTTCGGGGCCGTGGCCATCGTGAAGGTCAATGCTCCCTGGTTTCATGTCAGGGAGCGGGGAGTATTCGGCGCCATATTCGGTATCCTGATTTCCCTGGGAATTTATTTGGCCTTCGACGTGGGCTATTCCATTCTGGGTGGAATGGGTCTGGCGTGGGTCTTTTTCATGCCGGCCGTTCTTCTGGCTGCTTTTTGGGTGCTGGATTTTCTCTATGTGCGCAACAGTCCCAGCGATGCCGGACTGGGCGATTTCAATACGGGTGACGCTACGAGTGGCGACGATGGCCCACGTTTGGGGGCCCGCGCCGTCTTCAAGAAGATGCTGACCAATCCCATCATCATGACCATCGCGGGGGTGGAGTTCTGCAGTGGTTTTCTGCGCCAGGCCATTATGCAGTGGTACGGCTCGTTTGCCAAGCAGACCGACGCGGTGCTGGGTTTGAAATCAAGTTTTGTGAATGAGAACTGGGGTCTGATGCTCTTCTTCGCCGGCGTAACCGGCGGAATGTTCGCAGGGACCATAAGCGATCACCTGTTTCAGTCGCGGCGTGGCCCGGTGGCCGGCCTGCTCTATGGGGTCATGCTGGTCGGCGCGGTTGTGCTGACTTTCACCTACTCCACGCCCATCGTGGGCTGGTTGGTGGTCTTCATGTCCATGGCCGTGATCGGAGTGCACGGCATGCTCTCCGGCACCGCCAGCATGGACTTCGGCGGCACGAAAAACGTGGGCATCGCCGTGGGAATCATCGATGGCTTCGTCTATCTGGGCACGGGTATCATGTCCCTGACCTATGCGATCATCCTGCCCAAGGTGGAGCTGGATGCAGCCGGTAAGATCATCGGCGCGGCTACCGACCCCGCCAACTGGAGAGCCTGGCCCATCGCCATGATTCCCCTGGCGGCGATCGGTTTCCTGCTTGCCTTGCGCCTTTGGAACGCCAAGCCAAAACCGAAGAACGCTTAAGGATAGGGCCGTGAAATTCCTTGCCTTGATTCCCGTTGGGGCGACCGTTTTGGTCGCTCTGGCTTTTTCCCTCTCGGTTGCCCTGGTGCATGGCGCAGAGGTAGGCGGTTCCGCCGTTCCTTCGAGTGAACCTGGTTTTCTCTCTGCCGATGAAGACAGCGTTTTCCAGGTGGAACCGTTGAATGTGTTGGGATCCCGGGTGCCTGCTTCGCTGCTGGGGGTACAGCGCGGAGTGGGAATCATGACTGCCCAGGACATGGCCTCATTGCCAGGCAGGGGTATTCCTGAACTTCTGCAGACGATGCCAAGTGTTGTAACAGGGCGAAGATCCCCGGCCGGCGTTCAATCCGACCTTTCGATTCGCGGCTCTACCTTTGAACAGGTTCAGGTACTGCTGGACGGATACGATATCGGCGATCCGCAGACCGGGCATCATGTTTTGAATTTACCGCTGGGTAAAGTCGACATCCAGCGGCTGGAGATGCTGCCGGGACATGGCTCGGCCTTGTATGGATCCGGCGCTTTCGGTGGTACCGTGAATGTCGTGACTCGACGTCCGCAAAAACGTAATGGCGGAGAAGCTGCCCTGACTGGAGGCGGCTTGGGCATTTGGGGAGCCCGAACAGCGGCTGAATTCGGTAGTCCCGCCAAGCCAATTTCCGGTCGCGTCTCGTTGGAGCGTTTTTCCTATGACGGGCCAGCCGCAGCCGGCACCGACAGTGATGTCCTGACCGCAACGGGCGCGCTGGCCACAACCGCAGGCGGTGGAGAGACGGAGCTGTTTGCAGGTTGGGCGGCCCGGGAATTCGGTGCCCCGGGTTTCTACGCCCCGTATCCCAGCTGGGAACGCACCCGGACTTTCTTCGGTGCGATTCGTCACAATCGCATGTATGGAGAACGTTTGACTCTCGAACCGCGGATTTTCTTTCGCAGGCACGAAGACCGTTTTGTGCTTTTGCGGGAAAATGCCGACGAATACACCAACGATCATGCAACTCGGAAGGTCGGTTCGGAACTCCGAGGTATTCTGGACCTTGGCGAAATGCTGGCTGCGGCCGTGGCGGTGGAAGGAGTATACGAGGACATCGACAGCCGGGGGCTAAGGGGCGGTATTTGGGGGGATGCCCTGGGTCGCCACAATCGACGCCGGGTTTCGGTGGCCGCCGAGTTGGACCACGGTGGCCAGGCTGTATGCTGGCAGATTGGTGGGCGCCTGGATGCTCGAAGTCGCTACACTCCACGTTTTTCCGGCACAACGTCAATCTCATTAGCCCTGACCGATGAATTGACCGCCCACAGCAGCGCGGGCACGGTTTACCGCGTTCCCACTTTCACCGAGTTGTATTACGAAGGCGGCAATAACTATGGTGACCCAGGTCTGCGGCCCGAAGAAGGTTGGAGCTGGGATGCCGGGTTACGGTGGCGCCACAAGCTGTTGCAGGCCGACGTCTCATTTTTCGAACGCCACGAAGAAAACCTGATCGAGTGGGTGGATAATGCGTTAGAGGAACCGATTATTTGGCGGGTGCAAAACATAGCCGAAGGCACCGTGCGCGGCGTCGAAACCACCGCGGCCTGGCGGCACGATGATGGTCATGTTCTGCAGACCGGCTGGACCTGGTTGGAAAAGGAAACGACACTGCCCATAAATTTCGTTGGAAAATACGCACTCTTGACGCCGCGGCACGTTCTGACGGGGCGGAGCACCATGGTCCTGCCCCAACATCTGGCCCTGACTGTGACCGGACGCTACATCGAGAGAACCGGGGGTCCCGAGGCATTCCGTTATTCTTTCCTGTTGGACGCGGGTTTGGCCTGGGAGGGTCCGAGCGGCTGGTTTGCCGCCTTGGCCGGGACAAACTTGTTGGATCGTGATTTTGAGGAAGTTCCAGGCGTTTTGATGCCGGGCGTGTTGATGACTGTAACAACGGGTCGGCGGTTTTAGTTCGGTTAAAGGCGGTCTGGCACTGCGCGAAAGGGGCTTCACTGCCGGCACGGACCTCACGATGGGATGGTGCTTCGGGACCGGTTGCCGGAAATTATCCCGTCTGTCGACGTCGACGTGAACTTGCCCTACGCCAGATCATCCAGCCAAACGTCGATCCACCCAGCAGCAGATTGAACAATGGAAAACCACTGTAGTTGATCAGTCGAAATTCGTCGTCGGAGCTCGTGGGAGTCAAAACCAAATCCTCGGACATCTGCGCCGGAGTATAGGATCGGACCAGCTTCGTCAGGAAGTTTCCTTCCTCCAAATGGATGCCCACGGCGGGAAAACGCTGGTTGATTGCGCTCAACTCGTCGGCCGAGATGCGGTTGGCGTACCAGGTCTGGGCTCCGGGGTAGGTCATCCTGTGTTCGCCCACGGTGTAGATTATGATTTCCGAGGATTCCGCCGCGCTGAGGGAGGAGATACGCAAGGGATAGATCATGTCTTCGGATTCAAAGGACAGGTGGATCGGATCCATCTGGCCGTACCAATAGTAAGGCAGATTGGGCAGTTCGTCCTCCAGGGCGCTTTCGTCAACCTTCAGGGTCACGAAGTACCAGCCCTTTTCTACGTACGATTCCAGAACGGGTGCTATGGTCGCGGTATTGCCGGGATTAAGAAACTCCCAATCGGTCAGGTAGTCGACAAGCTCATCGGCATTGTCGGATCCGATAATCATTGTCTGGTAAATACCGACCAATTCCTCGGAAATGATTTGGACACCGTCCTCCGGCGAGCCGACGGCGTAGTAATTATCCTCGTCACATCCTCCCCAATTGCGGTCCCGGTTCCGGTAGATCGGTTGAGTCAAGGTGGCGGCCTGGATGAACAATTCCGGATCGGCGGTGTTCAGCGTAGGTAACCCGGGAACGGGTATGACCCAGGCAAAATCCCGGGCGTTGCCTTCGAAGCGAGGCAGAATCATCAGGTCTTCCTGACCATCGGCCAGCTTGATGAAGGCGATCTGGCTGCTCTCATAAATTTCCATTTGAGGCGGTGCAAAAAATCCGCCGTCGGCCTGGACGGGGCGGGTCCCGGCCAAGATCGTCAAGAACGTCAGGACCATCAGGATTCCCAGGGGCAGACAAGTATTTATCGGACGGGGGAATAGAAACCGAAATTTGTTCAGTCTGATCATGGTTGAACCTCCGGTGTGTCAGGGCCTTCCTGGATCACTCCCAATTCATAGGAGAAGTACAGTCGGCCGCTGAATCCACTCATGTCCAACTCTCGTTGGTTTGATCCGTCGAAGTCGCCACCATTCGCACTCAACATTCCCTCGACTCCGACAACCCATTTATGGTCGGGAAATCGCCACTCCGGTCCCAGGGAAATCAGGACTTGTTGGCCCCAACAGGTGTCGGTGTCTATCCCGGCGTCGAAGAAGGGATAGGTCTGGAAATAGGGAACGGACTCCTTCATCCAAATCGCCTGGACGAAGGCGCCCAGATTGATCCGGAATGAATTAAGCCGTGAAGTATTGTAGCGGAACCCAAGTTGGATCGGGACAAGCTTCAGCTTCAGGTCCTGATCCATCTCGAAGGTGGGATCGTTGATTTCCATGCTTTTTGTCTTGCGTCCGTATCCGGCCGAGATCAAAAATTGGGTAGATTGGCTGATGTCCATGGTAAGACCGGTACGATGCAGCAGGATCGAACTGTAGGCGTCGCTCATGCCGTCGTTGGTGAAGACAAAACCGCTGACAGAGGTCTCCAACCGGATATTTACCTTCTGAAGTATGTCATTTTGGAGTTCAGCCCGCCCGTCATTGCCCGCTACGGCGTTGCGCCCGGTACAAAGGAACAATGTCACGGCAGTGAAAACAGTCAGAAGAAAGCAGTGCCGGTGCATGTGCATTTTCCTTGGTTCGATAATTATATCATGATCCCTTGAACAACATTTGTGCGGCTTCGTAAACCGTTTCAGATAATGTTGGATGAGGGTGGATCGTCCGCCGCAGGTCTTCGGCAGTGGCAGCCATTTCCATGGCCAACACGCCCTCGGCGATCAATTCCCCGGCCCCGGGTCCAGCCACGGCAACTCCCAGGACACGGTCGGTCTCGGGATCGATGATCAACTTGGTAATACCATCGTCTCGCCCCAGGGTAAGTGTGCGGCCGTTGCCGCGCCAAGGCAATTTTGCGGTCTTGACCTTGATCTTCTGATCGCGGGCCTCGGTTTCGGTCAGGCCGCACCAGGCGATCTCCGGGTCGGTGAACACTACGGCGGGGATGGCGCGGGGATCATACACGGCCTCGTGGCCGGCGACGGTTTCGGCGGCCACGGCGGCCTCGGCATAGGCCTTATGAGCCAGCATCGGTTCGCCGGCGATGTCCCCGATGGCGAAGATGTGTGGCTCGGCAGTGCGCCGCTGTTCATCCACCTTCACGAAACGCTTCTCATCCAGCTCAACCTTCGTGTTCTGCAATCCCAGGTTTTCGGTGTTGGGTTTGCGCCCGATGGAGATCAACACCTTGGCGAAAACCTCCCGGGTTACTTCGCCCTTCTTGTTCTCAAGGGACACGGTTACCCCGTTTTCACCCTCTGTCAGTTCAGCCACCTTGGTGCTGAGCAGGATGTTTTCGAGTTTTCCGCCCAGCCGCCGTTTCAGGACGGAGACCAGATCGCGGTCGCATCCCGGTAGCAGGCTGTTTGTCATCTCGACAACGGTAACCTTGCTGCCCAGAGCCGCATAGACCGAACCCAACTCCAATCCGATGTATCCGCCCCCGACCACCAACAGGGTTTCCGGAATGTCGGACAACTCGAGGGCGCCAGTGGAATCCAGGATGCGCTTCCCGGTAGTTACGCCCGGCAGCATGAAGGGCCGTGAGCCGGTGGCCAGGATGGCCCGTTCGAATTTCATCTCGCCCCTTGCGCCGTCATGGCCGACCACGTCCAGCGTGTGGGCATCCTTGAAGCTGGCCAGTCCTCGCACGTGGGTCAGCTTTCTCTGCTGCACCTTCATGCCCAGCCCGCCGGTCAGTTTGCCGACGACTTCATCTTTCCAGGTGCGGACCTTGTCGATGTCCACCTTCGGCGGAGTGAAGGTCACGCCGATCTCGGCTGATTCGGCGGTCTCGTTCACTAATTTGGCCACGTGCAACAGGGCTTTTGATGGGATGCAGCCGCGATGCAGGCACACTCCGCCGGGATTCTCTTCCGGGTCTATGAGGGTGACGTTCAAGCCCAATTCCGCAGCATGGAAGGCGGCGTGGTATCCACCGGGTCCGGCTCCGATGATCACGAGTTCGGCCTGCTCGGGAATGTTGTTCCTACTCATGCGATCATCCCTTCATCACTCGGTCGATGGGTTCTTCCATGGTCCTGCAGATCCATGACGGGCTCAGCCAGGTGCTTGATTCCTGTCCGGGGAATATAAATGGTTTGAGGGCCACAAAATAATTGATTTTCGGCCTGGGGGGAATCCCTCAGGGTAGAAATTTGAATCCCATCCGGGAAATACTGTACAATCAACTGTGTTTATATTACCGAAAAGTGTCCCCAGGGCTCATTGGGGGGGCTTACGGATCCATACGGATCCATACGGCCCACTACGTCATGGCCGTTCCAAACGGTTGGCTTGAATACGGAGAGTTACCAATCAACCCACTCAACCCACGGTCAAACCTGCGTCTTGGATGGCTTCCAGCAATGCTTCCTCCCAGATCGGTTTGATGAGGTAACCATCGCACTGATCCCGGAAGGCTTCCATTACCCTTTTGCGGCAATCTGAAGCAGTCGTCATTAAGATTTTCATGCCCTCTCCAGGACCATAGCCTGACTCCGCTTCCATTTCCCGGACTTTTTTGAGGGCGTCGTTCCCATCCATCCCGGGCATTATGATGTCCAAACAAACTAAATCGTAGGGCTCATTCTTTTCCAGAGCCAGACGGACCGCTTCCACTGCTTCATGTCCGTCAATGGCAACATCGACGGTTCCATGTGGGGAAAGAAGATTACAGAGATGATGTCGGTTTAAAAACCCATCTTCGACAACCAGGAATTTCATTTAATTTCTCCAATTCCGATCCTTGAGTAGCAAATCACATGACTCCTGCTCATCTTCGGCTTTGCCGCCTCAACCTTAATGGATTCTTTACCCGCCTGTGCCCATGACACGGTGAAGAAGGGTTTTTGAGGAACGGCGCGGGCAAGCCCAGCATCAGTAACTCACCGTGGATGGGTGATACTCACAAGAACGGAATGAATCCCATATGTCCCAATTCGACCAGCTTAATTGCCCTTGCTTTGGAACTGAATTTTCCATATTAATACTTATTGTCCGCCGTAATAACCCAAAGGGCGGCATATGTTAAACCTTGTTAAAGGAGGAAGAGCAATGATCCCCCGACATAGCTTGTTTATTTCATTAATCCTATTCCTGTTGATCCCCTCGGCCGCTTTCACGGGCGAACAAATCGCGGGAGTCCCGGACCTTTTCGAGAGCACTATTGAAACTCGTGCCACGCATAGCGTCTCTGTCCTGGTCTGCCCCGGAGGTGACGGGAGGTCTCTCAACCAAGCCATGCTCTTCGGTGGGGAAATTATGGACGCGACAATTGAAATCCATGTCAGGGACCTTAATGGATACCCAATCCACGGTTTTCCTATGGAGGATATTTGGATGGAGATGCCGGGTGTCAACTTTTGCCTGGGCGGGGGTCGGGTAGACTTCCATACTGACAGCAATGGCTACACTGAATTCTCTCTCCCGAAGGCCGGGGGTGGTTGGTCAGAAGACTTTGATTTGGTGGGACTCATCAATGACAGTCCCTTTGCTGTCCAGAGCACCCTTTCCAGCCTCAGGATGAACAGCCCTGACATGAATGGAGATGGAGTCGTCAACCTGCTCGATGTTGGATTGTACGCATCAGTCTACTGGGAAGGGTACAGCTACGCGGCCGATTTCCATTGGGATGGGCTGCTGAATCTGACCGATGTTTCCATCTTGGCCCAGCATTTCGGACATTCATGTCACTGAGTAAGGCCCGTGTTCGCTCCGTTTGCGGGTCCCAAAGATGGAATGAGTCGGTCTGAGAGCGGACTTCACCTATGAATTTTGCCGAGGAACCAAAAAACCCAGTACGATCACTGAAAGATCTCAACCTGTTTCCATTTCCCGGATTCAAACCGGCGCCACATAAGGATCCCAATTAGGAGGTAGCAGACCGAAGCCCCGATCCAGGCATTGATCACATTGCCGTCCCGGGCCACGATAATGTACCAGGTCAAGGGGATAAAGCCGCCCCACATCATGACCAGCATGAGCAGCATCGGGTAGCGGGTGTCGCCGGCGCCCTGGAGGATGCCGCTGCCGAGCATGCGCACGCCGTCGAAGTACTGGAAGATCGCCGCGATTACAGTCAAACCCGCGCCGAGGGCGAGGACTTCCGGATCGTTGGTAAAGATCCGGAAAACATGATCGCGCAAGAGGATCAAAACGACGGCCAGGCCCAGCGAGTAGTAGGCGCCGAGCTTGAAGGTTTGCCTCCCGTAGTGTTCAGCATCGTCCGGGCGGTGGGCTCCGATCCAGTTGCCGGTCAAAACACCCGCTGCGGTCGTCAATCCCCACAGGGGCATGAAGCTGAAGCTCAGGATCTGGATGGTGATCTGGCTGGCCGCCAGGGGCACTGCTCCGGTCGTGCCCACGAAGATCGTGAACATCAGGAAGCCCAGCATGTCGATGAAGCCTTCCCAGGCGGCGGGCATGCCCACCCGGATCAGGTTGGCGATGGCGCGTGGTTCGGGCCGGCGGAGTTTGTGCAGCCTGTACTGTCGGCGAAGTCGGGGCGCCAGGGCCCAGATGATCAGTGCCAGGGCGTTGACGAAGACTCCCACGCTGGTACCGATGGCGGCGCCCTTGACGCCCATCGCCGGTACGGCCAGCCAGACCTGACCGCCCAGCTCGAAACCGCTCCAGCCGAAGATCAGCCACACGTCCAGGATCAGGTTCAACAAGTTGCCGATGATGCCGGCGTACATGGGTATTTTAACGTCGCGGCGGCCCTGGAAGAACCCCATCAGCGCGAAGGAGATCTGCGTGAATACAGCGCTCAGACTGCGCCACTTGATGTAGACGTAGGTAAGTTCCTGCACGTCGGTGGGATTTTGGGTCAGCGGCAGTATCAGGTAACTGTGGAAGCCCAGGAACTGCAGGATGAAACCCGTGCAGACGGCGATGTAGATTCCCTGCCAGGTATAGCGCCCAACGGCTTCGTGGTCCTGGCGGCCGTGCGCCTGAGAGACGAATGTCCCGGTAATCCGGCTCAGGTTGTTGAACAGTGAGTAGGTGGCCCAGGTCAGTATACCGCCCAGGCCGGCAGCAGCCAGGGAAAGGCTGTTCACCCGTCCGAGCAGGGCTGTGTCCACGGTCCACATCATGGTCTGTGACAGCATGGTCAGGATGGTGGGTGAGGCCAGGGCCATGATTTCCCCGAAGTGAGCCACACGAAAAATTCCCCACCGTGAACGCGGTGCGTTCGGAGGATTATTTTTCCGCATTGGGGGAGCCGGCCTGTTTTCCATCGATTTCATCCTGGTGATTGTGGTTTTGGGGAATTTACGTTTATCCTGGCTATGAATAAAGAATTTGTTCAGGATCGGACTCCGGCTAACGATGTTCCGGTCGTCTGATGCCTGCTTTTTTGCCAACCCCGGAGGAAGTCCCCTGGCCAGGAGATTGAAGCGCTCTTACGAGCCCTTGAGCGGAAGGGTTACGGTTCCGGGGGATAAATCAATTTCCCATCGTAGCGCTTTGTTCGGACTTTTGTCCCGGGACCCTGTCGAGCTTCGGGATGGTTGGACAGCCGATACACGGGCCAGTCTTGAGGCGGTCCGGGCCCTCGCTCAAGTGCGAGTTTACGGCCTGAGATCTCCGCCTTACGGTTTGCCACCAAATTTCGACACACTTTGGGCTTGGGTAACGCTTTACCAGCGAATAGACGGCACATAAGGGCTCCCTGATTGAATTTATCAAGTTGGATTCGAAGGGGACGATAAGAATCAGTATGTGAAGATACTAGACATGGGGCTTCAGTCAGAGTGGTCCTAGGGAGTTTCTGGTGCGGTAGGTTTCAAGCGGATTTGAGGAAACCATGACCCTGAAATGGAAAATAGCAACTCTCACCGGCGTCTTGCTGGTAATCTTGATGTTCAGTATCATCCTTGCGCTGGGGAGCCTGCACGAGGTTCAAATCTCTGAGGAACAGTCAAATCTGGCCACCACTTTTTTGACCACTTTCCAGGATACCCGGCTCAACTTCGAATTATCTCTAATGGGGCCCCACGACTATCTGATCCACGGAAATTTTGATGAAAGGATTGTCTTTGAAAAGGAATATTCCAAACTCATTCAGAGGGTCGATGATTTTTGGAATCTTTTGTTGGTATGTGAGTCGGACCAAGACATTTATATCTCAACCTTGGCGATCGAAACGAAGGAAGGCCTGTTGGCAATTAAGGCGACCTTGCCGGAGATCCAGGAGGTTGCCCGATCGATCTTGGCAATGGCCGATCCCATGACCAATCCGCAGGCCGGCATATTGATGGAGAATATGGATGCTCGCGTATACGATCTGGAGCTCGTTTTCACCGAGGAAAGATCACGGCTCGAGAGATTTTCAGAAGAGTCATTCCAAAGATTGCATGCCACGCACCGCAAGGTTGCGAATCTATTGCTGTTGCTGGGTCTCGTAGGAGGCATCGGCAGCGCCCTTTTGGGATTGTACATCATCAGGAGCATCACAGGTCCCCTCGACAAGCTCATCCAGGCGACAAAAATCATCTCGACCGGGGATCTGACCGCCAGAGCCGAAGTCGTCAGCCGTGACGAAATAGGGGAGTTGTCCCAATCCTTCAATGAAATGGTCAAGGGGCTGGCGCAGGCCAGGGAGGAAATCGAAGGGATCTTCCAGGGGTCGGGGGATGCCATGCGGGTGATCGATACCGATTTCAACATCCTCCAGGCCAATAGGGAAATGAAGAAATTGGCGGGAATTGTGCAGAATCAAGCCGTTGGGCACAAGTGCTACGATCATCTCAAAGGGGACATGTGCCAAACCAGGATGTGTGTTCTTAAACGGATTCTGGAGGGGGAAAGTCGGATCCAAGTCCAGACTACCAAGGATACCCCCGGGAAAACCGGAGTCCATATGGAACTGATCGCCACTCCCTTCATTCGTGAAGGCAAGGTCGTCGGGGTCATTGAGTCCTTCCGTGACATCGGTCAACAGGTTGAAGCGGAGAAGAAACTGACCCAGGCCAAGAACGAAATCGAGGAATCCAACGGGCAACTGGGAAAAGCCGTAGAACGAGCCAAGGAGATGGCCCACGCAGCCGAACGGGCCAGCCTCGCCAAGAGTGAATTCCTCGCCAACATGAGCCACGAGATCAGGACCCCCATGAATTCTGTTATCGGCTTTTCGGAAATGCTGATGGATTCCCCTTTGGACCCGGAACAACTGGATTATGCCAGTAGCATCCAGCGAAGCGGGGAATCTCTCCTGGCCCTGATCAACGATATCCTCGATTTCTCCAAGATCGAAGCGGGGCAATTGGATATCGAGGTGATTGATTTTGATCCCGAAACTATGGCTTACGATGTCTGTGACATGATCAAACCGAGGATCGAATCGAAACCCGTCGAGATCCTGTGTCGGGTGGCAGATGACCTGCCGGCACAGGTCGCCGGAGATCCGAACCGGTTCAGACAGGTTTTGATCAATATCATGGGTAACGCCGCCAAATTTACCGAATCCGGACAAATCGAGCTAATTTTGAAGGTTGATGAGAAAGAAGAGGACCGGATCAAACTCCACGTGATCGTAAACGACACAGGCGTTGGTATCCCGCCGGACAAATTAAATTCGATTTTCGAGGTCTTTCGCCAGGCGGACGGTTCGACCACACGGGAATACGGTGGGACCGGTCTCGGGCTTTCCATCTGCCGGAAAATCGCAGATCTTATGGGTGGAGAGGTTTGGGCCGAGAGCAACGGCGGCAGTACTTTCCATTTCACCGCTTGGGTCGGTAGATCAACACGCCAAAACGAAGAAAGGCCTGGTCCTGTTTCCTTGTTGCGGAAGAAGATTCTCCTAGTCGACGAAAACCGGACGAATTTGAAGACTCTGACAGAATATCTGGAAAAAGCAGGAGCGATGGTTACGCCCCTTGCTGAGGGAAAGGACGCTGCCATTGTAGTCGGGAAGTCCCTCGCCGAGGGCCTTCCTTTTGATGTGTGTCTCTTGGATCTGAACCTGGCGGGAATTACCGGAGGCGAGATCGTGGACCAGATCCGGGATATCTGTCCGTCTTGTCCCGAATTGCCAATACTGGCCATGTCATCCCTAGTTTCCCAGGACGCCCAGAATTGCCGGGACTGGAAATTGGTCGGTCTGTTGAACAAGCCTGTCCGCCGAAAAGAACTCTACAACATATTGGAAAAAGTACTAGAAGGGGAGACCGACGAGCGGGAAACTACGACCACCCAACAGACCGTCTCCGGAACCGTCGATACCGGATCGACTCCATCAGAAACCACTTTGTCGGGGGTTCGAATTCTGCTGGCCGAGGACAATCCGGTCAATCAAAAGCTGGCCAATTCAATGCTGACCAAGGCCGGATGCAGGGTCGTGTTGGCAGAAAACGGTCTTCGGGCCTTCGAACTTTTCACCGAATCGCCGGATGAATTCGACGTGATCCTAATGGACGTCCAGATGCCTGAACTGGATGGTTTGGAGGCCACCAGGGCCATCCGCGACTGGGAAGACACATCGGTCGGCGGGGTCGTTCCCCGAATTCCCATTGTTGCCATGACGGCCCACGCCATGAAGGGTGATCGGGAAATCTGCCTTCAAGCGGGTATGGACGACTATGTCTCCAAGCCCATCCGCAAGGTGTCGGTCTTTGAGATCATTCGGAAGTGGGTGAACCGCCAGCGATCAGTCCCAGAATCGGTCTAGACAATATTTCCCTTCCTGGGATTGAGTCGAAACCAGGATTACCGGAAAATCTCCACCTTTTTCCACTTACCCGATTCAAACCTTCGCCACATCAGGATCCCTATGATCAAGTAGTAGGCCGAAGCTCCGAGCCAGGAGTTGATCACGTGGCCGTTCTGACCCACGATAATGTACCAGGTCAAGGGGATGAAACCGTCCTGTTTTCCATCGATTTCATCCTGGTGATTGTGATTTTGGGGAATTTACGTTTATCCTGGCTATGAATAAAGAATTTGTTCAGGATCGGACTCCGGCTAACGATGTTCCGGTCGTCTGATGCCTGCTTTTTTGCCAACCCCGGAGGAAGTCCCCTGGCCAGGAGATTGAAGCGCTCTTACGAGCCCTTGAGCGGAAGGGTTACGGTTCCGGGGGATAAATCAATTTCCCATCGTAGCGCTTTGTTCGGACTTTTGTCC
>JAHOYV010000045.1 GCA_019038745.1 Gemmatimonadales bacterium
TTCAAAAGCATCACCTTCCGATGATAAACTTTTCCCTCCGTTTCCAGCTGGATGTAGTAGGCGCTGCTTGGTGCCTGGCGGCCTTTATCATCCTTGCCGTACCACGTACGAGAATGTTGTCCAGCACCCAATCCTTCATTGAGCAGCGTGCGGACCAAACGACCGGAAACATCATAAATCGTCACGCGAACCGGGCCGGGATCCTTCAACTCGAAGCGAATCTCGGTCTGTGGATTGAAAGGGTTCGGTACATTGGGCAGCAGTTGCGTAGCTGCCGGAGGCAGGTTCTTGAGAGTGACCTGCACTTCGGGGCTATGCGTTTGTACTCGGTCGTTCCGTACCAGGGCGTAGCTGTAATAGAGCACTGTGCCCGGTTCGAAGCCGGTCGCAAGGTCTGAAAAAGTAAAGGTGCCGTCCGTTGCTGACAGAAGCTTTTGGCTCAGTTGTTCTGCAGCAAGGGGCTCCCGGCCTCTAAAGACATGGCAGCCGTCGAAGTCGCTTTTGGGCAGGGACCAGCTGAGGTTTACCGTGCTCCCTGAAACCTCGGCTGTGAGGTCCGGCGCCTCAACCGCAACCATCCCGCCGGAGTTGATGAAGGCCACTTCGGGTACTCCATAAGGGGTCCTCATGGGAATGAGGTACGGATCGGGAGCGTTAGCGACCCAGGCCATTTCCCCGGGAATTGAAGCGAAATAGGCAGGCTTCAACTGTAATACGATGTCCTCTTCGGAGCCGGCCACCAGGATCTGCGCCGTGGCCAGAATGTAGAAGGGAGTAGGATAGGGTTGGGGTGAGCCTAATCCGACCATGAAGCAGGGCTCGGTGAGGGCGTTGATAGGCAGCCCGTCGATCTCCCATGATATGAAGCTTCCCGGCCCCTCAATGCTGGCACAGCACTCCCAGCCGACCAGTGGGTAGCCGGAGGTTGGATTGATCATCGCCAAGTAGGCCGTCACCACCGATCCAGGAGAAGCAAACGTGGAAAACTCGAAATAATTGTAGTTGAGAGAAGCGGCTTCAAAAGTGAAACCCACCAGATTCTGGTCCCAACCGGGCACAGCCACGCCGGTTCCGCTGCAGACGACGTTTGAACAGGCGTTCTGTCCCAGATCAACGACAGCTCCCCAGGATCCTTCGGCCAGGGGATGGAAAGTCACGGCAACGCTTCCGGTAGCCCCGGGCTCGATGCTGATCGGGTTCCCCACGGTGAAGACGCTGCTGTTGTCTTCCGGTTGGATGACCAGGAGCTGGTTGCCGATGTTTGCTACTTGTATGAAAAGTGTCTTGGAATTTCCCACTGTGACCAACCCGAAATCCATCTCGGTGGGATAGACTGAGCAGCCAATATTCGGATCCGCGCTGGTACCGGTGATGGAAACGGTCGGTAAATCCACTCCAAAGGACAACTCTGCGGCGAAAGAATCTACCATCAGGGGCGCGAATTCGATCACCACGTTGTGGGAATTGCCGGGTGCCACATCAAAGGAGCCCGAGCCGGAAGCGATAGTGATACCCTCGCAGGGGGAAGTCAGGGCTGGATCAATGTGAATGACCGTGTTCCCGGTATTCTCGAAGAGAACTCCCTGGTTGTTGGTGGAACCGACCACGGTAACCGGGAATACCAGTGCCACGGGGGTGATCCGGAAATCCGTCTCCTGGTTCAAGCACAACCCGGTCAGCGGGATCGCGGGGATCGTTTCCCCAAAGCTGAGGGAGCAAGTGGTTTCCCCAAAGGCAGAGGGAGTGAAGGTCACACCGGTATTATGGCTTTGTCCGGCTGGAAGTAGATAGGGGGCCGTTTCGCTGAGTGTGAATGCTGTGCAACCCGCCTCCAACGAGTAAGCAATCTCAATGTCCGTTTCTCCAGTGTTCGTGATGGACAGAGGCAGGATGGACGATTCTCCCATGGCTACCTCGCCAAAATCCAGTATCTCAGGAACGATCCAGGAAACATTTGGCTGGTATCCTGAACCGGTCACCTGGATCGGTGTAACAATGTCACCCATGTCCAGGGTGCAGTTATAAGTTCCGACGGCCGTTGGTTGGAAATCCAGGGAAATATACCCGGTGCTCCCGACGGGGAGTATACCGTTGAAGCCGGTAGTTATGGAGAAGGCTTCGCATGATTCATCCAGGGATGTTTGAATACTGAGGTCTACTTCGCCACTGTTGTAAATAGCAAATGACTGGACCTCCCTGGTACCCACCGGGACCTCCCCGAAGTTCACCGAAGTGGGTCCTCCCCAGGAAACAATGGGTTCCCTGCCGGTTCCATACACGGTGACGTCCGAGCAGGTGCTGCCCAGTTGCAGGGTACATTCGTAATATTCAGCAAAGAAGGGAATGAATGCGATCTCGACCTCGAAGGAATCCAACGGTTCGATCGTAAGCGGTCCTCCCGGGGTGTTCGCCAGGGTGAAAGATGGATTTTCTTCGGAAAAACCAATGTCCAGATTCAGGGGAACGACTCCGGGATTTTCGATGGTAAAGGAGCGGATGATCTGCTGGCCGATGCGTGTATCGGGGAAGCTGACGTAACTCGGGGAAAGATCACAGATCGGATCAGTCGAGGCGTTGATGAAGGCTACAATAGGGTGGTCGGTGACCGTTGTCATTGGAAATAATTCCCCCGGATTTTCAGGGGTGGCATAGCTCATCTGATCCGGTAGCGATGCTTGGTACAGTGGCAACAGGGAAAAAACAATGGCGCCCTGATCACTCACAAGGATGTTGAAGGTGGCCAGTAAGACTTTTTCGCCGCTGGGTAGCGGATCGCCCGAGATGCCCACCATGAAGAAGGGCGGAGTCTCGAAGTTCATGGCCGTTCCCTCGAATTGCGTAGAGCTCAGGGAGCAGGGCCCTTCAAGCTTCAGGCGGCATTCCCAGCCGTTGATTCCTGCCGAGGCCGAGGGGTTGTTCAGGACGAGGTACGCCGTAGCCATGGTAGGCAGGGTTCCGGTGGAAAGCTCGGTTTGAGTAAAGGCGGGATCGAAATAGATGCCGATCTTATCCATTTCCTGGGCAAGTCCTGTCGTTCCGGCCAGTCCGATGAGCAGAAACATCAACAGAGCCAGGAAAGATTTCGCATGACGGTTACGACATAAGTAGCTTGAATTCATAGGCTTTCCCCCATTGTTGCCCGGCCGGCCGGGCGCCATAAACTAAGGACACGAATGCCAATTTAGACGGTAAAATCACCCAAATTACCATTTTAAATGATTTCTTACTCCAGAATTTTACCATGAAATATGGATAAACAGGAAAATTTGTTAGCCTTCTGGGTTTTGTGGGGGCTGGATAACCTGGACCAGGTTCCTGATCGAACCCGGTGTTGCCCGGTTCGCGTACCCGCGTTATGCTTGCCATGAGGTAGGGGCATAGTGTGTACCGTGGAATCAGGGGTGATTATGAATCTGGGCAATTGTTCTTTCAGGGCGTTTCATGACGGCTGTTTCAAGTTGGACGGGGGCGCCATGTTCGGGGTGGTTCCCAAGGTGATGTGGGAAAAGAAACATCCGGCCGACGAAATGAACCGCATCGATCTGGATTTGCGCTGCATGCTCGTGGATCAAGGGGATCGCCACATTCTGGTGGACACCGGAATGGGTGACCGCTGGGATGAAAAGAAAATCGGGGTGTTCGGGCTGGATCGGCGACCCAACCAGCTCGTGGCCGAACTTGCCGAGGCTGGGATCACGCGGGAGTCGATTACCGATGTGATTCTCACCCACCTGCATTTCGATCACGCCGGCGGTGTTTTGCGGGAGGTGGACGGCAAACTGGAGCCCGTTTTTCCGGAAGCCCAGCACTGGATCCAGAAGCGCCAGTGGGATTGGGCCGCCTCGCCTTCGGAGCGCGATCGAGCCAGCTTTCGCCTTGAGGATTTCGAGATCCTGGCTGAATTGGGGAAGTTACAGCTGGTCGAAGGCGGGCAGGAAATTATTCCCGGTGTCCGGGTTCATCCGGTCAACGGTCACACACCCGGCCAACAGCTGGTGGAATTCCATACCGAAAAGGGAACCGTGGCCTTCTGCGGAGATCTGCTGCCGTTTCTCAGCCAGGCCCATGTACCCTGGATAATGGGCTTCGACTTGAATCCCCTCCTGACCGTGGCGGAGAAGAAGCAATTTCTGACCCGGGCGGTGGAAGACAAATACATTCTGGTCTTCGAACACGACACAATAAACGAGGCGGCCATTTTGGTCTTTGACGAGGGCAGGTTCCAGCCGAGTCAGGTCTTTACCCTGGCGGAGGGTCCGGCGTGAACGAGGACGAACCCCGGCCGAAGGCGATCGATGTGACCATTAGCAAACGAAAGCCGGAGTGGCTGCGAATCAGACGGCAGGGTGGGGCCGACTACAACGAGGTCAAGCGTCTGCTGCGGACAGCGGACCTGAACACCGTATGTGAGAGCGCCAATTGTCCCAACCGCGGCGAGTGCTTCGGCAGCCGGACAGCGACCTTCCTGCTCATGGGCAGTAATTGCACCCGGCATTGCACCTTCTGCAACATCCCCGGTGGCCCAGTGGCCATCCTGGACCCGGAGGAACCCCGTAGGGTGGCCGAGACCGTGCGGCAACTGGGGCTGAAGTTCGCGGTAGTGACCTCGGTTACCCGTGATGATTTGCCCGATGGGGGGGCGGCCCACTTTGCGGCTGTCATCGACCGGATTCGCAGCTTGAATCCGGGCTGCGGAATTGAAGTGTTGATCCCCGATTTCCAGGGTTCGGAAGAGGCCCTGGAAACCGTTCTGAACGCTGCCCCGGAAGTTTTGAATCATAATCTTGAGACCGTGCCCCGACTGTACAAGGCACTCAGGCCGGAGGCCGACTACCAGCGTTCGCTGCGACTGTTGGCCCGGGCCCGGAGTGGGTCGGATGCCGCCTCGAGGATAATTCGGATCAAGACCGGGATCATGGTCGGCGTGGGCGAGACCCAGGAAGAAGTGATCGACCTGATGAAGGACGCGGTGGATTCCGGCGTCCAAATCCTGACCATCGGCCAGTATCTGCAGCCCGGGCCCCGTCATCATCCGGTTCTACGTTTCGTCGAGCCGGCGGAGTTCGACGAGTTGGCGGAGATTGGGCGGGGATTGGGTCTTGAATGGGTGGAATCCGGGCCACTGGTCCGCTCCAGTTATCACGCCCGGGAGCAATCCGAATCGCTGGTCCAGAGCCCGCAGCGGACTGTTGATGATCCGGCGGGAAACTGATGAAACAAAGGCGACGATGGTCCCTGTGGGCCGGGATCATCTACACGGTGATTCTGGTAGCAGTGGCCATCGGTCTGGGGGGTCTTTATATCGCCTCCCGGGATCGTCTGGACGAGGCCATGGGCGACCGTCTGTTGGCCGTGGCCAACAGCCTGGCAGTGATGATTGATGGGGAAAGGGTCTTCGCTTTGACCGTCGGGGACAGCTCGGCGGCCGGTTACGTGGATTCCCTGGCTTTGCGTCTGGACCGGGTACGCCTGCTGGACTCCCTGGCCGAGATAACCCTCAACGATCCCGAGGGCAGGGTCCTGTTCAGTACCCTGCCCAATCTGACCCCGGGCAAGTTCAACGACTTCTGGGATCTCGATCCCGCCGCGGTGGATATGGCCTGCCAGGGCTTTGCCCAGACCACTCGGCTGTACCATCTGCAATCGACCTTCCAGAAATCAGCTCACGCCCCGGTGATGGTGTTCGACCCCGGATTCGAGCAGCCCCTGGTCGTGGCCATCCTGACCGTAAGCGGTAATCCCGACTTCTTCGACTCATTGGCAAGTCTGCGCCATGGGGCCTTTGTCACCGGAGCGATCGTGCTGATGATCCTGCTGCTGTTGGGTGGTTTTCTCTACCGGATCAACCGCTCTTTGGAGCGCTATCAGGCGTCCATTGTGCAACAGGAGAATTTGGCGGCCATGGGCCGGATGACGGCGGGGATCGCCCATGAAATACGAAACCCGTTGGGTATTATTCGTGGGGCGGGGGAGCATCTGCAAATGCTCCTGGCGGATGCCGGAATTCAGGATGAAACAGTCGATTTCATTCCCGAGGAAGTGGACCGGTTGGACCACATTCTGGCTGGGTACCTGGCTTTCGGATCGGGTCGGGAAGGTCCGGTCGAAGAATTCGATCTGGGTGTGATCACCCGGCGCGGGGTGAACCTGTTGGCTGAGGATTTGTCCACCTCGGGGGTGTCGGTGAACATGGGGACAACGGCGGAGGCTCCGGTTCAAGGGGAGCCGAGGCGTTGGCAACAGGTTGTCCTGAACCTTTTGTTGAATGCCCGGGACGCCATGCCGGGCGGGGGCGAAATAGACATTGAATTGGAATTAGACGGATCCGCAGTTCGGCTGACTCTGGCGGATCAGGGAACCGGCTTGGAAAGCAGTGACCCCAACCGTCTATTCGAGCCGTTCTGGACAACCAAGGAGAAGGGTAGCGGGCTGGGACTGGCGCTCTCTCGTCGTATTGTAGGCGAGATGGACGGCACCCTGGATTTGGCCGACCGCAAGGGCGGGCCCGGGGTGGTGGCTACCGTTCGCCTGCCTTTGTTGCCCAGAGTTGCGGAAGAAAACAATTAAGCAGGGAGAAGTACCCGTGATCCGAGTTCTGGTCGTCGATGATGAAAAGAAAATGGTGGCTCTTTTGAAAACCGCCCTCGAGCACCGGGGATTCGAGGTCGTGGGTGTATTCGGTGGGAAAGAGGCCCTGGACGAGGTGGCGGCCACTCCGTTCGATGTGGTGCTCACCGATCTTCGCATGGAGCCGGTGGGTGGTTTGGAAGTGATCGCGGGGGTGAAGGAGATAAGTCCCTCGACGGCCATCATTGTTTTGACGGCCTACGGCGAGGTAAAAACCGCCATCGAGGCTCTGCAGGCAGGCGCTTTCCAGTACTTGACCAAGCCCTTCAACCTGAATGAAGTCCTGCATGTTGTGGAACAGGCCACCCAGCAAGTGAAACTCGAGCGGGAGAACAGGGCCCTGAAGACGGAGTTGGACTCTACATTGTCCACCTTGGGTGCTCAGAAGGAACTTGTAGGCTCTTCGGAAATAGTGAAAAACCTGCGGGAGATGGTGACCCGGGTGGCGCCTTCGGACGCCACGGTTCTGATCCGGGGCGAGAGCGGCACCGGCAAGGAAGTCGTCGCCCGGCAGGTGCATCAAGCCAGCAAGCGCTCCGGCGGTCCTTTCATCGCGGTAAATTGCGCGGCCATTTCCGAATCCTTGTTGGAAAGCGAACTTTTCGGATATCGCAAAGGGGCATTTACCGGGGCAGAAAGCGACAGGGAGGGCTTGTTCGAAGCGGCGCGCGGCGGGACCGTTTTTCTGGACGAGATTGGTGAGGCCGGCCTGGCTGTTCAGGCGAAGTTGTTGCGGGTGCTGGAGGAAAAAAAGATCAATCGTGTTGGCGATCCACGCGAACGCGAGGTGGATGTGCGCGTACTGGCGGCCACGAATCGTTCCCTGGAAAAGGCAATCGCAGAGCGGGTTTTCCGCGAGGATCTCTACTATCGCCTACTGGTCTTTCCCCTGGATGTTCCCCCCCTGCGGGAGCGAACCGACGATATCCACCTGTTGGCGGATCACTTCCTGCAGCGTCTGGGCAGGATCAACACCAAGTTGAGCCAAACCGTGATCAATACGCTACGGGCCCACCCCTGGCCCGGCAACGTGAGGGAACTACGGAATCTCATCGAGCGGGCCCACATCCTGGCCCATGATGGCCCACTGGCTGATGAACATTTTCTGCTCCAGGTGGCTGGGTCGTGCGGGGGCGTCGGCTTGGCTGATTCCAGGGGGGAGGATTTGAACCTGGATAATAACGCTCGACGGTTGATTATCGAGGCCCTGAAACGGTCCGACGGCAACAAGAGCTTGGCGGCAAAGATGTTGGGAATCACTAGGCGCACTCTTTACTCGCGACTCAAATTGCTGGGGATTGACCTGGAAATTTGAAATGAGCGGGACAGAGGTCGGATTGCCCCTCTCGGGCCATCACCATGGACGGGGTGTACTTGGTAGTACAGTTTGCTGATTGGGATGAAGTGCTGCGTGGCAATGGTTTTCGTTGGTTTTCTGAAATCCAAATCGAAGGTTATATCTTGCATGGAGTTAAAGTGTCTATGAAAGTGAGGGCCTTTTGTCTGGCACGGCCCCTGCTCCCAGTGGGATTGGATTACGGGTGGAAATCATGGTAGCCGGCCCCTGAATATGAAAGGTTTCCCCATGTGTTGCCTGAAAATGCAAGAAAGCCAGGAGTGGCCCGGGCTGAACCCGACGGTTCGTCGAGGTTCGTTTGCGATGTTATCGGTCGCCATGCTGCTGTCCTTGGCGATCAGCTTTTTCCCGGGAGGGGTTCTGGCTCAGGATGCCGAGGATCTACAGAATTATCTGGATCGTACTGAAGAATTGCTTTTATGGGCCCGGGACCTGGTCGGGGAAACGGAAAACATGCGGGCCCGCAGGGTGCTGAAAGAAGCTGGAGATTTGCACGAGCGCAGTCTTAGGTTGACTGCCGAGGGTCGGCCCCTGTTGGCCAGGGGGGTAGCACGCAGGGCAAGGTCAGCCGTGTGGTTGGCAGTCAAGTCGGCCCGCGAGGCGTTGAATTTTGAGGAAAGGGTGCGGATCCGGGCGGAGCGCTTCCGGGATCTGCACGGCCAGCTCCTGGATAGGGCCAGGGATTCACAGAATGAAAGGGCTGTGGAGTTGTTGGGCAAGGCGGAGAGTCAGGCCCAAAGGGCCCGGGAGCACTATCTGCAAGGCGACCCTAGGTTGGCCTTCGAACAACTAAATAACGCAGAGCAACTCTTACGCAGCGCGCGGCGGCTCCTGGACGAAGGCGGTTCGCCCGATCGGCTGGACCAGGATCTTGAGCGGACCAGGATGTTGATGGAACAGACCCGGGAAATGCTAGGCGATAACCCGGAGCCCTCCTGCGGACAGTTGTTGGCAGAGGCATTTCAAGCCCTGGAACGGGCCCGTGAGAACTTGGCCCAGGGACAGCCGGTTCGGGCGCGGCAAATGGCCGACATGGCTCGTAAACTGGCCAGACAAGCGGCTGAACAGAGCGGCCTTGAACCGGGTATTGAGTCCGTTCGAAGGCAGATTGAGCGCTTCGACAATCGTTCAGCACTATTGGAGGAGAGAATCCGTGAAGCGGAATCCCGCCCGGCGACCAAGGCCTATCAGCGGGCTTTGGAACACCGACAACGGACCTCCGAATCCCTGGATCAGGGTGAATCTGCAGCCGCTTTGCGCCAGATCCGGGCGGCTCACCAGATGCTGGACCAGGCAGAGAAGTTGATCCGGTAGTTTGCAACCCTGGATGTGGTTCTACGGCGTGCGTTTTCCGGGCACAATATTGATCCTGGCAGCTGGGGCCTCATCGGTCCCCTCGATCGTATCTGCCATGGCCGAGGCAATTTCAGACACGACAAAAAGTCCTCCGGCCCCGGAGTGGTCCTTTCGGGATTCTGAACGAGCCCGATGGAATCTTGCCGTTACAACGGGATTCGACGCATTCGTCCACACCTTCCCGCTGGCCACCGCCGACACCACCGAAACCATTGCCGAATATTTGGCCCAGGTAGGGATTGAGGGACACTCCGTGCGCAGCGGTAGGCATCGCTGGAGTCTGCGTGCGGAATCCTCGGTTGGTACCCAATTGTTTCGCGAACGGATCGAGGCCGGGTACCGATTGGTCGACCACCGCCGCAGGACGCGGCTACGGTTGGACGGTTCACTTTGGGGGCGGCAGTACCGCCGCGATACCGAGTACTCCCTTTCCAGTGACAACCTCGAGGGACGCCTCGATCTTAGGGCTTATCCCCTGGTTCGATCCGGGATGGGATTGGAGGCAAGGGGATGGAACACGTTCCAGGAGTACGATAAACCGTCCACCCTTGAAACGGATCACCGGGAGTGGGGGGTCGGTACCTTCTTGCGGTCTCGGGGTTTGGGGTCTCATCTATGGAACATGGGTTCCCGCTGGACGGCCCGGTCCTATCCCGATTCGGCGCAGATAGATCGAGTCACCACCGGGCTGGAAGGTGGGTACGAATATCTGGGTAGCAGTGAGGCTTCACTGCGCCTGTATCACCGTAGTGACCGGCGAAGGATCGAGGATGAGACCGTGCGGCCATCGGCTTGGATCCACTGGTCTGATCTTGTTGCTGCCGTGCCTGCGGGTGCCGGGAGGGTGCTCTGCGAGTTAGAAAGTGAAGTCTGGCGCTATGATCAAGAGATGTCAGCCTACTTCGATTCCTGGCGGATGAGAGGTTTCGGAGGCTTCGGGTGGGGTGAAATCCTGTCTACCCGCTGGAGGCTGGGTCTGGCCGGCGAGCGCCTGGAAGCAGGGAATTCACCCGAGACCTATTCCCAGTTCGGCCTGCGTACGGGAGTGGAGGCCTTTGCCCGGGATGTCAGTGGTTCATTGACACTGGAGCTCGGTCGCCGGCTCTACGATTTCATCGAAGTCACGGAAAATGTCAACCCCGCCTCGGATTCTACGGGTGCCGCCGGGAGTGACTACGTCTTCAGCTACTCCGACTTCACCTACTGGGAAATTTGGTTGATGGGTGCCTGGAGCATCAGCGATCACTTCAGCCTGGATGTCCTGGCCAATTATCAACCCGAGCGTCATACCGAGGCGGTAGACGACTCCGCCCTGGGCTTCGGGAGCATTCGTTTGGTGTGGAGACCTTGAATCCGAATCAACCCGTCCTTTTCACAAAGGCAAAGGGTTGCTATCCTTAGAATCACGTACGCCGGATCCGGACCCGATCCGGATCGGATCATCCCTTTATCGCACAGTGGCCGTTGGGCCGCCGGGAGGACCTCTTGTCCGCCTTTGGTTTTGTCCGTGAGACACTCTTGAATTCCAATTCGCCCGCTTGTTTCTGGAGACATCCGGTCATGGCTGTCCAGGTTTTGTTCGGAGCAATTGGGAACGGATTTCTGCCCTTGGCCGAGAGGGTGATGCCGGGTGGATCCCGACAATGTCCAGTCTGTGGCTGGCGTGGTCGTGCTTTCCGCAATTTCCTGTCCGCCGACGAGGTTATTTCCGGTTGTATATGCCCGGGTTGTGGCTCTTTCGACCGGCATCGGCAATTGGTGTTGGGTGTGCGGTCCGAGTTGGCAAAAAGCAAGGGATCCGGCTCCGGACCGAGGGTTGTTCTCGGCTACTCACTTTCCACGGCCCTGCGCTTCCTTCTCGAACACGAAGGCGTGGCCCGTTGTTACCGAACCGATGCGGCGCTGGGCGACGACCGCTTTGCCCCCGATTTTCTTTCCGATCTGCGTCGCAGCCCTTTCGGTGAGGGCACCTTCGATTGGGTTTTCTGCAGCCACGTGCTGGAGCATATCGGTGAACTGGATATTTGCGTAAACGAGATTCTGCGCATGCTCAAACCGGGCGGTCTGGCCTGGATCCAGGTACCTTTCGAGGGGGGGCTGGCCCACAGTCGCCGCATACGGGTGGACCCGCATCGCGCCCATGCCCACGCCTGGCAATTCGCTCCGGATTTCGGTAGTCTCCTCGAGAGAGACGGGTGGCAGGTGACCGAGGTCGTGGCCGTGGAAATGCTTTTGGCAACAGAACGCAGACTCTACGGGATCGATCCGCAGGAAAGATTCTGGCTGGCCAGGAAAAATGGAGGATCGAAATGAACTCGGCCGACGTTTTTGAACAGATCGAGAAAATGGGTCAGTTGCCCAGTCTGCCCCAGACCCTGCTGCATGTTCAGGAAGTGGCCTCCAGCGACAAGTCCAGCGCCGAGGACCTGGCCCAGTGCATCCTGAAGGACCAGGCCCTTACCATGAGGGTATTGAAGGTCGTCAACAGCGCCATGTACCAGAGGCGTTCGTCGGAAAAGGTCCGAACCGTGCGCAAGGCCGTGATAGTCATGGGATTCGAGACGGTGCGCAAGCTGGCCCTGGGGCTCTCGGTCTTCGACATGATGAGCAAATTGTCCCGCTCGCCCTGGTTGATCCATATCGCCAACCATTCACTGGTGACCGCGGCGTTCGCCCAGATTTTGGCGGAGGCATCCGGGTCGGCGAGGTTGGAGGAAGCTTTTGTCGCTGCCCTGGTGCACGACATCGGCAAGGTGGTTTTGTTGGAGTGTTCACCCGCGGACATGGATGAAGTTTTTCAGGACCGGGCCGGTGGCATTTCGGCGCTGGAGGCAGAGCGAAGACACTTCGGGATCACCCACGACCGAGCCGGTCGCCGGTTGGCCGCGCGTTGGGATCTGCCGCCCCAGATCCAGAACATCATCGGCGACCACCACGACATCGATCCTCTCTCGCCGCCGCGAAACCTGGATCCCCTACTGGGTACAATCGTTTATGCGAATGCCATCAGCCGCTTCACCGGAACACCGGAGAACCAGGAAATGGAATTCAAGATTCTGCGCAAGGCAGGTCGCCGGCTGGGCATTCCCTCTTCAAAACTGGATGAGGTCTACGGGCAGGTTAAGAGTGTGGTGGCGGATTTGGCCGAATGCTTCGGAGTCGAGGTAGGAGATTTGGAAGAGTACCACCAAATCATAAACGTTCCGGGCAGCTCGAACGTGGCTCCTCGGTGTATGACCCCGGATGAGTTGGCGCGTCGTACTGCGAGGCAACTTGAGCTTTATCAGGCCATCGGAATGGGACTGGCTTCGGGCGAGGACCCAGGCCGTCTCCTGGATAATATTCTCCAGGGCGCGGTGAGGATACTCGGTTTCGAAAGGGTTGTTCTCTTTCGGGTCAATCGCACGGATCAACGTCTAGAAGCCCATCTCTGGGCTGGGATTCAAGCCGATTCACTAGCGCCCAAGCTTGAATTTCCGTTGAAGCGGTCCTACGGAGCCCTGGTCAATGTTGTGCTGGAACACCGCGCTTTCCACGTGCCGGACGCTCAAAGTGACGCCTATGGGGATTTGGTGGGAAAAGGTCTTCTGGCAGCGGCCGATTGCAAGGGATTCATAGCCACTCCGGTCTTCAATGCGGCTGGCCTGGTGGCGGTGATCTACGCCGACGGTGGGCCTGACGGAGACGACGTGAGCGCCGAACAAGCGTCGGAATTGGCCGGACTTGCAACCCAGGCTGGCCTGGTGCTTGCTGCTGCGGATCCGCAATAGACCGGCCGGTGCTACCGGGTAAGGTTCCCGGCCAAACCATAGGAAAGGAATTCCTTCCCATGAAGTACGGCATTCTGTGGCTGCTGGCTGCAGCAACGGCCTTGTATCTGCTTTTTCCCTGCGCCGTTTTCGAAACGGATGCCGTGATCTACGCGAGCGCCGGCCTGTCCGGAGACAAGGTCCAGTCCACCGATGCAGGGCATCTGGCTTGGGGCTTCCTTGAATTGGGCGCGGCCGGTCTGGGCAGGGATATGATGCCTCCGAGCAACCCCATTTACCTTTTGCGCTATTTGGCGGTCCTTGCTTCGCTGGCCGGCGGTTGGGTCTTCTATCGCCTGGCCCGTGAGTCGGGGATGTCGTCCGGTGCGGCTTTCACTGCCACAGGTCTTCTGGTGTTTTCCTATTCATATTGGCATTTCGGTCTTCAGGCCGAGCCGCACCTGTTATCCACATTCTTCCTGATCTGCTTCGCCTGGTCGGGATTCCGTTATTTTCAGGGCGGGTCGTTGGGGCAGGTCTTCCTGGCGGGAATTTTCCTTTCGCTGGCGACGCTGTTTCACCAAACCAGCATCCTGTTGGTCCCCGCTTTTCTGGTGCCGGCCTGGTGGCGTGAGCGATCCTGGAAGAGGACTCTCCCGGTGACCGCCATTTTTCTGTTCGTCTATTTCATGTTGGTGATCGTGCCTTACCTGGCAGTGGGTTGGTTTGTGCGGGATCTGCGCAGCTGGGGTGAATTTCGCGATTGGATTCTGGGTTTGAGCTTGGCGAACAGCTGGGGCTACTGGTCGTTGAAGAGTCTGCCCACCGCAGTGGTGGGTGCAGGACGCAGTCTGGTTGGCTCGCACTACATGCTGGGTATCGGCTGGATCGAGAGCTTGGCTTTAAGGATTTTTCCTGCTGCCTCGTGGGATGACGAGATCGCCATAGCGCAAACGGTGCCGCCTGTCCTCCGGTTCTCCTTGCTGGCTATCCAAGCGGGATTTTTCCTGGCGGTCATTGCCGGGTTGTGGCGTGGTCTGAGGCGGCGGTGCCCTCTGATGGAGGAGCATGGAGCCTTCGCTCTGTTCCTCGGCATTTGGCTGATGATCTACACGCCATTTATTATCTGGTGGGCCCCGATCCGTGCCGAGTTCTGGGTCGCCGTCTTCCTGCCGCTTCTGCTCTTGATCGGTCAGGGAATGATGGCTTCGGCGCACGAAGGTTCCAAGCGCCGCGCCTTGCCCGCGTTGTTGGTGGGCGCCCTCGTTGCAACAAACCTGATGGGCAGTATTCTTCCCCAATCACGTGCCGACGTGGAGCCTGAACTGGGGCGGTTGGTGGCGATTGAAGCGGTGATCCAACCGGGAGATTTTCTGCTCTCGGATTCGTCCCTCATGGGTCGTGCCACCAAGTTCGCCTACAGCCTGGACAAGGTTAATCTGCTGGATCCTTCCCCCTATCGAAGCAGTCATCTGTCACCGGGAGACGGCAGAACTCCGAGGGTGGGGATGACTCCTGAATCGGTGGGTTTGATTCCCATCCCGGATTCGGACGATCCCGTGGTTCGCGCGCTGGGCGTGGTCTCGGCGGTTCTGGACATCGCCGAAAGGGAGGGCCGGTCGGTTTACCTGGTTATGGGCTCGATAATGGGTGCCTCGGATCAGGCTGATGGTTACGCGAAAATCGTCAAGGCGGTGGCCGACACTTTCGGTTTGTCGGAATCGGTGAGGGTGCGGGCTGATGTGGACTTAAAGAGGATTTTGATCACGCGCTGATGGGGGAAATTATGTTTCGGCTGTGGGCGGTTGTCGACAAATATCCGTTCAGCAGTTTTCTTTGGCCCAGTTAATGGTCTCGTTTTGCAGCCTTTCCACCCGAGGGCATGCATATTATCTTCAAATTTCGATAAAACCCCGTTTTCCGCCTCCGGTGGGTTTGCGTGAACGGGCCTGGAAATTTTAGGGACAGGAAGGTTTGATATGGCCGACATCACAAAACGCTCCGACGACTACAGCCGCTGGTACCAGGACGTCATCGCCGCAGGGGAGCTGGCCGAGAACAGCCCCGTACGTGGCTGCATGGTGATCCGGCCCAACGGCTACGCCATTTGGGAGAACATTCAGCGCACCCTGGACGACAAGTTCAAGGAGCTGGGCCACGTCAACGCCTACTTTCCGCTTTTGATCCCCAAGAGTTTCCTGGCCAAGGAAGCCCAGCATGTGGATGGGTTCGCCAAGGAATGCGCCATTGTTACGCACCACCGTCTGAAGCAGACTACCATAGACGGTAAAATCACCTTGATCCCCGATCCCGAGAGCAAGCTGGAGGAGGAGTACATCATTCGCCCAACCAGCGAGACGGTGATCTGGGACCAGTACCGCAAGTGGATCCAGAGTTACCGCGACTTGCCCCTGCTGATCAACCAGTGGGCCAACGTGATGCGCTGGGAGATGCGGACTCGAATGTTCCTGCGCACGACCGAATTCCTGTGGCAGGAAGGTCACACGGCGCACGCCACGGCCAAGGAGGGTCGGGAGGAAACCCTGCAGATGCTTGAGGTGTACCGCTGGTTCGCCGAGGATATTCTGGCTATGCCCGTGATCACCGGGGCCAAGACCGCCAACGAGCGCTTCGCCGGGGCGGTCGAGACCTTCTCCATCGAGGCCATGATGCAGGACAACAAGGCCCTGCAGGCGGCCACCAGTCACGACCTGGGCCAGAACTTCGCCAAGGCTTTCGACGTGAAGTTCCAGGATGCCGAGGGAAAGGTCGAGCACGTCTGGGCCACGAGTTGGGGAATGAGCACGCGCATTATCGGCGCCCTGATCATGACCCACAGCGACGACGACGGGTTGATCCTGCCGCCGCGGATCGCCGGCACCAAGGCTGTGATAATCCCCATCTGGAGAAGCGACGAGGAAATGGAGCAGGTGATTCCCGCCGCCGAGAAGATAGCCGCCGAGTTGCGTCCCATAATCGGTCCGGTTCACGTGGACAAGCGCGACAAGATGCGTCCGGGCTGGAAGTACGCTGAATGGGAGCGCAAGGGAGTGCCCGTGCGTCTGGAGATTGGTCCCCGCGACCTGGCGGGCCAACAGGTTATGATGGCGGCTCGCCATGATCGTAACAAGCAGGCTGTCGGTTTCACCCAATTGGCAACGGCTGTGCCTGCGGAGCTGGATCGCATCCAGCAGGATCTTTATGACCGTGCCCTGCAGCGACGCAAAGAGGCCACCGTTCAGCTCGAGACCTGGGAAGAGTTCACAAAACTCTTCAAAGGCGATGGCGGCTTTGCCCTGTGCCATTGGTGTGGTGACGGCGATTGCGAGGAAGCGATCCAGGAAAAGACCAAGGTCACGATTCGCAATATCCCTTTCGATCGCGACGAGACCGAGGGGAAGTGCATTCACTGTGGCAAGTCGTCGATAGGGCGAGTGCTGTTTTCCCAGGGGTATTAGACTCTAGCAGGCTGTGGAAAACTCAGCCAGTTCCACTGGTGAGCACCAGCGCAGGTGCGACCCGGTGATCCGGCCCGGAGATCGATCAAATTTCCCGGGTGGCATACCTCGTCAGCCACTCAGGCGTTTCAATACGAAATTTTTCGCCGGTCCGCTATTTGATCAAGGCCGCCTTTCTGGTGGTGACCCCCTCTGCAGTCTCGGCCCGGAAGAAGTAGAGCCCAGCCGAAGCCCGCTGTCCCCGGGCATCGGTTCCATCCCATTCATACTGCCAAGTCCCCTGGTCGTGATACTCGTTCGCCAGCACCTTCACCAGACGACCGCGGGGATCGTGTATGGTCATTTTTACCTGTCCGGGGCGGTCAAGGACCAGCGAGATCGAGGTGCCCGGGTTGAATGGGTTCGGGTATGGCTGTTCCAGGGAAGGACCGGCTGGGGGCAAGGGTATTTGGGAGCCATCGTCGGCTCCGCAAACCACATCACCCCAGATGATCGGCTTGCCGCCGGAGGTTTTGTCCGGACCGTACATGTCTTCCCACTGAATTCCGTCAGGACTGAAGTAGGCGATGCCCGGTTGATCCATTCCGTCACAAAGGAGGTTGGCTTGGAATGGGGTCTCAAAGGTCAGAGTCAGAAAGAAATGATCTTGGATGCCGATCCATGGGGCGTTGAACGCGGGAACCTGCAACATGACGGGGCCGGGTTCCATCACTTCGATCAAGGACTCTGGTCCTTCGTAGAAATTGCCATCCGGTTCCCACTGGTCGAGGGCGGCGTTATAGATTGCAGGCCGAAGACCGGGTCTGACGATGAGGTTGGTCGGTACCATCCGTGGTTCGAATTCCAGCCACATGAACACGTTTTGCAACTGGACGGATGGTTCTGTGCTGTCGCACTGGTCTATTGGATGAATCAGGTAGGCATAGATTTGGCCGGCCTGGAAATCCCATTCAACTGGCGGAAAGACGGGCTCTTCCAGGTTTCCCACCAAACAGATGACTTGGGCCAGCAAACCCACGCCGCCGGCCAGGACCAAGGCAGCCAAGAGGGTGAATTTGAGTAACCGTAACATAACAATCCCCTTGTTCTGAGTCAGGTCCGTGCGAGATTTGGCTGAAGTTATTCAACTTCCATGTGAATTATTGCAAATTTGCCTCACCGATTGCAACTGGTCGGCCGCTCGAGAGCCATAAACAGGGCTGTTTAAAAGGTTTTCCAGTAATAATGCGCTGGCCTTAGGGTCTTCCCGCAGGAGGTGGGTCTGGGCCAGATACCATTTTCCCCGCTCCGCAATGGGTAGAAGTAACGAACGGGTGGCCGAGGTCAGGGGACCTATTGCCTCGTTTGGTCGATCGTCAAGCAGCAGGCAAAGGCCGAGGAAAAGGGCTGTCTGATCGCGATTGGACCATTCTGGATCGGTCGCGGTCGCGGCCCAGACCAAACCAAGGCTGGCAGCCGCGGCAGAGAAATTGCCTGCAACATAATCTTCCATGCTTTCGGCCAGCAACTGGTCCGGTCCCTGCCCCGCATCACCGCGTAGCTCCAACCCCTGATAGGGCAATGGCTCGATAATGGCCAGGTCGCCCGCTCGGGGCAATTGTCCCGGTTGGAAGACCATCAGCACCAAGGCCACTGCGGCCACCACGCCCACCGGAGCCAACACGCGGGGCTGAAGCAGACGGTGAAAAAAACGACCCATTCGATCCAGTAGCGACGGCTCGTTTGAACGGGACGCCGTCACCAATATGCTTGCATAACGGCTGGGATCGGCACGCAGTTCCTCACTGACCACTGCCCCGGAGTATAGATCCTCCAGACAGGCCGGACACTCGAAGAGGTGGGTCTCGAAGCGGGACTGATCCTCCTTTTCAAGCAAGCCCATTTCGTAGGCGCCAAGAAGGTCTCCAAGGTGTGGCTTTACACATGTGAGTTCAGACATATTTGCAGATCCATGCTTGGAACCATGATTTGACCGATGCTCACCCATGACTGGACTCCTTCCCAATAATTCTCTCGTGGGTCGCACGCAACTGGGATCGGCAACGATGCAATGCCGTGTAGAATCCGCCCCGGGTCATCTCGGGATCTTCGCGCTGGACAAATTCCAAGGCCCTTTGCGAAACCTCGCGGGGCCCTCCGCCCAATTCCTGGCTGGCCAGGATTCCTGCAAAGATGCGCCCGCAACGGGGGAAGCGCTCCGCCAGATCGGCCAAGGCCATCGCCAATTGGGAACCCGCCCCATGGATCTGGTCCGGCCCTTCGGCGGAGTCGGCCAAGTTATCCAGAATTGTTTCTCCGGTTACCATGCGCTCGGTTTCCCTTCGGCGGCTCTGGTAGTGGTTGCCGATTACGTTCCTGAGGATGGTCAAGCTCCAGACGAGTACGTTTTCAGTTCGATGTTGCTCGCCGCCCTTCCTCAGGACAATCTGCAGCGCATCCTGGACCACATCCTCCAGATGATCCTGCTGTACCCTACGTTTTGCGATGCCCAGGAATCTTACACGCAAATTTTCGAAGAGTTGGGTTTCTGCGCTGTGATCACCGGCGAGCCAACCGGTAGCCAGCTCATCAAGGGAGTTTGCGGGAATGGCGGAAGGGTTCATCCAAAATCTTCCCATCAAGGTGCATCCCGGTGAAGCACAACCGTGAGGTGCGGGTTGCTTCGAACCGGGTCAGGATGCTAGGCTCTCTGCAGAGCCTCTCCTGATGACCATCTTCCGGGGTGCCGCAGGTTGGCATGGTACAAACCCGGATATACAGACTCGAAGTGGAGTGCCCAAATGAGCCGAATCTCACGTGTCAGGTCTCCATCATTCTGGTGGCAGGTAATTCACTTTGACAAGGCATTTCTGGCCAAAGCGACCCTGTTGATATTTGTCCTTTCTGCTTGCCCCGCAGCTGCGGACTCTTGGCAGGGGTTCCTGGAGGGTCGGATTGATCTGGATGAGGCAATGGCTGGCGAGGTTGTCGGGCCCGCCGAATTGTTGGCAGAATGGGCCCTTGAAGCCTCCGGCGAGGGCCCAAAGGTGTTAGACGCTCGCCGGAAACAGGGTGTTCTGTTGATAATGATGGGCCGCCCCAAGGAGGCGATTCCGCTTCTGCAGGCGGCTCTTGATCAAGCTCTTGGCCCAGCCAATGCTCAGGACCAAGGCCAAGGCCCGGATAGGATCGAACAGGCGCCTCATCCTCTGGCGGCTGCTTTCTGCCTCCTGCACATAGGCCGAGCCTTGGTGCATACCCGCCAGGTAGATGAGGCTGGTCCGGTCTTGAAGGAAGCCCTCGCCGTTGCCCGAAAATTGAAGGTTCCTCTCTGGGCCGGGGACGCGGCTATCGCCCTTTCTGTCCTGGACCGTTGGGCCATGAATCTGGATTCTTCACTGGCACATCGCCAGGCTGCACTTATTTCCTATCAGCAGGCTGGATACTTGAAGGGCCAGGCCCGCGCCCGGCACTACATCGGAGCCATTCACGTTTTCCAGGGCGAGCTGACCCGGGCCATGAAAATCCTGCAGGAGGCGCTGGCCACTGCCAGGAAGGCGGAATTCACGTTCGAGATAGCCAGCACTCTCCAGGATTTGGCTGGCGTGAACTTCCTGCTGGGTGATTTTGATCAGGCTCTGGCGCAGTACGAGGAGGCCGCGACGCTTACGAATCACCCCTGGCGGCTCGGGCAACTCAGCAACAACCAGGGTACGTTGTTGGCGGATCAGGGGCGGCACGAGGAGGCTTTGCCCTATCTGGAGAAGGCCTTGGAATTGATGCACGAGACAGGGGACCAGGGTCTGGAGGCGGAAATCCTGCTGAACCTGGGCCGCAGCCAGTACGAGCTGAAGGATTTCAAGGCCGGGGTGGCCAATCTGGACTCTGCCCTCAATCTAGCCCGCCAATGGCAGATTCCCATGACCGAAGCCTATGCCCTGCTCTACAAGGGTTGTGCCATGTTGGACCAAGGCAAGTTCGACGAGGCTGCGCAATATTTGGACGAGGCCGGGGTACTGGCTCAGGCCACCGGTTTCTTCGACATCCGCGAGGTATGTCATTGGGCTAAGGCGCTGGTGGCTCGTCGCCGGGGGGACCCACAGGCGGCTTTGGCCCAACTAATTGAGGGCTTGGCCGTGATCAACGACGTGCGCCGGCTCAGTTCCGGATCGTCAGCCATCCAGGCCGGGTATTTCAGTCAGACCAGGAAGATATTCGATGAGTTGATCGATCTGCTCTTTGAATTGCATACTGCCGACCCTGCGGGAGGCTACGATCGACAGGCTTTGGCGGTTGTTCAACAGGCCAAGGCCCGTTCCTTTCTCGATCAGATGCGCGAAGCGGATGTCGATTTGCGCTGCCAGGCGAACCCGAAATTCCAAAAAAGTGAACAAAATCTACTGGACCGAATCGCCACCCTGGAGGGGGACGAACAACAGTCGGCCAACCAGGCACAGCTAGAAGACGAATTGAGCCTGCTTGAGGCCGATTTGCGGCTGGCCGATCCGCGTTACGCCGAGTTGAAGTATCCGCGATCATGCACACTTGCCGAGGCCCAGGAGGAGGTTCTCCAGCCTGGTGAGCTGATGCTGGAATTCCATCTCGGCATTCAGGCTTCTTTTCTTTGGTCTGTCAGCAAGGATAGTTTCGGTTTTTATCGATTACCCCCGGCGGAAGAGATCGAGCGGCAGGTACGGGGTTTGTTGCCGATGCTCACGGATTACAATCTGCTGGGGGAGGCCACAGCCTACTTCATCGCCCAAGTCGAGCCCCTGTCCCGGATGTTGTTGAATCCGGTGGCCCTGGAATTGGGCCGGTCCGGGCGAGTAATCGTGGCCGGCGACGGAATTCTAAACACGTTGCCCTTCGCTGTTCTTTTGACCCGAGCTGGGGCAGAGGGTGGGTTCTCCGCCTTGCCGTTCCTGGTAAATGACGTGGAGTTGTCCTGTGCTCCTTCACTGAGTGGGCTGCAGAGATTGCGGGCCGCCTCAACGGAAACCGCCGAGGGTACGGGTGGGGCGACCTCTTCGGCGAGGCGCGATCTGGTGATCCTGGCCCAGCCTCGTCCTGAAAGTCTGCGGGAAGCGGGAGTCTTTGCCCGGGCCGCCGGGGTAGAGGATCTGCCGGAAGTACCGTTCGCTACGGAGGAAATCGAGGGGATCATCGCCGCCTTTGCCCCCGACAGGGTTTTTCTGCTTCAGGGCGCCGAGGCCACCGAGGAGGGGTTGCAGGCGGTTGGTAATCAGCGTCGCCGTTTCATCCACTTTACAACGCATGGCCTTTTCAATCAGAAGCGCCCCCTCTACTCGGGATTGGTTCTGGAGCCTGGATTTGAATCCGATGGTTTTCTGACCGTGAACGAAATCTTCGGCCTGAATCTGGATTGCGACCAAGTAGTACTCTCGGCCTGCTCCAGCGGGCTGGGAAAACAAATCAGTGGGGAAGGTTTGGTGGGTATGACAAGGGCCTTCCTCTACGCCGGGGCCGGCAGTGTAATGGCTGCTCTGTGGGACGTGGTCGGATCCGGGACCGCTTCCTTCATGGCCGACTATTATTCCCAGCTCGCTGATTCTCCGGGGTCGGCCCAGACTGCGGCCCTAGCCCGGACGCAACGTCGGATGATATCGGGAGACCTGGTTCGGGCCGATGGCAGGAGTGCCGCTCATCCCATCTTCTGGGCGCCTTTCGTTATTACCGGTGGTCTCTGAGCCCAAAAAATAAAAACTTTCTGTAAGACTTTTTTATCCTCCCAAACAAACCGGGTGATTGAAGGGCCCCGCGGCCAGCATTTCACGTGGAACTTGGGGAGGCATGATCATGAGAAAAGCATGGAAAATTTCAGCCCTGTTGTTGTTGGCTCCGGTGCTCGTTTTGGCGAACACCGTTACATACGACTACGAACCTGTCCTGACGACTTACGGTACGGGCACGCATATTCCTGGGGACTATATCTTCTCGGAGGACCTGGCTAAAGTGTTTGTGGATGAGTTCTTCATAGGCGGGGTACCCTACTTCAACTTCGCCCGTATCGAGCCGGCAAGCGCCATCTTCGGCAACAACCAGATCATGAACCTGAACAACATCGATTTGGTCATCGATTTCACTGCCGATGGGGATGTGACTTTCGAATACCTGGACTTGGGAGGGTCTGTCAACCTGCAGGTCAACGGTTTCGGCACGGTCCTGGAGGCTGAGGATCTGGTCATGCTGGCAGGGAATGTGGCTCCGGGAGTGACTATGAACGTTTCGGTGGTCCCCATTGCCGGCGGACACCGAGGCGTGGTCACGCTGATCGGGCAGGTCTATGCTTTACGCGTCGGAGGACAGGAATTCTGGGTCGATGGAATGTTCTGTGACAACGGTATTTCGAGCGGAATGTCCGGCTGCGATTACGAGGTTACACATGAAAGTCTGGCTTTGGGTAAGACTTGGGACGGGTCCACCGTCGCGCCCGGGGATTGGATATTTGCCGAGGACGGGATCGACGTGACGATCCACGAGCTGGATTGGGGCACCGGGGGATTGGGCTTCAATTACTGCCGCGTGGAGGCTCCGGCCGTTATTGATTTCGGTTTCAACCACACCATGGCTATGAATAACGTGTCCAACCGGTACCACATCAGCTCCCTGGGGATCCTGGTCAAGGAAGTGAAGTTCGAGTTCCTGGACCATGGTGGTATGGAGAACCTACAGGTCAACGGATCCACCCTGTTCATCGGTGATCTACCCACGTTTCCCAATAATGTCGCACCGGGCGTGGTCATGACCATGGTTACTTATCCGGTGGGTTCCAGCATGCGGGCTGAGGTAACCCTGACCGGTGATGTGCAGGATCTTCTTGTCGGTGGCCAGGAGTTTTTTATCGACGAGATCTGTGTAATCAAGGGCGAACCCCTGGATTGTGATCACCTAGTGGACCATGAAAGCCTGAGCGTGGGGGATAATTGGGGGACCAGCTCAGGCCATGGTCCCGGTGATCTGGCCTTCGTCGAGGACGGAGTCCCTGTCAAATTGGATCGCTTCGACGCGGGCTCCGGAATGTTTTTCAACTATTGCGAGGCCGTACCGGCACTGTCCGGGCTGGGGACCGGCAGGGTCATGAACCTGAACAACATCTGCAACGTCTACGACATCTCTGCAGTTGGGGCCTGGGTTGGAGAAGTCACTTTCGAGTTCCTGACTTACGGCGGTGTCGAGAACATTCAGGTAAACGGTGCACCGATGTTTGTCGGTGATATCGAACTGGCTCCGGTCTCGATCGCCCCGGGGGTTACCTACACCCTGACTACGTACCTTGTTCCGGGCGGGTTCCGCGGCGAGGTCAGGCTAGTTGGCGCCGTAAATGAATTGGTTCTCGGTGGGCAGGAATTTTACGTGGACAACATCTGCGTCATGCTCAACGCCAGTAGCAGCGTCAGTCCGCAGATGCAGTCACCGAGCCTGGTTCTGAACCCGAACTTCCCCAATCCCTTCAATCCCAGGACCACCTTGAGCTTCAGCCTTGAGCACGAGAAAAATGTAAGGCTGACTATCCACGATGTGGCTGGTCGTCTGGTAAAGACCTTGATGTCGGGGAGGAAGTCGGCTGGTGATCACAACGTGGTTTGGAATGGAAAGGACCAGCATGGTTCCTCGGTTGCGGCGGGCATCTACTTTGTCCGGGTGGCCACCGGTTCAGGGGAGGTCCAGGTCCAGAAAATCGGACTGATCAAATAGGGTCAGGCAGCCTTCGTAAGTTTTGGTGGTTATCGTTTGAACCAACCAGCCCTCCCCATAGTGGGGGCTGGTTGGTTTTTGTCGTCCCTGTAACGCGGTCGTGAAGGTTCTGATCAAGGGGAAGCCGATCGCTGTTCACTGTATCGGGTCCAGCTTTCCGCAGCCACGAAAACCATTTTCACCCGGGGGAACTCAACCCTGATCTGCGATTCCAGACCCGCGACTGCCTGCTCGATCTGCTGGGCTGTGGCGGTATCCCGGAAATCCAGACTCAGGTTCACAAGGATAAACTCCGGACCCATGTGCAGGGTCAAAACTTCGTTGATGTGTTCGACCGCGGGCAACTCCTTGGTCATCAGACGGATTCCGGAAATGACTTCCGGCTCGGCGCTCTCGCCGATCAGCAGGCCCTTGGTCTCTACTGCCAGCAGCCAGGCGGTTACGGCCAGGATCAGGCCGATGATCAGGGAAGCCAAGCCGTCAAGCCAGATCCAGCCTGTCAGTTGGCCGAAGTAGATACCCAGAAAGGCCACCAGAATACCTGCCATGGCTGCCGAATCCTCGAAGAGGACGAGAAAGGTCGCGGGATCCTTGCTGCGACGGACAGCCTGCAGTAATCCCATTCGACCCCTGGCCCGGGAGAATTCTTTGTACGCCAACAACCAGGCACCGCCCTCGAATAGAAAGGAAAGGCCCAGGACCAGATAATTAAGACGGGCGTTATGAATGGGCTCCGGATGCAGGACGTGTCGGACGCCTTCGTAGATGGAAACCCCTGCACCGACACTGAAGATGAGAATGGCCACTACGAAGGACCAGAAGTAGACCTCCTTGCCGTAGCCAAAGGGATGGCTGCGATCGGGGGGGCGATTGGCCCGTTTCAAACCCAACAGCAACAGACCCTGATTGCTGGTATCCACGATGGAGTGGATCCCCTCCGAGAGCATGGCCGAGCTGCCTGTAATCGTTGCGGCGATCAGTTTGGTCGCCGCGATCAGGGCATTGCCCGCCAGGGCGGCGAAGATGACCTTGCGACTTCCTGATGCGGCCATGAATCGAGGCTCCTTCACTGGTTGACGGCAGTTGGGTCAAAGACGGACCAAGGCCGGAATCAATCGATCTTGTATTTGTCCATGCGGTAGACAAGCACATGGCGTGGTATGTCCAGGTAGATTGCGGTCTTGCTTCGATTGCCGCCACACATTTCTAGGGCGCGCCGGATAATTTCGATTTCCAATTTGATCAAAGAAAGACCGCCGGGGGGCAACGGGCCCAGGGAAAATGCAGTTTCGGCCGGATCCTCCTTCTGAAAACCAGGTGGAGTATCGCCGGACGGGGAGGTCAAGCGCTCCAGGTCGCTCAAGGACAGCTTGTCGTTTTGTCGCAAAAGAACCAGGCGCTGGTTCAGGTTCTTTAATTCACGGACATTCCCTCGCCAGGGACGTTTTTGCAATTCAACCAACAGCTGCGGCTCCGACTTCAGGTTCGGTCCGCCGTGCAGAAGAGTAAAGTGATCCCACAACAGAGGCACGTCCTGGGTGCGCTCCCGCAGGGAAGGCAGGTGCAGCAGCAAGACGCTGATGCGGAAGAGGAGATCCTCGCGGAAACGACCAGCTGCCGCTTCCTGTTCCAGGTTTCGGTTTGTGGCGCACACCAGACGGAAATCAACTTCAACGGGTCCGGGTCCGCCGACCGGATCGACCGATTTCGCTTCCAGGACGCGCAGCAGCTTGGGCTGCAGGGCCAGGGGGAGCTCCGCTATCTCGTCCAAAAACAGGGTCCCGCCGTGGGCTGAGCGAATCTTTCCGATGGCCGATTGCCCCGCCCCGGTGAAGGATCCTTTGGCGTGACCGAACAGTTCTGATTCCATCAGGCCGGCCGGGATGGCTCCGCAGTTGATCGCCACGAACGGTTGGTCCCAACGCGGGGACAGATCGTGGCAGGCACGGGCTGCCAACTCCTTGCCCGTGCCGCTTTGTCCCGTAATCAGGACGGTCGCCTCGTGGGGCGCGGCTCTTTTCAAGTCCTCGACGAAGCGTGCCATGGTGCCGGAAGTATGGATAAGTCCCGTGTCATGGTTCCTGGATTTCAGCAATCCCCGCAGACGGCGGTTGTCCTGCTCCAGGCGGCGGGTGTTCAGGGCCTGCTCAACGGTCAACAGCAATTCCTGGCGATCGAAGGGTTTCATGATGTAGGTGAAAGCTCCCGACCTCATGGCTTGCACGGCCTGTTCCACCGTTCCGTGGGCCGTCAAAACGATCACCGAAGGGGGGGAGTCGCCGGCGCGAACCTGTTCCAACACTTCCATGCCGTCGATACCCGGCATTCGGATGTCCGTCAGTACAAGATCCGGCTCCTCGGCAAGTTTCTTCAGGCCGGATTTACCGTCCTTGGCGGGTAGAACTTCATGCCCAGCCTCATTCAGGATGAATCCGGCCACTTCGCGCAGGTTGGCATCGTCGTCAATCAGCAGGATGCGGGCCATGGCTTTTCTTTTCGGTTTCGGGTGATGGAGGAAGGGTCAGGATTAACCGGGCGCCATCCTTGAATTCCGGATCCACCGCCAGGGTCCCACCCAGGTCCTCGATAATGCGCAAACTGGTGGCCAAGCCCAGACCCGTCCCTCCCTCGCGGGTGGAAAAGAAAGGGGTCCCGAAATGGGCGAGCGCTTCGGGAGTGAAGCCCGGACCGTTGTCTTGGATCAGGCAGGCCAAACAATTATCAGCTTTCTGAAAAGCAATTTCTACTCGGCCAGTGGGCCCGGCGGCCGCCGAGGCGTTCAGGACCAGGTTCACCAGGACTTGACGGATTTGCTCGCGGTTTCCCAGCACCGGGCCGAAATCAGAGGGCGGATTCGCCACCGAGATTCCCGCTGCGTCTTCCTGATGGGTGGTCAATTCGGCCACCTCCTGTACCTCAGCCACCAGATCCATAGCCTGTACCCGGCCCGGCTCGGTGCGGGCGAAATTCAAAAATCGGGTCAAAACCTGGTTCAGTCGGTTGGCCTCTTCCAGCAGGATGGCCAGCATTCGGGATTTGGGATGTTCAATTGGATAATCGTCGGCAAGCACTTCCGCCGAACCCTTGATGCTGGCCAGGGGATTACGAATCTCGTGGGCCAGGCCAGCCGACAGGCGGCCTACCGCAGCCAGTCTCGTGGAGCGCACGAGCTCGGCCTCCATGGTGGTCTTTTCGTCCAGGGCCGCCTGGAGGTCTTCTGCCGTTCGGGCCATTCCGTCCCGGGCCGCGTTGATCCTCGATACCAGGATCCCGGACAGCAAACCCACGGCCAGGTAAAGGATCATCTCCAGGGTTTTTTCAACCGGATTGGCCGGGTCGAAACCGATCATTCCCAAGGCATGGGGAATGTACAGGCCGATGACCAGGAGGGCTGCGCCCAGGCCCCCGGTTTTCCCCCCGCGAAAGGCGGCCAGGATGATGGGGAAGTAGTAAAGGCGGCGGTAAATGCCGTGGGCGGCGTGGATGTGTATAGCGGTGTTGTAATGCAGCATCGTGACCACGGCGATCAGCAACAAGGGAGTCCGGTATTGATGCCAGAATAGGATTCCGGCCTCAATCCGGGACTGGGTGCCTCGGTTGTTGGGCGATATTGGTGGGCTTTTCAGGTCGGTCGTCATTCTGTGGGTTTTCCTCCTTGCTGCACATAGTAGAACTTTTTAGAGAATATTCTTCAAGTCATTTGGTTGTGCCTTCGAAATTGTGTCTGGCCCAAAACACCTTTCGAGTTTTGATTTTTAACTGGACCGGGTTGATGTTTCAATATTAAAAAACACCGTAATTTGGGCCAGACACAATTTCGAAGGCACAACCTAAATCTACTTCTCCACTATTGATCCACAACGAAGCATGGCGGAACCAAAATAGGGGTTCGCAATCTTGTTGCCATCCTGCAGCCAGCTTTGCTTGGTCATGCTGCAGTAGGCAACCTTGGGTTTTTCACCCGATACCAACTCCCGGTAAACGATCATGGCGTCACTAAGTGCCCCGAACGATTTTCGGGTGGCGTCCAGGTCACCGGCCCGGGAGAGTTCGCCCGCCGCACCGGCCAAGTCCGGGAGGGTCTCCTTCAGGGTGTCCGAGTCCTTCCCGGAGACTCCAGCAGCGGTAAGGTCGAAGGCACTGCTCAAATCGTGGGCCGATTTTTCGATGGACCGGGCATGGTCGGCAACGCCCTCGATTGTGTCTTCGGCCAAAGCGGTCTGTATGGCTAAGTAATCCTCAACCAAACCCTGGAAAACCGAAGGCGGAAAGTTGTTTGCCGCGGCATGATTGCCGTGTTGTTGACAATTGGCAAGGGTGGGAGAAGCAATAGCCGTTGCCAGTAAAAGGACGACAAGCAGGGTCGGATTCTTAGTGAACATGGTTTTTTCTCCTTGCTGAAGGATTTTGCGGGAAACTTGGATGCCCGGTAAACCCTGTGATTTTTTCATGGCGCTTCTGCGGTGGCATCAGCATCTCCTGTGCCAACGCTAAGCGATTGAAAAATAATATGTTAAGAAGCTCGCCAAGGATGTGCTGACAATAGTGTTCAAGAATATTCTTCAGTCTTTAGAATATTCTGCTCTCGTTTCAGTTTCATTTCCTGCACCGAACAATACAGAACAGGCACTGTGAACACGGTCAGGAGTACAACCAGCATTCCTCCAAACGAAGGGATGGCCATTGGCACCATGATGTCCGAGCCTCGGCCCGTTGAAGTGAGAATGGAAAGCAAGGCCAGGATGGTGGTCCCTACCGTTATCAGGGCGGGGCGAATTCGACGGCCCGCCGCTTCTATGGTTGCCGTCCGGATATCTCCAACCGAAGTGCGTTTGCGTTGCGCGAAAGTCTGATCCAAATAGGTGGCCATGATCACCCCGTCATCCGAGGCGATGCCGAAGAGCGCGATGAAGCCCACCCAGACCGCAACACTGAGATTGATCGGATGGATCTGGAACAGGGTGCGCAAATCGACACCGAAGAACGACACGTCCAGGAACCAGGGCTGGGCGTACAGCCAGAGGAGGATGAAGCCGCCGGACCAGGCCACGAAGATCCCCGAAAAAACCATCGCCGTGGTAATCGCCGAGCGGAACTGGAAGTACAGGACCATGAAGATTGCGAACAGGGCCATCGGCAGGACGACCCTCATCCGTTTTTCGGAGCGGATCTGGTTTTCATAACTGCCGGCGAAAGTGTAGCTGACGCCGGTTGGCAATTCGAATTCACCGTTGGCGACCTTCTGCTCCAGGTAACGTCTGGCATCCTGAACCACATCGACTTCGGCCTGACCCGGACGCATGTCGAACAGGACGTACCCTACCAGGAAAGTGTCTTCGCTCTTGATGACCTGGGGACCCCGCACGTAGTTGATATTCGCCAGTTGGATGAGCGGGATCCGGCTACCATCAGCGGCGGGCACAAAGATGCGTCCGATATCCTCGATTGTATCCCGGAGTTCCCGTGCATAACGGACCCGGACAGGATATCGTTCGCGACCTTCCACGGTGGTGGTGACCACCCGGCCGCCGATGGCCACTTCGATCACATCCTGGACTTTCCTGATGGTGAGTCCGTACCTGGCGATGGCGTCCCGGTCGATGTCTATTTCCAGGTAGGGTTTGCCCACGATCCTGTCGGCGATGACCGCTGCTGGCTCGATGGAAGGGACCTCCTTCAGCAGCTTTTCAATTTGAAGTCCGACCTGATCCAGGGTTTCGAGGTCGGGTCCCTTTATCTTCACACCCATGGGGGCCCGCATCCCGCTCTGGAGCATGACGATCCTGGCCGCAATGGGCTGCAGCTTCGGGGCCGACGTAGTTCCCGGCAGTTTGGTGACGCGTACGATCTCCTGCCAGATGTCGTCGGGTGTCCTGATTTCGGGCCGCCACTGTCGGTACGGTCGCCCACCAGGGCCCACCCCGTATTCCGGCAGGTAGTTGATCACCGTTTCCACCATGGAAATTGGGGCCGGATCGAGAGGAGTTTCCGCACGGCCCAGCTTTCCTACCACCATTTCAACCTCTGGAATTCCTGCGATCGCCCGGTCGAGTTTTTCCAGCACATCAACGGCTTCACCGATCGAGGCGTGAGGCATGGTCGTGGGCATGTAGAGAAAAGAGCCCTCGTCCAGGGGCGGCATGAATTCCTTGCCGAGCCCGGGCAGGGCGTGCCTTGGCCCCGTCCAGATTCGGGCCATGGC
>JAHOYV010000085.1 GCA_019038745.1 Gemmatimonadales bacterium
ATGAGGATCCGGCCGACCTGGATCTGAAGGGCGACAAGAAAATTGCCGTGATCCACGCCCAGGGGAATATCGGTGGCCGGAAGAATGCGGTCAACCCGGTGCTGGGGCTGATGATGGGGCACGAGACGATCGTAAACGAATTATTGCGGGCCGAGGCGGACGAGGACGTCGCGGCCATCGTACTGCGGGTCGACAGCGGCGGTGGAGACTCTCTGACCAGCGACATTATCAGTCATGCGGTGCAGAAGGTAAGTCGCACAAAGCCCGTCATTATATCGATGGTGGACGTCGCTGCCAGCGGAGGCTACTCGGTGTCCTATCGCGCCACGAAGATCATGGCCAATCCGTTGACCACCACCGGCTCGATCGGCTCGATTTCGGGCAAATTCGATATGAGCGGATTATTCGAAAAAATCGGGATTACAACCGATACCGTGGCCAAAGGACCGAACGCTACTCTCATGGCGTCGGACCGCTCGTTCACGGAGGAAGAATACAAACGATTCTCGGAAGACCACTGGGCTGGTTTCCGGAACTGGATGGACAATGTCGCAATACATCGCGGCATCGCGCCAGCGGATATAGACAGCCTTTGCATGGGACGCGTTTGGACGGGGCGGCAGGCCGTGCAGAACAAGCTCGTCGATGCTCTCGGTGGCCAGCACGAGGCAGTCGAGTTGGCCAAGGCCGAGGCCGGCCTGGCCGTGAACGAACAGGTTACATTGTGGCATCTGCCCGAAAAGCAGGACATGTTGACTTCGCTGTTGGGCGGGGAAGAGGAAGCCTCCCGCGCAGTGAGCTGGTCGTTGTACCGCTCATTCCGGCTAGAGGCTACCCAGTCCGTCGAAGTCCTTGATTCACACAGGATGCACGTTATCGACCCGGTGTTTTTGGACTAGAAACCCGGGTTCTCCGGAGATCGGCCCGCTAACGGGCCCGGTCGTAAACCATCCTGATCTTGATCGGCTCCTTCTTTCCCGGAAGGGGCCGTTCTTCGATCAGGATGAGCTGGTAACCATCTTCCGAAAGGTTGAAGGTCCGCGAGCGACCGCCGTCACCATTACGTCCATTTGGTCCGGAAGTCCGGATCAGCAGGGAGCCGTTCTTCCAGGTTGTTCGGGCTTTCATTTCTCCCCGTTCGGTCCATATGCTGGATTGCCGTCCATCGGTGAAATGAAGCTGGGAGATATCCAGACCATTGGTGAGATTCACCTCGGGGCCTTCATGGAAGATCTCCAGGCGGGAATATTCCTTCTGCATGCGGAGGGCGCGTTCCTGCATCTTGGCCATGTCGCCATCCGATCCGCCGGGGCGTTGGCCGCCTGATTGGCCACCCATTCCGCCGCTCATTCCACCACCACGCCGGCCACCACCACCGCCTCCAGACATTCCGCCGGATCTCCCACCGCTCTTGCCTCCTCTTTGTCCGCCCATGGCTTGACGCATGATTGCGGTGAGGTCTTGGCTCTGGCCCTTGTTGAGGATCCACTGCCCGTTGAAATCAGGTGCTTCAGCGGAAGCTGGGGCCGGGTTCGTATCCTGGGCCGAGGTCGGGCCAGAAAGAGCCATGAGTAGGAAAAGGGTCACGGCCATAAGAACTTTTGTCTTCATCGATTCTCACTTTCAGGTATCGGGGCCATGAGTAGGGTGGCCCTTGGACAACAAACGCCTCGTGGCGATAAAACCAGCGGAGAAAAATAGAGAGGGGCATCCACTTGGTTGGTTTGATGATCGATGTTTCCCCCGGGAAACAGTCGAAGTTTTGCCAAGGCAAAGGCCTTGGTCAAAATTTCACGATCCAAAAAATCGACGCGGCGGTTAGTTGCCAGTTCGCCTTTCCCGCCGAGTAGCCGGGAAAGGCGACATGGATTTCCCTACCCGAATCAAACAGCCCCAGGCCCCAGCAAATCCGCACCTTCTTCCTCTTCCTCCCCAACAACCATTTCATCCTTAATCCCCAACAACCTCTTCAAATCCACCAAAAGGGTGTAATTCACCGGGATCAGAATCAGGGTGATCATCGTGGCGAAGATCACGCCGAAGGCGAGGCTGGTGGCCATCGGAATCAGGAATTTGGCTTGCAGGCTTTTTTCCAGCAACAGCGGCGTCAAACCGGCGAAGGTTGTCACGGAGGTAAGCATAATGGGCCGGAATCGACGCATGCCGGCACTGAGGACGGCTTCATGTATTGACTGACCCTGTTGGCGGGAACGGTTGATGAAATCGATCATGATCAGGGAGTCGTTTACAACCACTCCCGTCAGGGCGACCACACCGAACATACTGATCAAAGTCAGGTCCATGCCCATCAAGACATGTCCGCCGATGGCCCCCACGAGGCCGAAAGGTATCGCCGACATGACGATGGCGGGCTGCGTGTACGACTTGAAGAGAACTGCCAGCAACACGAAGATCATCATAACGGCCAGGAGGAATCCGCTCTTGAGGCTGCCCATAGATTCAGCGCGCTGGTTCTGCTGTCCTTCCATGGTGTAGCGCAGGCCGGGGTGATCCGCCAACAAGGCGGGCAGGATGTTGGCCTCCAGATCGGCATTCACTTGTTCGGCATTGGTGATGCCCTGATCCAGGCCTGCTGTAACATTCACGATACGCTGGCGGTCGGCCCGTTCGATGGTAGCGAAACCGCGTCCGATTTCCACCAGTGCCACCCGACTAAAGGGAACCTCGTCCCCTTGGGGTGTGCGGATTCGCATCGACTCGATGTGGCCGATGCTCTTGCGCTCATCCTCGGGGTAGCGGACCATCACCTTCACTTCGTCGCGGCCGCGCTGGATTCGCATGGCCTCGTCTCCGTAGAATCCCTGACGCACCTGGCGGGCCAGGTCGTTGAGCGTTAGTCCCAGGGTGCGGGCTTCGGGTTTCAGGTTCAGCTTCATCTCAACCTTGCCGGCTCGGAAGCTGTCCGTAATGTCGGTCACCCCGGGGTAGGAGGCCAGCTCCTCCTTGAGCCGTCGGCTGGTTTCCATCAGTTCCTCCGGGTCGGAGGAAGTGAGCTGGATGAAGATGGGTGCTCCGCCGCGGAAAAGGTTGGCGCTGAAACTGAGAGCTACCGCGCCGGTGACCGGTCCGCAGGCTTCTCGCCACTTTCGAGCCATGTCGGGGCTGGGAATGTCACGCACTTCGGCGGCCAGGAGTTCGGCGTTCACCTCTACCAGGTGGGCTCCTCCGGGCGCGTTGCCGTCACTGCGTTCGTTGGTTCTGGGTTGAGAGCCGATCGATGTGGAGACATGGCTGACAACCGGAGGGGCATCCGCGGGCCGTTCAGCGTTGTACTCTGCGGCGATCTTTTCCAGGGATGCCTCCAATTGTTCCACGGCCTTGATGGCGTCATCCACGGTGGAACCCTGGGGAAGAGTAAGCGCGGCGACCAGATTGTCGGCGTCCACCTTGGGCATGAAAGTGAACTTGATGTGGCCTCCGGCGAACCATCCGATGGTGAGCAACAGCGCGGCAGTGGCGATCGCCGACACAAGGAAGCGATGGCCCAAGGCCCTTTCCAGACTGTTGCGGTAGGTTACGTCGATAAATTTCAGCAACCAGCTGTCGAAAGCTTCCTTGAAGCGGCCGAAGGCCTTCCAGCGATGGGGCTTGTCATTGGCGGTCGTGACCGGAATCGTGGAAAGGTGGGCGGGCAGGATGAGTAATGATTCGACCAGAGAGAAAAACAGGATCGCAATCACCACCACGGGGATGTTGTACATGAATTTGCCCATCATCCCGTCCACGAAGGCCAGGGGCATGAAGGCCACGATGGTCGTCAGCACGGCGAACGTAACCGGGCCGCCGACTTCCAACGTGCCGAGTTTTGAGGCCAGCCCCCGCTTGCGGCCCATCTCGCGGTGGGCGTAAACGTTCTCGCCCACTACGATGGCGTCGTCCACCACCAGACCCAGCGAGATGATGAAGGCGAAGAGGGAGATCATGTTCAAGGAGACGCCGAAGAAGGGCAACAACCAGAAAGCGCCCAGGAACGAGATGGCGATGCCCAGGGTGACCCACAGCGCCAGGCGGAATTCCAGCGTGATTGCCAGGCAGAGGAAGACCAGCAACAACCCCATGGCCCCGTTTTTCAAAAGGAGGTCCATGCGGCTTTTGTAGATTACGGATCGATCGTGCCAGACCGTCATGCTGACGCCGGGAGGCATCTGGTCCTGATTTTCTTCCACGTATTTCTTCGCCGAATCGGTCACGGTGATTACGCCCTGGTTGCCGGTGCGGAAAACCGAGACCATGGCGGCGTTCTTTCCATCCAGGAAGGTGGCCAGGTCCACATCCTCGAAGCCGTCCTTGATCTCTGCGATGCGGTCAAGGGGGACCGTGGTGCCGTCGGGGGCGGAGATCACTACTATCTTGCCGAATTCCTCGCCGCTGTAGAGCTGGCCCTTGGTGCGGACCAGGATTTCGCCGACGTCGGTTTTCACGCTGCCACCGGGTAAATCCAAACTGTTGGCGCGGATGGCAGCCGTAACCTGGGCGAGGCTCAGACCATGGGCCTGCAGGGATTCCTCACTGACTTCAATCGATATCTCGTAGGGTCGAGTGCCCCCGGTAACGGCGTAGGTGATATCTTTGCTGGCCAGCAGATCGTCCCGCACTTTTTCGGAAAGAACCTTCAACGTGCGCTCGGGCACGTCGCCGAACAGGAAGACATCGACAACCTGCTGCTTGCGTTCGACCAGGGAGATAATGGGCTTCTCGGTCTCGGCCGGGAAGGTGATGATGCGGTCCACTTCGGCTTTGATGTCGTCCAGGGCTTTGCGTTTATCCGCGCCGCGCTCCAACTCCACCATGATCGAACCCATGCCCTCGGATGCGCTGCTGGTGATTTTCTTGATACCGTCTACGCCCTGTACCTTCTCCTCGACACGGATGCAGACACCTTCCTCTACCTCGGACGGGGTAGCGCCAAGAAAGGGTACGGTGATCGAGATCATTTCCAGTTCGACCTCGGGGAAAACTTCCTGCTTGATGCTGAGAGCGCTCATCAGACCGGCGGCAATGATCAGCAACATCAGCAGATTGGCCGCAACGTGGTTGTCGGCGAACCAGCGGATCATCGGATTCATCGTTCACCACCCTTTCCAGAGGCGTCGCCACCGGTAGGCTTGGGATCACCTTCCACGCGGACGGGCAGGTCTGCTGTGACGAACTGCAGATTACTGATGCAGATTCGCTCGCCGATAGCCAGGCCGCTTGAGATTACGGCTTCTTCCACACCGGCCCGGGACAGCTCGACGGGGCGAATTTCCAGGGTACTGTTCGGGCGTATGACCCACACTTCGTTGCCTGGCCTCAGGGCCGAGCGGGGAATAATGACGGCGTCCGCAGGCGCCTGGGCGCTGAAGGTAACCTCGACGAACATTCCTTCCAGCAGCGGTGGACGGCTACCTGCCATTGCATAGGGGTCCTTCACCTCCACCACGACCGGGACCAGGCGGCTGCGATCGTTCACCACTCCGCCCAGACGGACGGCGCAGCCTTCCCACTGGTGTTTGGCACCGGCGAATTCGGCGTTGACCGCGACCGTGGTGGCCAAACCGGCCGGGCACGCTCCCTCTCGCAGGCCGATCCAGGCCAGGTCGTCGTCGGGAACCGAAACGGTGATCTCGGCCACATCGGTGGCCAGGATGATGCCGATGGCCGTCCCGGTCCGCAGGTACTGACCCTGGTCGGCGTCTGCCGTCAGTACCGCCCCGTCGAATGGCGCGGTGAGTGTGCAGCGTCCCAGATTCACCCGGGCCTGGCGCAGGGCGGCACGGGCGGATTCAAGATTGGCCCGAGCCAGTTTCAACTGTGGCTCGTGCAGGACCAAAGCCGTGGGCCGGCCACTGTTGCCTGATCCATCGTTTGTTCCCAACAAGCCGTCTCCGTCCACCCGTTTCCAGGCGTCCTGGGCTACCTGGGCTTCCTCCTCGGCAAGGGCCAGACTGTACTCGGCCTGGGCCACATTGGCTTTGGCCTGGGCGACAGCCTGGGCGTAGTCTGTGTCATCGATCTTCAACAGGACATCGCCCTCGGCAAAGGTGCCGCCGGGTTCGAACGCGGCCGATTTCTCGATGATTTCGCCGCTGACCTGGGGAGTGATGTTCACCTTCCGTTTGGCGCGGACGGTGCCGAATCCCCGAACCTGTACGGGCTGAGAACTTTCGGCAATAGTAAAGGCCTCGACCAACGGTCTTGGCGCGGCCGGTCGTTGACGCATGGGCTTGGGCCGGATCTTGACCAGAACCACAGTAAGCAGGATCGCCACCAGGATGATGCCCACGGGCAAAATTATTCTACGGGTCGTGGAAGTGCTCACTTGTCGGCTCCTTCGTTCGAATCGGAATGGGGGATTGTTTCGGTGGAGGCGGTCTGCGTTTCATTTGTGACATCGGACCAGGGTCCGCCCAGGGCCAGGATCAAACTCACGCGGGCGGCGCAGCGGGAACGCTGGACGCTCAAGAACTGGCTTTCGGCAGAATACAAGCGGCGCTGGGTGTCCAGAGTGATCAGGAGATTATCCAGACCACGGGCATAACGGTCCTCGGCCAGAACCAGTGAATTGCGGGCCTGCTCCACCGAGTCGACCAGGAAGTTTTCCTGGAGGGCCAGGTGCCGATCCTGGTCCAGGGCGTTTTCCACTTCGGCGAAGGCCTGCAGGACGGAAGAACGGTAGGAGGCCACTGTTTGTTTGGCGCGGGCCTCGGCGGCCTTGATCTGGGCCTGGGTGGCTCCCCTGTTCAGGATCGGCATGAACAAGTTGCTCACCAGGGACCAGGCCTCGGTGGGACTGGTAAACAGGTTGGCCAGCTCATTTGTCTTGCTGCCGCCTTCTGCGGTCAGGCTGATCCGTGGGTAGAGGGCGGCCTTGGCCTGTCCGATCCCGGCGGTGGCCGCGTGCAATCTGGCTTCAGCCGCCAGCAGATCGGGCCTGCGTTCCAGCAGTTCTCCGGGTAGCCCGGTGGGGACTGGTCCGAGCCGGTGGGCCAGGGAAATCAAGTGCGAGGACTCATCCTGGCCAAGGCCGGACAGGATGGAACCGGTGGGATAGCGTCCGGCCAAGATCTCCAAGCGTCTTCGGGCGGCGACCAGCTCCTGGCGCAAGGAAGGCCCCGCAGCCTGGGTGGAAGCAAGATTCTGCCGGACCAACCTGAGATCCAGCGCCGAGACCAGGCCTCGCTGGTAACGGTCGCTTACGGTCGCCAGGTGTTCGGTCAGATTGGCCACGGTGCGCTCGTTCAGGTCCACTTGCAACTGCAGCTCCTTGACCTGCAACCAGGTCAGGGTCACGTTGGCGATCAGGATCTGGGCGAAGGCTCGTCGATCTTGTTCACTGGCCAGAAGGGTGGCCGTGGAAGCTTCTTTTCCCCGCCGTAATTTGCCCCACAGATCGGCTTCCCAGCGCACGGTGCCGGTAACCGAAAAGTTGTTGTTGTAGGGTGAGAACAGGGGACTGGTCAGATCGGAACTGGCTTTGCTGCGGGCGGCGGCCGCCCCTAGATCCAAGGCGGGATAGAGCGCTGATTTAGAGCCGCCCAGCATGGCTTGGGCCTCCAGAACCCTGCTGGTGGCAGCATCCAGATCGTGGTTATGGGCCAGCGCCTCGACGACAAGATCATTCAGGTTCGGATCGCCGAAAGCTTCCCACCAACGCCAGCTTCCATCAGATGATCCTGACTCGGAAGACAGGGCATCGCCCAGCGAGGAGGCCTGGTCAGGGGCAGCAGCGGTCTGAGCAGACCACTGTTCCGGCACGTCGGCTCCGAGTTCGGGTCGCACATAATTGGGGCCTGTCGCGCAGCCTGAAAGCAGCAGGATGACGGAGCAGCCCAGTAGAGCCCGGATCATCATGGAGAAACCTCCGGGTACAGGGTGTCGATGGCCGCTTTCGAGAATTGGGTGATATGCCGGGTGACTTCCTGGATGTACTCCTCAACGGGCAGGCCGAGGGCGGGAAATGCGTTTAACATGATTTGAAGGGCCTCGCTGTCTTCGGGAAAACTTTGGCGTTTTTGCCAACGCATGATGAAGTGATGAATCTGTCCTATGATACTGGCGATGATCCAATCGACCTGTTCCTGCTCCAAGCGGGGCCTGGCCTGCATCAGGGCATTGGAAAAGGTACGGAAGACCGGCGCGACCATCTCCTTGAAGAACAGTGGAGTCGCATGGTCGCCATTGCTGTGCGATTCCCTTACGATCAATTTCAGGAAGGCACCGTCCTGCTTGGGGGACAAGGAAGCGTCCAGGTACAGGGACACAATGCTTCGGATCAGGGAATCCAGCGGAGGTTTACCGTTATTTTCGGTCAAAACCCTCCCGATGGCGGCCAGGGTCCGATCGCGTTGGATTATGAAGCGCCGTCTGATTACTTCCCGGTAAAGGTTATCCTTCCCCTGGAAATGATAGTTCACCGCGGCGACATTAACGTCCGCCGCGCCGGCCAGTTCCCTAATGGATACTTCCTCGAACCCCTTGTGGGAGAAAAGATTCTCAGCGGCATCCAGCAGCCTGTTTTTGGTGTCTTGTCTATCTTCCGTCAAAGAAACTCCAATTCAGGGTTGTGGAAATGGCATCCGACCCGGAAAATCATTCGAATGTTTAGAACTCTAGATTTAAACACATAAATTAAACACAAGTTTGAATTCTGTCAAGAGTGGAAGGTAATTTCTGGCTAAATATTTTGTTAGTAGCTAAGTTGTATTATAACCGATAATTAAGGAGTCAAAATTTGTCCCAACGACATTTCACTCCCGCCCTGTTCCGTTTTCTGAGGGAGCTGGCAGCGGAAAATACACGCGACTGGTTCAATGCGAACAAGGATCGCTACATACGGGACTTGAAGGAACCATCGCTGAATTTCATCGTGGATTTCGGGCTGCCTCTGCAGAAAATCAGCCCGCATTTCAGGGCCGATCCAAGACCGGTGGGTGGTTCGTTGTTCCGTATCTATCGGGACGTCCGCTTCAGCAAAGACAAGAGCCCCTACAAAACCCACGCCGGTTTGCATTTCCGTCATGAGGCGGGCAAGACAGCCTACACACCCGGGTTTTACCTGCATCTGGAGCCGGGGCAGAGTTTCGTCGGGGTTGGGATCTGGCGCCCGGACAATCCCACCCTCAAAATGATCCGGGACGCCATCGTGGCTGATCCCGCCGCCTGGAAAAAAGCCATCGGCGGAAAAACTTTCACAAGGCGATACCGGGTCACGGGGGATAGTCTGAAGCGGCCCCCTAAGGGATATGACCCGGACCACCCGCTGATTGAAATCTTGAAACTGAAGGATTTCACCGCGTTGGCTCCGATTACCCAGAAGGAGATCACGGCGGCGGGCTTCATCGACGAGTTTGCCGACCTTTGCCAAGCGGGCGGGCCGCTGGTGCGGTTTATCTGCCGGGCATTGGGTCAGGCGTATTGAGGGCAGCAGGGAAGGGTCGGATAATCGTACCGGCACTTTCCTTTCTGAAAGCTTCCCCCAGGTTTTTCCCCCGGGGGAAGCAACCCCAGCCAAGATTGACAGAATCCCTGCTGGTAATGAAATTTGAGCCGGCCATAATCCCAATCATTGTGTAGCCACAATGGAGATAGAGTGACAATCGATCCATGAATAAAGATTTCAAGACGCGCCAGGTAGTCACCATTTCGGCGGCCCATCTATCTCACGACATTTTCAGCTCTTTCCTGGCTCCCCTGTTGCCGCTATTGATCGCCAAATTGGGTCTTTCCCTGGCCATGGCCGCGGTTCTGGACGTGGTCCGCAAAGGCCCGGCGCTGTTCAATCCGTTCATTGGTTTGCTGGCCGACCGCATCTGCATGAAGTACATGGTCATCGTGGCCCCGGCGATCACTGCCACAACGATGTGTTTGCTGGGAGTGGCACCTACTTTTCCCATACTGATTATCCTATTGGTGGTCGGCGGAGTGAGCGCAGTGGTGTTCCACGTTCCCGGCCCGGTTCTGATCAAATATTATTCGGGCGACAAGACCGGCCGGGGCATGAGTTTTTTCATGTTCGGCGGGGAGTTGGCGCGAACCCTGGGGCCCTTGTTGATCACGGCGGCCTTGTCGATTTGGGGCTTGGAAGGTTCCATCCGTGTTCTGCCGCTGGGGTTGGTGGCCACGATCCTGCTCTACTTCCGGTTGCGGGACCTGGAGCCGATGGACCGAAAGAAACAGGATAGCCAAGATGGGGCAGAGAAGGAAAGTGTACGGTCCCACATCCCGCTCTTGGCCGGCATCGGCGGTTTCCTGTTGTTCCGGATGGGTATTAAATCGGCTTTAACCTTGTATCTACCCACTTACCTGGTTGGCCAGGGAGAAACTCTATGGATAGGTGGCGGAGCCTTGGCCCTGTTGCAGATGGCCGGAGCGCTCAGCACCTTCGCGTCCGGATATATCGCCGACCGTTTTGGTCACCGCCGGACTCTGGTGGCGATTGCGATCCTTACTCCACCGGTCGCATTGGCGCTGACTTTTTCCCAGGGTTGGCTTATGGTTCCGCTGTTGGCGCTGGTCGGTTTTCTGCTCTTCTCCTCCGGGCCAATTCTCCTGGCCTTGGTGCAGGACACTGATACCAACCGTCCCGCATTCATCAACAGCCTCTTCATGACCATGAACTGGCTCGCTGGTGCCGTGGCGGTCCTCTTCGTTGGTTTTTTGGGCGATCAAGTAGGACTGGAAGCCGCCTTCAAAGTAGGAGCCGCTCTCTCCATCCTAGCAATTCCTTTCCTAATCCTGATAAAGAGTAAATTCGTTCACCCGAAAGGCTGAGGCCTTCACGGTATAGTGGGGGGTTTTGCGACTCGGGCCGATGGCCCGAGCGAGCCCCCCAAGGGCGAGCGCGGAGCAAAAACCCCCACTATACCGTGAAGGCCTCAGCCTTTCGGGTGAGAGTTTTCCCAGCACAAAATGCGGAACAACGGATTTTTGAAGCTCTTTTCATCCTAATGCTTTTCATTTCCCATAATTTCCACCCGTTTCCATTGATTAAATTAGATGAAATTCGGATAATTATTATTCAAAGCCGGGGGGCGTGTTTTCGGGAGATGCCTTGACCGGGGGCTAACAAAATCGCAACCGCTGGGCGAGGGGTTGTCTTTGATAGTTCTCGGTCTTTTTTGACAGGTAATGATTAGGCGTATCACAGGGCCAAAGGGTTGGGACGCCCAAGGGGAACTTATCTCCCGACACCCTGGATCTCAGGTTTTTTCGCAGGGGGCCAATGTCCAGCCTCGAAATGGCGATGTTGAGCCAGCCACTGTGAACGCCAGGCCGGATCTCCGGGCCCGGTTCGGTGAGTCAGTGAATCCGGCCACTGGGAAATACACTTCTTATAAAAAACATCATTGGGCTGACAATCAATTGGTTTGAGCCGGTGATCCAGATTGACCAGCATCTTGGGTCCTCTGGAAGAACCGACAAATCCGCTGATCATGAATTCGCCTTGAGCATCCTTCTTGATTTTAAGATCCTGTCCGATCAGCCTGATTTCCTGAATCAGGTTCATGTAGACCTGAGGGTACTGGGGGATGACCAGTCTGAACTTGGCGGAATCGGGCTCGCTGCTCCAGGGGTCGCACAAGGAATCGATCGAAGCTCCCCGCCAATGTTGATGGTCCAGGATGATGAAGGTTCCGCCCTGGTAGGCTTTTGCATTGTTGGTTCCGGCTGCGATTAATTCGTCTCTGCCGTCTCCGTCCAGATCCGTGACCAGGAAATCGCCCAAGTGTCCCTTGTGGGCGTATTGGTGCAGCAAGCGCCCGTCATCGTCGATAGCACACAGGGCAACAGGGTAGAAGCGACCATGAAAAAAGACTACAACCAACTCGGTGGCCGGATCCCCGTCCAACTCAATCGGAAAAACATTTTTGCATCTGAAATTGGTCGACAAGACATCCTGTTCTCCGAAGGCGCGGACAATAGCGTCAATATCCGGGGAAACCGACCAGATTACCTCTCCGGTGGCCCGATTCAGGTTTAGTAGACGTCCTCCACTGGGGGTTGTGCTGCCCAGGCCCACCAGAAGGCGGTCCGAGCGCCATGGTGAAACCTGGCAGAAATTCATTTTTTTCTCGTCCGTGATTTCCCAAATTACCAACCCGAAAATGCTGTCTCGGGCGTGAATGCCGTTCTGGCTGAGAATCCATTCGGCATTGTCACATGCGAATGACCACACGTTAACCCAAACAATTACCAGGATTACCAGAATTATAGCCAGGATGCCAAGTCCACCGGTGCGGCGGGAGGGGCGCCATTTGAAATCAGAGACCACAGAGGAGGCATCTGGGCCAGTATCCAGACCGGTATTTTGAATTTCCACAGAGGAACCGGAAATCGCTATTCCATCCATCTCGGTCGGTTTGTCCAGCAGTTTGTCGATGGGGACTTCCAATGCCTTGGCCAAAAGCATCAGGGTCTTTTCAAATATGCGGTCCCGCCGGCCGTTCTCCAGGTCGTGGATTGTGCGAGCCGAAAGATGAGCTTTTAAGGCCAAGTCTTTCTTGGTCAAGTGGCGTTCCTCACGCAGAGCGAGGAGACGCTTGTGGATATTGCTGCCGGTTAGATCAATGTTCTTGTTTGAATTGGGCATGGAATGATGGAAGCTCCTGATAATTTGGCAATGGATCAAAGATAAAAACAAATTTCATAATCCAATTATGATGACTTTTCGAGTTTGAAACAAGTGATTTTATGGGAATTTTGGAAAAGAACCTTTTAAGTTTGGGTCAAGAAAAACACTTGGTGGATACAAAGTAGCTGTGAATTCCCCGCAGGATTCAAGCAGGGTGCATGATATCCGGACATTATACAAAAGGGTAGACAGCAGGCGCTTGTTGTTGTAATTTCTTTTTCGAAAGGATGTTACCGCCTTTGGAAAGTGGCTTCCTGGTAGAAGCATCCATAAACATGTGATAAAATATAATCCCCTATCTTCAATAACCCCTGCGTTTCCAGGCAGTAAGAGGTTTCGGGAGAGGAGCGGGGCAGATGGGATGGTCTATATCCACCTCATTGAATTACATTCTAGTCCAGGGGCAGCGAAACTGAAGGAATTGGAGATGACGAAGAATTTTTCTTTGCTGCTTTCAGCCATCCTTCTCCTGGCTGTGGTAATGGGGGGATGTAGCAGTGACGAGGCTGATCCTCTGACCCCGGAAGTTGGGATTGTCGTCATTGATTGTGCTCCGGATGATATTGAGTTGACCTGGGAGTTGAGTGGCCCCGACCTGGTGATGAATGCTGGGTCAGGCGATCATTCGCTCCATGATATGGAGTCGGGCGAGTACACAATCTCCTGGGGGACAAAGGCTGGCTGGCTGGCGCCTCCAACCGAGAGCCGGACCTTGGCTCTTGGAAAAATGATAACGTTTGTGGGTGAATACCGGGAATACGGCGGATGCGTTGTTATCAACCCTGATCCGGATAATATTCCGGTAACCTGGGAGTTGGCGGGCCCGGATGGATATTTCAACACTGGAAGCGGTGACCAGACCTTATGTGGGCTTGAAGAAGGGAATTACAGCCTGGAATGGAGTGATGTTCCGGACTGGGCGAAGCCGAACCCCTACCTCACTACTGGTTCACTTGCATCAGGCGACACTCTTACTTTTTACGGAAGATACAAGGCTGATTTTGTTCGGATATCCGCTGGTACTTTTTCCATGGGCAGCCCGGCCACCGAACCAGGGCGGGAACCCGATGAGACTCAACACCCCGTGACTCTCACCCATGACTTCTTTCTGCAAACGACCGAGAAAACCAATGGTCAGTATATTGAATCATTACAGTGGGCCTATGATCAGGATCCAGCTCTGGTTACCGTTACTTCCGAAGGTGTTTTTGACGCTATGGATGGTTCGACGGTGAGGTTGTTGGACCTGGCCGAGGAAGATTGCCAAATCGAATTTAGTGGAGGCCTGTTTTCTACCAATTATCCCAATCGTCCGATCTTTGGCGTGACCTGGTGGGGAGCCGCCGCCTATTGCGATTGGCGGAGTTTGCAGGAAGGTATTGAACGGGCCTACGACCACGATACATGGGCTTGCAATGAATGGGACGTGTTCGGAGCGAAGGGGTATCGCCTTCCCACCGAGGCGGAATGGGAATACGCCTGTCGAGCAGGTTCTGAAACCGCCTTCGGCAATGGGGAAATTACGAACCTGTATTGTGCCGATCCCCTGCTGGATGAAATTGGTTGGTATTGCGGCAATGCGGAAGGTGCAACCCAGGATGTGGAAAATTTCCCTGCGAACGTCTGGGGTTTGCATGATATGCACGGAAACTTGTATGAGTGGTGCAACGACTGGTACGGTTCCTATCCCGAAACGGCGATTGATCCGGTCGGCCCGGTAACTAACCTCACCGGGCTTCCTAATCGAGTGTCGCGGGGTGGGGGCTGGAATCACGGGGCGCTGTTTTGCCGCTCTGGATCCCGCACTTACAACCTTCCTTCCAACATCTATTTCAACGGGGGCTTCCGCCTGGCGAGGACGGCTGACTAATGCAGCGTTTTTGCCATCGGCAATTGAAAATCCAACGCTTGAGATTCCGGCCGGCAAAGGCCAGAAGGCTGCCAAATTGAAGGGATTGAGTATGGCGAGGGGTTTGTATTCATGGCTTTCGGTACTCGTTGTCATTTCAGCGATTGTTGGCGGTTGCGGCGAGGAGGAAGGACCAGGTCCCGTGGAACTGACGTCAACCGGGGTGGTTGTGGTGGATTGTTATCCGGATGAAGTTGAACCCACCTGGGAGCTTGAGGGGCCGGAAGCTTCTTTGGTGGCGGGTATCGGCGATTCGACTTTGGTTGAGCAAAAAACAGGTGACTACAATTTGTTATGGGGTGATGTTTCCGGCTGGACAACTCCAGAGGACGAGGTGCGATTACTGGCTTCGGGGGCCACGGCGGTTTTCCGTGGCGAATATATTCAATCCGATCTTAACGGCACGATCATTGTAAATTCCGAGCCTGATGCTTTATTGGCTCCCTGGGTTTTGACCGGTCCGGAGACATATTACGCGTCGGGTAATGGCGACTCCACCTTGCTTAATATCGAAGAAGGGGACTACACGTTGGATTGGGGGGATGTCGATGACTGGGCAAAACCCAACCCCTCCAATGTGTCGCAATCACTGGCTTCGGGTGATACCGTCACCTTCGATGGCATATATTCCCAAACCGGCACGATTATCGTTGATCCTGAACCCAACAGTATTAATTTCCCCTGGGTTTTGACCGGTCCGGAGGAATATTCCGCGTTCGGCTATGGCGACTCCACGTTGATTAATATCGAAGAAGGGGACTACACGTTAGCATGGGGTGATGTTACCGGCTGGACACCCCCTGCTAACGGGGATATTCCCCAAACAATTGTGCAGGGCGAAACGATGACTTTCGCCGGTATCTACACCTGTACCATCATTGTTAATCCCCAGCCGAACAGCATCAACGCCACCTGGCAACTGACGGGACCGGATGAATACGAGTATTCCGGTGTCGGGGATGAAACCCTTCCAGGTCTGTATTCAGGGGAATATCGAGTCTGCTGGGAAGAGGTAACAGGTTGGACCGCACCTGATCCGGATTGTGAAACAATAGCCCTCGCCGGTTGGTCAAGTCTTCTGGGCCTCTACACCGAAGAAGCCGATCTGGGACCGGTGGCCTGCTGTACGGCCGCCCCCGATTCCGGCGTTGTTACAACGGTATTCATTTTCGACGCATCCTGCAGTTACGACCAGGGCGGTCCGGCCGGCGATCTTCAATATCGCTGGGACTGGGAAGCCGACGGCACTTATGACTATCCCGCCGCCGGTGATTTTTCGGCCGATCCGGTTGCTCTGCACACTTTTTCCGACGAAGGACGGCAGAGTATCAAGGTCCAGGTCATGGATCCCACCGGGAATCTGGACACCGGAATAGTCTGGTGTGAAGTGACGGAGGCGGTTCAGGGTGAAAGGTAATATCGATCTTTATGATTTGGGTCCGGCTGGCGAGCCCTCAAGTAGAAGGGGTCGGAGAATGACGAGGATTTTGTGTCCGTTGTTTTCGGCACTTCTTCTCGCCGTCCCGCTTTTATCGGGTTGTGACACTGATGAACCGGGTCCGGTGGCCACCGAATCCGGGACCGGGGATATCGTCATAGTTTGTACTCCAGAGGAAATTGCACCAGCCTGGTCGGTGAGCGGGCCCGGCGAATCAACATTTGAAGGAACCGGTAATAGTACAATCACGGATATTGAAACGGGCGAATACACGATTACATGGGGAACAATGAAGGGCTGGGATACTCCAATCACCGAGAGACGGACCCTGGTGCGGGAATCAAGGATCACTTTTGGGGGAGAATACAAGGAATCTGTCTGGGTCATTGTGATCAACCCCGAACCGAACACCATCAATGCACCCTGGGAACTGTCGGGCCCGGATGAATATTTCGAGGCGGGTAGCGGCGACACGACTTTGAGGGGTCTTGGGCTGGGAAGCTACATCTTGGAGTGGAAAGATGTACTCGACTGGACGAAGCCGGACCCTGATCTTATTACGCAATCTCTGGCTTTTGGCGACACGGCAACTTTCGCCGGTACCTATGAGTCCATTGCTCCCACAACCGGCACCATCATCATCAATCCTGAACCGGACAGCATAAACGCCCCCTGGACATTGACGGGGCCGAATGAATATTCCCATCCCGGGAATGGTGATGAGACTTTGAGTGATCTTGCGGAGGGAAGCTACACCTTGGAGTGGAGCGATGTCTTGAACTGGACGAAACCCGATCCCCTGGCTTCCACACTTCTGCTTGTCTCGGGTGATACAGTTATCCATTTCGGGCAGTACAGGCCATTCGGCGACTTTGTGCCGGTTTCCGTCGGAACCTTTATAATGGGTAGTCCGCTTGGTGAGTTGGGTCGCCAAAGCGATGAAACACTGCACCCGGTAACCCTGACCAGCGATTTCAGTATGCAGAGGACCGAAGTGACCAACGGACAGTTCGTCGATATGGTGCAGTGGGCCTACGACCAGGGACATGTGACGGCAACCAGCACTTCCATAAATGACGCTCTGGATGAATCGACGGTGGAACTGATGAACCTGGAAGACCCCATCTGCCAGATCGATTTCAGTGGCGGGCTGTTTAGTACCGGGTATCCCAATCACCCGGTTTTGGGAGCAACCTGGTATGGGTCTGCGGCCTATTGCGATTGGGCAAGCCTGCGGGCGGGATATGACAGAGCCTACGATCACGGCACGTGGGTCTGCAACGGCGGCAACGTATACGCGGCCGAGGGATACCGCCTGCCCACAGAAGCGGAATGGGAATACGCCTGCCGAGCCGGTACCGGGACTTCCTTCAGCAATGGTGAAATCACCAATATTTACTGCTCCGATCCCGTGCTGGATTCGGTCGGCTGGTATTGCGGCAACGCGCTTGGCTCTACTCGTGAAATTGGAACCAGTTCAGCCAATACCTGGGGTCTGTACGATATGCACGGCAACCTGTATGAGTGGTGCAACGACTGGTACGACCCGTATCCCGAAGCTGGAGTCGATCCTGTGGTCAACCCGGCGGGTCCGGCAGTGGGCTCGGATAGAGTGCTTCGGGGAGGTAATTTCTCCTCTTACGCGCAGAATTGCCGATCCGCGAATCGCTACTATTACGATCCGGGCAACAATTACCTCTACTTTGGTTTTCGTCCTGTGAGGTCTGCCGAATGATGCTGCACAGCGGTCATGGACCTGCAAGCCGAAGGGGTTGGATTATGACAAGGGTTTTGTCCCTGGGCTTTGCAGTATTCGTTCTCGCTGCAACGCTGATTGGGGGCTGTAGCAGCACGGAATCTGACCTCCTGACCCCGGAAACCGGAATTATTGTGGTAGAGACCCTTCCGGCTGGAATCAATTCAAATTGGTCTGTGGTCGGCCCCAACGAATTTTCCCAAACCGGGGCTGCTGCTGATTCGATATTCAATGTCGAGTCCGGCGAATACACGATTACCTGGGGAGAAATTTTGGAGTGGGAGACGCCGATGGTCGAACGGCGCACCTTGGCACAAGGAAAAACGATCACGTTTGTGGGGGAGTATATCAAGTTGGTTGGAAGTGTCGCGATCGATCCAGAGCCGAACAGTATAAATGCGCCTTGGCGCCTTTCAGGACCAGATGGGTATCTTGCCGCCGGTAGCGGTGACATGACTTTGAGTGATCTGGCAGAAGGGGACTACACGCTGGAATGGGAAGACACCCTGGAATGGACCAGGCCCAATCCCGACATGGTTTCACAAGCACTGACTACCGGTGGGTCTCTTTCCTTCCTGGGTCACTACAGTCCAGCGGGATTTTCCAGAATCTACGCAGGAACCTTCATGATGGGCAGCCCGGACGGTGAGCTGGGGCGGCAAAGCGATGAAACCCAGCGCCAGGTGACCCTGAACACCGACCTCCTCCTGCAGACCACCGAAGTAACGAACGGCCAGTATGTGAATGGGGCGCAATGGGCCTACGATAACGGATATGTGGCGGCTGCCGTCAGCTCTCTCCGTGACACGACGGATGGGTCATCGGTGGAATTGCTGGACCTGGATGATCCCGATTGCCAAATCGAGTTCAGCAACGGGTTGTTCACTACCGATAATCCAGACCGGCCGGTTCTGGAGGTGACATGGTTCGGAGCTGCAGCCTATTGCGATTGGATGAGCCTGCAGGAAGGATATCCCCAAGCTTACGATCGCATTACCTGGGCCTGCAACAGCAACAACGTATATGCGGCGTCGGGGTATCGCTTACCCACCGAAGCGGAGTGGGAATACGCTTGCCGAGCCGGTTCAGGAACGGCTTTCAGTAATATTGGTGAAATCAGCGGGGATATTACCAACATTAACTGCGGTGATCCCGTGCTGGATGTGGTGGGCTGGTATTGCGGTAATGCCGAAGGCTCTACCCAGGATGTGGCAGCCAGGTGGGCGAATGACTGGCGCCTGTATGACATGCACGGGAATTTGTATGAGTGGTGTAATGATTGGTACGAATCATACGACGTGATGGCGGGGGTCAATCCCGTGGGCCCGGTAACGGGTTTGGGCCGGGTGCTTCGGGGTGGATCATGGAGCTGTGAAGCGTGGGCTTGCCGCTCTGCGGTTCGCCATTTCGGCAGTCCGGATAATGGCAGCCACAATCATGGTTTTCGTATTGTTAGGTTGGCTGACTAATCAGAAGTTCCCGAATGGTTTACAAGTTAAATCTTTGGTGGAAGTTTATTTGGCGGCCAATGCCCAGCTTCAAAACGCCTGTAACCGGAAAGCCATTTTGCGAGCCAGACGGGGTCGCCTGGGCCAGTCCCGTTCTTAAGAGAATCTGGCCACTGGGAGATTGTTCGCTCCAGGAAGCTGTCTATTGTAACACCGGAAATGGGATGTAAATCAGAGTCGAGGGTCACAACGACCCGATTGTATTTTTCATGTCCACCGACGTCAATTGACAATAGTTTATTAGCATTCTCGTCCTCGAAGACTACAATGTTCCAGGCGGCAAGTCTAGTGACCTGCAAAAGGTCCATATATGGCTCAGGGTATTGCGGAAGAACAAGCCGAATGAGAGCAGAATCAGGTTCACTACTCCAGGGGTCACAAAGAGGGTCAAGAGAGGCCCCGCGGAAGTGCAAATCATCTAGAATAATAACAGTTGCGCCCTGATAGGCTTTGGCGTTATTGGTTCCCGCTAAAATTATTTCGTCTTTTCCATCATGATCTAAATCAAGGATACGGTAATCCCATAAATGGCCTTTGTTGACATATTGGTGCAACAGATTGCCACCTTGCCCAACCCATCCAATGGCACATGGGTAATATAGCCCGTGCACAAATTTAAGTATCACTTCGGGAATTCCATCTCCGTCGAAATCACCCGTCCCCAAATTGCGGCAGGAAAAATTAGCACTCATTACATCTTTTTTCCCGAAGGCTTGGTTAATAGATTCGATGTCCGGTTGGACAATCCAAGTAGTGTCTCCGGATACTCGGTTCAGGGAGAAAAGACGTCCCCCTCCCTGGGCTCTAAAGGTGGTCCCAAGCAATAATTGTCCCGAATCCCAAGGTGATTCGACGCAAAACTCTATATGTGAATTTTTTGGTAATTCCCAAAGTTTAAACCCAAAAACCTCATCTCGGACAACGAGGCTTCCTTCATCCAAAATCCAATTGGCTCTTACGCGTCCTTTGTGCCAAAGAAGACCGAGGGAAATGGCTAAGGCGGCTATTACAAAAATCCCCGAGATGACCCAGATACGATTTCGATGGCGGGAATTCGGAGGAGGGAAGCCGCTACTGGTGGGAGGGTGATTCAGAAAATCTTCCAGGGGCATGTCCAAAGCTTGGGCCAGCAGCAGTAGAGGGGTTTTTTGAGCTTGGTCCTGCTTACCCGGTTCGAATCCCAATAATGTATACACTGGGACTTCCAAGGCTTGAGCCAGAAGCATCAGGGTCTTTTCCTGGATCCGATCACGCTTATGGTTCTCAAGATCGTGGACGGTGCGGTAGGAAAGACCTGCCTTGTCGGCAAGATCGGTTTTGGTCAGTTGGTGCTCCTCACGCAGGGCTTGGAGGCGGGAAGGCAGATCTGTTCCCGACAGGTCAATGTTTTGGGTGTGGTTAGCCATCTTAGTTTAAAAAACTCCAGAAATTTGTTATACGATTTAGGGTCAGGTACAAAGCTGATAAAGGTCCATTGACATGGAAAATTATTAAGGATTATTGAGAGAATTTCAAGAGATATCATAGAGCTACGGGACGATTTGTGGACCGAGGACGGCAACAGTACAGCTTGACGCATGAGCGTCAAATCCGATACACCTGTCCAGGGGCGTTCTCCTTCTTGGTTAAGGGTTTCTTAACGTCAAATGAGATCATGCCCCTGGTCAGGGGAGAACGCCATTCTGTTTTCGGACTGGAAGAACACGTGGTGGTTGGTATGTGGGGTAAGGACGCCATGCCCCTATAATGCCTATCCTCTGTATTTTATCAGATTGTTTAGGTTTTGAAAGAAGTTTTGTCTCAGTACACGCGGGCCCCAAAGCTTAACGCAGTTGGGGCCCGCTCAGTCAAGTGATTGAAACGTGCGGAAGGAATGCTCCGTATGATTAATTTTATCTTTCCCTATTTCACAAACGAAACAAGGCAGTTCTTTTCATACTTACCGGTGGTCATTCGCAAAATATATGTCCCTGCACCCATGATACGTCCATGACTATCTTGGCCATTCCAGGTGACGTCAAATGATCCAGCCGGATATATGTTATTTGCAAGAACTCTAACTTGGCGCCCTGCAAGATCGTAAACCCCAACCTGAACTGATCCAGAAACAGGCACGGCAAACCTAACCGTTGTTTTGGGATTGAAGGGGTTGGGATACGCAGACAGAGATGCTGATAACTGAGGAATCAGATCATCAGGAGTTCCAGACATTTCGCTCGAACGGATTTCTGTCTTTGGTCCTTCGTTTCCGGCCCAGTCGCTTGCGGAAACTAGATACACAAGTTCCGCTATGTCCATTCCTGGTGTTTGATCAATGAACTTGACACTAGCCGTCGAGCCGATTAATTCTTCTCCTGAAACGCCAATACGATAAACGCTGTAATGTGAAAGGTCTGCCGCCGGTACGTTATCCCAATTCAGAGTGATATTGTACGGGACGAATTTCCCAATGAGGTTCTCGGGTGCAGGCGGCGCGGTTTGATCGATCGAGATGCCCTGTTGGACAGGACTGGTGTAATAGGTGGGCCCATCAGAAAGGTGAGCCGTGACGATGAAATCGAATAGAGGATCAGTCACCTCGCCTTCGTCGGCTAGGGTTGGTACAACCAAAGCGTACTCATCCCATTGCATTGCTGGGGTCGTACCTACGAGTTCGAATAAATCTCCGTTTGCCGTTGTTAGGATCTCAGCACCCGCACTCTTAAGACCTTCACGGACCTGACGCCAAATACAGTACTCTTTCACATATGTGGGCGAAACGTCACTATCGTCAACAGCTCTACTCCAAGTGATTCGAACCTGGCGGCCATCATCCATGGGAATGTCGTTGATTCCGGTAATGATCGGGAAATCCATTACATGTTGGATCCAGAAACCGGTAGCACCCGAAACCACATCAGCATAACCAAGTACCATTTCGTTGAACCCATCGTTGTCCAGATCACAGCCGTCGATTGAAGCAGCTGTCCTGCCAATGATTCCTTCCATAACTTCGTAGTCTTCAAACCTGCCATCCACTCGTTGATAAAAGTGCAGGCCATCGCCGAAGTATGAGTTAGGCTCGTCTGACCCAACGGCTATGGCGGCAAGATCCTCAACGCCGTCGTTGTCAAAATCCAAAGCTTTGGGCTTTACCAGAGGGATGTTCTGTGACAACAGATATTGGAACTGGAAAGTCCCAGAACTCCACCCGTAAACATGCAAACCGTTCTGGCCGTTAACGTGGGAAGATGCCCGATTGGCTAGAATCACATCTGCAATACCATCACCATTGTGATCAGCTACCGCAGCAGAGACATTGCCCAAATCCGGAGAATCCCAAACTAGACTGTAACCTGCTCCGTCCCAAGTATATACACGGCCATCGTAATAGGACCAGTTACCGCAACCGGCAACAATATCAAGTTGCCCGTCGTTATTTACGTCGGCAACACTCGCACTTCGAAAATCGTTAGCCCCGAAAGTATAATCGATCGAATAGCTTGACGTACTGTAATCGAAGTCAATTATTGCCATTTGGCGATCGTACCAGTCAATGGCAACAGCTATTTCGTTCCAAGAATCTCCGTCGACATCACCAACTCCCAGGGCATCGGCACGGCGAATGGAATAGAACGTATGGCTCCAATACGGAGCCCAGTTTTCCTCTGACCACTCATGGATTGTAACCAGACTTCCTGGATCGCCTCCTCCCTCGACTATTATCAGTTCCAACTCTCCATCTGAATCTGTATCTTCCAAATAGACCCAAGAACGGTCAGAAAGGCTAATTGATGCAACTTCCTGGAATTTTCCCGCATACCAGCGATAAGTCACAGCAAAGCCATTGGACCCTGTCTCTTCATCGCGCCAAGCGACCACTAACTCATTGATTCCATCACTTCCAATGTCACCCGCTACCATGTCGGTGATTACCCATTCCTGAGCTGGATCTGGCCCGTTTGGCAGAGCCCTTGTAAAAAAAGGTGAAGCAAATGTCGAGCTGGCAAAGATGCCAAACAACATAGTCAAAATACAGATTCTCATGATAGATGCCTCCTGGTTTACCTTGTTGAAATGTGATGCCCTTTGGCCTATTTGGTCACTGGACATCTCTGCTGGATCGAATCCCACACCAAGCCCTCACTTGCAAGGTTTGGAGACTAAATCCGAAGTTGAAATTTTAAATTAATGTGGGTAATGGCTACAAATGAATGGAGGTGAAACACTCTGAAATATGCTGATTTGGATCAATATTTTGCTCAAACCCAACTTCCGCTTTCCCCTTGAACTTCCTGATAGTGGATTCCAGTTGGTTTTTGAGACGAACAAGCAGTTCAATACTCGTCCGACCTGGTTTCTAAGGACTTATGGCACCTGGCCGATGAGTCCTGATTATGCTCAATATCATCCTACAGGCCTTGCTCTCGGCCTTCCGGTCCCGTGAGGCTCTGATCGCTGAGAACATCGCTCTTCGACACCAGATCGAAGTCCTCCAGCGCAATTCTATCAGGCCAGCCAAACGAGGTCTGCGCTGGTTGCATCGTCATGGCCATCTTGATGACATAGCCGTTCCCACCATGGACAGTGCCGACCATGCCGGTGGCTGGTCCGTTAATGCCTCGGTGACCATTCATGATTGGGACCGTCACGGACTGGAGCGGCTGGTTTGGTATTGCGCCAGGCCGCGGCCCGCTGCTGGGCCATGCTGCTGGCCAGGATCTATGAACGCTTGCCCCTTGCTTGTCCAAAATGCGGCCAACCCATGCGTCTGATCGCATTCATCATGGAGCCGCCAGTAGTGGAGAAGATACTGAAACATATCGGCGAGCCCACCGAACCTCCGACCGTCCTGCCAGCTAGGGCACCACCTCAGGTGGAGATGGATTTTGGCCAGGTTGTCCAAGCGAATGATTGGCCGGATATGGATCAAACGACCGAGACAACAGACGAAACCTGGAACTGAATACACCAAAGCAGAGAATTGAAAGTAGGGATTTCCAGATTCGTCAGTGAGACCGGCTTAGGCTGGGATGTGCCCGGAATTCAGCATTTGAGACCCGGTTTGGCAGTTTGACGGATTTTAACTGCTCGAATGATTTGAAACGGTGCCCAGATATGGAGTAGAATTGTGTCAACCCCCGGTCAAAAAGGGGGGACTATGCGTTTGGATTTACTATCCGCTACTATCCGCTCAATTTGGAAGGTAACCCATTGACCCTCGAGGATGTGCTTTCCCATATTCCGACCCTGGAAGGTGCCGGAGTTGTTGTTACCTTCACCCATAATGCCGACCTGGTCGAAGTGATGGGTCCTTGGTCAGCCACCTCGGTTACCATCGATGGGGCCGACACCGCACCGGGCGATTTCTTCGGATGGGAGGACGGCGAAGTTTCGAACCGACTATTCGTATTCCCCAACGGCAATCACGAATACCGGGACCTTGATGCCAGCGGGAACATTTTCTACTACGAAACAGGGGTCGTTGCTCTTGATGGAACCGCCATCGTATTGACCTGGACAAGGCCAATTGATTTTTGATAGCTTTGGTTGCAAAATAGCCTTCGCCAGGTTTATATATAGTCAAAAATCTGACCCTATCCGGTCGCTAAGCCCTGGGAGGTTTGGGCCGGGTGCTTCGGGGTGGATCATGGAGCTGTGAAGCGTGGGCTTGCCGCTCTGGGGTTCGTCATTTCGGCAGTCCGGATAATGGCAGCCATAATCATGGTTTTCGTATTGTTAGGTTGGCTGACTAGTGCTCGGCAGCGGGTACTCCGGCTGGGATCTTACGCAGCTTGGGCAAAAGGGCTTTGCCCACTTCGAGGCCAATCTTCCAACTCAATTCCCCAATGAATGCTGGCGGTTGAGAATTTCCTCCTGTAAGCTTCCGCCATGATCTGCCGGACAAGGCACTACCCCCTTTCCGCTCCTGCCCGATCAGTCCTGGTCCTGGGTGCGCTGGCATTTGGTCTTTCCGGCCTTCTGGTCACCGTCCACGCCGTCTGCGCCCATTCCGCCGAAGGCCTGGGTTTCGATATACACCAGTGCGAGTACTGTACGAAGATGCTTGGCAATCCTGCCGAGGCTCATTTTCAGGTGAATTTCCAGACCATTTGGACGATCGGTTTCCGTCAGCCTGAACGCCACTTTATTGAAGAAAATCATCGAGCCATCCCTGTGCGCGGCCGCGCTCCTCCCTGCTTCTGATCAACCACCGGTGTTTCCGATTCCAGGTATTCTGATTAATCCGAGAGGAGTCATCATGTATTCCGTCCGCTTTTGTTCCGCTTGGTTGTTACTGGTCGTTGCGGCAATCCTGACTGCTGGACCGCTACTGGCCCAATCTACCACCGCCACCGGCCTGTCCAGGGATTTCAATCCAGCCATCAGCATCAATGCACTTCTGGCCTGTCGGCTGGCCGATCAGACAACCGACCGGGCCTACAATGGAGTGAACCTGCAGGAGGCCGAGATGCAGGTCACTTCGATCGTCGATCCCTACTGGAAGGCCAATCTTGTGTTTGCCGTGCATCCGGCGCACTCCCACGACGATGCCCATGCCCACGGGTTTGTCGGGGACGTGGAAGTGGCTACCGTGACGGGACTGGCCATTGGTGGAGGGTTTGGATTGGTCCTGGGCAAGGACTACCTGCCCTTCGGTAAACACGCGGCGTTGCACACGCATCAGTTTCCTTTCGTGGACGCTCCGGCCGTCGTCGGGACCTTCCTGGGCGGCCATTCCCTGAGCGAGACGGGGCTGCGGCTCTCCCATGAATTGCCGCTAACCTGGTACAGCGATTTGACGGGTTATGCGGTGGACGGGAAGTCGGCGATCTTCAACGGCGAATCCCGTGATCCTGTTTTCGGTGCGCGTTTCTCCAACGTGGTCGATCTGGGGATGGAATCGACGCTGGAATTCAGTGGTTCGATGCTGCACGGCAAGATGGCTCCGAATTACCTGCTGCTTCATGACCACGAGGAGCTGGGTGGATCGCTGGACGTCTACGGGGCTGACCTGACATTCAAATGGATCTCCGCGCAGGCCAGCAAGGGTCCCGCACTTACCCTGACCGGGGAGGTGATTCTGCCCAGACCCGAATCAGGGCCAGAAAACCCTCTGGGCTGGTACGCGCTGGCCCAATACCGCTTCGCCCGCAACTGGTGGCTGGGTGTGACTACCGGAGGGTTGGACAGGGATCTTCCGGAGCATACGGAGCATGTGGAACCAGAGGAAGAAGGGCACGCCCATGGTCCGTTCGAATGGGCCGAAGTTTTCGAATACAAAGCGAATCTTACCTGGGCACCCAGCGAATTTTCTTCCGTCCGCTTCGAAGTGGCTCGATACGAGGATCCGAATTCCGACCACAACGAGACACTGGTTTCGTTGCAGGTCAATTTCACTATTGGGTCGCATCCAGCTCATCTGTACTAGGAGGTGACCATGAAACGCATGATCCTGATGATTATTTTGGCCCTGCTGCTGGCTGGGTCTGCGGGCGCGGAAAAACCCCTGAGGGTAGTCTGCACGCTGACCGATCTGGCCTGGCTGGCCGAACAGGTGGGTGGGCAGGATGCCGAGGTGGTTGCGCTGTGTCCGGGTGAGTACGATCCGCATTTTCTGCCGGCCAAACCCTCGTTTGCTCGACGACTCGGCAAAGCTGATTTGCTCTGTTACAGCGGTTTGGAACTGGAAGTGGGTTGGCTGCCGGTACTGATGGACAAGGCCCGTAACCGGAAACTGCACCCGGGAGGACTCGGCGAGCTGGATTGTTCCCAGGCGTTGGAGCGGGTGTTGGATATCCCGACCGGAGGAATAAGCCGCGCCCAGGGCGATGTCCACCCCGAGGGCAATCCCCATTACTTGTTGAATCCGCACAACGGGGTTCTGGTGATGAGGCTGATGGCCGAACGAATGGCCGTGTTGCGTCCCAAAGCGGCGGATGGATTCAGGGATCGAGCCGAGGTGGCGGTCGTTGATCTGCAGAAGCGGATCAAGGCCTGGGAAAAGCGGAGCGCCTCGTTGCGGGGACAACCGGTGGTTCAGTACCACCAGCAATGGGAGTACCTTGCCGACTGGTTGGGTTTGAAGATCCTGGGCGATGTGGAGCATCGGCCGGGCATCGCACCCTCGCCTCGCCACGTATCCAAACTGGCGACCCAGGCACGGAAGGCGAATGTGGAATTGCTGCTCGCTGCACCCTGGAATCACCTGGATGCAGCAGGCAAGGCGGCAGGTCGGATGTCTGCGCGCCTGGTCGTGTTGCCGCCGGCCGTGGGGGCTCTGTCCGGGGTTTCCGGCTATGGGGAAATGTTTGACCGGATCATCGAGGACCTGCTCTTGGGCAAGGGAGGGAACGATGGCTGAGTTGGTCGGCATGATGGCAGCGCCGGTGGTTGTAACCATTGTTCTTTTGCTGATGCACGGTTACCTCGGCGGCCACGTGGTTCGCCGGGGAGTGATCTTCGTGGATATCGCCTTGGCCCAGGTGGCGGCCTTCGGCGTGGCGATGGCCATGCTTTTCGGCGCTGAGCACGGTACCGATGCAGCTTGGTTCAGCGGTTTGGGAGCCACTTTTCTGGGAGCCGGGCTCATCTCCCTTACGCGGGGAAAGCGGGGAGCCGTTCCCCAGGAGGCCTACATCGGCACCATCTACGCCGTGTTCTCTGCGGCGATGATCCTGGTCCTGACCCAGGTGCCGCACGGCGGGGACGAGATCAATCACCTGCTGGTCGGATCTCTTCTTTGGGTCTCCTGGTCGCAGGTACTCAAGACGGCTCTGCTGTACGGGGTTCTGGGCCTGGTTCTGTGGTGGGCGCACAACCGGTTGTCGCTGATCAGCCTGGACCCGGAGGGTGCACGAGCAAAAAACCTACGGCTGAAACGATGGGATTTTTTGTTCTACGCAGTACTTGGTACGGTGGTAACCAGCAGTGTGCAGATCGCCGGCGTGCTTCTGGTGTTCACTCTGCTGGTTGTTCCTTCGGTGATGGCCTGTCGTCGTGGCTATCGGGGGTGGGGGAGACGCAGTCTGGTCTTTGTGGTGGCGGTCGGGATTCTGGCAGTGTTCCTCGGGGCGGTGGCGAGCTGGTTTTTGGATCTGCCCACCGGTGCGGCGATCGTTTGCGTGTTCGGGGTTCTGCTTGGGGGGCAGGTGTTGATTGAGAATATTGGGGGGAGGGAGTAGGGAGGGACCCGCTACAAAAAGGTTCAACCAGTTAATCAATTCTTGGCAGGCGGCCAGTGACCAGCCCGGAAGTGTCTATGAGTAGCCAGCCAATTGGCTCGCCACTTATCATCGGCGGGGCCGGTGTTTGAGGTCAGTGAATCCGGCCAAGCCTGGAGGGTCGCGCGGAAAGTATCAAAGATGTCCGACCTGATGGGGTGCAATTCGGCATCCAGGTAGACGAGTATACGCTCTAATGGGTTTTCCCCAATCGTAATACTTATGTTTGTTTCTCCTCGGGCGTTCCGGAAGATTTGAATTCTCTGGGCCGTCAAGCGCACGCTGGAAGTGTGTTGCATGAAAGGCTCTGGATACGCAGGAAAAACAACTCTGGCCAAGGCGGAATCCGGCATCGTTGGATGAGGTGCGGCCAGAGAGTCGATGGTTGCCCCTTTAAAATGTTCACGGTTAAGAATTATCACCGTTGCGCCCTGGTAGGCTGATGCGTTGTTGGTGCCGCTAATAATCAGCTCATCGCGACCATCTTCGTTCAAGTCCCAGGCCACGATTTCCTTCACATGTCCGTTCAGGTTGTATTGACCAAAAACATTCCCCTTGGCATCAAAAGCGCAAAGAACCGAAGGGAAGTATGTGCCATGGACAAAATTGACGACTCCTTCGGGAGTTCCGTCCCCGTTGCTGTCCCAGCCCATAACCCGGTGGGCTCCAAAAGGTGCGGTATCGATGACCTCGGATCCGAAGACATCCCGTAATTGGTCGACATCAGGTTGAATTTCCCACAGTTGCTCTCCGGTCCGGCGATCAAGAGCAACTAAACGGCCACCCTTGGGGGAGTTGAACCAGAGCCCGACTAGGAGAATGTCCGAATCCCACGGAGCCTCTTGGCAAATGTGAATTTTTGCCGTGGTTTCATATCGCCAAAGGGAAATTCCGGCCAATTTGTCCCGAACCTCAAGGCCGTTGTCGGTGATTTCCCAATTGGCTTGGGAGAGTGAGAAAACGGTAAGGGTGGAAATGGTCAGTATTGCAAAGATGGCCAGCGAAAACAGCAGGGCACGCAATCGTTTCGGGCTTGTGGTTGCTGATTTGGTGAAATCGGCAGAACCATTTCCCTGCAATTCGGCAAATGTGATGCCTAGTGCCTTGGCGAGTAACAGGAGGGTCTTATCCTGCGGGTTCCTGCTGGAATCTGTTTCCAGGTTGTGGACGGTGCGGTATGTGACTCCCGCATTTTCTGCCAGGTCGGATTTGGACAGGTGTAGTTGTTCACGAAAAAATTTTAAGCGCGCAGGGAAGCCTGAAGGAGGTGCTTCATTGTTTTCATGCAACTGGAGGGAATTGTTGTCCATTGGACTCACTAATAGATTGCTTGCAGCTGAATAAATACACACAAAAAATTTCCAGACAATTATAACACAAAATTTTAAATTATTAACGTTGATTGAACCAGGTGATGTGAACAAAAGTGGATCGATTGCCCCAATTAAGTCCTGAATTTCAGAACAGTGACGAGTAATTCACTTCGATTCAGTACAAACTCCAGACTTTTTGGTGGATAATTTTCCAGGGGATTCAGGGAGATGCCGCCGACGTTGGAGACCGGAAGCTGCCCCATAATTAGTCAGTTCTCGGGCGAGTAACTGCTTGGGGTGGCTTTCGGTCGATGGTGTTAATGGATAGCTTAATTCAATTTATGTTAACACTCTCTCCAACAAAACCAACGTCTCGATATGCGAAGTCTGCGGGAACATATCCAGCACCTGCAGCTTCTTCAGCTGATATCCATCCGCCGTAAGCGTGGCCACATCCCTGGCCAGCGTGGCAGGATCACAACTCATATAAACAAGATGTCGTGGCTTGATGGAGAGCATCGTTTTCACCCCATCCTTGCCCAAACCCACCCGCGGTGGGTCAATCACACAACACGCAGAGGTCCATTCCTCAGCCGAAGCCAATTTCGGATCCCGCAGCGCAACAGCCAGTTTC
>JAHOYV010000018.1 GCA_019038745.1 Gemmatimonadales bacterium
ATGGCACAGCCAGCAACCCGAAGAAGATGTGGGACCCCATTACCGGCGAGATGACGCAGGAAGACGGCGCCCCCGAGGACCTCTTCCTCAGCTACTCCATGGACAAGGGTGAGAGCTATTGGGAGGACGAGTGGGTCGTCAACCCCGATAGTGACGGAACCCTTCCTGGAGAAACAGTCACCGGTTGGTTGCGCCTGGCCAAGGGTGACCAGGAACAGGGTGAAGTGCAGATCCGAATGACCCCGGACGGCTCTCGATTCTACGGCAGTTGGCTGGACGAGGGCGATGTTGGCAGCGATATCGTGTTCCGTCGGGTCATGTCGCCGGAGTTCCCCGCTAATGTTGCTCCTGTGCCAGTTGCAGACACGAGCGCCATGGTGGACGATGGAAGTACCGAAGACGACTTCACCGACGATTCCGGAGGTGAATAACAATTTAACCTAGTGTAGCTAACCCGGACGTCGACTTGGCCGGCGTCCGGGGGAACTTTCGAAAGACGGCCCGCGGGATAATCCCCGGGCCGTCTTCTCCATCCATTCCGGTTCGAAACCCTACCTGGAATTGGTGCTTCCTCATCGTTCCACGAAATTTACGACCACTCCGGATCGTTCCAGAAAATTTCCAGTTTTCCGCAGAAACCTGCGATTTGTCCTCCTTAAAAATCGCAGGTTTCTACGATTGGAAGGACGCGAAGAAGAGGAAGAAAATTACTGGGAAATTGACAACTTGTTTGCTCCCAACCAATTCATAAGATGTCTATTCTCAGACTCGCAATGGAACACTTTGTGCAGTTGCAGGACTTGGTAGCGGTCAGTATGGAGGGCTTAATTCTCAGTGAGTTTACCATTTGGGAGGAAGAATATGAATCGCCTGATGATTGTCGCCCTAGCTGTTTTAATGATTATGCTGTCAGGTACAGTCGCATTTGCCGAGGAAGATACTGGGCTCCAGCAGAGGCTGAGCAACTTCGACGACGCCGATGATCCTGATAACCCTTCACAGGGAGATGGGATCAGCGTCTTACCCCACGGCAATTCGAACCGCAACGACTATGCTGAAGACGATTCGGGCCCCCACGGTGGTGAGGGTTATAAATCTCCTGTTATTCCGACTACGGGTGAAATTCTCCTTGTACCCTTTTTAGTGATTGGCTTACCGTACGCAGTACAGTAAAAATTTCCTGGTAGCGGTGTTCAAATGAAAGCCCTTGAGGAGGAACGACAATGAAACAACTGATGATTAGCATTCTCGTGGCACTCCTGGTTTCCTTGATGGCTGTTGTGGCTTTTGCGCAGGAAGCGGAGTCGGAAGAACAAGAGGGCCAGCAGGTTCAACAGGCCCAGCAGAACCGTAATCTGAACTACCTTGACTCTCCAGGCATCGACGCACATGGAGGGATTGAACGCCATGGTGCGGATTTTGCGGGAGACCGAGAAAAGCACGGTCCGTTCGGCCCTGGTCCCGATGAGGACGGGGTTGAGGACTCGGCCGAATTTTTCTCTGAAGGCCTCGAGGAAACGCCGGTGGGTCAAATGCTCCAACACCGTTGCGGTCCGGGCGAGTCCACCTTGGAACCTCCCAGCGGTCCCTTTGGACCCAATTCCGAGGAAGTAGGCTTTGGTCTCGGCGATCCGCAGGCTGGTGATCCGCAAGCAGGTGACCAGCAGTCGGGTGAACCACAGGAGGACGTAGGGTCTGGAGCCCCGCGCCGAGCTGGTCAAGGTTAAATCGTTTATCACAGTTGTTCAGAGAGCACTCGTGGTTGGACGGAATCGAATGCTGAGAGTGGAGCAGGTCTTGTGGGCTGCTCCACTTTTTTGAAGCCATCAATTCAAGACTTCTGTACTTCTCGTGGGTTTCAGATGTTGTAATCCGGGCCCGGCTTTTCCCAATTTTGTCGCCCGCTTTGCGAGTCCTCTCCCGAATGGGAACTGTCTGGGAAATCGGGCCAGCCAGGGACCACTACTTTGTTGAATTCGCCCACGGAAAATGGTAAGCTTTACTTAATGGAGCCTCATTTTGAGGTTTTACGAGAATTATCCCCCATGAATTGAAGAGGCACAATTTTACCCACCTTATTCGCGCTATTGCGTAGCGTAGGGAGTGTAAATGATTCCAGGACTGGGTGCTCGCAGGATTTATTTGGGAGCCGTATCAGTAAGCAAGGCAACCTCCGCAAATCTGAGAACTCGCAATTCTGGAACCATTTACGTCCTAGTGATGTAAGTAGTTTTCCACCACGAAGCGCCTGACGTAGAGCAAGCAGAGTAAGGTAGATCAAAGTGGCTCGTCTCTTGCGAGGTAAAAACCATGAAAAGTTTGATGCTTTATTTCAAATCGATCAGAGGAAAGAACCCTCACAGGACAGGCTTTACTCTGATTGAGCTCTTGCTGGTTATTACAATCATTGGGGTTTTGGCCGGTTTGGTCATTCCCCGGTACGTCCGCAGGGCGGAGCAGGCAAAAGTAACGGCCGCCCAAGCCGACATCTCCGGGAATCTGGCTGCGGCGTTGGAACTGTATGAACTGGACAATGGGATGTTTCCCACCACTGCCCAGGGTCTCAGGGCTCTTCTGGAACAGCCTGCCGTTCCACCTGTTCCGGGAAACTGGAATGGACCCTATTTGCGGGGGCAGTCTTTGAAGGATCCCTGGGGGAACGAGTACCAGTTCCAGTGTCCGAGCTCCAAACCAGGGTATGATTATTCCATCTTGTCAGTCGGTCCCGATGGTGTGGCCGGAGGTGAAGATGATTGTAGCAATATTGAGGATTTCTAGTTTCCTCGGTCAGGAAATTCCCAAGAGACTTAAGTGTGATCGCCACAGATACGGTTTTACGCTGATCGAATTACTGCTGGCCATCGGCTTGATGGGTTTGATCATGGGAATGGCCTTTCCCCGTTTTGGCACGACTCGTTCTTCCTACTTTTCCGCCGAAACGGACAGAGGGTTGGCCAATTCGGTGCGCCAAGCGAGAATTTCAGCGATTAGGGGGCGAACTACGGTGGTGCTCACTGTGCCTTCCGGAAACGACAACCTTCTACAAGAGAGACAACTGCCTCGTAAGGAGTGGCCTCGGGAGGTGTCCGATCGCCTGGGAGTTGAGGGAATCGATTTGGCTTCGGTATGGGAGGCTCCGGTCATTCGAACCTACATCGTTGCGGGCAGTATCCAGTTGGAATCTCCCCAACGGGGAATCGTGTTTTTCCCCAACGGGACATCCACCGGGGGGCGGATCATTGTTACGGATGAGGATGGAGTTCGAGTCTCCAATTTTCTTGTCGATCCGTATACCAGCGAACTGTATTTTCAGTGATGATCGACACGGAAGGATAACCATTGATCCGGCAGAACAACATTGGTTAGGAAGAACAGAATGAGGTTTGGAAAGCCACGAAATATCTTGCCAAGCGGTTTTGCCCTCATCGAGGTAATGGTGTCCCTTGCCATTTTGGCGATTGGACTCGTGGCCGTACTGACAGCTGTGCTTTCTGCTCTGAATTTGCAAAAGGATTCAGCCAATAGGTTTCGGGCCGGATTGATTCTGCAGGAAAAGCTGTCGGAAATCACCATGGTTCAATATAACGGAAGAACCATGCACGGTGTAAGTCCAGACAGCCTCTTTAGTTGGTCTGTCAGGGGTGCGCCCTGGGCCGGAGCTCCTCCCGAATTGCCTGACGCCAAGGGGCGTACAGCGGCGGCCGATACCCTGGTCAATCCGGTGTTTGAGGTAGAAGTGGATGTGAGTTGGTGGACCACCAGGGGCACGCGCACTCTCAGCGCCACCCAACTGGTTCGGGTTTTTTCAGATATGGAGACGCTCCGGTGAGAACGAGAAGGCCACTGAAAACGGGATTGATGGTCCGATGGGGCGGTGGCTGCAGCGGATTCTCCTTGATCGAGGTCCTTATCGCAATTTCCGTACTGGCGGTCACGATGACCGCGGCCTTTTCTCTTTTTTCTTCCGGTATAAAATTGCGGTCGGCAACTCGTGAGCGGATGGCGGATGATCAGGACATGCGGTTGCTAATGGCGGCCCTGGCAGACGATTTTACCCACCTGATTCCAACCGGCCCTAGACCTTTCGTGTCGCCGGATACCATTGTTCTGCTGAGATCGCCGCAGGAAGTTTCCGGTCGGTTGGACACGGCCTGGGTTCCTCAACTGGTGACATACCAGTGGGCCGGCTCGGTATTTCAAGATAGTTCGTTGATTCGAGTGGTTACTCCCCTGGTTGCAGATATTGCTGATTCGTCGCTTGTGGCCCAGGAATTTGACAAGTGGACAGGTGTTTCCTCAAAACCGGGATTTGCGGGTAATGAAGATTCTATGCTTCGTACCGATTCCGGAATCCGATTCGGCAACAAAGCGAGTCTCAACGGGTTGAACGGAGCGTGGGTAGGGTATCCGGAAATAAAGGAATTCGGTTTTGCGGTTGTGAATGAGATGGATTTTGAGGGCCAAGAGCAGATTTATTGTCGGCTTAGGGTTCGCATGGGGATCGGGCCCGGTTCAGCCTCCGGTTCAGCAATCGCTCCAGACTCTCGTTTCCATCCCATTTTCCCCGGGAGTTGGGGACCCGATTGTGGGTCTGATATCGAGGTGGGGCTCTGGGTTCCCCTGGTCAGGTGGCAGCCTGCTTCCCTGACGGCAAATCTAGATGACTGGGGACGCTCATGAGCGTCGTTGTCGTATCCTGGATCTTGACTTTGTTGGCTGTTTTCGGTCTCACCTATTCGCACGAGGCGCGTAACGAATCGCAGCTGGTCCAACTGGAGGTCGAGCGCCACCAGTTGCGGGCCTGGGCGCAATCCGGGGTTGAGCTGGTGCTGGCCGAGTTGGATAGACCCCAGGTGGTCGATGGGGAGCCCCTTGAACCCGTGACTTCCCGTCTTCTTTTCTCCGAGCCTCGATCCTGCGGGCGTGGTAGTTTCGCCGTTGGAGAAGCGGTATTGGTTGGCGGTACGGAAATTTGGTTGCCGGGCATTGTGGATGAGGCAGGCCGTCTCCCCATCGCCTTGGCAGATTCCATTTCGCTGGCCACGCTACCCGGGATGACCGCAGCCGGAGTGAAAGTCATTCTAAGGGCCAAGGCCGCCGCCGCCAGGGACTTGATGCCTCCTGTCGGGCTTCTGGCGGACTTGGATTACCTGAGTCGGGATTGTGCGTTACGATACCTCTCCCGCTACGGGAATTCGGTAAATGTCAACTCGGCGTCGTTCGATGTTTTATTTGCAGTAGGACTGCCCCAAGGCGCCTGTCGTAAAATGTTGAAATGGAGGGCCGGGCCCGATGGGGCGCAGGGAACAACGGATGATCAGTGGTTTAGGAGTCTCGAAGCCAATGATCCCGGGATCGCCGGTTGTACTTTCAACAACGAGGAGGCTGCGGTCCTGGCATTTCTGCGGGGGACCGGAAGACTTTCGGTGGAATCCCGCTATTTCAGTCTTTCCTCCAGGGGATGGGGCCCGGGAACATATGGTATCTGCGAAGTTAAGGTTATTGTGAAAAAGCCGGAAAATGGGCAGGCCAAGGTCATAGAGTTGACTGAGAATTGGTTGAACTAGGGGCGGATGATGCAACTCGAGTCAAATTTGAAAATGCAAATTCCTTCGGTGTTGCTGGACACCGACAGTAGTAAGCTGGTCAGGGTGATGAGTGTCCTCGGTTTTCGGCCTCCCTTTGTTTTGCCCTGGTCTTCTCCGGTCAGAATGTCCGGGGCCGCGATCTCCGAAGCGGGCATTACCTTGGCTCATGGACGTTTGGTCGGGGTTCATTATCAGGTCGATTCTGCCACCCGCATTGGTGGCACGAATATGATGCTGGGTATTTTCGAGCGGAATCAGCACGAAGGTGAACCGGTTTGCGTGGGGTTGCCGAGGAAACGTACGTTCGTTCGTCATTTCCACGTACCCTCTGAGTCGGAGGCGGAGATCGAGACCATGCTGCCACATTTGTTGGCCAGCGAGTTGCCCATGTCCATTGATCATTATTCCTGGGTCTGGGAGCTTTTGCTGCCGCCGGATGAAGGCGACAGCCTGGTGGCTGTTTACATTGCCAGGAACGATGGGCTGGCCGAATTCCTCTCTCCCCTGGAGGAGGTAGGTTTCAACATTGTGGGCCTGATTCCGGAAGGTTGGGCTTGGGCCCACGCGATTAGGGAGGCCGGGCAAAGCGAAGGCGGTCCCGATGAGGATCAGCCGCAAAGTGTTATCGTCCGGGACGATTCCGGGCCCTATTTGGTTGTCCAGAAATCCGGTAAACTGCTTTTCGACGCCAAGCTGGCTCCGGCAACTTTGCATGACCCAGGGGATTCGACCGAATATGAGAATTGTCTGATCGACTGGGACAGCCCGACCTTTGTCGAACTACGGAAAAAATTCGAGGATCTCCTGGGTTTTCCACTTCCCGAGCCAGTGATTTGGCCCGATGCGCTGGAACATCAACCCGAAAAGGGGAAAGAGTCCTTCTTTTTCAGTGCATCCATAGCGGCCTCCGGGATCGAGCAGGAGCGGTTGTTGGTGCCGGAGATCCTGCTGAAAAAGAACCCCCGTCGGGTATTCCTGAGGACATTTGCTGTCCTGGGACGTCTCTCACTGGTTGCAGCTTTGGCTTGGTTGGCCTTCATGATGTTCGAAGATCATCAGATTAGTGGATACCTGAATGTTCTGAATCAGCAGATTCGGCAGGAGCAGCCGGGGATTGAAAATCTGGAAGTGGAATTCAATGCTATCCGGGAGAATTCGCGGGAGAGGGCCGAAAATGTGGAGATCCTGCGGGCCCTGACTAGTCTGCGCCGCAATCTGAAAGCGCCAATTTTTCTTGAACACCTGAGCTATGTGCAGGGCAGGGGAATCACCTTGCGGGGAGGCGCTTCGGCCAGTTCCCAGGTTTTGGAAATGACGGATTTGTTGGCGATGGATCCACTTTGGCAGGAACTGAGAGTGACGCAATTACGGTCGGAGCAGGCATCGGGTGTGGAACGGGTGCATTTTGTTGTAGAGGGACAGCTGGACTGACCACGATTTGTGGTAGAATCGGAAGAACAGTAAATGGTTAATCTGAAAACCTTTGTCCGAAATAAAATTTCGGCTCTTAGTCTTCGGGAGCAGATAATCCTCCTGGTCCTGATAGTGACGGCGGTTGTTTTCACTGCGGACTATTTGTTCTCAAACTTGTATTTCGAACGCCGAAAAACACTTAGAGAGGACGTGGAAAAGGCCGAAGAGCGTATCCTTCATAACCGGAGGGTGCTTTCGAGGGAAGAATGGATCCATGCCGAGTACAAGAAGCTCGATGATCCAGTGGCCTCGGACCGGGATTCGGTTCTGACCGAAACGGCCGTGTTGAGAAAGTTATCCGAGCTGGCCGGCAACGGGATTCATGTTACAAGTGTTGTTCCCCGTATGGGCTTCCACGAAGGAAACAATGTGATGGTTGTTGCGTTGGATTTCGAAGGGCAACTCGATTCGGTGATCGAGTACATGAACCGGTTGCTGAATGAGATGCCCGTGGTGGTGAACAGTCTTTCTTTGGCACCGAGAGTGGGAGAAGGTGATGGGGTGGTTTGTCTGACCTCAATCAGGATTGCTTGTTTTGATTCGTAAACGTGAGCAAGGCACACATATCCTGCTGGGCAAGGGGCGTCCTCTTTCCCGTGGGGCCCTGTTAGTAGGGGTTCGGGTGGCCTTGTCGAAATCTCCAGCCCTGGATTGGGCCAAGGGGCAGCTGGTGATCATGATTTTTTCGGCCTTGCTCCTGGTTCTGGGGATTGCCGGTGTGTATCACTTGGTTTTTCCGGATTTTGGTGAACGGCTGGAGAATCCAGGAACGGGAACCGAAGAAGTGGGCCTGGAGACGGGTGGGGATTCCCCGAGTGCAACTCAAGTCGGTCGCAATGAGCGTTTGCGCAAAGACCTGTTCAAGGTCCCGGTGGCCCAAAAGAAGGTCGAGCGAAAAGAGCCGAGGACCAACCCCGTTGAGTTGCTCAGGCAGGTCGAACTCCAGGGAGTTCTGGGTGGGTCCAATCCCAAGGCGATTGTTCAATACCGGCGCACCAAGGAGACGGTTACGGTTTCCGCCGGAGACGATCTGGGTGAATTCAAGGTTATTGAAATACGGGAAAGGAGCGTGATCTTAAAATGGCGGGACGAATTATTCGAATTGTCACTATAGCATTATGCGTGGTGGTTTGGGCGGGGTTCCCCCTGGTGGCCGAGGTTGAGGCCCAGTCGGGAAGCGGGGGCTCCACGGATACGGAACTTATGCAGTTGAACGTCAAGGACGTTTCGGTGCAGGAAGTCTTGAAGCTGATCGCCGAGGCCGGCAAGTTCAATATCGCAATTGGAAGCGGGGTCAAGGGACGAGTGACCCTCTACATTGATGACATCACTCCCAGGGACCTCTTGGAAATTGTCGTCAGCGTTGTAGATGCTGCCTATGTCGAGGAAGACGGCGCCGTGTGGGTGATGGAAAAATCCGCCTACGAGAGTCGGTACGGGGAGTCCTTCGCCGATAATCTGAAAACCAGGACTTTTATCCTGAAGGAAGCCGATGTCAAGGATGTCATGCCCACTCTCAAGGATCTCTTGGGAAAAAAGACCGACATCAAGGCTGATGTATCTCGGAACTTGATCCGGATCAAGGCCAGCCCGCGTCTTTTGCGGGAAGCAAAGCAATTGATCGCGATGATAGACAACACGAAGGTTTCGACCAGTTTCCAGCTCAAAAACGTTTCCCTCGAAGTTGCGAGCGGCTATATAGAAAAGCTGTTGAAGGGGCGGGCCAATTTTGTGGAGGATCCGGGAAACCAGAGAATAGTCGTCAGTGCCAACCAGTTGGATCTGGACCGGATTTCGGATATTCTGGAGATGTTGGATTCCGGCGAAGGCATCGAATCGGCCATGTTGGACGTCAAATACGCGGAGCCGGATTCACTGGCTGAACAATTACGTCCGCATTTGACGTTGGATATCGGCCAGATCTATGCCGACAAAATTGCCAGGAAACTGGTGGTGGTGGATTATCCCATGGTTGTGGCCAAGATTTCGGACCTGGCCCAAGAATACGACACACCCCTGAGACAGGTTCTCCTCGAAGCAAAGATCATTCAGATTTCCACCAATCGCGAGGTTCGAACCGGGATCGATTGGGGCTATGTGCAACGTAATGTCAATGTTTTTGGGAATTTTCCGGCTCTGGGCGAGACCGAGCCGGGAATCCGGAGCCAAGCCGGCGACTTGATGTCAAAGGATTTCCAGGTTATCGCTGAGGCCCTTGAGACCTACGGGGACACGGAGTTGCTTTCAAGTCCACGCCTGGTTGTCATTGATGGTGGGTTGGGGCACATCCATGTCGGGAGCCAGGTTCCCTACAAGACCATCACTACCCGTGAGACGCCGGCCGGAACCGTGTCCCAGTTCGAGGAAGTGATCGTCGTGGATGTCGGGGTCAAGCTGGAGGTCGAGGTCAGGATCCTGGGAGATGACATGGTGTTTTTGAAGGTCCACCCCGAGGTGAGCTCGGTTACCGGGGAAAGGGATGGTATCCCGATCGTTGACGCCTCGACGATTGATTCGAGTTTGATGGTGAAAGACGGCAATACCGTCATACTGGGTGGTTTGATGAGGGATGAGACCCGGACAGTGCGGAAGGGAATTCCGATCCTGTCGAGAATCCCATTGTTGAAGTACTTCTTCTCCAGCAACCAGAGTGAAAAGATCAAAACGGAACTCATCATTTTGCTGACGCCGACGGTCATGAGCGGAAGGGAAACTTACCAGCCGACGGAGATTTCAGAACAATGACGGACCAACCCTTTTCCAATGCTTCGACCGTCATTCCGGCGAGATATGCCAGGAAGTTCTTCGTCGTGCCGTTGAGTATGGAAAACAATGTATTGTTGGTCGCGCACCGGCAAAACGTCGAAAAAGAAGTTCTGAGCGAATTGAGTCTGTTGTTGGGGCTGGAGGTTACGGGCGAGCCGTATGCAGAGGATCGTCTTCTGGTTCTGTTGCAAAAAACCTACGGGATCGGGGCTGACGCCGTCGATAACCTGAACGCCAACGGGGGTGATGGTCCTTCGGGCCGTCATACCGGTAAAGGGCGGCTCGGATATGTAGAACGGGAGCTGATAGAAGATTCCGCTGATGACGCTTCCATCGTCTCGGTCGTGAATGAGTTGTTGATGAGGGCCCAGCATGAAGGGGCCACCGATATTCATCTGGAACCTCTTGAGTACCGAATCCGTGTTCGTTTCCGGATCGACGGCATGTTGCTTGAGATTCCTGTCCCGGAGGGTCTCGTTCAATTCCACGCCGCGGTGGTTTCCCGGATCAAGGTGATGGCCAATTTGGACATTGCCGAGAGACGTCTGCCTCAGGATGGTCGTATCAAGGCCACCGTTGGTGGTACCCAGAACGAGTACCGGGTTTCGGTGGTGCCCACCCAGTTCGGCGAGTCGGTGGATATCCGGATTCTGACCAATGCATCCATCCTGACGGGCCTATCCGGTTTGGGCATGTGGGACCATGAACAGGAGATCATCCAAAAAACCCTCGAAGTTCCCTACGGAGTGATGTTGGTGACCGGCCCTACCGGCAGCGGCAAGACGACCTCCTTGTATTCGTTCCTCAACATCATGAATATTCCCAGCCGGAAAATCATAACCATCGAGGATCCGATAGAATATCACCTGGACGGTGTGACCCAGATCCAGGTGCATCCCCGCATCGGTCTGACCTTCGCGCGAGGATTGCGCTCAATGCTTCGCCACGATCCCGACGTGATGATGGTGGGTGAAATCAGGGACCAGGAAACGGCCGAGACGGTGATCCGCGTCGCTTTGACGGGACATCTCGTCTTCAGTACGATCCACACCAATGACGCTCCCAGTACGCCTGCGCGGCTTTTGGACATGGGAGTCGAGCCATATCTGCTGGCATCGTCCGTTCGCTGTATTCTGGCGCAGAGGCTTGTGCGAAAGATTTGTCCCCATTGTGTGCAGCTCGATCGCCATGAATATGCAAAGGAGCTGGCTTCTGAACTGAAGCTTGGGGAAAGGTCCCGGGAATTCGGGGAGGATTGCGAGTTCAAGGTTGGCGTCGGCTGCGAAAAATGTCACCACACCGGCTACAGCGGTCGGACCGCGATTTTTGAAATTCTGCAGGTAACCCCCAAGATTCAGGAATTGATCCTGGCTAGAGCTCCTGCCTCCCATCTCCGGGAAGAGCTGATGGCCAGTGGCGCCAAAACGCTGCGGGAAAGAGGTCTGGATCTGGCTGCTCGGGGAGTGACTTCCGTGAGCGAAGTGTTGCGCGTGACGGCTGGAAATGAAGGTGTATGATCCCGGTTTTTCGGGAAAGGTAACGTGGGGATTTAAAACCCTTGCGCGAATGAGAGTCGGTTCATGAAGGTATTCCGGTACTTGGCCAAGGATGGAAGCGGGCAGCGCATGGAGGGCCTCCTTGAGGGAGAGTCTTCTGCTGGTGTATCCCGGAATCTCGTGGCCAAGGGATTGTTTCCGGTCCAGTTGTCGGAAGTTGTTTCCGATGGTGGATTACCGGGTAAGGCCGGTTTCCTGAAGAATCTGTGGGTGAAGATTGGGACCCGACCTCCCAATAGCCAATCCCTGGCTCTATTTACCAGACGGCTGGGTGATCTCCTGGATGCGGGGCTGCCGATGCAGAAGGCGGTCCAGCAACTCTATCTGCAGACCAAGGAAAAGCGACTGAGGCATGTGTTGCGCTCGGTTTCTTTTCGGGTCAAGAGTGGAGAGTCGCTTTCCCAGGCGCTGGCCGGAGATGGCAGTGTATTCCCGAAGTCCTTGATCGGGGCCGTTGAAGCTGGCGAAACGGGAGGCGGGTTGACCCAGATTCTGGCTGGATTGGCAGAATTGTACGAGAAGGAGGATGACCTGGAGCGGACCGTGAAGTCCGCCTTGCTCTATCCCGCACTGGTCCTGATTGTGAGCGCGGCCACTCTGGTCGTGATGTTTTCTTACCTGTTGCCCAAGCTGAGTGTTTTGTACAGCGATCTGGGACAGGACCTGCCCGGGCCGACAAAATTCCTGATCGACTTCTCGGCCTTTACCCAGACCTATGGAGCTGGGATTCTGGCGTTAACATCAGTCCTTCTGCTGGTATTGTTGTTCCTGCACTCGAAGTATCCGCAGTTTCAATTTCTGGTCTCCCGGGTATTGCTTAAATTACCGTTCGTCGGACGGATCAATCTGAATCGGGAAATCGTCCGGTTCGCCCATACCCTGGCCAGCCTAGTCGGTGGAGGCGTGCCCTTGATGCGCGGCCTCTGGTTCGCATCCAAGAGCTCCGGTAATATGGCCTTCGCGGCGGAACTGGAGGGGTTCGGATCCCAGGTCGGTGGGGGCGCCAGTCTCAGTTCCGTTATCGGGGATAGCCTCATCGGGGAAAGCGTGCTGGTCATGATGGTGCAGATCGGAGAGGAGCAGGGTGATCTGGCGAAGTCCCTCGAAAAAGCGGGCCGGGTCTATGAGCGGGAATTGAGGGATAGGATGAAAGTCATCACTACGGTCCTGGAACCCATGTTGATCGTTTTCCTGGGGCTGGTCGTCGGTTTTATAGTGTTTTCCATGATGTTGCCGATCATGGAGCTCAATTTGGCTTAAAAGAGGCCGGCTCGGATTGTTCTCACCGCAGCCAATGTCCCAATCCAACCCCTATGAAAGTCGCCACCGCGTAGCCCAGGGTCCCGCAGAGGATCGCCGGCAGGACCAGCGTTTCCCAACGTCGGGCCACGGCCATCGCAGCAGCGGTTGTCGGGCCTCCCATGTTGGCATTCGAGGCGATGATCAGTTCGGACAGATCCAGCCGCATCAGCCGGCCGGCCAATAGCAGGAAGGCCAGGTGGATTGCCAGGATGAGGGCGGCGAAGACGAACAACACCGGGCCCACGCGCATCACCACACCGATGTTGGCGCTGGCTCCGATCACCGCGAAGAAAATCTGCATCAGGAAAGTGCCGAGAACCTCTGCTCCGTCCAGCTTGCGGAAATGGGTGGGCAGGCTTGTGGCCAGGAGCACGGTAATGGCGGTGACGACGAGAATGCCGCCCCCCCGCCAGCCTACCAAGGAAGCCAAACCGAACCCGATCCAGCACAGGCCCAGGGCGATGGCCAGGGCCAGGGCTGATTTGCCGATCACCGGGAAGGTATTGGCTGATTCGCTCTGCTGCTGTAGGGCCCCTGTGCTCTCGGATGTTTCTTGATGGCGTCGGACGTATTTGGAGCGCAACCATCCTACCGAGGGCAGTGAGAACAAGATCAGGAAATATACGGCCATAACCAGGTTGTCGGCGGCCACACCGGCACTGAGAAGGTCTCCCGAACGCAGACCAACGGCCTCGGCGGCCGCAGCGTAGTTCATGGAACCGCCGATGTAGGTGGCCGAGAAGACGCCGGCCAGCTTCCAACCCTCCGGCCCCAACGGTACGATGTTGAAGGCCACAATCGTGCCGATAATAGTGCCGATTCCCCCGATAACAAATGCCAGCAAGGTCGGGCCGGCCTCGCGCAATATCCGTCGCAGGTCCGCACGGAACAGCAGCAGGGGGATGGCCAAGGGCACCAGATAACTCCAGACAATATCGTAGGCAGGCACTCCATCGGCTGGAATCACTCCCAGGTTGGACAGTACGAATGTAACCCCCATGGTCAGGATGGCCCCGGAGAGTTTGCGTCCCCAGCGGGAAGTTTCGGCGATGAACCCAAAGGCTGCCGCTCCCAGCAGGATTGTCCAGATGGCCCAAGTGTAGCTGGCTTCTATCAGGGGTAGGGACACGGGCTGGGCCTTTCATTGGGCTCGAATCATCATTGGTCTTGAAACTGGAATCCCGGCGAGAATACTCCCGGTCAAAAAAAATTTCAACATCAGCCAGACGACACACCGGCCAGACGACAGAAGCCTGGCCTGAAGTTTTAACCTTGAGTAGGAAATCCCGTTGAATTGCCCCCTGTTTGTGTCATCATGCCAAAATTATAGGATTGCCCCCGCTTCATGGAAAGGACTCCCCAATGTTTCACAGGTCGAAAATCTCCCTTTGTGTGTTTTTGCTGGCAGGATTGCTCTGGAGTGCCCCAGGAGGTACCGCAGTTGCTCAGGACCTCTCAGGTCTGGACTGGAACCAAACGGAGGATACGCTTGCCAGCGCGGCGGGCCTACATTACGGCCACATGGGGGGCCAGGGTCTGGCTTTCAACGTGCCTTTGAAGTGGTATTTGTATCTCCAAGGGTCCGGTGGCATTTGGCACGGGAACGACGACAAACGACATAATCTGGGGGCTTCCCTGCATTACATTTTGCGCCAGGATCAAAGGATCAGGTTGTATCTCACTTCGGGCCTGGGCTATTTCTACCATAGCGAGGTACTCGTGGGCGGAGATTGGGAAACAGAGAAAAACTGGAATTCCGGAGCCGGAATCGGCATCGAGTATCTGCAGGGTAAGCGCTGGTCCTGGCAATTCGATCTGGCTTTCGTGCGTGAGGGCGAGGACGGTGATATTAAACTCTTTCCCCAGGTGGGGTTGTTCTATTACTGGTAGATTGGCAATCAACGGCGGAAATCGATCGCTTCATTTAAATTGTCCACTAAAACAGGACCCATTCCCTGAAATCGAGGTTGTTAATGTCTGAATTGCCGAAAATTACCAAGGATCCAATGTATCAACTTCTGAGGGTGGACAACGTCAAGGCCTTCAACATCAAGAAGGAGGCCGGTGGCACCTGTGATCTGGTTTGTGTGAATCTGCGGGCCCTGGACCTGCGCGGCCTGAACACCGACGGCCTGGATTTCACGGACAGTTACATGAGGGACGCCGACCTGCGCGGGGTAGATTTTTCGCAGGCAATCCTGAAGGGCGTCAATATCCGGGGCGCAAAGATTTCCGGCGCCCTGTTTCCGGTTGAACTTTCGCCTGAGGAGATCCGTCTTTCCCACGAGTTGGGTTCACGGATGCGGTATAACCCATCGTATCCGAAGAGGTCCATCACCGAAGGGGCAGACCAAGACAACAAAGATAGCCAAGATAACCAAGACGAATAAGACAATGCTTGAAGTTCTGATTGATATCATTCGCGAAACCTGGTGGGTCACCGCCCGCATGGGGTCTTGGCTCCTGTTGGGTTTCCTGGTGGCAGGGATACTCTCTGTTTTTATTTCTCCTGTTTGGTTGGAACGGCATTTGGGTGGGCGCGGGATGGGGCCCGTTTGGCGGGCCTCTTTGTTCGGGGTGCCTTTGCCTCTGTGTTCTTGTGGCGTTATACCCGTGGCGGCCTCCTTGAAACAGCATGGGGCCAGCCGCTCGGCTACGACCGCTTTCCTGCTCTCGACACCCCAAACCGGGGTGGATTCAATCCTGGTGACCTGGACGTTGCTGGGTCCGTTGTTCGCCGTCTTTCGCCCCATTGCGGCCCTGTTAACTGGTCTTCTGGGGGGTGGGCTGGTGCAGGCCTTTGACCCGCCCCGACGCTCGGCCGAAGAAATCAATGCAGAGCTTTCTACTCACACTACCGCCCACGTCCACAGTCCCCAAGTTCGACCGCAGGGTCCGGGGCCCAAACTGCGAGCGTGCCTCAACTATGGATTCGTCACTCTGCCGGCGGACATCGGCCGCGCCCTTCTGTTCGGGTTGATCATCGCGGGCTTGATGGGAGCCTTGATCCCGGTGGATTCCCTGGTCCGATTTCTAGGCTCAGGGGCTCTTTCCATTGCCTTGATGATGATTGTTGGTATTCCAATTTATGTCTGTGCCACGGCCAGCGTTCCTTTGGCCGCCAGCTTCATTTTCTTGGGCGCGACACCGGGGGCAGCCCTGGCTTTTTTGATCGCCGGGCCGGCTACTAACGCCGCTACCGTCACAACGGTAGCTCGGGTGTTGGGCAAAAGAACCGCCTTTATCTACCTCCTGACAGTGGCAATCAGTGCTTTCGGTGGTGGCCTTTTGCTGGACTGGTTGATGCCTCGTGCGGGACGTTGGATCCCACTCTTTGCCGACACCGGAGTTGGCCACGGCAGCGTCGGTTGGTTCGACCATCTGGGCGGGGCCTTGCTGATCGTCGTGATGACAGGGTCCTGGTGGATTTCACGGCGGCGCAGTAGCTGTTGTGGGTGAGAATGGGAGAAAGGCTGCGAATGAAGACTGCGAATAAAGACTGCGAACCGTGTAATGGAGTCCACTTGGTAGAGGGCGGAAGGAGGCTATTGGAAATTTCCCCCGGGGGAAAGGCCTACTGTCGCTCTCCCGAAATTTCTTCAGTTCCTAAATTTATAGCCATGGCCCGTTTAAAGCGAATCTCGGACATGTAGTGTTTTGACTACCATAGAGAACTTAAGCCAGACAAACATTTGTCACTATATCCAATGCACCACCAATTATTAATGGCCTCATTTGAACCCAATTCAGCTATTTCCAATCCCCTAAAATTACCGCAGCCCAAGTATGGCTACATGGGAAATAGCAGAAGCTTGCATGATGGAAGATTATCTACTCCAAATATATTCGGAGCTGTGTTGAATTTTATTGCAATAAAACAGGCAGTTGGCGAATAAAAGTAGTAAAAAATTGAGTTTAACGCTATATTGTTTGAAAATAACCACAGAACACTGGAGAATATTTTGGACGTAACCGACAAAAAAATCTTAAAAATGCTGCAAAATAACGCCAGGATCACCAACGTGGAACTGGCCAAGGCGAACCACATGGCCGCCTCGTCCATGCTTGACCGGGTCCGCCGCCTGGAAGAGCGTGGATACATCAAGGGCTATACTGCGATTTTGGATCAGAAGAAGATGGGCATCAATATCGAAGCCATCGTGATGCTTTGTCTGGACAGGCACGAGGCCGGTTCGATCGACCAGTTCGAGGAGCAAATCCGATCCATATCGGAAGTCACGGCTTGCTGGCATATCGCAGGCCGCTACGACTACGCGGTACATGTTGCGGTGCGCGACATCGAACATCTCGGGGAAATCGTAAAACACGATTTGGGCGATCTCCCTGGCATAGAGAAACAGGAAACCTTCCTGACCCTTTCGACGGTCAAGGAAGACAGGTGCTTTAGGTTCCCGAACACCAATTCTAAAACAAAAGAGGGATGAAATGAGTGACACGACCGGCGTCGAACGCTACATCGCTGCTGCCAACGAGACAATGGCTCGCCGCAAGGCCGACTGGGACGAAATGAAGAAGGCCCGCTTCGACACCTGCGCCGTACACGGTCTTTACACCATGAACGAGGCGCTGAACTCGAACCAGGGTTCGATAATCGAACCGATTTACATGTCCACTTCCCAGACCTACCGTGATTCCGACGAGATGGAAGCGGCCTTGAGTTATAAGATCCCCACCTGGTGCTACTCGCGGATCGCCAACCCGACGCTGTACTACTTCGAGAACACCATGGCCCTGCTGGAAACCTACGGCGCCGACATCGAGGCGACTTGCGTCGGCACTTCGTCGGGGATGGCTGCCATTCACACGGCCACCGATGCGTTCCTGTCCATCGATCCGAAGAACCCTACCGCGCCCCGGAACTTCGTCGCCACGTGCCAGGTCTACGGCGGCACTTTCCAACAGTTCAACGCTCGCCGCAAGGAGGAGCAGGGGATCGATTGCCGCTGGGTCGTCGATTCGAACAACATGGACGAATGGGAATCCAAGATCGACGAGAATACACGCTTCGTTTACGGCGAGATGCCCTCCAACCCGGGGCAGGCATTTTTCGACTTGAAGAAAGTGATCGAGATAGCGCACAGCAAGGGCGTGCCGGTCATTATCGACAACACCGTGGGCTCACCGGCTCTGCTACGCCCTCTGACCCTGGGCGCCGACATAGTGATCCAGTCGGTGACCAAAACGCTAACTTCGTCCGGGCTAGGTATTTGCGGCGCCGTGATCGCTCGTAAGAACATTGTCAGCAACTTCGGTTCCGATATGATGAAGGCCGACTTTGCGATGTACTTGAAGGCGATTCCCAACCGGGATAACGGCCAGAACTTGTCTCCCATGAACGCGATGATGTCGCTGACCGATATGCGCACCCTGCGCAGCAAGGTCGACATGTTCAGCCGCAGCACCGAGCTGGTCGCGGCGTTCCTGGAAGATCACCCCAAGATTGAAGAAGTCGGCTACCTGGGGTTGAAGAGCCACAGGCTGCATACCCTGGCAAAGGAATATCTGCATCTGGTCGATTCCGAGCATGACGCCCATTACGGAAAGAAAATCAACCGTTATGGTCACCTGCTTTCGTTCAACGTGGCCGGCGGCACGGCCGGGGCCCGCAAGATGTTCGACGGGATGCAGCGAATCTGGCGGGCAACCGATTTGGGCCGCATAAAATCAGTGGCCACAATTCCGGCGATTTCCACCCACTCACAACAGGGTGAAGCCGGTCGCCAGATGGCCGCGATCCCGGGCAACATGATCAGGCTCTGTGTGGGGGGCGAGCATCCCGACGATGTTATCCGCGACCTGGACCAGGCGTTGGATTCCATTGATGGAAAAACCAGTTTCCAGGTTCCTTCGGAATTCTCCTACGGTGGCGCGTCCGACTCAACCATGGCCAAGCCGGTCGATTAGAGGGGCGGCAAGATGTCGATACGGTTCTTTAGTACCAACGGTAATGTTCCGCACGTTCCGGTCGGCAGCGCGTTGCTGCAGGGGCAGGCTGGAGACAAGGGCTTGTTCATGCCGGAGGCGGTGCCCGCGCTCTCGGCCGGGTTGTTGGGCAAGGCCCGTGACCTGGCGTATCCGGATCTTGCGGTCGAGATCCTCTGGCCTTATGTCGAAGGTACCTTCACCCGGCCGGAGTTGGAGGAGATCTGCCACTCCGCCTACGACTTCGACATCCCGCTGGAAAACGTCACCGGCAACCGCCACGTCATGCGTCTGGACCAGGGGCCGACCGCGTCGTTCAAGGATTTCGCGGCCCGATTCATGGGGCGGGCGCTCGGCCGGTTGGTAAAGGCCCGCCGCCAGGGTCTACTGATTTTGACAGCCACTTCGGGCGATACCGGCAGTGCGGTAGCTTCGGCGTTTATGGGTGTTGAGGGAATCGAAGTGCTGGTTCTCTTCCCGGAGAAGGAAGTATCGCCCAGACAACGCAAGCAAATGACTACACTTGGCGGCAACATCTCAACCCTGGCCCTTCCGGGCAAATTCGATGACTGTCAGGCGCTGGTCAAACAGGCCTTTGCAGACCGGGAGCTGGCGGATCTGAACCTGTCGTCGGCCAATTCGATCAACATTGGTCGTTTGCTCCCGCAATCGGTTTACTACACTTGGGCGGCGTCACGGGTGGCCGACATTGCGGGTGGGCAGAAGGTTGTTTTTTCCATCCCTTCGGGGAATTTCGGCGACATGATGGGCGGCATGCTCGCGATGCACGGCGGCCTGCCGATCGAAAAATTCGTCATCGCCACCAACGCCAACGACGAGGTCCCGCTCTTTCTGGAAACCGGCAGCTACAGCAAGTTGGTACCGTCACGGGTTTGCATCTCCAACGCTATGAATGTGGGACATCCTTCCAACCTCGCCCGTTTGGTTTCTCTTTACGGAGGGCAAATGGACGAAACCGGGAAAATCAATACCATCCCCGACATGGAAAAGATGCAGGACGACCTTTTCGCTGTCAGTATCAGTGATGAGGAAACACGGGCCACCATCAAGGCTGTTTTTGAAGACTACGACACCATGCTTGAGCCGCACGGTGCAGTTGGCTGGGCCGGGCTGACGCGATATCTCGATGCCAACCCTTCCGCGGTGACGGCGATATCCCTGGAGACCGCGCATCCGGCGAAGTTCCCGGATGAGATCCGGGCGTTGACTGGTCGGGAACCCGATTTGCCGCCGAGTCTGCAGGGAATTGAAGAATTGACCGAGCAATACGGCGAATTGCCGGTGGATTACGACGCCTTCAAGGCACACCTGGTGAAGGAGTATCGCTAGATGAAGTCGATTGTCATTCTGGGCGACGGCATGTCCGATCGGCCACAGGAAAAACTTGGCGGCAGAACGCCGTTGATGGCCGCACTCACTCCGAGTATCGATGAGGTGGCGCGCCGTGGACGGATGGGCACGTTTTCTACCATCCCGACTGGAATGCCACTCGGCTCAGCCGTGGCCAATCTTTCGGTATTCGGCTACGACCCACGCGAAACCTTTCAGGGCCGGGGCGTGCTGGAGGCTGCCTCGCTGGGTGTGGAGCTGGAGCCGGGTGATGTGGCCATGCGGATCAATCTGCTGTCATTGAACGACGACGGCACGTTGAAGAACCACCACGGCGGGCATATCACTACCGGGGAATCCTCCCAACTGATCGAGATGCTGCAAGGCGAACTCGGCAACCGTGGCAACCAGCCGGTCGAGTTCCACCTGGGCAATAGTTACCGCCATATTCTGGTGTGCAAGGGTGGTTGGGCCTCGGCGGGGTTCAACAGTTTCCCGCCGCACGATCATATCGGCCAGGCCGCTTCCGAGCTGATGTGGTCCCCGGCGGACGACAGCCAGGAGTCTGCAGCTACCGCACAGCGGCTTGTTGAATTGTACAACCAGTCGGGGGAGTTGCTCGCCTCCCACCCGGTCAATCTCAGCCGGCGGGAAAAGAATTTGGATACCGCCATTGCAATCTGGCCGTGGTCTCCGGGCCTGCGACCGTCCATGCGGACCATGAACGACTTGTTCGGAATTTCCGGCAGCGTGATCTCGGCCGTCGATCTGGTGCGTGGTCTGGGGCGTTTGGCGGGGCTGAGGGTGATCAAGGTGGATGGGGTCACCGGTTTGTGGGACACCAACTACGAAGGCAAGGTCGAGGCTGCGCTCAAGGCGTTGGAAACCGACGATTTTGTGTTCTTGCATCTTGAGGCCACGGACGAGGCATCACATGCCCAGGATCTGGATTTGAAAATCAAGTGCATCGAGTACCTTGATCAGCGCGTTGTAGGACCGGTACTGGCTGGATTGGAGGACCACGGGATCGAGGCGATTGTTTCCATTTTACCGGATCATCCCACTTTTGTTTCCGATCTCGGCAAGCATGGCAACGATCCGGTGCCTGTGGCGATCTGGGATCCTCGCCAAGAGGGTGACGGGACCGTGGAGTATAACGAGGACGTTGCCAAATCCGGGAGCTTGGGGCACCTCGAGGGGGACGGGTTTATCAGCAGGGCGCTGGGGCTCAAGGGTGTATGAAAAGCCCTGTATTGATGGTGTCGTAAAAACAATTTTTTGAAGAAGTCGCCCGCTTCAATTGGAGACCCTGCTTGAAGGGAAGTAGCAACGGGATGAGCAACGTACGGATATGACAATGGCCCGGGCAACGGCGACCTTTCGATCCATGCTGCCCGGGCCCGATTATTCAGTCCCGGTTATTGTTTCAGCGAACCTGCTGAGTTAGATCTCCACGCCCAATAATTCCGCCAACTCGGTGATCGTCCGGTCGAATCTGGTCAGGGCCGATTCGATGGCTTCGGGCCTGGTCAGGTCCACCCCCGCCTTCAACAAAAGGTCCAGCGGCGGCTCGGCGCAGCCCCCCTTCAGCATGTCCAGGTAACCGTCCACCGCCGGCTGTCCGTTCGCCTTCACGTTCTCGGCGATGGCCAGACCGCAGCTCAGTCCCGTGGCGTAGGTGTAGACGTAGTACTTGTAGTAGAAGTGGGGGATATAGGCCCATTCCATGCCGTCGTTTTCACCCACGGTGAAACCGGGACCGTAGTAGGTCTGAACCAAGTCGGCATAGGTGTCGTTCAGCAGGGTGGCCGTGATCGGCGTCGCGCTTTCCACAAAACCATGCACCTTACGCTCAAATTCGCTGAACAGGGTCTGCCGATAGATGGTAGTCCGGATGCTTTCCAATTCGGCGGCCAGGATGCCGGCCTTGGCTTCCTTGGAGTCGGCCTCGTTGACCAGATAGTCCGACAACAGGGCTTCGTTGCAGGTCGAGGCGATCTCGGCCAGGAACATGACGTAACGATAGTTCCAGTAGGGCTGGGAGGTCATGGCCAAGTGGCTGTGGATGGCGTGGCCGTACTCGTGGGCCAAGGTTGACAGGTCATCCAGACTGTCCTGGTAGTTCATCTTCACGTAGGGATGACGTCCGTAGACGCTGGCGCTGAAGGCACCGCTGTCCTTGTCGACGCTGGGATAGACATCGATCCAGCCGCTGGCCGGATCCAGCCCCTCCTTTAGCACTTTGACGTAGTCTTTGCCCAGGGGGGCCAGAGCCTTGGGCAGGATCTCCAGGGCTTTCTCGAAGGGAACGTCCATCTCGGCGGCCTGCACCATCGGTGTGTACAGGTCGTAGACGTGCAGGTCGTCCAGGCCCAGGACCTTTTTGCGCAACTCGACGTAGCGGTGCAGCGGTTTCAGGTTGGCGTTTACCGCAGAGATCAGGTTGTCGTGTACGGCGGTATCCAGGTTGTCCTTGTCCATGTAGGCCTCGAGGGCGGTGTTGTAGCCGCGGGCCCGGGCGAAGAAGACGTCCTGTTCGAACTGGCCGCCCAGAATTGCCGTGAAGCTGTGTTGAAACTGGCGCAGGGTGGCGAAGAAGGCGGTCATCGTTTCGGCGCGGACCTTCCGGTCGGGTGAGGCCCGGAAACGTCCAAGGTTGGAAAGCGTGAGCTGTACTTCCTTGCCTTCCGCGTCGTGGACCATCGGCCATTCAATGTTGGTCAACAGGGCGCCGAAGGCATCCTCGTACCCACTGGGAATTTCGTTCAGGTCGATCTCCGCCCACAGGTTGTCGCCGGCCAGCTGCATGAGATGCTCACCCTCGGAGCTCAGGACGCGCGGCTGGCGGCGGCGGAGGTTGTCGATATAGACGGAGTATTTGCCGGCGCCGCTGTCGGCAAGGTAAGCTTCGCGCATGGCGCCGTCGTTCAGAACGAGCAATTCGCTGCGGATGAAGCCCGCGGCGGCCATTACTTCGTCCATCAGGATCAGGCTACGTTGCTGCCTGGCCTGGAGAACCTCGTCGGTAAGGCTGGTATCCAGGGCCAGGTTGGCGTACTGGGTGACCCGGCTGGTCCTGTCGTGCAGCGAGAAGTAAAGCCCCAGGCATTCGGACATGGCCTTGGGGTCACTAAGCTTGCCTTGGAAGGCGGTCAGGCCGGGGATCTCTTCCCTCAGCTTGACGATCTCGGCTTCCCAGGTTTCCACCGAGGAGAACAACTGACCCAGACTCCATTTGTAGGCGTCGGGAACTTCGCTGTGGTTGTGATTGGCATCCGGCTCGTAGTGGGGAAGGTTTGAATCGGCCAGGGCGGTCTGGGCAACCAGCGCAGGCAGGCCGACCGCCAATAACAGGCACGGAATGATCAGGGCAAGGAAAACACGGATATTCAGGCGCACGTACATTGCGGTCCTCCCAGTGGAATGGCTGAAAATTTTATCCCTCAAAAAATACCAGAGGGTTGGATTGTCTGAAACCCCGGAATTTGATCACTCCTGAATGTGGTCATTCAAGGAACTTCAGGCCAAAGGATTCCGGAAAGTCCCTTAGCTGCCTTTGAGTGAAAGAGAAATTCGCAGACGCTCCAGGTCGACATCCAACACCGTGGCCATCACCGTTTGGCCCACCTTGACTACCTCGTTGGGGTCCCTGACAAAACGGTCGGCCAGTTGACTGATGTGGGCCAGGCCATCCTGGTGCACTCCAACGTCGATGAAGGCGCCGAAGTTCGTCACGTTGGTCACGATGCCCGGCAATTTCATGCCTTCAGTCAGGTCCTTCAGTTCGTGAACTCCCTCGGCAAAGGAGAAGGTTTCGAATCCGGCCCGGGGGTCGCGGCCCGGCTTGGCCAATTCGGCCAGGATATCCTGCAGGGTCGGCAAACCGACGGTGTCGGTCACATAGGTAGAGAGATCGATTTTGGTGGACTCGGCACTGCCGATCAGGTCGGCCACGGCACAGCCCCGGTCGCTGGCCATGGTCCTGACCAGGGTATAGCTCTCGGGGTGGACTGCGCTGGCATCCAAGGGATCGGTCCCGCCGTTGATACGCAGGAAACCGGCCGCCTGTTCGAAGGCCTTGGGGCCCAGTCGGGGCACCTTCTTCAGTTGCGAGCGCTTCGTGAACGCGCCTTGTTCAGCCCGCCAATCCACTATGTTACCAGCCAGCTGCGGACCCAGGCCCGATACGTACGTCAGCAGCTCTTTGCTGGCAATATTCACATCCACCCCGACCGAATTCACACAGCTGGTTACCGTGTCGTCCAACCGGGATTTGAGCGCCTTCTGGTCCACGTCGTGCTGGTACTGGCCCACTCCGATGCTTTTGGCCTCGATCTTTACCAACTCTCCCAGAGGATCCATCAGGCGCCGGCCGATGGACACGGCCCCACGGACCGTCAGGTCCAGGTCTGGGAATTCATCACGTGCCGTTTGGCTGGCGGAGTAAATGGAGGCTCCGGATTCGTTCACCATTACCACCAACAGGTCTCCGGGCAGGTCCAGGGCCCGGATGAAGGCTTCGGTTTCCCGACCTGCGGTGCCGTTGCCGATGGCTATCGCCTCAACCTCGTACTCCTTGACCAGGGCCGCAACCCGGTCGCGGGCCTGGTCGGCATTTCGATCCCCCGTATGGGGATAGATGGTGTCGTGGAGCAGGAGTGAGCCCTGCGGATCCAGGATGACAAGTTTGCATCCGGTTCGGAAACCGGGATCCAGGGCCAGAACGACTTTTGGCCCCAGGGGTGGGGCCAGAAGTAATTCCCGAAGGTTTTCGGCAAAGACACCGATGGCTTCCTCGTCAGCCCGCTTCTTCATCTCCAGCCGGATTTCGGTTTCCATGGCTACGGACAACAGACGACCATATCCATCCTCAAGCGCCTGCTGGGTCTGCTGACCACAGGGAGAATCGTTGCGCACGAATTGGCGTTGGATCAGGGTCAGGGCGTTTTCTTCGGGTGGTTTGACTCTCATGCTCAGGATTTTTTCCTTTTCGCCCCGGCGCATGGCCAGGATGCGGTGCCCAGCCACCCGGCGGACCGGTTCCTCCCAGTCGAAGTAGTCCCGAAACTTGGCACCTTCGCTCTCCTTGCCCGTCAACACCCGTGACCGTACAAGACTGGCCGTGGCGTAGAAATCCCGCATTGCCGAGCGGCAGGCAGGATCCTCACTAATGATCTCGGAGATGATATCCCGAGCTCCGGCCAAGGCTTCCCCGGCGTCGGCCACTTCTTTTTCCGGGTCGATGAAATGGACGGCGCGTTCGGTTGGATCCTCGTTGGAAGCTTCGTGACCAGGCAACTTGGCCTGGTCAAGGAGCCAGGACGCCAGTGGCTCCAGGCCTTTTTCCCTGGCAATCATCGCCCGTGTGCGACGCTTGGGCCGAAACGGCAGGTAGATGTCTTCAAGATTGGCCAGGGTTTCCGCGTTGGATATCCGACTTGCCAAATCTTCCGTCAGCAGCTCCCTCTCCTTCAGGGACTTCAAAATCGCCTGGCGACGTTTTTGAAGATCCTCCAACTGCTGCAGTCGGTCTCGGATAGCCATCACCGCTACTTCGTCCAGGCTGCCGGTTGCCTCTTTGCGGTAACGACTGATGAAGGGAACCGAGGCGCCTTCGGAGAGAAGCTCGGCCGTGGCGCGAATCTGACGGGCGCTGATTCCCAATTCGGTTCCGGTGATATTAATAAATGAATCCAGGGTGTGTGAAACCGCGTTCATGAACTCTCCAGACGAGGCAGAAATCAGGGGTAGAAAAAGACAGGATGTTTCGCAGCGGGATAATGGAGTCCGGGTGCCGGGAATGCAACCGGGGATTGAACACCGGGGATTGAATCATTCGTCAGGCATATTGCCCTCGCCCAGGGGAAACAGTCGGACCTTTGTCCGTTTCCGCTGGGCCAACCGGGGTTTGTGGATTGATGTTTTGACGTTGAGTTTGGCATCGCCCAACTGGATCAGGGTCCCGGACCATACTTTCTCCAGGATGATGATCTCCTCGACTGCCTCCGCCTCAGCCTCCCGGGTCAAGGTCTCCAGGGCTGTAAAGATCTGTCCCATGGCCGCGTCGATTTTCTGCATTTTTCCGGACAGATCGGCCAGCAGATTTCGTCCCTTGGGTGAAGACGCTTCCGGCCCACGCCGGACCTTGGTGATCGCGTCGGCCACTTTTTGTTTTGTCTCTTCCAGGCTTGACATTTTCTCCGTTAATGAATTCTCTTTTTCCCGGAGAGTGTAATCCACACCAGCGGCCAAATGGGTTGTGACCGCCCCGCCCGCTCCCGCTTCGGCGATCCTGATTCCGCGTCGGGCCACAACCGTTCCTCCTGCGATGCGTCCTTTTTCCACCGTAATCCGACCCAGGGTTCGAATCTCCGAGTGGGCGATTTCGTTGCAGGCGGTAACATCGCCCTTGGCGAAAATAACCGCTTCGCCGATGTACTTGGCGTTCAAGTCGCCTTCGACCTTGATTTGGTATTCGTCCGAGCCGAGAATTCCCCCGGCAACCGTCAATGTGCCGCCGCAGCAAATGGTGCAGGTTTCAGCCATCCCCTTGACGATGATGTCCCCATCGGCTTCCACCGTGGCACCCGTCCCAATGTCCCCTTCGATTATTACGGCTCCGGTGTGTTTGATATTTCCCGTCTCCAGACTGACGTCTCCCTTGATGGCGTACACCTCGTCGACCGATACGGTGCCATCGGCGAAGCGGATTCGGCCATTGTAGGTGGAATGATAATCCACCCGGTCTTCGTGTTCCTCGGTCCGCACTCCCTTGCCGCATCGGAGTTTTACTTTTACCGGCTTGTCCACCGGGATGTCGGTGCCGAAAACGTTCAGTCCAGGTTCCCCGGGTACAGGATCGTGCAGTGAAACCAACAACTCGTCCTTTTTTACCGAGCGATCTTCCAATTTTTGCCAGAAGTCCATCACCTGGGTGGTTTCATTCATTTCCCAACCGGTGAGGAAGAAATCCCGTGACCAATCCAATCGGCCATTCACGGTGGGGGTCGGCTCCACGCCCATTATGAGCACGTGGTTCCGCAGATGTTCACCGGGGACGCAGACTTCGGTCAGGATGGAAGTCAATTGTTCATTGTCCGGGTATTCCGGAATCTCCAGCTCTTCGAAATCAGCCAAGATGCGGGCGACATGGGTGGATAGTTTGCCGTGGACATCGGGGCAATCCAGTCGGACGGTGATTTTGTCCCGGGAGATCCGCAACTCGTACTCCGGAGGACCGGTTGGCAGGGCTTTGTCATTCACCCCGTCAGCCCCATCGGCAAAATCGTGGTCCGAGGCAGGGTGACCGTTCCCCTCACCGCTGGATTCCAGTTTTTCCCCAGAATCCTTTTCCATCAGTGGTGATTGCGTATCTTTGGACATGGTCAGGTGCTCCAATTATTCCAAAAGGGTGTCCGGTCTGTCCGGGAGGCCGGCTATTTCATTGATACTGTTGACGATGTCTTCCGTTTGCTGGACAGTTTCCCGGAGATGTTCCACCGTGTAATTCAGACGTTCCAGGGAATCAGGCCCCTGCTCTGGGTTGACCGAAATACCGGTCAGTTTCTGGCCAGCCAGATTCAGCCGAGCTCCCACTTCCCACAGCTTTTTATCCACCGGGTTTCCCGGGGCTGGAGGGGAGCGGCTTCCCAAACGGCGGTGAGGGAATTCCAACGTCTTGCGGGCCGCCACGACAAAACCGGATCCCAACAAAAAAGACAGCAAAGAGCCCCCCAGAGCCAAAATAAAGCCATTACGAGGTCTGCCGTCCTCTAGCCAGGAAGCCAAATCGGCCGGCAAATCAGGGCTCAACAGCTGAAGGCCAAGGGCCAGGCAAAGGAAGGCTAGGCCTCCGCCCATAGCCGTGATCAAGTATCTGCTGCCATTTACCTTATTCATTTCCTGGATCCTGAAGCAGGAGATGTGCCATCCGGTTCATTGTTGTATGGCAGAATGTCTGGAGTGCGGTGATTCTTGACTCGATTGGCCAAGCCGCCTAGAATGATTACTCCGGAAGGATCCGGTCCTAATCGACCAGCCCGGTTCCACCCCATGTTTTTCCCCATTGGAGGCAAGATGAGCCAAGCACATCCCAAGGGATTGTACGTCTGCTTCGGCGCCGAGATGTTCGAGCGCTTGTGCTACTACGGTATGCGCGGACTGCTGATCCTTTACTTGACCAAGGCCCTGTTCCAGGGCGACGAGCAAGCCATCGGTATTTATGGCGCCTACACAGCCCTGGTTTACGCAGCACCTGTTTGGGGCGGTAAACTGGCCGACACGGTGCTGGGCTATCGACGGGCTATCATTTTCGGCGGCATCGTCATGGCTATCGGCGAGTTCATGATTCTGGGGGGCAATGAATTTTGGCTCTTCCTGGGTATGAGCGCCATCATCATCGGCAACGGCTACTTCAAGGCCAACATCTCGACCATCGTGGGGAAGCTGTACAAGGACGGCGATCCACTCCGGGATTCCGGTTTCACGATCTTCTACATGGGGATCAATATCGGCGCTTTGCTGGCCACCGTGGCTGTCGCCCCGATTGGAGAAACTTTCGGCTACCGTTGGGGCTTTGGCCTGGCGGGAGTGGGTATGTTGGCCGGTGTGGCCATCTTCATCATGGGCCAGGGCAAACTGGATGGGCAGGGCGAGGCGCCCGATCCCGAGGTTCTGCGTAAATGGGGAATGCCGGTGTACGTGGGTAGTCTCCTGGCCATCCCTGCTTTGTACGCCCTGATCAAATATGGTGGAAACATCAGTTTTTTGGGTCAGGATCTTTTGTTCTACATCCTGATCGGGTTGTTGCTGTTCGTGTGTTTCAACCTGTTGCGGGCCGGCTTTCAGGGTGACAAGGTACAGCGCGACCGCATCATCGTGCTGATGATTTTGATGACCTTCAACGTGGTTTTTTGGGCCTGTTTCGAGCAGGCCGGCAGCTCGTTGACTCTATTTGCTGATCGAAATGTGGACCGAAACGTTTTCGACCTGTACGAGATGCCGGCATCCCAAACACAGTTCTTCAATCC
>JAHOYV010000102.1 GCA_019038745.1 Gemmatimonadales bacterium
GGTGCCGGAGTGGTGGAATTGGTAGACGCCCTGGACTCAAAATCCAGTGTTCCTTTGGAACGTGTGGGTTCAAGTCCCACCTCCGGCACCACAAATCTTCCTAGGATCCACCTTCTCCTAAATTATTCCAAATTTTCTATTTTCAAGCCCTGAACAGTGCCAACCCTGTAGTCAGACCCAGCCTTCTGCTGCCTTCAAAATACGGAAAAAATAGAGGGGCAGGTCTGCATCCCCGCCCCTCTGCCTTGTTCATCCGTCCCAATAGTCCTGTGACGCCTCCACAGATAACTATCGAGTGGACATGTATGGGTACGAATAACTGCGGGGAGGGTCAAATGTCTCCTTCACCGTTCGGGGGCTCACCCAACGGATCAGGTTCAAGTAACTGCCCGCCTTGTCATTGGTGCCGGAGGCCCGGCTACCGCCGAATGGTTGCTGTCCAACAACCGCCCCGGTGGGCTTGTCGTTGATGTAGAAATTTCCGGCCGTGCCTTCAAGAGCGTCCTTCATCTTGATGACCGCCGCCCGATCCTGAGCGAAGATGGCACCGGTCAGCGCGTAGGCGGAGCTGGTGTCACAAATCCGCAGCGTCTTGACCAGATCCTTTTCCGGGTAAACGTGGACCGTAAGTACCGGTCCGAAGATTTCATCCACCATCGTTTCATAATTGGGATCCCCGGCCAGGACAACGGTGGGTTCAATGAAGAAACCCTTGCTGTCGTCACAACCGCCGCCGGCGATGATCTTGGCCTTGGCGTTGGGAGCCTTCTTGGCCCGGTCGATGAAGCCCTTGATCGAATCGAAGGCCGCTTGATCGATCACCGCGCCCATGAAGGTGCGAAAATCGGTCACGTCCCCCATCTTGATGGTGGCTATCTCGGCCAGCAGTTTCTTGCGCACTTCTTTCCACATCGTCTCCGGAACGTAAGCCCGGCTGGCGGCGCTGCACTTCTGGCCCTGGAACTCGAAAGCGCCCCGAACCATGGCTGTGACAAGTGCATCCACATTGGCGCTGGCGTGGGCGAAGATGAAATCCTTGCCCCCGGTCTCACCCACGATGCGGGGATAACATTTGTAATTGTGAATGTTCGTGCCGATCTGCTTCCACATGTTCTGGAAGACCTGGGTGCTACCCGTGAAATGCACTCCGGCCAGGTCGGGGCTGGCCATGACCGGATTACCGATCTGGCCACCGCTGCCGGGAACGAAGTTGATTACACCGTCGGGCATCCCGGCTTCCTTGAGAATCTCCATGACGTAGTGTCCGGAGAAAACCGAACTGGAAGCCGGTTTCCACACAACCGTATTGCCCATCAGCGCCGGGGCCGTTGGCAAATTGCCGGCAATGCTGGTGAAATTGAACGGCGTCACGGCGAAGACGAACCCATCCAGGGGACGGTGCTCAAGCATGTTCCACAGACCAGGAGCGCTGCCGGGTTGCTCCTGCATCACCTGCAGGGCGTAGTGCGGATTGTAGCGCCAGAAATCGATCAACTCGCAGGCGCTGTCGATCTCGGCCTGCAAAGGATTCTTGCTCTGACCCAACATGGTAGCTGCGTTTAGAACCTGACGATAACGACCGGCCAACAACTCGCCAGCCTTGAGCAGAATGGCGGCCCGATGCTGAAAAGGCGTCGCCGCCCAATCCTTCTTGGCCTTGTTGGCAGCCGTGATGGCAGCCTTGACTTCCTTCTGCCCTCCCTTGTGGTATTGCCCCAGGACGTGCTTGTGATCATGGGGCATCACGCAATCAGCCAAATCGCCGGTGCGTATTTCCTTGCCGCCGATCACCATGGGGATCTCGATTTTTTCGGCTGCCATCTTTTTGAGGGCGGCCTTCATCTCCTTCTTTTCCGGCGAGCCTTGCGCGTACCCCTTTACCGGCTCGTTTTCGGGATTGGGTACCTGATAGACTGCGTTAGGCATGACTCCTCCTTGGCGATCCAGCGGTGGCAAAAGAAGAATGGCAGACCGACAGGGGCACCCCCGACACCACCATTTTCAGAAAACATTTCAAGTGGAGGATGGTATACCATCCGGCCCGAAGCAAGAAGTTCATTGTTCCTGGGCAAGAACTTGTTACAATATGGGTTGCTGTTCGATACTCAGAGTGAAAATGACAGGCTCCGGATCATAAAAGGCGGGAACAATGGCACTCCTACCCAGTAATCTACAGACCATTGAATCACACATGCTTGAGGTGCAGAGTCTGCACCCGACAGCCAGCGGCTCATTCACCGGGTTACTCAGCGATATCACCTTCGCGGCCAAGATCATCAGCCGCGAAGTGAACAAGGCCGGCCTGGTGGAAGACATATTGGGAGCCACCGACGAGGAAAACGTCCAGGGAGAAGTAATTCAGAAACTTGACGACTACGCGAACAACATTTTTCTGAGGTGCCTCGGCACGCGTGGCCAGGTCTGCATGATGGGCAGCGAGGAACTCGCCGATCCGGTCATAACCGATACTCGCGAAGGCAGCGGAAACTACATAGTGGTCTTCGACCCCCTGGACGGCAGCTCAAACATCGACGCCAATGTCTCGGTCGGCACCATCTTCGGCATCTGGCGACGGAAATCACGTTTGGACAAGGTCGGTATGGAAGACCTACTGCAACCCGGAATGGAGCAGGTGGCGGCAGGCTACGTAATCTATGGTTCCAGCACGATGTTCGTATACACTGCCGGACACGGCGTACACGGCTTCACCCTGGACCCCAGCCTCGGCGAATTTCTGCTCAGCCACGAAAACATCCAGACTCCCTTCAGGGGAAAAATCTATTCGGTTAACGAAGCCTACGAACCACGCTGGACGCCGGAAGTCAGGGAAATGGTTCGACAATTGAAGTACGGACGCCATACCAAGGCCAGCAGCCGCAAGGACAAGCCCACTGCGGGCAGCGGCATGTCAACGCGCTACATCGGTTCCCTGGTTGCCGACTTCCATCGCAACCTGCTCTATGGTGGAGTGTACCTATATCCGCCCTACGAGGGGCGGCCACAGGGTAAGCTGCGCATGATGTGTGAAGCGGCTCCGCTGGCAATGGTTGCCGAGAATGCCGGCGGCTACGCCAGTAATGGACAGGAATCCATTCTGACCGTCAAGCCGACCGAGTTACACATGCGGACGCCTTTGTACATCGGCAGCCGGGACGATGTGCTTTGGATTGAGAAAACGCTTTCCAAGGCCGAAGAGGCTATTTAACCGGCATCTGCCTCTGCAAACCGCGAGTCTCGATAACGAAACCCAGGGCGGTGTTCTTGCACCGGGGACGATGGGCGTGCCCTGCGGGAACCAGGAAGGCTTCCCCTTGCCGGACCTCTTCCTCGCGTCCGTCGATCTCGAAAATCACTGATCCCTCGAGGATATAGACCAGCTCGTCCTTCTCGTGGGTGTGGGTGATGTAATCTCCGCTGTAACGCACGATGAAGGAATGGTACTGGTCATCGATATCGGTGATTTCCAGCGGCTGGAAGACCTGGTTCAGCCCTCTGGCCATCTTCAGAACGGGAAACTTCGGCACGGACCACTCTCTTTCAGGTTCTCCAGCCTGTCATTGGCCGGTCGTGGATTCCCTCAACAATGCAGCCTCGGCCGAGTCGGGGAATTTTCCCAACAGGTCACTACCCATCGTCCAGGCCTCCTGGTTCCTCCCCAACTCCAAAAAACTGGCCCTGATCTTGAACATGGCAGCTGGCACCCGGTCCGAGACAGGGAACCGCTCAAGTAGATCCTGAAAAAGGGACACGGCGTCCGTGTGCTTCTGCTCAGCGTACGCCAGGTCACCCAGCCAGTACAAGGCCTCTGGAGCTGCTTCGCTATTGCCGAACCGATCCAGAAACTCCTGAAATCCGGCCCGAGCAAGCTCACTATTGCCTCGGCTGCGATCCAACTCCGCGGCCGCAAAGATTGAACGTCCTTCCTCAGGCAACGCTTCGCCAACCTCCTGCTGGGCCGGGGGTGGCTTGTATTCGCCCAGGGTTGGAATCCCCGAACGAGTGGCCAAAAGGTCCACCCTGGCCGACAGGTCTCTCATGTATTCCGCGTTGTCGTCCAACTTCAACAGAAGCTGGTCGAGGCGGCCGGAAACCTGAGACAATTTGGCCAATCGCATAGCGGAGGACTCGTCCCCGGCGTCACGATCCATTCGCAGCAGTTGGCCGAGGGCCACTACCTCCTGCATCATCCGCTGATTCTGGACTTCCAATCTGGAGATCTCGTTGTGGTTCTCCAGAATGGCGACTTCCATGCGGTCCAACTGTGGAGCGCAACCTGTCAGCAAGAGCCAACAGGTTGCCATAGCAACAACCGCAAGAAACGAACGGTACGCAATTCCCGGATTTGGCATCAACTTCACATCCCCTTACGGACGTTCAAAGTGGGCCCGGCGATTCATGTTCCAGGCTGCTTCGTCGTGTCCGCGGTCGAATGGCTTGCTCTCACCATAGGACGTGATCTTCAAGTTGGCACCCGAAACACCCAGGCTGATCAGGTAGTCGCGGACCACGATGGCGCGCTTCTCTCCCAAAGCCAAGTTGTATTCAATGGTTCCGCGTTCATCACAATGCCCGGAGATCAGAACCGGGACCCCGGCCTCCTTCAAGGCGCGAGCATTGGCCGACAACAGGGCCATGGACTTGTTGTCCAGGTCGTAGACGTCGAAGGCAAAGAAGACATCAATCACACCATACTCGGAAGGATCCATGGCGAGATAGTCGGTACCATCTGTGTCGCCGGAAGCGTCTTCCTCAGGAACCACCGGTGGCGGAACCTGGTCGACAATATCCTGATTGTCCATGACATCTTCGGAACCGGTTTCAATAGCCGGCTTTTTACTGCAACCCCCAAGGAGCAATCCCAAACCCAGTACCAGAACAAGGCCCATCAGGACCAGAGACCTACGGAAAATCCAACTGCTTATCATGCCTGTCTTCTCCTTGCGAAAATTAACCATGGCGCCTGTTCCCTAATGGGACCAAGCAGGTGTGATGTCCGGGTCATCCCCGAACGTCAGCTGTCGAAAAGAACCCTCCACTACGTCGTAGACATAGAGCTTGAAGGTTCCCGTCCTGTCAGAAGCAAAAACAATATGACGCCCGTCAGGGGCCCAGCTGGGATCCTCCGAGTTACGCCACTGCCAATCGGTCAGAACCCGCCGGTCCTCACCAGTAGCTTTCATCACAACGACCTGGGTATAGTTTCCACTCCGGGTGACATAGACGATCTTTTCGCCACCAGGAGACCACACTGCAGAGTCGTTGTATTTTCCTTCAAACGTCAGTCGACGCCGTCCGGCACCGTCTGCATCAATAATATATAACTGAGGTGTGCCGGTCCTGTCACTGGTAAAAACCAGGTCTCTGCCACCCGGGGACCAACTCGGACTGATTTCGATGGCCGAGGACACCGTCAGACGCTTGAGAATCTTCCCCTGTGGGTCGACCCGGAACAACTCCGCGTTACCAGGCTCGGACAACGACAATACTAACTCCTGACCGCCAGGATGCCAGTCCGCACCGAAATTCAGGCCGGATTGGGCAATGATGAGCCGTACCTTGCCGTTGGAGGTATCCAGGCTGTACAAACCCTGCTGTCCCCTTCGATAGCTTGTAAAAGCAATTTCGCTGCCGTCCGGAGACCATGAGGGGCACAGATTCAATTCCCGATTCGCTGTTAAACGCAGCAGGTTGAAACCGTCGTAATCGATGGCGTATAAATCCCTTCGGTCCTGGCGACCACGGGAAAAAACGATGCGGGTCTGACAAATTCCGGTTTCCCCGGAGACCCAGAAAATGACCTCGTTGGCAAAGTGGTGAGCGGTGGCCCGGATCTGCGAAGGTAAGGGCCGGTAGCGCTTGTTCAACAGGAGCTGACGGCCCGGCCAGGTAAGCAGATTCAGGCTCAGGGTAGTTGGGGCGTTCTCCCCCGTCTCCTGAGCATCCCGCAGGGGGCCTTCTACCGTACTTTCGATGACGAATTCGAACTCCATACTGTCTGGTTGGGCGTCAAGGGTCCCGGCCCGCATCAGACCGCTGTAGTTCATGTCGTTGAAGATCACCTCATGGACCAACTCTGCGGACTCCACGGAAGCCCGACCCCCTGAAAGAACGTCCGGAATATTGACCAGGATGTCCGTCTTTCGGTAGGCAGTTTTTGTAGTCTGGATCACAACTTCGCTGGATCGCCCTTGCCCCAAAGCCAAGCTTATCGGAACCAGCAGGAACAACAACAGAACACAAAACAGGGTTTTTCTGGCTAATTTCAAGAATCCGGCTCCAAGTTGAAGATGAAAGTGATTCCCAGGGATGAGCCTGAAAACTGGGGTGGCAAGGGCGGCAGGTGGGTGGTTTGCACGGCCCGGAGTGACTCGCGGTCATAAACCCCTATTCCACTATTTCGAGCCAGGGTCACCTGGGAGACAGCTCCGCCCTTTGCTACCTGGAAATGCACCGCACAGGAAACGATGGCCTTCTTGCCGAAGCCCAACTGGCGAGGATTCCAATTCCGGGCGATCAGACCTTCGACACGGGCCAGATACCAGGCAAAGGGAAAATCAGAATCCGTCCCCTCCACAGACGGTCCCAGGGCGATGGGGGTAACCGGGGCCTGGATGTCCTGCTCGATATCCGGCTCGGTTGCAGTATCCTCCAGTACCTGATCAGGAATTTTCTCCTGCCGTTTAGGAGGGTCCTCGATCTTTTCAGGAGGCTTCTCGGCCTCAACCCTGGGCTTGGGAATTTCCTTGGGTGGAAGATCGGGAAGAACCTCCCGGGAAATCTCCGGCTGCAGAACAGGTTGCTCAAGGGGAGGATTCGTCTCCGGGCGGGTTCTGGGCAGATGAACCATCTTGACCCGAATTGATTTGGGTGGTTCCAGCGGAGCACGGGAAACACTACTGCCAAAGAGAAAGACAAGGAGCAGGGCTATGGTGTGAAAGGCCAGGGAGTACGGCAATCCCCGGGTCATTTCATTCACCATCCATGGTCTGATCCGCGACCAGACTCAGGTTGGCGAACCCCTCCCGTTCCACCGCGGCCATTACCTTCAACACAAAACCGTATGGTACTTCCTCGTCACAGCGCAGGTAAACCGGCACCGTATCCTTCTCCTCCAGCCATGGCTCGAGCTGGGCACCCAACTCGTCCATGGAAATGGTTTGCTCCATGAAGAAAACCTGGCGATTACCGGTGATGGAGATAACGGGACCTTCCTTGACCAGGACCTGGCGGGTCTTGGCTTCCGGAAGATTGACTTCCACTCCTCCCTGAATATAGGGAGCCGTCAGCATGAATATGATCAAAAGGCAAAGGGTCACATCCACCAGGGAGGTGATGTTGATTTCAGCCATTCCCCGGTAGGACCCCTTGCGTTGCATCAGATCATCTCCCGGTCGTGCCAGCCGGGCCGTCGTGCGATATCACGCCCGGCCGGGCCGTTGCTGCCTCGGCCTCCACCCGCGCTTTCCTCAAGGATGGTCCTCAGTCTTTCCAATTCGTTTCCCACCAGGTCGATCTTGCGAACCAGCATATTGTAGAAGATCACCGCCGGAATGGCAGTGGACAGCCCGGCAATCGTAGTCACCAGAGCTTCGGCGATACCCGGGGCGACAACCGTCAGGTTGGCGCTGTGCATCGAGGCCATGTCCCAGAAGCTGCTCATGATCCCCCACACGGTTCCCAACAATCCGAGAAACGGCGAGATGGTAACGGCGGTCGAAAGCAGGATCAGGTACTTCTCCAGGTTCTCTATCTCGAGGTAGCTGACGCGCTCGGCTGCGCGCCGGATGCCGGGCGTATCAACGGCTCCGGAGGTTTCGAGAATCAAGTTACAAAGAGGCAAGTCGGTGTTCGCGCCACACCACTCCTCCAATTCAACAGAATTTGTGTTCCCCTCCAGCCAAGTGTCGCAGTGGTTCCAGAATCGAACATGACCATTCCGAATACGGGACAGAGTACGTACCTTGTCGAAGAACACGGCCCAGGACATTACGGATAAAAACATCAGGGTAAGCAGAATACCCTTACCAAAGAATGTGGTATCGGCAATCAGGTCAAGCAACTCGCCCGGCCCTAGCATGGCCGGCAGGGAATGCACCAACATGTGGTCTCCTCGTAGGGGTCCTTACACCAAAATCAGTCGGGTTGTCGGGGTACGTTCGGTGGGGATACGGCCGGAATCCGGTTCCGCCTGATCCGACCGGACCCTCCTTGGTCCGTTCTCCGAGCCTCGTGACCCGGATCAACAGGAATATAATAAAAGCTACCGAGGCAAGGGTAACGGAGAACGAAACAAAAAGTTCCCCTCCCGACAATCCGGATTACCCTAACAGCCGGGGTGACCTTCCGGACCGGAACCTCAACCTCGGCCCTCGAAAAACTTCAAGGCAAAAGCATCGTCAAAATCGAACTGGTCGATAAAATCGCTAAGTGAATCCTGGTTCCGCTTGCGTAACAATCCGGCTTCGACCAGATGAAAAACGATTCGACCAAAATCCAGGGTGGATTGGACACCCCAGGCATTGAACACGTCGCCGGTCATTACTCCGTAGCGATCATTCCCAAGATTGCGGATCCATTCCAGCAATTCCTGGCCGCTGATATGCTCACTGATCTCTTGATCGAACATGGCGCTTTCCAGAGCCTCCAACACAAATAAATAGGCCTCCGGCCAAAAGGCCTTGTGCCTCAGGGCCAGATTCTCAACCTTGTTTCTCCGCTGGGAAATCCCGGTCATCTACCATCTCCTCGGATGGATCCAATCCTCACGATATAGTGCTTATTGTAAAGCGCAGAAAAAATGTGTCAACCTCTAGCCGGAATTTTTCACCACAGCCATGCAAAGAACTTGGGCAGCCATCCCGTCAGCAGGCCCCATTAAGTTGATCATAGAGATCCAAATAGGATTTGACGACACAGGAAACACCAAAATCGCCGGCCGCATCCCGGCGAGCCTCTTCCCCCATGTGCTGGCGCTGGGAATCGTTCCCCAGGACTTCAAGTGCGGCGGCGGTCATGCCTTCCAAATCCTCCGGATCACGCAGGAAACCGTTCAGTCCATCCTGGATGAATTCATTGGCTCCTCCTCGATTTGTAACCACCGGTATCACGCCACAAGACATGGCCTCCAGAGCCACCAGGCCAAAGGATTCATGAAGCGACGGCAACAACAGCAGGTCCGCCTCGGGCAATACACGCTCTAGATTATCCACTTGGCCCAACGTCTCCACCCGGTCGGCCAACCCTAGATCTTCCAGCCTCTGCCGAACTTTTACCAGCTCCGGACCATCCCCCACGAGCAACAATCGGCTCGGGATGCGAGCCGCCACCCGGGCAAAAACCTCAACCACGGCCGGCAGGTTCTTGACCTTGCGGAAATTGGAAGCGTGGACCAGCACCTTTTCACCTGGTTTTGCGAAACGTCGAGGACCTTCCACCGAATCCCTGGGTTTGAAAACTCGCGCATCCACGAAATTGGGAATTACGTGGATATCCTCCCGGCATTGGAAATGACGAATGGTCTCTTCCTTCAAAAAACTGGAAACCGCGGTGACCGCGTCACTCTGCTGTATCATGAACCTTGTTATGGGCTTGAAGGAAGGCTCTTGGCCAACGAGGGTGATATCGGTGCCGTGCAAAGTAGTGAGGACCTTCACCGTCTTCTGATCCGCCAACATCTGGCGGGCCAGATAGGCGCTGGCAGCGTGGGGAATGGCGTAGTGGACGTGTAGAATGTCCAACCCGTATTGAAGAGTGACTTCACTCATTGCGGTGGCCAGACTCAACGTATAGGGAGAGTTCAGGAAAACCGGATAGGTGGGCATATCCACCTGGTGGTAAAAAATTTTCTCCTGATAGTCACGCAACCGAAAAGGCAAACTGCTGGAGATGAAATGAACCTCGCAACCGCGGCGCGCCAAATGCAAGCCAAGTTCCGAGGCCACTACACCGCTTCCACCCTGGTTGGGGTAGCAGGTGATCCCCACTTTGGGCATTTTCATTCGGACCACCTGCCGGTGGGTAGTCCGTTAAGAACCGGAGCCGACTCGGTTTGAAAAGCCTCGGCGAAATCGCAACCCGCGCGTCGCCCCCAATTTCGAGCTCGTCGTTCTATGCGCAATAGAAAATCCGGATCATTGATCGGGGTCGGCCGGCGATCGCCGCCGGAATCGAACTGGCTGGCGTAGCAGGCCAAGGCCTGTTTTTTAATTTCCCAGGTTTCGCTGATATCGAAGAAGAGCGAGGGCTTCTCACTCGCGGGACAAACGGAAAGCAGAGTGTCTACCTGCCAAACTTCGGCAGGTTCGGGCCATGACGCTCCACCAGACCAAAGGCCAATAACCGGCGGATCAGGCTGTAAACTGAGCAACTGAGCCATGAAACAAGCTTTCGCCACCAGACGCGGAGTTGCCACATGGTCTGGATGACGGTACGGCTCGGGAGCCGTTACAACCCACCGCGGCCGGAGTGAACGGATCACCGAAACCACAACTTCGACTTGCAAGCGATCGGCTGGGTCGATGAACCCATCGGGCAATTCGAGCTGCGCCCTCCCGGTCAGGCCCAAAGCAGCAGAGGCACTTTCGGCTTCGGACCACCGCTCTGGAACGGTGGCGTTGGTCCCCAACTCACCCTGCGTAAGATCCACCGCCCAGGTTTTGGCACCTCGATGAGCAAACAGGGCCAGGGTCCCTCCCAAACCGATTTCCGCGTCGTCGGAGTGGGGTGACAGCACCAATAGATCGCATCCGAAACGATTCGAGGACTTCATTTGAGCTCCCACTTTTGAAAAACCTCCGAAAATATTTCAGACTTCGATCAAGAACTCCGACCAGGCACCGCGCAGCCCACAGTCCAGATGGGCCTCAGCCGCATCCAGGAGGGCCGACACCCATTCATCACCCCAGACGGCCGCCGCGCAGAAGGAAGCCAAACGCCTCTCCTGCCTTTGCCCATCGGGAAAGACCCAGACCGGTTCCGCAGGACGTTCGTCTGCCGCTTTACGGCCCGCCTCGGATGAGAGCATGGCCAAAACGCCCTTGCGGTAACGGCGGGCTCGGTTACTGGCCAATTCACCGGCCCGATCCTCGTCCAGTCCCAGGGAGTCGCACAAAATCCTCTGCAGATAAGCTCCGGCCTCCTCGGCGGCCTTGTCGGCCAACTCAGCCAAGCGTTCTTTTGACACTTCATTTTTTCCATTTCGCCAAGCCAACAAACCCGTGTCGATTCCCTTGGGCCCCACCCATCCGAACAGACGGGGAACAAGGGGACACCGTTGGACATTCAGGGCGGCATACAAAGGGTTCAATTGGTTCAAATAAGCCAATTCCCCAGGCCCAACCACGACAGCGGACGGCCGCAGGAGCCAGTCCTGCACTAAACTTCGGAATAAAACCCCAGGCCGGATAGAACCAGCCTCCACCTCGGAATCTTCAGGCCGAAGATGAATCCGCCGTCCATCCTTCATCCAGAAAAGCGGCTTGGCAAGCGATCGCGGGCCGATCTGTGCATGCCACCCGCCCTGAACCAAATCCTGCCCCTGTTTTCGAACCAGGGCTGAAAGACCCTCTTGTCCGGCCAGGATCTTACGGTAAATGGGTTCAGCAACCTCGTGCAAGTGGGGATCGTTCCCGGAAACAATCACCAGGCCGCATCCCGAAAATACCCTGGTAATGGCCCGAGCCTGTAATTGGGACCAATTCCATTTCTGGGCGATTGCCAGTTCCCAAATTCCAGCCAGATCTGCGGCCAGATTATCACCTTTCGTTTCCCGACTCGGGGAATCAACCAACATTGAAAGCCAATGGGCTACTTCAGCACCTAGAAAAGAAACCGGGAGTTCGCCGACGGGAAGAGAACGCGAACCTTTTCCGGCTTTGGGTCCAGCAGCACCGGCCCGCCTCAGATCCACTTCCCCGGGTTGCCAGTAGCAGGGTGCCAAAGCCTCCGGAAGGTCATCGTCGTCGTCGGCTGACCAGAATACCGGCACGGTCGGCCGTCCTTCGGCGGTTCGCCGACGAGCCAAGGCGATGGTGGTGGCTATCTTGTAAAGAGTGTACAGAGGCCCGCCCAGGAATCCCGGCTGTTGCCCGGTAACCACAACATCACAGACTCCCTGCTCCAGTGAATTTCCAATTTTCTCCAGGTGAACAACTTCAGAAACATCCTGCAGAAGCCCGGGCAACCCTTTCTCCCAAAAGGCTTTCCAAGTCGAAGAAAACAATGGCGCAGGGTGCTTTATATCCCGTTGGGCATTCTCCTTGCCGCCAAGTGTTTGAGCCAGGTCCCGTGTAGCCGACCTAGCCTTTCCCGTTTCCGTAATCCGAATTCCGTCCCCAAGCCAATCTTGGAAAATGGCTTCTCCTATCAGCCCCTCATTCAGAAGTCCAATAGCTGAAAAATCAAAGGACATCCGAAACCTCCACCTTGGGAACGGTTCTCACCGTCAAATTCCTAACCCGACGGTAGACCAGAATCCAACGTTCCCCCTGCCCCAGAGGATCCCCTTTGTAATTACCAGCCTCCGCAACCCGTTCCAGACCCAGTTCACCGGCCAACTGGTCAAGGTCCTGCACTGTAAAAAGGGCCACCTGTTCCTGGTAGGACAAACCCTCGGAAGGGATACCTGCAGCCAACGCTTCAGAGGCGCAACCCGGTCGAGATTCCACTACAACAGTCTTGATGACTCGGTCAGCGTCGGGAGATAAAACCCTGGTTTCGGTAACCGCCAAGGGTCCTGCGGAACGGCTACGGTTGTGAGATCCCTTCCCTCCAAGTTCTTGCCTTACCCTATCGGCGTTCAAGTAGTCCAGGTACCAATGCCCTCCCTGCTTCAAAACCTGAGCAATCTGTTCAACCACCGGGCGGTTCTGGGCGAGGTTCCCGCAATAACCGAAGGCCGTAAACAAGGACAGAACCGCAGAAAACGAATTATCGAGGAACGGCAAAGCCAGCATATCCCCCCGGACCAGGGGAGCGCATTTCCCGCCTTCCATTTGGCAGACGGCCAATTTCAAAAGAGCAGCCGAAAGGTCCAAACCCACCACCGGAATCGGACCGTAAGCCAACCGGGCCAGGTGACGCCCCTGTCCACACCCCAAGTCCAGGATCCTGCCCAAGCCGCTATCCTCATCCCCGGCCAAGGGAGCCAATTTCGGCAAAAGGTCCAGGCAGGAGGACGCTTCTTCCTCATTCCGGTGGCCGTACAAAATGGGATAGTGGGGTCCGAATGCTGTCTGGTACCATTTCTCAGTCATGGCCGAAATCCTGCCGCTCCCAGCTCTTTTCCCCATCCAGGGCGTGGCCGCGTCGGATCACCGAATCACTGGCCTGGTCCAGCTGGTTGGGATAATCCAGAGTGAAGTGCAGACCCCTGCTCTCCTTTCGACTCCGGGCGGAAAGAACGATGAGCTCAGCCAACAGGCTGATGTTTCGCAGCTCGACAAGGTCAGGATTGACCAGATTATCGCAGTACAGATTCTCAACTGTCTGACGTATGGCCCGTAGACGAACCAAGGCCAGGTCCAGGCGCTCCCTGTCCCTTACGATCCCCACGTAATCCCACATTACCCGTCGAACCTGCTCCCAGTCGTGCTCCAATACCATTACATCGGCGCCACTACTGAGTGGATAACCACTCAGGAATCCCGCTTCCGGATCAGGAAGCGAACCGGGAAACAACCGGGGTTCCTTCTCCACCACCTTGGCCACTCCGTCGGCAAAATAGACTGCCTCCAGCAAGCTGTTGCTCGCCAGCCGATTGGCGCCGTGAACTCCCGAACAGGCGGATTCCCCGATAACAAACAGCCCCGCCAGGGAACTGCGGCCATCACCGTCCACGGCCACTCCACCACACATGTAATGAGCTGCCGGGACCACCGGTACCAGGTCTCCCGCCAGGTCGATCCCGAAACGGGCACAGTTTTCCATCAGGTAGGGGAATCGACTCCCGACCAGGCCCTTGGCCAAGTGGCGTAAATCCAGAAAGGCACAGGGGTCGCCACTGGATTTCATTTCCTGATCAATGCTCCGGGCCACCACGTCTCGCGGTGCAAGATCCGCCTGGGGATGGTAGCGGGACATGAAACGTTCGCCGCGGTGGTTGGTCAAAAATGCGCCCTCACCCCGAACTGCTTCGCTGATCAGGAAACTCTTGGCCTCCGGATGGTAAAGGCAGGTTGGATGGAACTGCACGAACTCCAAATTCCGCAACTCGGCCCCTGCCCGGTACGCCATTGCGAGCCCGTCCCCCGTGGCAATGTCCGGATTACTTGTGTACCTGTATACTTTCCCGCAGCCCCCGGTGGCCAGAACCACGGCGTCGGCCAAATAGGCCCCACGACCCAAAGTACTCCGGTCCAGAACCAGAGCCCCAACGATGCGGCCCGCCTGGCCGCCGCCCAAACCCATTTCGCGGCCCCTTAGAAGTTCCAGCCCCAGATGATGTTCCTCCACTACTATGTCGGGGTGCTTCATACAGGCATCCAGCAATCGATTTTCAATTTCGCGGCCCGTCAGATCGCTACAATGCAAGACGCGCCGGCGGGAATGTCCACCCTCTCTGCCCAAAGTGAAATCTCCGGTAGGAGAATCAGCCTCCCTGCTGAAACGGATACCATAGGACAAGAGACGTTCGACGAGATCTGGCCCTGCCTCTACCATCCGTTTGACGACATTCTCGTTACAGAGCCCCGCTCCCGCCGACAGCGTATCCTGCACGTGAAGCTGAAAATCGTCCAAAGGGGAAACGGCAGCGGCGATTCCACCCTGGGCGTAGTTCGTGTTGCTTTCGCTGCTTTCTTTCTTGGTGATCACTCGAACCGTCCCGGTCCGAGCCGCCAACAATGCGAATTGCAAGCCTGCAATACCCGAACCCAGGACCAGGTACCTACTGCTCACCGTATCAAAAAGGAAATTCGAAGACATGCCACTCCCTTTTGGGAAATTTTCCGGAACCCTGACCCACAACACTTCGGGAATCTCGGGCCCCTACGCCCTGCGGCGCGGAACCTGCATCATTTCAAACTAAAGGCGGTCCCGATCCTGCCGAATAAATGACCGACCAGCAACATAAACAATTACCTGGATACATGTCCACCTGGAGGATGAAACCGTGAAATCCCGTGTTATGAATCTGACCCTGGTTGTAGGACTGGTTATCGGTCTGGTCGGGATGACCGGATGCTCGGGCAAGGATGGCAACGAGTGGGAACGCCTCGTTTGTGAGGTAGAAACCGTGAATGACGGCTACCCCTTGCTCTCCGCCTATCAGGAAGACAGCGGTGGCGAAATCACCTTCCCCGTCGATTGGGTTCAGGTTGAATTCCGTGCTCGATCCTATAGTACCAGCTTGACCATTCCCGAAGACGGCCCGTACAGCTGGTTTCATATCACAAATTACAACATAACCTGGACCCCGAGCGTTGGCTTCCCGTCTGGCTCTGTTGATGACCTCGTCAAATACAACCTCCAAGGAGGGTTGTGCGACGTCATTGTTCCAGTGGATGGACAGGGAATTGTCAGCATCATGATCACAGACCGAAATATCAAGGATGAAGCCTGGTTCGGAACCCTGCTGGCGGACCCGGATGCCGTACCCAGCTATTCCGCCAACTGCCAACTTGAGTTCATCGGCCATGAATCCGGCAGTGACCGACAGGTTGTAATTCCCTGTGGTTTGATGGTGACCTTTGTCGGGCAACTTAATTCCGATTAATAGTCGGCAATAGCCCAACGCGCTCTTCGATTATATCGGGGAGCGCGTTTCTGTCACCCCACCAGATATCCAGATCAGCAACAACCAACGGTACATCCTCTGGCCACAATGCCTCCAGTTTTACCCAATCTTTGGCCGTCGTTACCAGACTCTTTGCTCCTGATTTCTTCATCTCCAACAAAACGCTACGCACCAGATCAGGGGTATAGCGAACATGATCACTGCACCGAATCACAACCGCCGGACAGGATCCTACGGCCCGCATGACCCCCCGCTCGAAAGCAATGGGGTGGGCAATCCCGGAGAGACCGACCCAGGAAAAAGGAGTAGAGAGCACATCACTCTGTGATTGGGAATCCCGCAGTTTCATACGACGGCGAAAAACAACCACCGGACAGCCATCAACAGACGTATCCGGAACATCCTGTTCAGACTCCACAAGGAGAATATCGGCTCGATTTGCCCCGGCAGCTGATTCCCTCCAGGGCCCAAAGGGGAAAACCGGACCCGTGAGGGGCAAAAGAGAGTCCTGTTTTCCTGAATCCTTACTGTCCCATTGGTCAAGGATGACAAGGTCCAGGTGCCGAGCCAGTCCGGCTGTCTGATGCCCATCCTCGATAAGGACCACATCCAGGCGCGGCCGATTTTTCCCCAGAAATTTCAACCCTCGGGGACGATTCCGGGACTGGATTATCGTCCAACCCGTTCCTTCCATGCGACCGGCGTGCCATCGGGCCTCGTCCCCGGCCAATGGATTGGAAGCCTCCACCACTATGGGCCCGGCTAGAGCAGAACCGAAGCCTCGGGTAAGGATCGCGCCCTGGAGCCCGCGGGAAGCCAGTTCCTCTGCCAATGCCCCCACTACCGGGGTTTTCCCAGTTCCACCCAGAGCAAGATTTCCAATCGAGAGCAGGAAAGGGCGGCTTTCCGGAGGGGCAGGTCGTTGACTCACCCGCCTGGCCATGACCCGTTCCAACAGTTTCCCATAAAGCCGAGCGGGTGAGATCCATACCGGCAACCGATTCGCTGGCTTCCCTACCGGCAGGGCACCGCTCCACAGGGAAAGAGCCAGTTTCACGTGTCCGGGTCTCAGGTCCACCACTTTCATCGATCCCCCTCCTGCACCCCAAAAAACGCTCTCAACTTCCGCCGAGCTTCATCCATTTCCTTGTCTGAAGAGTCGGCGGCGAGATGGAGTTCTGGTCCGCAAACCATTTCCACCCGGCTGAAGGGCCGAGGAACAACGGTCCGGTCCCAGGAGTTGAGCATGAGAGCCGAAGACGGGCGCGCCCTTAGAGGTAGGATCGGAACACCCGTAAGTCGGGCCAACTGAATAACACCAGGTTGGATTGATCCGTAGGGCCCCTTGGGGCCATCGACTGCCAATCCGATGCTGCGTCCTTCAAGCAATCTTCGCCGCAATTCAACCAGGGCTCTTGCACCTTCAGCGCCGGACTGTCCTCGGACGAATCCGCATCCGGAACGCTCCAGACTCCGAATCAGAATCTCGCCATCGGGGCTCGTGCTCACCAGCAGTACAGGTCGCCATGGACACACGAAAAGAATGGCTGGCAGGATATCCCGGTGTAGGCTGGCAAAAATCACGGGGCCGTCCGGCAGAGGGTTGGCTCCCTTCACGGGGAAAACCGTCACGGTCGAGCGTAAAAAGCCCCAGGCCAAGGGGGCTGCCATGCATTTCAGCCTATGAAGGAGCATTGGATGTTTCATCCAGAAATTCCAGAAGGGCACTGGCGGTTCGTTCCCAGACCCCAGTCGATCCGCAAAGATTTCGCAGGTCCCTGGCTTGCTGGTAAAAATTCATTCTTTCGTTGGGCCGGGTTACCCATCGCAATAGCTCCCTCGCCAAGGGCAACGGCGAAGCTCCCTCCTGGATGTGCTCCCGGATAATCGGCTTATCCAGGATCAAATTGCTCAGTCCAATGAATTGGGTCCGCACCAGGTGCCTGGCCAACCAGTAGTTGAGTTTTCCGGTCCGGTAGACGATTTCATGGGGCACCCCGGCCAAGGCCGCTTCCAAGCTGGCGGTCCCACTACAAACCAGAGCCAAATCCGACCCTGCAAGAACTCTTTCCAAAGGCTCGGAACTGATCTCGGTATCCCTATTGAATACCGACCTGATAGTTTTGGGATCAACACCGGGAGCGGCGCTGACAACAAAATGTGCCGGCCGCTCGCCCAGATGACCGACCAGAGCCTGGCTGGTAACTTTCAGAATGGGTAAGAGGTGGGAGAGTTCTTGTTTGCGGCTTCCGGGTAACAAACAGATTTTCAGGGGGCCATCCTGATCGTGAAACTTCCTCTCTCGCCGGGTGATCCCTTCCTCAAAGGGGAAATCGCCTCCGAAATTTTCCATCAGGGGGTGACCCATATCAAAAACGTCAAAACCGTGATCAGTAAAAAATTTGGGTTCGAAAGGCAAGATGGTGCCAAGGCGATCGATCTTTTCCCTCAAACCCCTGATCCGCCAACCACCCCAAGCCCAAACCTGGGGCGCAATCAGCCAGAAGACTGGGACACCCAGGGATTTGGCCCTGGAGGCTACCCCCCCATTGAACCCCGGGAAATCAATAGGGACGACTAAATCCACTTTTTCCTCACCCAAAAAGGAAAAAATTTTGCGACGGGCTCTGATTACGGCCGGCAAGGCGCCAAGAACCTCGGCGAACCCCATAATGGCAAGCTCGGATGAATCCAGTACCACCTCGGCCCCGGCCCCGGCCATATTCCGGGCGCCCAGGCAGGAAATACGCAGAGAAGGATCAATTCGGCGCAGGGCGGAAATCAACTCCGCGCCATAGCGGTCCCCGCTGGCTTCGCCACAGGATAAAAAAATGTGTCTGATGGAGTTGGGATCCAACTGGGCCGACCTTCCCTTGGGTCACTTGCTAGGCTGGCGGTGTGTACTGTGACCGGACCTCCCGTTGCTACCGGACAATTCCCCGTTCGGATCGCCTGATAAAGGCCATTAAATCCTCAATGTGGGGGCTCAAAAAACACTCAGCGGCAATCCGCTCCAAAGCCTGGGTCACATTCAAACCCGATCGATAGAGAATCCGGTAGGCCTTCTTGAGATTCAATACTTCCTCGTCCAAAAAGCCTTTCCGCTTCATGCCGATGCTGTTGATTCCAGCTACTTCAACAGGGTTGCCGGCAACCTTGATGAACGGGGGCACATCCTGGGGCAACCGGCTGCCGCCCCCAATGAAGGAGAAGGCGCCGATTCGGACAAACTGGTGCACCGGAGTCAGACCTCCGATAATCGCGTTGGACCCGACCTCCACGTGACCGGCCAGATTGACGGCGTTTGCAAGCACTGCATTATCATGAATTATACAATTGTGGGCTACGTGCACGTAGGCCATCAAAAGATTATCACTACCGACTCGGGTAACGTTTCCCTCACCGGTTGCCAAGTGCAAAGTGACAAACTCCCTGAACTCGTTGTTGTCCCCGATTTCGACGAAGCTATTTTCTCCGGCGAACTTCTTGTCCTGGGGTTCACAGCCGATGGCCGCCCCATGGAAGAAACGGTTGTTCCTGCCTATGATGGTGTTGCCTTCGATTAAAACCGATGTTCCGACCACACAATCGGGGCCCAGCACTACGTCCGGTCCGATCACCGAATGGGGACCAACCTTGACGTTGTGGCCCAGCTTGGCCGAGGCATGGACAACGGCGGTGGAATGAATTTCCGCATTGCGAATCGGCCTTGGGCCGATACCACCATTATTCTTGAGGGGATCCAAAACATCCTCCTTGGCGTGGCGGTTAGCTCTCCACCACTGTGGACAATAAAACGGCCTCGGCGACTTTGACGTCACCGACCCATGCGGTCCCGCGCATCTTGCACAGGGGACCACGAAGTTTCAGCAATTCCAACTCGAAACGAACCTGATCTCCCGGAACGACAGGCTGGCGAAACCGGGCTTCATCGATGCCACTGAAATATACCAGCTTACCCCGGGAATCTTCCGCACTGCTGAGAAGCAGCACGCCTCCAACCTGGGCCATGGCCTCAATAATAATAACTGCCGGCATGATGGGATGACCAGGAAAATGACCCTGAAAAAAGGGTTCGTTAATTGTAACGTTCTTTATACCGGTAACTCTCTTACCTGGTTCCAATTTCAGAATCCGGTCCACCAGCAGGAAAGGAAAACGATGGGGCATGATCTCCATAATGGAAGAAATATCCCAATGTTCCGGCTTCCTGGCAGGGTAGATTCGAGGCAATTTTCGTTCAGCCTTGGCCAAGATACGGGTAAAATCAACGTTGGCGGCATGTCCGGAAAGACGAGCTTTGATGTGTCCCTGAATGGGCATCCCCAACAGGGCCAAATCCCCCAGCAGATCCAAAACCTTGTGCCGGACACATTCGTCTGGGAAGCGGAGTTCCTGACCCCCGACTATTGCCCCATTATCGAAAATCAGGGCATTGTGTTCTGATCCACCTTGCCCCAATCCCATGTCCCGTAATTTCTTAACGTCACGCAATAGGGCAAAGGTGCGGGCAGGAGCCACTTCCTTCTTGAAAATTTCCCGTCGAATATCAAAGGTTGTGCTTTGGACACCGATGGACGGATCGTCGTAATCTATGTGGAAAGAAATGCGAAAATGGTCGGCCGGTTCAGCGGAAATCTCAGCGGTGCCGTCGCTATAGTGGAAGGGTCGATTGATCTTAAAATAGCACCCGGGCAAGCCCTGTTCCCGAATTCCAGCCTCTTCGATCAAATTTACGTAGGACAGGGAGCTACCGCATCCGGGGACGGGAGGTTCGTTGCCATCAAGGGTGATTCGGCAGTTGGTGACGCCCATCCCCATCAGGGCCGCCAGGACGTGCTCCACCGTGTTGATGCGAACGCCGTCCTTGACCAGGGTCGTGGCCCGCACCAGGTCTTCCCGGGGGGCAACATTTTCAACCAGAGCTGGAATTTCCACCTGACCGTCTGGCCCCTGGGCCAAGAAAACCAAACCGGTATTAAGCTCTGCCGGGGACAGGGTCATCCGGGTCTTTCGCCCAGTATGCAGACCGGTTCCCTCCATACTTACGGATTCTTCTATCGTCTTTTGAAGCCAGATCACCGCCCTACTCCTGTTCCTTTTTCCTGCCTTGGTCGGGCAACCTTGATTCCAGTAGCGCCACCCTGCGTAATAGTGCCGGCAACTTGCGCAAGGCACTTAGAATACGAAACGACTCCTTCGCCTCAAGAGCCGGGACCCCAAAATATTCCTTGCCCCCAATTAGACTCCGGGTGGCCCCTGTTTTACCCCCGAGCTTGGCGTCCGAGCCTATCTCCACCTGGTGGGAGATTCCAACCTGTCCGCCCATCGTGACACGATCACCGACAACCACGCTCCCGGAGAGCCCACATTGTGCGCTCAAGGCACAGTTCCTTCCCAAGTGAACATTGTGGCCCACCTGAACCAGGTTGTCTATTTTCGTTCCACTTCCAATCCTGGTCTGACCTGTTGTGGCACGATCAATACAGACTCCGGCCCCGATTTCCACGTCGTCTTCCAGAACAACGATCCCCACCTGGGGAATCTTGAGGAGGCCCTGCTCGGAAGGCAGGTACCCGAATCCATCCGTTCCAATTGACGCTCCAAGATGCAGAACAACCCGGTCACCGACCCGACAGCCTTCCCGTAAACCCACATGGGCATAAAGTCTGCAGTCTCTTCCGAGCTCCACATCCGGTCCCACCACGACATGAGGCCCTAGGCGAGTACCAGAACCGATCTTTGCACCCGAACCCACGAAACAGAAAGGCCCCAAGGCAACGTCGTCCGCTACCTGCGCCTTTTCATCAACCACAGCCGAGGAATGAATTCCGCGCGGAAAAACACGGTCGTCCTCGGCTTGGAATCGCACCAAAACGGCAGCAAAGGCCCGGTAGGGTTCAGCCACCCTGACCGCCGGCAGATCCACCTCGTCTTCGGTCCCGATAATGACTCCGGAGGCCTCACATTTTTCCAGCTTGGCGATGAATTTCCGACTGGTCACAAAGGTCAGATCTCCATGACCCGCCTCGTCGATTCCCGACACGCCGTTGATCAGGGGATCCCGGTCATCGACCAGCTCCCCTCCTACCAGCGCAGCCACCTCACTGAGTCTCAGGCTTGGCATGCAACTATCCCTGATGACCCGTACTCCGGTTCCAAACAATCCGAAAGCACAAGTTCACAATTTAAGCAACCGCCCCCCATCGCTAACCGATGAGGGGCGAGAATGCTACCACCCTCAATGTTTTCAAAATCTCGCCGAGATTCGTCCGGCTGTCAATAAAAAATCAGCTTTGAGCTCCAACCCGAACCAAGGAGTTAGTCCCCACCCTTGGCCAAAGCCAGCAGGACGTCGTCGGTCAAATCGTATTCGGATTCGATGAATAAAACGCCAAGGGAGGCTGAATCAATGATAAGCCCGAATTTCTTTTCCTTGCCCAGGCGTTCGACGATAGTCTTGATCTGGTCCAAAATCGGGGTAATCTTGGCCTTGTACTCACTCTCGGCGCGCACATCGATACCGTCCCTGAACTGAAAATAATCGGCCCGTTTCTTCTCAAAGGCCTGCATCTTGGTAGCCAGTGCATCTTCGCCCAGCAACATTTTCTGGCTCTCAATTTCCTCAACCAAGGCGGCCAACTCGGTCTCCTTGTCTTCTACTTCCCTTTTCAATTCCTGCAGGAATTTCTCGTACTGTTCCTGCGCATCGCGGGCAGCCTCGTATTCCTCCGCGATCCGCTGGGAATCCACGATGGCCATCGGTTTATAATCCTCCGCAATAGCGGCGGAAGTCGGCAGAACAACCGGGACCAGGATCAGCAGGGCCAAGGCCATTGCCAGGTGGTTACTGTTCAATCGGAGCATTTTTTCCTCCAGCCTGAGACGTTTAATTTCTGCAATCTACTTCTTCCCAGTTGTTTAGAAGAAATTGCCTATTGTAAAGTGGGGTTCCCAGGAAGGCCCGCCCACTCGGTCGAAACCGTATCCATAATCAAAGCCGACGTTCCCCATCATGGGGACCTCGACCCGGATACCGAAACCAGCTCCCTTGCGCAAATAAGACATATCCGCAGAGGAGAAACTATTCCATACATCCCCCATATCCAGAAAGGATATGAGTTGAATCGCCGGGGTCAAGGGATACAGCACCTCGGAATTGAGGATCATGAAATACCGACCCCCGATAAAGCTGGGATTCTCTCGAGGGACAACTTCCAGGTCGCGGTATCCCCGCAGGGGCAATCGGCGATTACCGCCCAGTCGATAGCGTTCCCAGGTCGGTACGTCATCAGCCCATTCCGCATCATCACTGGAACTGTTTAACCCCTGGATAAGACCGAAGAATCCACGTAAATGGAGCGCCAGCTTGGCAGGCAACCTCTGGTAGAAGGAATGAGACAACATGTGTTCCTGGAAACCGATGTCCCCGCCCAGTAAGCCTCCGGCTACCTCAAGACTGTAGCTGGACTTGGAACCGGCAGTTGGGAAAAAAGGATTGTCCGTACTGTTACGGCTGAGGGTCAGGCGCACACTGCTCTTGCTGCTCGGCCACTCGGCTTCGTCCAATCGCTCCCAGGGAAGTTCGCTGGTCCCCAAGGAGGCCTCCATGTTATCCAGGTAGTCGACATAACTACTGCTGAAATCGGAGAGCTCCGTCTCGGAAAGCTCGTAGCGCAAGCCGACTTGGCTATAACGGGTCCCCGGAATCCTTCGGCCGGAGCGAAGACTGAATCCCCGAACCTGACTCTCATAGAAATCATCGTAGTTGAATTGGTAGCGGTCGAACAGATCGACGCCAACGAGGGTCGGCGTACCCAAAAACCAGGGTTCGGTATAGCTCAGATCGACGTAGCGTTGACGAGAACCGAACTGCCAGGTAACCCCCACGTTCTGACCCCTGCCGAGAAAGTTGGTCTCGGCCACCTGGATAAATCCGCTGAGGGCCGTTTGGGCGCTGTAGGCCATACCGAACATGAATTGGCCGGTCTGCTTCTCCTTGACCTGAAGTTCCATGACCACGTCTCCGTCCTCAGCGGATCGGATGTCAGGCTGAATATCCTCGAAGAAGCCCGTCTGGAAGATGTCACGCATCGTGGATTCTATCCGCGAATTGCTGAATTTGTCGCCGGGGAAGATCCGCATCTCGCGCAAAATCACATTATCGAAGGTCTTTACGTTTCCACTGATTTGTATGTCACTGATCTCGGCCTGTTGCCCTTCGATGAATTTGAAGCGCACGTTGACCTGGTTGTCGATGATATCCCGTTGGGGCTCGGTGGTAATGTAGATATAGCCCTCATCGGCGTAGATTGTCTGCAGGTTGTCCAGGGTCCCGAGATACTCCTCTTCCTTGAATACCTTCCCCTTTTCCAGCCATACCTGGTCGGCAATCTTAACGTCGTCGAAAACAGTGTTGCCCTCCCAGTGGATATCGCCCACTACATATTGCTTGCCCTCGGTAAAATGGATTACAAGATCCAGTTCTTTGTCGTTCTCCCGGAAATTCATCTCAACATCGTCGACGGAAGCATCCAGGTAACCATGGTTTCGGCAATACGTGACAATCCGTTCCCGATCTTCTTCGAACTGTTGCTTCTTGAAAACTCCCCGGCTCAGGAAGCCGGTTGTACCCTGCTCCATGGCGTCGCGCAAGTCATCCTGCTTGAGCTTATCGGCGCCAACGAAGGTGATGGTCTTGACCTTGACCTTTTCGCCTTCCAAAACGGTGACCACCAGGTCCTGCAGGTTATTTGCGTCCACTACCGTCGAATCGGTATGCATGGAGACGTTATAGTATCCCTTTTCGTGGTAGATTTCCCTCAATGGCTGAAGATCGCGCCGAATGACCGAGGGATTGGCAAACTGGCCGACTTGGGCCTTGAAAGCCGCCTTCAAATCCTTGTCGTTGACCTTGTTGTTGCCTTGGAAGGTAATGCTTCTGATCCTGGGGAACTCCACCAGGTTTATAATCAACCGCACACCGCCATCGACCTGCAACTCATAGATGAAGACGTCTGAGAACTTGCGCGTATCGAAAAGACGCCGGATCCCGTCGGCGACGAGGTCACGAGTGAGGATTTTGCCCTCTTGAAATCCGGACCAGGCCCTGACCTGTCGCGAACCGACCGTCTGCACTCCCACCACCTGAATCTCGGCGATTGCAGGGGGGCTCTGATCCTGGCCCAGAGCCGATGACAGGTTGGCGAGCAAGAACAGCAGGACAATTGGGATTAGACGCAGAATGAACTTCATATGAAAAAACGGGCTCCCCCGTGAAGGTTTTTCAACTGGAAAGAGCGGGACTCTAACATCCGTATCCCGCTGCTACAATACTAAATCCGGGATGAAGTGGAGACATCCTGAATGACAGGTTCAAAACCAGTCCTGTTCCGGAAGTTCCCAACAGAGGCCTGATATATAGTGCCGGGTTAAAAATATGCAAACATATCTGAATTGGGAAGGCGAACTTGAGGGGAGGGCAGGGAGTAGGCAAAGGGGAAACTACACAAAAGCCAGGCCGGAAGCCCAGTTTGGGCTCACCCGGTCCCGGCCTATGGAAATACAGAATCTCGTACCACTCCAGGCTAGGTTTTCAATTCAGTAGCCGGCTCCGATTCGAAGGAGAGCTTGCCGCCCTTGGCACCGATTTTCAATTTGGTCCGGGAGCCGATTTCACCCCGCAGGAGACGCTCACTGAGTGGGTCCTCCAGGTGCTTCTGAATGGCGCGGCGCAGCGGCCGGGCTCCCATCATGGGGTCGTAGCCCACATCACAGAGGAACGCCTTGCACTCATCGCTAAACTCAAACTGAATTTCAAGATTACGCAGACGGCTTGTTACGTCCAGAAGCAGAATGTCCACAATCTGGGAAATGTCCTTCCTGTCCAGGGAACGGAAAGTGACGATCTCGTCGATCCGGTTGAGAAATTCCGGCGCGAAGGTCTTGCGCAGATCCTGATCAATATTCGAAACAACCCGCTGATTGTCCTGATCGGCCTCATCCGAGCCGAAACCGACTCCGCGTACAGCGTGCGTTTTCCGGCTCCCTACGTTGCTGGTCATGATCAGGACGGCGTTGCGGAAATCCACCAGGCGGCCGAAGCTGTCGGTCAGCTGCCCATCGTCAAGGACCTGCAACAGGATGTTGTACACATCGGGGTGGGCCTTCTCAATCTCATCCAGAAGGATCACTGAGTAGGGCTTGCGCCTGACCTTTTCAGTCAGCATTCCACCCTCGTCGTATCCAACATACCCCGGAGGCGCGCCAACCAGACGGCTAACGGAATGTTTCTCCATGTATTCCGACATATCCACCCGGATCAGGGCATTCTGATCACCAAACAGGAATTCAGTCAAACGCCGAGCGACTTCGGTCTTGCCGACACCGCTGGGCCCGAGAAAAATAAATGATCCGATAGGCCGGCGGGGATCGCGCAAACCCGCACGATTTCGTCGGATGGACTTGGAAACTGCCGTCAGAGCTTCCTCCTGGCCCACAACCACCTTGCCCAGTTCCTCCTCCATGCGCAGAAGTTTATCGGTCTCTTCTTCCTCCACCTCGGATACGGGAATCCCTGTGATGTCGGCTATCACCTTGCAGATAAGAGCTTCATTTACGGTTGTCTGTTGGTCCTTGCTGCCTGCGGTCCAGTTCTGCTTCAGATCCTGGAGCTTCTCCTTGAGCTCCTTTTCCTCGTCTCGGAAGGCCGCAGCCTTCTCGAATTCCTGGGCCTGGATCGAAGATTCCTTCTCGGTGATCACTTCCTCAATACGCTTTTCCAGGTCCCGCAGGTCCGGTGGCACAACCGTCATGCTGAGGCGGGCCCGACTGCCTGCTTCGTCAATGATGTCGATGGCCTTGTCGGGCAATGCTCTGCTCGAGACGTAACGGTTGGAAAGGAAAACTGCTGCCTTCAAGGCATCATCGTCGAACTTCACCCGGTGGTGGGCCTCGTACTTGTCGCGCAGGCCGAAGAGAATTTCAACGGTCTGTTCCTCAGTAGGCGGGTTGACCATCACCGATTGGAACCGCCGCTCAAGAGCCCCATCCTTCTCAATGAATTTTCGGTATTCATCCATGGTGGTAGCACCCACGCATTGGATCTCACCCCGACTTAGGGCTGGCTTTAGCATATTCGAGGCGTCGATGGCTCCCTCGGCACCACCGGCCCCGACAATGGTATGCAGTTCATCAATGAAAAGAATGATATCTGGATTTTCACGCACTTCAGCCATGATCTGCTTCAAGCGCTCTTCGAACTGGCCCCGATACTTGGTCCCGGCCACTACGCTGGCCAGATCCAGGGTAACGATTTCCTTCTGCCTCAGCAGGGCCGGCACATTGCCCTCCACAATCATGGAGGCGAAGCCCTCGACTATAGCTGTCTTGCCGACACCCGGTTCCCCGATCAGGACGGGATTATTCTTTTTGCGGCGGCTAAGGATCTGTATGCAGCGTTCAATCTCCGTGGTGCGTCCGATTGTGGGGTCCAACTTGCCCTCCCGGGCCATATCGGTCATGTTCCGCCCGAACTGCTCCAGAACGGAATTTTCCTTCTTCTCTTTGGGTCGCTTGCTCCCGGCAACAGGACCTGATTTGCCACCCCCGCCCAAGGCCTTCATCACTTCCCGCTTGGCCCTCTCGTGGTCGGCGCCCAAGTCGGTCAGTACCCTGGCGGCAACCCCTTCGCCCTCGCGAATAAGGGCCAGCAGCAAATGTTCGGTCCCCACGTAGTTGTGGTTGTGCAGACGGGCCTCGTCGATTGAAAGCTCAAGAACTTTTTTGGCCCTGGGCGTGAAGGGGATTTCGCCTATGCTGACGGGTCCCATGGGCGCCGATACGGATTCCTCGACCACTTTCTGCACCTTGTCGAAATCGATCCCCATCCGTTGCAGTACATTGGCCGCCACGCCACTGCCCTCTCGAATGACTCCAAGCAAAAGATGTTCGGTACCTATGTAGTCATGCTGCAAGCGGCCTGCCTCATCCCGGGCCAAAAAGAGCACTTTGCGGACACGTTGCGTAAACCGATCATTCATTCCTGCGCGCCTCCGTGAGTCATTTTCATGTCGCGTTCCTGTACTCCAACAATCCGGGGAGCATAATCCCTGTACCCGGGCCAGTACCTTAAAGATACCTACACCGAAAAAGGACCGCTATCCTCCCATGATCCTGGCCGTACACCGGCAAAGCTTCACTTCCTGGTTTTCGCCACTATGCGAGCAGACTTTACCCGGATTATTCAAACAGATTCAAGCGACGGGGTCCAGATGGTTTCGCAAAAAATCGGCTCGGGCGGAGGAGACTTTTCTTTTAGGCAAGGGACATCCAGCTGCAATCTCCAGGTGAGCCGGCTGAATTCGACAAAGCGCCTCGTTGAGACCCCGATTATCCAGCCCTTCAAGGAGGCCCAGATCTACCCCAAGCCGAACATGGGAAAGCCGATCCACAGCCTCCTGAGAGGTGATCAGCCTAGCTTGACGCAAAACCGCCAGGTTCCGGTGGGCCATGTCCAGAACTCCCACCTCGTCTCGGGCCAGCAGCTGCTGCCGGGCCGATTGCTCATGCTGGATGAGCCGACCGATGTGAAATTCAAAATCCCCGGCCAAGTCTTCCTCGGAAAGGCCCAAGGTCACCAGATTGGATACCTGAAAGATTGCCCCCCGCACCGATCTGCCTTTTCCATAAAGTCCCTGCACTTTAAACTGCAGCTGGTTCAAGGCGTTACAAACTTTTTCAATCTCCCCGGCCAAAACCAGGCCAGGCAAATGGAGATGGACGGAGAGAATCAGACCGGTCCCCACCCCGGCTGGGCTGGCAGTCAGATACCCCAGCTCAGGATCAAAGGCTGGTTCAATTTCCTCCTCGATCAGCGAATCCAAGGTCATGACACCCGCCAGGGCTCCGACAGGATCAAAACCGGACTTGTAGGCAACCAGATGCAGGTG